>NZ_JBFDTP010000002.1:2175000-2900000 GCF_040719375.1 Clostridium sp. AN503 | reverse complement strand
TGGGAGGCAATGAAGGAAGGACGCCAGTCTTTCCAGAGCCGCTGTTGGGATACCACCCTTGTGTGACTGGGTTTCTAACCTGCACCCGTGACCCGGGTGGGGGACAATGTCAGGTGGGGAGTTTGACTGGGGCGGTCGCCTCCGAAAGGGTATCGGAGGCGCTCAAAGGTTCCCTCAGAATGGTTGGAAACCATTCGCAGAGTGCAAAGGCATAAGGGAGCTTGACTGCGAGACCGACGGGTCGAGCAGGTAGGAAACTAGGACTTAGTGATCCGGTGGTATAAAGTGGGATTGCCATCGCTCAACGGATAAAAGCTACCCTGGGGATAACAGGCTTATCACTCCCAAGAGTTCACATCGACGGAGTGGTTTGGCACCTCGATGTCGGCTCATCGCATCCTGGGGCTGAAGTAGGTCCCAAGGGTTGGGCTGTTCGCCCATTAAAGCGGTACGCGAGCTGGGTTCAGAACGTCGTGAGACAGTTCGGTCCCTATCCGGCGTGGGCGTAGGATATTTGAGAGGAGCTGTCCTTAGTACGAGAGGACCGGGATGGACTGACCTCTGGTGTACCGGTTGGGTATCAAACCCATGGCCGGGTAGCCAAGTCGGGAAGGGATAAACGCTGAAGGCATCTAAGCGTGAAGCCCCCCTCAAGATGAGATATCCCATACGCAAGTAGTAAGACCCCTTGAAGACGACGAGGTAGATAGGGCAGAGGTGGAAGTGCAGTAATGTATGGAGCTGACTGTCACTAATAGGTCGAGGGCTTGACCAAGTTGGTTTAGGAAAGAGAAACAGAAAACGGATGATTCAATATGTGGTTTTGAAGGTATATGGAATATGATAAGTATGCAGTATTACCTTAGACATGTATATAAGGCTGAGATAGAGTTTCAGTCTTTTTTCTTTCTGAAGGAACGATGGGGAATTGCAGAAAAAGTCTGAGTTTCCAGTGGAAAACACTTGACAAATACCGCACTATATCATATAATACTATCGTTGCCCGTTGGAAAACAGGGTATAATCCTCGATAGCTCAGTCGGTAGAGCACGCGGCTGTTAACCGCGCTGTCGTAGGTTCAAGTCCTACTCGGGGAGTTCGGTCCATGGCGACCAGCATTAGTCCGGCCCCATGGTCAAGCGGTTAAGACATCGCCCTTTCACGGCGGTAACACGAGTTCGAATCTCGTTGGGGTCATTTAGTTTCATCAATGTTTCGGACCTTTAGCTCAGTTGGTTAGAGCAACCGGCTCATAACCGGTCGGTCCTGGGTTCGAGTCCCCGAAGGTCCATTTGAAACCGCTTCAAAACCGATTCAATTTTATATGTTTGGCCTGGTGGCTCAGTTGGTTAGAGCGCCGCCCTGTCACGGCGGAGGTCGTGGGTTCGAGTCCCATCCGGGTCGTTTGTTTGATTCATAGGAAGCTTCCTATGAATCAAACCCTTTGTAGAAACAAGTTCATACGGGATCTTAGCTCAGCTGGGAGAGCATCTGCCTTACAAGCAGAGGGTCATAGGTTCGAGCCCTATAGGTCCCATTTGGCAAGTCAGCCAAGGAATGCCGCAGTGGCGGAACTGGCAGACGCACAGGACTTAAAATCCTGCGGGACTAATCTCCCGTGCCGGTTCGATTCCGGCCTGCGGCATTGAAAAAGAAAGTCTTAGATTTCCAGATGGAGGTTTAAGGCTTTTTTTGGTATACTATTTTTAGAGGTTGAAAGAGATTGAGAAAGGCAGGAGAGAAAACCGTGAAAATGAAACGATTGACTGAGACAGTTTTATATTATACTCCGGAAAATAACATCAATGTCACCAAACTGAAAGGGGTGCTGGTGCGCATGGGAATCCGGATAAAAAATGTTGCGCCAGAGCAGGTAAAGGATTCTGTTGGAAGTCTGCTGGGGTTTGCTGAGTATGAAAAGAATGACGGACAGGGTGGGTTGAAGGAAGAGTGGGAAGAGGGGGATTTTCCCCGTATCACGGAGGAGATGCTGGTCATGCATAATTTTTCCAGCAGGAGGCTGGATGAACTGCTTTTAAACTTGAGGAAAGCCGGTGTGCCGAAGATCGATCTGAAAGCGGTTGTGACAGAGAGTAATGTTGCGTGGACGTTCTATCAGCTTTACGAGGAGATAAAAGAGGAACATGAAAAGATGGAGGAAAACAGCCGGTAGACGAGGGATAGGGCTGTTGCTTGCGGCGGTATTTCTACTGACTGCCTGTGGGAAGGCACATGAGGAAGCAGAGCCTGGAAAGATCACTCTGGAATTGTGGTATTATTGGGATGGTTCTGATGTAAGGCAATGTCTTTTGGGAATTGTAGATGAGTTTAATGCATCCCATAGTGAAGTGCAGATCATGGCAAAATATGTGCCGGACGAAGATTTTAAGAAAAGGTTGGCATTGGCGATTGCAGATGGAGAAGCGCCGGATCTGGCGATTGTGGATTCCTCCGATGTTCAGTATTATAATGCTATGAAGCCATTGGTAGATGTGTCTGGGCAGATTGAGGAATCACAGTACCTGGAAGCAGCTCTGGCATCCTGTCATGATACAGATGGACGGATTCTGGGAGTGCCGTTGGGAGTCAACTGCCTTGCATTTTACTATAACGAAACGATTTTGCAGGAGAGAGGGATAAAAGTGCCGCAGACTCTGGATGAATTTGTGGATGCAGCGGAACGGGCGACATCAGGCAGTATATATGGCTGTGCATTTCCATCTCTTCAAAGCGAGGAGAGCCTGTATTGCTTTCTTCCTGTGTTATGGTCCAAAGGAGGGAGCATAACTGATATTGCTTCCGAGGAAAGCAAAGAGGCTTTTGATGTGCTGAGGCAGCTTGCAAAAGAGCGTGGAATGAGCCACAGGACGGTGAACATGACGCTCTCTGATATTTCCAAAGAATTTACAAAGGGGAATATTGCCATGATGTTCTCGACATCAGGCAGAGAACAACAGATATATAAAGCGAATCCGGAATTGAATTTTAAAGTGGCCCCTCTTCCTACGGGGGAAGAAAAACTGACAGTCATCGGAGGAGAGGTGCTGACGATTGTCTGTGAGGAGCATAAAGATCAGGCAATGAAATTTGTACAGTTTATGGCAGAACCAGACCGGATCAAGGCATATCTGGATGATATGATGTATTTGTCTCCGAGAAAAGATATTCTGGACTGGCAGATAAAGAAGTATCCGGATCAGAAAAAATACGCGGAGTATCTGGCAACAGGAAGAGTGCGGGAATTCAAGCCTTATTGGCCAGCGGTATCCATGGCAGTTGCCGATGTCATCAACCAGGTGATCCTGGAGGAGGATCAGGAGGATACGCTGGAGAACCTGGAGAAAAAAATCGAGACCATCCGGGAGGCGCATTATGAATAAGATTAGGACGCTGCGCCAGTCGGTTGTACTGTTTGCGGTTATTGCTCTGATTGCGCCTATGCTGATATTAGCAGTTATATCCCAGACCAGGATATGGAATCTTTTGAGTGACAATTTAAAAGAAGAGAAGCAGCGGGAGCTTGAGAATGCAGATGCGATGCTTCTTATGGCGCTGGATAAATATGATACGGTCCTTTATGATTTCTGTACTGATGATGATGTGGTGAATCTGGTAGAACAGATCAATGAGAGCGAGGACGTGCTGGATGTCAACAGCAACCGTTTGCGCAGAGAGCTTAGCCATGTGTGCAATCGGAACGACGGTGTAGAAGGGATTACCCTTGTCACAGAACGCGGAAAGATTTTTTTTTATGACAGGAGCGCTGCATCTTTTGTTACCAGTACCTGGGCCGATACGGTGAAGGTGCCGGATGTACAAAAAGGCGTGGATTATCAGGGTGGGTCCAGTATTGTGCTGGGTGAGAGTGGATATACCCATCTGCTTCAGATATCGCGCCGCATTGTAGATTATCAGAATATTGAGCGTCGGATCGGAACTGTCATCATGAGCATCAACCAGGATCTGCTGTGGGACATCATCCGCATGGGAGAGACTTCGGAGCTTTTTATTTGTGAAGGCGATCAGATCGTTGCAGCACAGGATGAGACCCTGATCCGGGAGGATATTTCCTCTGCGGAGCACGAGGGACGCCGTATACTGGAGCGGTATAATGAGGAGACGGGATGGACTCTCTACAATTTTTATTCAGTGGAGGATTATAATCAGGCGATATTGGGGCAGATGGCCATGGGGATTGTATATACGGCCGGTATTATGTTGTTTATCATGCTGCTTCTGTTTTTTATCACCAATCCTATCCTGCAGCAGATCAATGAACTTGCTGATGGAATGAATCAGATGGAAGAGGGCAATCTCTCTATCCAGGTCAAACAGACCGCCCACCTGCCCAGAGAAGGTGTACAGATCGTCAAAGGCTTTAACAGTATGGTAAAAAAGCTGGAGGCCATGGTAGACCAGGTAAAGCAGTCCACAGTGGAACAGAAAAATGCGGAGCTGTCCGCGATGGAAGCACAGATCGATCCGCATTTTCTGTATAATGCCCTGGACACGATCAATTGGAAAGCAATTGAAAAGGAAGAATATGAGATCAGCGGCATGGTAGGGGCACTGGCGGATATTCTCCGGTATTCTATCCGGAATCCAGGAGATACGGTTTCTATCGGGCAGGAGCTGTATTGGCTGAGCCAATATATAATGCTGCAGAAAGAAAAACTGGAACAGCCCCTGGAAGTAGAGACAGATGTGCCTGAAGAGATCAAAACGTACCGAATCCACAAACTGCTCCTGCAGCCGTTTGTGGAAAATGCGATCAAGCATGGATTCTACAGAAAAAAAGAACCCTGCCATCTGACAATCCGGATGCGTCTGGCTGAAGACCAGATCTACATTATGATCAAAGATAATGGTAAGGGGATTCCAGCGGAGGTACTGAAAGGTCTGAACAGAGGCGGTGATGCTGGCGAACATGTGGGTGTGGTGAATGTAAAAAAACGCCTGGAATTATATTATGGAGAACAGGCAGCAGTATACTTTGAGAGCAGGGAAGGAGATGGAACGGCGGTCCACCTGTTTGTGAAAGCAATACGCGGAGAGGATGGAGGTAAATGAAAATAGTAGTTATTGAAGATGAGAACTCCATACGAAATGGGCTTGCAAAGATGCTTCCAAAACTGGATGCGGAATATGAGGTGACCGGGACTGCTGCCAACGGACCGGAGGGCCTGGAGCTTATTTTGAGGACCAGGCCAGATCTGGTCATTATGGATATTCAGATGCCGGAGATGGATGGGCTTACCATGCTGGCTAAGGTCCGGGAGCAGGGCATTCTGTGCAGGGTTGTAGTGCTGACTGCTTATTCTGATTTTTCCTACGCGAAACGGGCCATAGAGTTGAATATTGATAATTATCTGTTAAAGCCGATCAAGATACCTGAGCTTCAGGAAACCCTGAGGATCATCCGGGAATCCTTAATGGAGGAACAGGGGGAAGAGCGGCTCCAGGAGCGTCTGCTGTCACTGGAACAAATCTTCCGGGGGTGTATTTTGGCGGAGCTTCCCGTGGATGAGGAGTTAAACCGGGTGACGGAGAGCCGCTATGGCCTGGATATAAGGGAGCAGCTGTCGATATTTGCGGTCTGGCTGGGGAACCGTTATGAAGAATGGTTTTCCGAAATTGGAAAAATGCTGGAGTTTTACATGGCAGGTGTAAAAGAGTATGAATACTGTATCATCCTGTCACTGAGATACAGGCTGGTGGCAGTTATATTTTACCATATGAAGAATCCTGAGAAAACGGAGCAGTGGTATGAGAGCACCATAGTGCCTGCCATATGCCGTATGGTCAAACCATATCCGGTGTTTAACTGGATGGACTGTGAAGGGCTGGCTGGACTGCCTGGAGCGTTTGCGGAGCTTGAAGAGGAACGGATGTGGAACTTGAGCTTTCCGAAAGGAACCCTGATCACACGGCATAGGATAGAGCAGATGAGGGCAGTTCCCATAAAATATCCGTTTGAGATTGAGGACCATATCAAACGCTCGATGTCAGAAAAGGATCAGAAGGAGATCTATCGCGCGTTGGCACAGTTTGAACAGATGTGCGGGAGAGGGGCTTACCATCCTAATGAGATCAGAGAATCCTGCGTCCGGTTTTGCGTGGCGGTTCTGACATTGATAAAAACGCTGGGGAAGGTGAATGGTACGATCCCTACCCGGGTGCTTGTGGGTGAAATATCCCGAGCGGTCACATGGGAGGAGATCCAGTCTGTTTTCATGGCTCTTTATGAGTCCATTACAGTGGATGGTGAGACGGGCAGTGATGTGAGCATTCTGGTGAAGCGGGCGAAAAAGATCATTGAAGAGTGTTACAGCCAGGGTATCACGTTGGAGGAGCTGGCACAGCGGCTTCATGTCTCTGATGAGTATTTGAGCACCCAGTTCAAGAAAGAGACCGGCATGTCATTTACCGAGACCGTTCGCAAATACCGTATAGACCGGATCAAGGAGCTGCTTCTCCATTCCAGCTTGAAGCTCAATCAGATCGCGGATATGGTAGGATATTCAGATCCGAAGTATATGAGTAAGGTGTTTAAGGAGGAAGTCGGGATGCTTCCAGCGGAATTCAGAAAGGAAAACCTGTAATAGAGGTTGCATTTTTCGACAAAATTTGTCAAAAACATTAAATAGTTACTCCTTTTTAAAGAATTTCCCCTTTGTATTTTTTGAGGAAATGATAAAATTATGACAACTGATAAGTATAGACAAAACGTATCTGGTTATCATATATAAGTATAGAAAAGGAGAATGTGCTATGAGCGAGATCAATGTTACCTTTAAGAACCCTACAGAAGTGCTGGATTTTGTCAGCAGAGTTGAAAAGTACCCGTTTGATATGGATTTAAGCCGCGGCAGCATTGTTGTGGACGCAAAGTCCCTGCTTGGCATCATGAATCTGGGCTTCAACCAGATCGTAAACCTGAAAGTATACACCGAGGAATGCGGAGCTTTGTGCGAGGATATCGAAAAGTATATTGCAGCATGACCGCTGAGACAGAATGACATTATCAATTTATTGTTCCCCATACTGAGCAGAATAGCACAAATGCTATTCTGCCTTTTACTTTTTTGTGGAATATGTTATACTAGGAGCACTTAATGAGGGTGGTCCGCAGACAGTACGGACTGTCGGGGCAAAAGAAAAATGAGGGAATGGCGAGGAGAGAGCTATGTACAAGATTGTTTCCAGACTGTTGATTTATGGAGATATGCCGAAGGATAATATATTGATGGAGCTGGCAGACATTGTAAGGAAAATGGATGATAAAAGCCAGACGAAGGAAGAACTGACCACACGGGTTCTGACCCAGATCAAACATCTGCTGCAGGTTGCTACGGATTATGGTTTTGACAAGAATCTCTGGCACAATTATCTGACGTTCCTTCTGATCACCAGTGAGAATCCGTTTAGCATTACCTGTGAAAAGGTAGGCGCCAACGAAGGCAGTGTAAACTATTTTGCCAGAGGTGATTTTAAGGCGTTTCTGAACCTGTTCCACTATGATTTTGGCAGGCTGGAGGAATATCTGGGAGTAGACTGCTTCAGCCGGATATCCGACTATCAGGCGATCGGCAAAAAAGATCTGATGTACAATAAAAATGTCAGTGAGAAAGTACAGTCATTAAGCGCCAGGCTGGAGCAGGCGAAGGACGAGTATGAGTTTTTTGACTGCGTGACCGGGTTTTATAAGGCGTATGGCGTAGGCATGTTTGGACTTAACAAGGCGTTCCGCATCCAGCCGTTGGAAGATGGAACCGTGAGATTCTGTGCCATCAATAACATGGACGCTGTGATGCTTGATGACCTGGTGGGATATGAGATACAAAAGAAAAAGCTGGTGGACAATACACTGGCCTTTGTGCAGGGAAAGAAGGCCAACAATGTACTGCTGTTTGGTGACAGCGGCACAGGTAAATCAACCAGCATCAAGGCGATCGTCAATGAGTTCTATGACCAGGGCCTGCGTATGATTGAGATATATAAGCACCAGTTTAAGGATTTGTCAGCTGTGATCGCCCAGATTAAGAACCGCAATTACCGGTTTATCATCTATATGGACGACTTGTCATTTGAGGAATTTGAGGTGGAATACAAGTTTTTGAAGGCAGTGATCGAGGGCGGAGTGGAGACACGGCCTGACAATATCCTGATCTATGCCACCTCCAACCGCCGGCACCTGATCAAGGAGAACTGGACTGACCGGGATGATGTGGAGGTCGACAATGGAATGCACCGTTCCGACACTATGGAGGAGAAGCTGTCACTGGTCAACCGGTTTGGCGTTACGATCAATTACTCCAAACCTTCCCAGAAGGAATATTTCCATATTGTGGAGGAACTGGCGCAGAGGGCGGGCGTGGCTATGCCGTCCGAGCAGCTGAGAGCAGAAGCTAACAAGTGGGAACTGAGCCACGGAGGTATCTCTGGACGTACTGCACAGCAGTTTGTTAATTACCTGCTGGGGATCATGTAAGGGTGTCTGGAAAAGAAAATTAAAAATATTTGGAAAAGCTCTTGACAAAACGAGCAAATTGACGTAAACTATATAACGTTGCAGCAATAACTGCTGCGGCGATAAGAATATGTGTGCGTAGCTCAGCTGGATAGAGCACTTGGCTACGGACCAAGGTGTCGGGAGTTCGAATCTTCTCGCGCACGTATGAAAAAGGCATTCCTTACGGAGTGCCTTTTTGTGTGATTTATCTGTTACAGGGTTTAAATTCGAGGATCTTCAAGGTTGACTTTCTGGAAAAAATGTATTATACTAGCCCATGTTCACTCGGAGGGTGAGTCATTCCTGTAGAAATGACGAGCTGGATAAGGTGGCAGGCTGAGATGCCTGTTTCTCTTATCCGGCTCTTTTTTGATTCCTGGAAGCTTTGTCCGGTTAATCAAAATGCTCTGCATGGATTGCCTTGCGGTGTCTGATTTGAGGAGGAAAAGAACATGGATTTGCGAAATGGAAATGTGAAGAATATTTATTTTAAATATCTAAGTGCTGCGTTTGGGAGCGCATTGATCAGTTCTGTCTATGGTATTGTGGATATGGCTATGGTGGGACAGTATGAGGGACCGTCAGGAACAGCAGCTCTGGCAGTGGTCGCACCTATATGGAATATTGTATACAGTCTTGGCCTGCTGACAGGTATTGGCGGCTCGGTATTGTTTGGCGCGGCAAAAGGAAGTGGGGATCAGAGGAAACAGAATTCCTGCTTTACGACAGCACTCGTGGGAACTGTGATCCTGGCTGTGGTCAGTTGGGGGATCATTGCAGTGTTTGATACGCCTATGCTTAAGCTATTTGGAGCGCAGGAGATTTTGCTGCCGTTGGCAAAACGGTATCTGCTCCCGGTAAAATTTGTACTGCCGCTCTTTTTGTTCAATCAGATGCTGGCGGCATTTCTGAGAAATGATGATCATCCGGGCCTGGCCACAGCGGCTGTGTTGTCCGGAGGAGTCTTTAATATTTTTGGGGATTATTTCTTTGTGTTTGGGCTGGATATGGGGATATTCGGCGCAGGACTTGCAACTGCCATGGGTGCGGTGATCACATTTTTAATGATGCTGACTCATTTTATGTCAAAACGGAATACGCTGCATCTGGTTAAGGTAAGCCATGTAGCAGGACTGTTCCGTCAGATCGTGGTGACCGGGTTTTCCACATTTTTCAGCGATGTGGCTATGGGGATCCTGACAATGCTGTTTAACCGGCAGATCATGCTGCGCCTGGGGACGGACGCGCTGGCGGTGTACGGTGTGATCGTGAACATCAGCACCGTGGTGCAGTGCTGCGCATACAGCGTGGGACAGGCGGCCCAGCCCCTTTTATCAGTCAATTTTGGGGCGGGGAAATGGGAGCGGATCCGGGATACATTAAAATATGCCCTGTATACCGCTGCTGTTTTTGGAATTGTGTGGACGGCGCTCATATGGGCGTTCCCCAATGGATTTATCCGCATATTCATGGCGCCGACAGACGGGATTTATCAGATTGCCCCGTTTATCATGCGCAGTTACGGGATATCGTTTCTGCTGCTGCCGCTTAATGTGTTTTCTACTTACTATTTTCAGTCTCTGATGAGACCGGCGGCGTCCTTTGGAGTGTCGGTGGCGAGAGGGCTTTTTGTGAGCGGATTTCTGATCTGCGCGCTGCCGGCGGTATTGGGGGCCGGTTCCATGTGGTTTGCCATGCCGGTCACAGAAACGGTGGTTGCAGCCTTTGCCGGGGGGCTTATCTGGAAATACACCAGGAAGGCTTAGATCCGGGAATATGAAATGCAGGTGGACGGGACTTTCAAAACAGGAATATTTTTGTTAGAATAGGGAAAGGCACAAAAAACTGCAAAATGTTATGGTAAAGGACAAGGTATGTTATATCAGATTACAGACGGCAGCGTATCAGCGGGAGGGACGCTGATCCTGTCACACATTGATTTTGAGATAAAGGGAAATGAAAAGGTAGCCGTGGTGGGCCGCAACGGCGCGGGGAAGACCACGCTGTTAAAGCTGATCGCCGGGGAAATGACCCTGGACCGGGACGACAGGAGGACGGGGCCGGGGATCGTGAAATCCCGCCAGGTCACTGTGGGGATGTTAAAGCAGCAGGCTTTTGGAGACAATAGGCGCACCGTGGAAGAGGAGCTTCTTGCGGCATGTCCGTGCAAAGATACATTTGCGCGGGAGCGGTTTGAGTATGAGCGGGAGTATGACCGGCTGTTCACCGGGTTTGGATTTACCAAAGCGGATAAACGGAGACCTTTAAAAGAGTTTTCGGGGGGAGAGCAGACGAAGATCGCACTGATCCGGCTGCTTCTGGAAAAACCGGATATCCTGCTTTTAGATGAGCCGACCAACCATCTGGATATTGCGGCGGCGGAGTGGCTGGAGCAGTATCTTAAGGCCTATGAGCACGTGGTGGTGATGGTGTCCCATGACAGGTTTTTCCTGGACCGGGTGGCAGATGTGGTTTATGAGGTAAGCGAAAAAAGCTGCTTCGTTTTCCTGGCAATTACACCAATTACCGGCAGGAGAAATGTAAAAGGCTGGCGGCGCAGCAGAAGGCCTACGAGCGGCAGCAGGCGGAATTTGCAAGGCTTGAGGAGCTGATCGAGCGGTTTAAGCACAAACCGGCCAAGGCATCCTTTGCCAGGGCCAAGAAAAAGCAGATGGAGCGGATGGAGCGGGTGGAGCAGCCGGAGGCGGATGACGTACATCTGTTTACCGGGGAGATCAGCCCGTTGATCCCGGGCAGCAAATGGGTTCTGGAGACAGAGCATTTAAAGCTGGGGTATGACCGGCTCCTTCTGGAGCTGTCCCTGAGGGTGCGGCGCGGTCAGAAGATCGGGCTTTTAGGGGATAACGGCGTGGGCAAGAGTACCTTTTTAAAGACCGTGTCCGGGCTTTTACCTGCGCTGGGAGGAAAAATGAGTCTGGGAAACCAGGTGATGATCGGATATTTTGACCAGCATTCAGCAGAGATCGAGTCGGAGAAATCCGTGGTGGAGCATTTCCATGACTTGTTTCCGGCTATGACGGAGAAAGAGGTGCGGAGCACGCTTGGGGCCTATTTATTTGGTGGAAAAGAGGCATCCAAACGGGTCAGCGACCTGTCGGGAGGCGAAAAGGCGCGTCTGGTCCTGGCAGAGCTTCTGCAGAGCCGTCCCAATTTCCTGGTGCTGGATGAGCCGACCAACCACATGGATGTGCAGGCGAAGGAAACGCTGGAGTCAGCATTTAAGGCTTACACGGGGACGATCCTGTTTGTGTCCCACGACCGGTATTTCATCCGTCAGGTGGCGGATGCGATCCTGATCTTCGAGGGACAGAACGCCATGTATTATCCGTTTGGGTATGAACATTATCTGGAGCGGAAACAGAAGGCAGCGGAGGGGGAGAGCATTGCGGCCCAGGTGAGCGCTGAGGATGCGGCCCTGGTTGCGGGAATCCGCGCGGTGCCGAAGGCGGAGCGTCATCGTCTTAAGGAGATACCCACTGAGGAGGCGTATGTGGACTGGAAGCTGCGTATGGTGATGGAGAAGCTGGAACCAGCGGGGGAGCGGTACGGGCTGCTCGCCGGCCAGTGCGAGGCTGCGCTGTGGGAGTGGAAGGGGACAGAAGGCCAGGAGACAGATATGCTGGAGCTGCGGGCGGAGCGGCTGTCAGAACTATGCACAGAGCGGGATGAGGCGTGGGAGTTATGGCATGAGTACTGCCTGGAATGGATGGATGTTTTTAACGGCACAGAATAAAATCAGGCTGCAGTGACTTAAAACTTTATTTTATTAAGCCACGGCAGCCATTTTAACCCCTTTAACAGGGGTGAAATCGAAAAAAAGAGTTGAAAAACCACGTGGGATATGGTATCATTTGAACATTAAGGTAAAGTTTCGGTACATAATTCGGTTATATATGCGATGGTGCAGCCCATGGGGGTATTGCACCGTTTTTTGCATATTGGCAGGGGAGATGGGAACCGGGATGGAATAGGAGGACTTAATTATGAAAAAGAGACTGAGTCTGGTTCTTGCGGCAAGTTTGACACTTGGCCTGGCGCTGACCGGCTGCGGCGGAAGCAAGGGCACTGCAGATACAACGGCGGTGGGCGGCGCTGATAAGGGAGCTGCGGGAGCTGAGACGTCTGCGGCGATGGGCGCGCAGGTGGATACAGCCGGATTCCTGGTCACGGTTCTGAACTCGGATATTCAGACAGCGGATGTACAGAAGACTTCTAAGGATTACCAGACCCCGATGAATATTTATGACCGTCTGGTGGATATTGAGGTGGATGACGCAGGTGTTTCCAAGGTGGTGCCGAGCCTGGCGGAGAGCTGGGAGATCTCAGATGACGGCCTGGAGTACACCTTCCATTTGAGACAGGGCGTAAAATTCCACAACGGCAATGATTTTACGGCTGAGGATGTGATCTATACATTTAACCGTCTGCTGATGGTGGAAGGCGGCGTGAATACGGAGTTCATTGATCAGATCAAGGGCGCCAGCGAGCTTTTGGAGGGCAAGGCAGAGACCCTTGAAGGCGCGGAGGCCGTGGATGACTATACGGTGAAGGTCACCTTAAAGGAGCCGTTCTCCGGTTTCCTTGCATGTATCTCCTCGCCTGGCGTATCGATCTATGACAGTGAGGCTACTGAAGCGGCAGGAGATCAGTTCGGCATGGATCCGGCGCTGACCGTGGGAACAGGCCCGTTTAAGTTTGCATCCTGGACCTTCAACGACCAGCTTGTGCTGACCAGGAATGACGACTACTGGAAGGGCGCTTCCGCGCTTCCGGGCGTTGTGGTGAAGATCATTCCGGATACGGAGACCCAGACCATGATGTTTGAGAGCGGTGAGCTGGATATCATTGACCTGGATTTTGTGGCAGATGCGATCGACCGTTTTGTGGAGACCTATCCGGACCAGATTATATCCGGCCCGCGTGTGGGTACTACATATTTTACCATGAACTTTAATATTGAGCCGTTCAGCGATGTGAAGGTTCGTAAGGCCGTTCAGATGGCGATCGACCGCCAGGCGATCTTAGATGCGCTGTATGGCGGACGCGGGCAGGTTGAGCAGGGGATCTTCCCACATGGCCTGATCGCATTCAACCCGGACCAGACCGTGATCAGTTATGATCCGGATGCGGCAAAAGCGCTGCTTGCGGAGGCTGGTTATGGAGATGGATTCACCATGGAGATCGCAGCCGACAGTTCTGCTTCCGATACGGTGACGATGGCTCTGGAGATCATTAAAGAGCAGCTTTCAGCCGTCGGGATCAACGCGGAGATCAAAAACTACGATGAGTCGACCTGGCTGGAGACCCGTAAGTCTGGAGAGCTTGGTTCCTTTATGTCAACCTGGACTGCGGATTACAATGACCCGGACAACTTTATATACACCTTCTTCGGAAACGAGGAGAAGACGAAGATCCGTTCTATCAACTATCCGGACACTGCGGTGATGGAGCGTGTCTCCAAGGCGCGTGCGATCGTGGATACGGATGAAAGGATTGCCGAGTACAATGCCCTGGAGGAGAAGCTCATCCATGAAGATGCAGCGTGGGTGCCGATGTATTCCAGGACGCATCTGTTTGCGACCAGCAAGCGTGTACAGGGCTTCGCACCGATCTGGAGCGGCTTAAGTGATATGTTGTTCTATGGTGTTTCTTTGAGCGAGTAACAGCGAATGGATAGTGCCAGATAAAAGAAGATGCCGCAAAAATGGAGCGATCGATTTTGCGGCATTCGCTTTATATCATAAGAAAGTGCTCTGTGATATACAAGAGACAGTGACAGGAAGGGGATTCCCAGTGTTAAAGAAAGTGCTGAAACGTATTGCAATATCGATCCCGGTACTGATCGGCGTAGTGCTGATCATATTTATCATGCTCCGTATCGTTCCGGGCGATCCGATCACAACGCTGATGGGGGAGCATGTGAATCCGGCGTTGATCGAAAAACTCAGTAAGGAGATGGGGCTGGATGAGCCGATGTATGTCCAGTTCTTTAAGTATGTGGCAAATGCCTTAAGAGGTGATTTTGGCACCTCCTACCGGCTGAACCGGAATGTGACCCAGATCATCATGGACGCGTTTCCCAACACGGTGAAGCTGTCTGTCCTGGCGGCGGTCGTGGCATGGATCATCGGGATCACTGCGGGGATCGTGGCGGCCATCAAACAGAACCGTTTTTTGGACCGTCTGTTTATGGGCTGCGCACTGATGGGAGTTTCCATGCCGGTATTCATGACAGCTCTGGTTCTGCAGTACGTGTTTGCATTTAAGCTGAAATGGTTTCCAGTCTCCGGTTTTGATTCTGTGCGGGCCATGATCCTGCCTGCGATCGTCCTGGGGTGGAATTCGGCGGGCAGCATTGCCCGGATGACCAGATCCAATCTGGTGGAGATCATGCAGAATGACTTTATCCGCACAGCGCGGGCCAAGGGGCTGCGGGAAGGCGGCTTGATCGTGGGCCATGCCTTAAAGAATGCCATGCTTCCGGTTGTGACGATGATGGCGCTGCAGATCTCCAGTATGCTCTCCGGCGCAGTGCTGACGGAAAGCGTATTTGGCGTGCCGGGGATCGGGCGTCTGGCGGTCAACGCTATTGAGACAAGAGATATGCCTCTTTTACAGGGGACGGTTATTTTTACTACGGTTCTGATCATTGCGGGCAATCTGGTCGCTGACCTGCTTTACAATGTATTGGATCCACGGATCAGGGAGGGTGCATAAGATGGCAAATTCAGGAATGAATGTGGACCCGAATCTGATTGCCGGGACGGGGATGTTGGAAAATGAGCGCGGTTTTAACGGGATGTCCGCAGGCGGTCCTATGGGTGGCCCCCTGGGACATGATGACGAGATCGGGGAGGCGGATACCTGGCTGGACAAGATAAAGACCCTGGTCCGCCAGAACAAGCTGGCGGTGTTCTCGGCAGTGGTGATCCTGCTCATCATCTTTGCGGCGGTGTTTGCGCCGCTTGTGGCTCCATATGATCACTTGAAGCAGAGTCTGGCAGACCGGCTTCAGGACCCCAGTATGGCGCACTGGCTGGGCACGGATGAGCTGGGGCGCGATGTACTGAGCCGGATCATCTACGGAGCGAGGATCTCCCTGACGATCGGCCTTGTACCGACGCTGATCTCCATGTCCATCGGCACGGTGTTAGGGATGTGCGCGGGATTTTACGGCGGTAAGGTAGATTTTGTGATCATGCGTCTGGCAGACGTGATGCTGGCGTTCCCGTCTCTGCTGCTTGCCATGGTGGTCATGTATACCATGGGCGGGGGCCTGATCAATATTTTCATCGCCCTCAGTCTGGTGAACTGGGCCAGTACAGCGCGGGTGGTGCGCTCCCAGACCCTTTCCCTGAAGGAGAAAGAGTATGTGGAGGCGGCGCGCTCCATCGGGGTGAAGAAATGGACGATCATGTTCCGTCACATCTTGCCCAACTGCCTGCCTTCCCTGATCGTACTCTTTACGCTGAATATCCCTTCAGCGATCCTGTCGGAAGCGTCTCTAAGCTTTCTGGGTGTGGGAGCCCAGCCGCCCAGCGCAAGCTGGGGCCTGATGGTAGTGCGCGGTAAGAAATACCTGTTTTCTGAGCCATGGCTGTCCATCGCGCCCAGTGTGGCGATCATGATCGTGGTGATGGCATTCAACTTCCTGGGCGATGGGCTGAGGGATGTGCTGGATCCGTATTTAAAAGAGCAGTAAGGAGGCAGGAGAGAAGATGAGTGAATCTATCGTATTAGATATCCAAAATTTGAAATCCCACTTCTTTACGGCGAAGGGGGAGGTCCCGGCGGTGGACGGCGTCAGCATCCAGGTGCCTGCGGGCAAGATCATCGGCATCGTCGGCGAGTCCGGCTGTGGAAAGAGCATGACGGCCATGTCGGTCATGGGGCTTTTGCGGTATCCGGGCAAGGTGGTGGATGGGAGCATCACGCTTAACGGGCGTGATATCACCAATCTGACACCGAAGGAGAGGTCGAAGGTGCGTGGAAATGAGATCTCCATGATCTTCCAGGAACCGATGACTTCGTTAAATCCGGTGTATCCGGTGGGGAAACAGGTGCGGGAGGCGATCCTCCTGCATCAGAAGGTGTCGAAGGAGGAAGCCACAAAGCGGGTTATTGATATTTTCCGCGCTGTGGGGATCCCGGAGCCGGAGAAGCGGTATCACAGCTATCCCCACCAGCTTTCCGGCGGCCTGCGCCAGAGGGTGATGATCGGCATGGCGATGGTATGCAGGCCCAAGGTGATGATCGCCGACGAGCCGACCACGGCTCTGGACGTGACCATTGAGGCCCAGATCCTGAGATTGATGAAACGGCTCTGTGCAGAGCAGGGAACTTCCATCATCCTGATCACCCACAACATGGGCGTGGTGGCGGAGATCTGCGACTATGTGTACGTGATGTACGCAGGGAAGGTGATGGAGCAGGCTGAGACATTTGAACTGTTTGAGAAGACGCAGCATCCCTATACCCAGGGGCTTTTAAAGTCCATACCGAAGCTGGATGAGAAGGCGGACAGGCTGTATACGATCGAGGGTGTGGTGCCGAACCTTTTACATCTTCCGGCGGGCTGCAACTTCTGTACCCGCTGTGGGCAGGCCACGGAACGCTGCTATGCGGAGAAGCCGTCTCTATATCAGACGTCGGAAGGCCACGGGGTCAGATGCTTCCAGTATGAAAGCGAGGTGCTGGTTGATGGAAAATAGAGTGGAGAAAAGGATTCTTCTGGAAGCGAAGCATCTTGTAAAAGAATTTCCGATCGTCGGCACGAAGAAGGCGCCGCAGGTGGTTCATGCAGTTTCGGATGTAAATCTGGAGATCTACGAGGGAGAGACGCTGGCCCTGGTGGGGGAATCCGGATGCGGCAAGAGTACCCTTGGGCGGGTGCTGATCCGCCTGCTGAAAGCGACCTCCGGGGAGATATGCTTTGAGGGTGAAGATATCGTGGGGATGAGCGAAGCTGCATTTGCTGAAAAACGCAGGCAGATGCAGATCATTTTCCAGGATCCGTATGCCTCGTTAAATCCCAGGATGAGCGTGAAGGATATCATTTCCGAGCCCCTTACGACCTATGGCATGAAGGATAAGGCCGAGCTGGAGAAACGGGTGCGGGAGCTGATGAAGGAAGTGGGCATCCCGGAGGAGTTCTACAATCGGTATCCCCATCAGTTTTCCGGCGGACAGCGGCAGCGTATCGGCATTGCCCGTGCGATCGCTCTGAATCCCAAGCTGATCATCTGCGACGAGCCGGTTTCGGCGCTGGACGTCTCGATCCAGTCCCAGGTCTTAAACCTTTTGAAGGATTTACAGGAGGAGTATAAGCTGACTTACCTGTTTATCTCACATGATCTGAGCGTAGTGAAGTTTATCGCGGACCGGGTCTGCGTGATGTTTTTGGGGTGTATCTGTGAGGTTGGGGAGACAGATGAGCTGTACGATCACCCCCTTCATCCTTACACGAAGTTTTTGCTGAACGCGATCCCGAAGGCGGACCCGCGGCTTCGGAGCGAGGAGAAGGAACTGCTCACCGGAGAAATCCCGTCCCCGGTGGATCCGCCGTCGGGCTGCCGGTTCCATACCCGGTGCCCTTATGCGCAGGATATCTGCAGCCGGGAGGTCCCGGAGTGCAGGATCTATGGGGGGCGGAAGGTGTTTTGTCATTTTCCGTTGGAGGAAAAATAAAGAAAATGGGCAGTTATGTGAACCCGGTGTGCACGATGCATACCGGGTTTTGTGTAAGAACGAGCTGCCTGTCTGAAATAAGGTTCAAGTGATCCAGATGTTATGTGCCGCGATCATTTCAAGTGTGGAAATCACGGCATCATAGCTGACCTTTTCAAAAAGCAATTTGGAAGTAATCTGTTCATAGTCAGTTTTATAGACCCCTTTATCAATGATTTCCTGGAGAAGAGTATGTATTTGGCTGTCTTCTTTTGCAGATGGGCAAACAGGACTTTTCTTGCGTGCAGCTTTTACGGCGTCAAACAGGATACCGAAAGACGGATCCATGCGGATGTGTGGAAACAGTTTATACAGGTCATACAGATGCCGGGAGTGTTTCGCGATATTTCCGGTCAGATAATAGTCACAAATAGCAAAGATCTTATCAATAAAGGTCCGCTCTTTTGTTTGAACGTTTATAGGAAAAGGAGATAGACTATACTCTGAGATAAGAGATTTCCGGTCTTCCAATGCAAAAAACTCATAGAGGTAGCTGTCTACGGTTTTTATCTCGGTGGGAAACGACGGGATAAAAACGGATGTTTCTACAATGAGCAGCGGTTTAACAGGAGCACTGCCGAAATGTGACATATATTGGAAGATATACTGATTAAATTCCCTCCGGCTACGGATCTCTTCGGGATTCCCCAGGGAAAGATTCAGTGTTTCACCGGATTCCTTAATCAGTTTGGAGAAACGCCGCCGGAGGCCCTGGCTCAAATGTGTGTTATGGCTGTCATAGTTTAAGTCAATATCCTCGGAAAAACGGTCAATCACTTTATAGCATTTAGAAAGCGATGTACCGCCTTTGAAAATGATATCAGGATCTTTACTCACCAGCCGTTGAAGCATCTGAGTAACATAATAATCCTTTTCTATAATTGCCGGATGGATATTAAGTTTCTGGGAGGCCTGTAGAATAGCCTGTTGAAATATGGTTTTATCATCACATAAGTTCATCTGTTATCCTGCTTTCCATCAGCTTTTGTGCAACGCGGGAGGGATAGAGGGAGATATAATGATAGATATCAGACCGCGTTAGTTCCAGCAGGCCTATGTAATATAAAAGATATCTCCTTGAGGTCCCTGTCAGTGCCGTTATATCGATCTGATTGATCAAATCGAGAAACTGGAGGGTGCCTGCGTTTGCTGCGGTAATTTCTGCGCGCCCTTTTCTCAGATGAATCTCCTGGTTCCCTACCTTTATCTCCCGGAGTCTGGAACTTTCGTTGTTTGTTGTGATCTCGACAACATTGGGCATCTGCGTCGTCAGTCCGATTGAATTCTCAAGAATAAGTCCGCTGTAATACCCGTAAATCTCGCTGCCGTTTGTAATGTACTTTTTTTCATATACCTTTTGAGGATTCAGACAGGATTTGCCGAGAATGGTATAGCTGGGGATATAATAGATACCCTGTGCAAACCGTTCTATTTTGCCCTGCCTGGCCAGACGTGAGAGGGTCTGACGGACATTGTCGCTACTCATGCCCTCAATGTTTAACTCGCTTGAAAAAATGGGCGTATCATAGCCATAAATGGTTTTGAGCTCCTGATAGAAATCCATGTGAGTCACCTTCTTTCTTTTCTATAGCATACATAATTTGATATAGAATGTCAATATTTGTGACATAATTTTTTGTTTTTATCATGCTGGAAAGTGGGAAAATAAAAGATATGCTATGTACAACGCAGCAATCTCTACCGCTGCTGCGTTTTCCTTCTTAGTTCAGATAATTCCGCATCGCCTTCAGCGCGCTCTTTTCCAGCCTGGACACCTGGGCCTGGCTGATGTGGATCTCCTCAGCCACCTCGGTCTGGGTCTTGCCCTCAAAAAAGCGCATGTCGATGATGTGGCGTTCCCGTTTGGGGAGCCGGTCCATGGCTTCCCGCAGGGAGATCTCCTCCACCCAGTTTTCCTCGTGGTTTTTCTTGTCGCTGATCTGGTCCATCACATAGAGCGGGTCGCCGCCGTCGGTGTAGATCGGCTCATAGAGGCTGACGGGGCTCTGGATGGCGTCTAAGGCATAAGTGATGTCCTCTTTGCTGACGCCGATCTCCTGGGCGATCTCCATAAGGGTAGGTTCCCGGGAGTTTTTGCGGGTCAGACCCTCTTTGGCGTAAATCGCCTTATAGGCCGTATCCCGCAGGGAACGGCTGACCCGGATGGAGTTGTTGTCCCGCAGATACCGGCGCACTTCGCCGAGGATCATGGGTACCGCATAAGTAGAGAACCGGACATTCTGGGTAATGTCAAAATTGTCGATTGCCTTAATAAGGCCGATACATCCGATCTGGAACAGATCGTCCACATTTTCATTGCTGTTAGAAAAACGCTGGATCACACTGAGCACCAGGCGTAAGTTTCCCTTGATGTACTGCTCCCTGGCTTCCATGTCGCCTTCTAAGATCCGCTTGAACAGGACGTCCTTCTCCTCATTCGTAAGCAGGGGCAGTTTCGCCGTATTCACTCCGCAGATTTCAACCTTGTATCCTGCCATGTTCCTTACCTCCGCAAATCAGATTCATTGCCGCATGTCGAATGGACACAAGCTTTCCGTGTCCACGGTACAATGAAAATGATTCACGGATTCGGGATGGTTTATACTTCCAATTTCTTCAAATGAGGGATTCTGTTTGACTTTTGTCGGGGATTTTCCTATGATGAGAGCAGGAAAAGTCTGACAGTGAGTGAGAGTTTTATGAGGTGGATCTATGAATGATAAGAGAATGAAAATCGGGGAAATGGCGCAGTTTAACCAGGTATCCATCCCTACGCTTCGTCTGTATGATAAGGTCGGGATCTTAAAACCCTGTTATACAGACCCGGAAACCAACTACCGCTACTACAGCATCAACCAAAAAGCGCGGCTGGACATGATCCAGTATATGAAGGAGCTGGGAATGAGCCTGGGAGAGATCAAACAGATTCTGGAGCGGGGAGACTTACAGATGATAGAGTCCACCCTGATCAGCAAGAAAAAACAGGTGAAGGAGCAGATCAGCCAACTGGAATTGCGGCTGGGCGCCATCACCCGGACCATTGAGAGTGTGGAGCGGTTTCGGAAGGCCCCGACCTGCGGCATGATCACGGTGGAATATATCCCTCACCGGATGATCTATGCCATGCATACGGATATTAATTTTTACGAGTATGATATCTCTGTCTACGAACATATTTTGGGGCAGCTAAAGGATGATATTATAGCCCACAACCTGCCGCAGATCTATTACTGCAACGCGGGAACGATCCTGCCGAAGGAGAACTTCCTGGCGCAGAAGCTGGTGTCCAGTGAGATATTTGTGTTTGTGGATGATAATTTCCCACCCAGCGAGTCGGTGCGGCGGATTGAAAGCGGCATGTACGCCTGTATCTATTTAGACAGCTTCGACGATGAGCCGGAGTACGCCGGGCGGCTATTAAAATATTGCAGGGATAATAACTATCAGGTGTGCGGAGACTATATCTGTGAGGTGCTGACGGAATTCAATGTGTTTGACAGCGAGAAACGGTCCATGTTTCTCAGGCTTCAGGTACCGCTGAGATTTCGTTAAATTTTTTTCAATCTCTCCTTGACTCTCATCCGGGGTGAGGCTGTACAATGAATGTATCAAAAAGATGGCCCCGAAAACAGAGGCCGACTAAACGTGATGTCTCAGAAAAAGGAGGTTTTTTATTATGGGCAAGATCAAAGTGGTACAATATGGTTGCGGAAAAATGAGTATCTACACCATGCGTTATCTGTATGAGCATGGCGCGCAGATCGTGGGCGCTATCGATGTGAACCCGGAGATCGTGGGGATGGACATCGGTGATTATGCCGGGCTTGGCGTAAAGACCGGCGTGCTGATCAGCGACAATGCGGACGAAGTGCTGGACAATACGGACCCGGATATCGCGGTTGTGACCCTGTTCAGTCTGGTAAGCGACTGCTACGACCATTATGTGAAATGCTTGAGCCGCGGGATCAGCGTGATCACCACCTGCGAGGAGGCGACCTACTGCTGGACTACCGATCCGGTACGCACCAATCAACTGGATGTGCTGGCAAAGGAGAACAATTGTACCTTCGTAGGCAGCGGTATGGAGGACACCTTCTGGGTGAACATGGTTGGCATGGTGGCCGGAAGCTGCAATTCGATCCAGAAGATCGAGGGAGCGGTGAGCTACAACGTGGAGGATTACGGACTGGCTCTGGCTAATGCCCACGGCGTGGGACTGACCCCGGAGGAGTTTGAGGCCCAGATCGCACATCCGGAAGTCCTTGAGCCTGCCTATGTGTGGAATTCCAACGAAGCCCTGGCAGCCAAGATGGGCTGGACCATCAAGAGCCAGACCCAGAAATGTGTTCCGTATTTCCATGATGACACCCTGTATTCCTCCACACTTGGCAAGGATATCCCGAAGGGCAACTGCATCGGCATGGCGGCGGTTGTGACTACCGAGACCTTCCAGGGGCCGGTGATCGAGACCCAGTGTATCGGTAAGGTCTATGGGCCGGATGACGGGGATATGTGCGACTGGAAGATCACAGGGGAACCGAACGTGGAATACCATGTGGTAAAACCTGCCACCGTGGAGCACACCTGCGCAACGATCGTGAACCGGATCCCCAGTGTCCTTAGAGCACCGGCAGGCGTAGTGTCCCTGGATGAACTGGATGAGATCGAGCATCTGACCTATCCGATGGAGTTCTACTGCTGATAAAGTACAGTCTGTATAAATGATGCAATATGCAAGCCGCTTCCTTCGGGGGGCGGCTTATTTTACTATGGCTATCGGATTTGGGCAAAGCCCTTTGAAAAAAGTACAGAAAGAATTTCATTTTCGGAACATATTTTACAATTTTCCGGAAATTGTGTATAATAAGGAGATGACAGGCATTTTGCGTGGACGAATAGAAGAATGGTGGAAGAAAACATGAAAAGAACGTATCTGATTGACAGTGAGAATATCAACGACATATGGGTGGAAATCTTGAACAGCCTGGAGGAGAAGGATGAGATCCTTGTATTTTATACAGACAAAAGCGCCCATATGGGATATGACCGGATCATCCGTCTGATGGAACTGAAGCGGGGGACGGTCCGGTGGATCCGCTGTTTTGAGGGACAGAACGCGCTGGATTTCCAGCTTGTGACGGAGCTTGGCAGCCGCATCAGCCAGGAGCCGAAGCGGGAGTATATCATCGTCTCTAACGATACCGGATATGACGCGGTGGTCCGTTACTGGCAGCAGAAGGAGTACCGGGTCCGGAGGATGAAGGGCGTGGAGTGCGAGACCCTGGTGGGCGCGGAGCCGGAGCCGGACAGGAAGGACGCTGTTAAGAAGAGCAGTGTGCCAAATGACACTGCGGAAAATGACCACAAAGAAAGTGCGGCAGGGGCGGAAGCTCTCAAAGATGAGAGCACGGCGAAGGCGGCAGAAAAGCACGCCGTGGAAACAGCGTTGGACGAGGAGTCTGAAAAGGATGATCTGCATGACAGCCAGGCAGATCATCAGGAGTTCCAGGAGTGGCAGAACGATCATGCAGCCGTGAAGGGGCAGAAAACAGGCGGGATATCATCAGAGACAACCTCATCGGATACAGCCGCGGCTGCGAAGACCGATTCCTGGCGGGATGAGCTGATTCATATTTTCCAGGAGAACGGGAGTCATGACCCGCAGGCGGATATGGCATTTTTGCAGGAGCTTTGCAAGACGGTGAAGCTGTCCAACATGTCTCTGATGCACAATGTGCTGGAGTACCATTTCGGACAGACTGCGGGCAATGCCATTTACCATTTTATCAAGGAGAATCCGGGATGCCGCGGCGAGTTATCCGCAGGTTACAGCAACAATAAAAAACAGAGGGAACGTCAGTATCTGTCTCTGATCTTAAGACGCAACCATATTGTGCCGGAAGAGGGAGATGAGGAGGCGATCTTAAAGATCCTTGGCGGAATCCCCCGGAAGAACTTAAATTCCATTCATACGGCGCTGGTCAAGAAGTTTGGCCAGGAGGAGGGCGGCAACTGCTACGCAGTCCTGCGCAACCATGTGAAGATCATTCGGGGGCTGTAATATCCGGCGGGAGGACATAAAAGGAGCGGCACAGCACAACTGGCATGGTGAAAAGTTTTGATTCTGGATATTTTTAACCAGTCCAGAGCATGATATACTCTTGCCAGATGAATGACTAAAGGAGGATGTAAGATGAAACGGATCATTACTCTTCAGGATATTTCCTGTGTTGGCCGCTGTTCGATCACCGTAGCGCTTCCTGTGATCTCAGCGATGGGAGTGGAGTGCGGGATCCTGCCGACGGCGGTGCTTTCCACTCACACGATGTTTAAGACCTTTACCTGTAAGGATCTTTCCGACCAGATTGAACCGATCTCGGATGCGTGGGAGAAGGAGCAGGTTACCTTTGACGGCATTTATACCGGGTATCTGGCTTCGAAGGGGCAGTGCCGCCAGGTGTGTGAATTTTTTGACCGCTTTGGGACTCCGGACAACCTGATCCTGGTGGATCCGGCTATGGCGGATAATGGGAAACTGTATCCGGCGTTTGACGCTTCATTTCCGGCAGCCATGGCGGAGGTCTGCGGGAAGGCGGATGTGATCCTGCCGAATATCACGGAGGCGTGCCTGCTGACCGGGATGCCTTATAAGACCAGCTATGATGAAGCTTATATCCGGACGTTGCTGGAGAAACTGCTTGAGCTGGGATGCGGTGCGGCAGCCCTGACCGGAGTGAGCTATGAGCCGGATAAGCTGGGGATCGCTTATCTGACCAAAGAGGGAAAGAGCTTTTCTTATTTCACCCGGAAATGCCCACAGAGCTTCCATGGAACTGGAGATCTCTATTCGTCTGTGGTGATGGGAGGCCTGATGCGTGGGATGAGCCTGGATGATTCGCTCTCCATTGCGGCGGATTTTGTGGTGGAATGTATCGAAGCGACCGCTTCCTCAAAGAGCGCGCGCTGGTACGGGGTAGAGTTTGAGTCCCAGATCCCGAAGCTGTGCACCATGCTGGCGGATCGTCTGCCGGAGGTGCAGGATTAAGCGGTGCGGGACCAGATGACAGGAAGCAGGGAAGCGCAGATGCTTCGTGCAGATAGTTTGTAAAAAACTGCCGGTAAGATCATTTACCGGCAGCTTTATTTTTCTCGTATAAGATCAGCAGGCCTTTTAAGAGCAGGGCCTCGTCATAGATGATCTTGTGTCTGCACAGCGGAGTCACAAAGCGGGCCAGGCCTCCGGTGGCGACGACGGTAGCCGGCTCCCCAAGCTCCTCCTCCATCCGTTCGATGATGCCGTCCAGCATGCCGGCATTGCCGTACATGATGCCGCTGCGCATGCAGTCGATGGTGTTCTTGCCGATCACATTCTTTGGGATGTCCAGGCTGATGGACGGGAGCTGTGCGGTCTTGCTGCTCAGTGAATTTAAGGAGACACGAAGTCCCGGAAGGATCGCGCCGCCGATATAATTGCCGGAGTGATCCACCACGCAGACGGTGGTAGCGGTCCCCATATCGATGATGATGATCGGGCAGGGATAGTCCCGGAGCGCGGCTACCGCGTCCACGATCAGGTCGCTTCCTACGGTCTTGGGGTTGTCCATCTGGATGTTCATACCGGTCTTGATGCCGGAGCCGACCAGCATGGGATGGTAGCCCAGGATCTTTTTAACAGCCGAGGAGATGGCGGCGTTGAGGGGCGGCACTACGGAGGAGAGGATAGCTCCATCGATCTGTGCCGGGTCGATCTGGTGGATCTCCAGGATATTTTTAATATTGATCGCATATTCTGTGCCGGTCTTGTCGTGGTTGGTAGTGACCCGCTCCACGAAATAAGTCTGTTCTGAGTCGATGCATCCAATGACAATGTTGGTATTGCCCATATCTATCGCTAAAATCATCAGAAAAACTCCTTTTCATTTTGTACTGTAATCCGATGTAACAGTTCAGCACAATTTGCTGCCCGAAGGGAGAAGGCGGATCAGGGGATACGTTCAAAGGCGTTGGAGCCCATCGGTACTTAGGCGCAGTCCCTCGCGCCTTACGTACCGCTATGCGCTCCACAGAGCGAGAGCGTCCTTTGAACGTATCCCCTGATCCGCCTTCTCCCCCGCCAACAAACTTCGCGCTGAACTGTTACAATCCTATCATATTTTACGGGGAAACACAATCGGAATCCCTTTCAAACAAGCTTAAACTGTGCTATACTATGTTCATTGCGGCGGGTCTTGCGGACCCGGCAAGCTATGGGAGCAGGAGGACAATATGTTACAAGGAAAAACTGTAGTGCTTGGAGTCTCAGGCGGGATCGCCGCCTATAAGATAGCAAGCCTTGCAAGTATGCTTAAAAAACAGCATGCCGATGTGGAAGTGATCATGACGGAGCATGCCACCAACTTTATTACGCCGGTCACCTTTGAGTCCCTGACCGGGAATCGATGCCTGGTGGATACCTTTGACCGGAATTTTGAGTTCCAGGTGGAGCATGTGGCCTTGGCGAAGAAGGCCGATATTTTCATGATCGCCCCGGCCACGGCCAATGTGATCGCAAAGGTGGCCCACGGCATTGCGGACGATATGCTGACGACCACATTTCTGGCGTGTAAGAAGCCGAAGTATATTGTGCCGGCCATGAATACCCAGATGTACGAGAACCCGATCACCCAGGACAATCTGGATATCTGCCGGAGGTATGGGATGCATGTGATCGACCCGGCCTGCGGATACTTAGCCTGCGGGGATACTGGGGCGGGAAAGATGCCGGAGCCTGGGGTATTGTTTGAATATATTGTGCAGGAGCTTGCTTTTCCGAAGGATTTAAGCGGAAAGAAGATCCTTGTGACGGCGGGGCCGACCAGAGAGGCCATAGATCCGGTGCGTTACATCACCAACCATTCCACCGGCAAGATGGGATATGCCATTGCGCGGGCGGCAGCCTTAAGAGGCGCGGAGGTGACGCTGGTTTCCGGGCCGGTGAACTTAGAGGCGCCTCTGGGGGTTAAACTGGTGCCTGTGGTCAGCGCAAGGGAGATGTTTGAGGCTGTGACGGCTGTGAGCGGCGGTCAGGATGCAATCGTGAAGGCGGCGGCTGTGGCGGATTACCGTCCGGTGCACGTGGGAACGGAGAAGACAAAGAAGACGGACGGGGACATGGAGATCGAGCTGGAGCGGACCGATGATATCCTCGCCTGGCTGGGGGCACACCGGAGAGCAGGACAGGTATTGTGCGGGTTTTCCATGGAGACCCAGAATATGCTGGAGAATTCAAAGGCGAAGCTGGAGAGAAAGAATATTGACATGATCGTCGCCAATAATCTCAAGGTGGAGGGCGCCGGGTTCGGCACCGACACCAACATTGTGACATTGATCACAGGAGAAGGCGCAGAGGAGTTCCCTAAGATGTCGAAGGACCAGGTGGCACACAGGCTGCTGGACCGGATATTCCATATGGATCAGGGAGAGACAGGAGCATGAGATACGAAGTACACACTCTGGATGTGCCGGGGCAGCAGGAAGGCCCGGCGAAGCTGACCGCTTATCTGCTGGACGTCATCAGTGTTGCGCCAAAAAAACAGCGCCCGGCGGTGATCGTGGTGCCGGGAGGCGGATACCAAAGGCGCTCCGACCGGGAGAAAGAACCGGTCGCCATGCAGTTTTTAGCCATGGGATACCATGCATTTGTGCTGGATTACAGCGTGGCACCCCACCGGTTCCCTGTGGCCCTGACGGAGCTTGCCCTGGCGGTGGCGGTTATCCGTGACCATGCGAAGGAGTGGCACGTGGACCCGGCAGGCATTCTGATATGCGGGTTCTCGGCGGGCGGGCATCTGGCGTGCAGCCTGGGGACCTTCTGGAATGATCCGGTCTCCTATGAGGGGATCGGTAGGACAGCGGGACAGGTGAGGCCGGACGGGCTGATCCTCTGTTATCCGGTCATTACCTCCGGGGAGTTTAAACACCCGGGGTCCATAGAGATGCTGGCAGGGGAAGCTGCGGTGGATAAAGTTTCCCTGGAGCGTCATGTGACTTCGTCCATGCCGCCGGTCTTTTTGTGGCACACCCTGACGGATGGGACGGTTCCGGTGGAGAACAGCCTGCTCCTGGCAGCGGCTATGAGACGCAGCGGCGTGAGCTTTGAGCTTCATATCTTCCCGTCCGGCTGCCACGGGCTGTCGCTGGCGAACGAGGAGACTGGGGGAGATCAGGAAAGATATACAGAACCTTGTTGTCAAAGCTGGATTTCTCTGGTAAAATCATGGATTGAGACCAGATATCCAAGCGGGCGGTGAACACTGCCAGCCAGTTTGGTCGCAGGAACGAAACAAAAGTAGAATTCGGAGGACAGACCTTTGTCAAATATAACAGAAGAAATCAAGAAACGAAGAACCTTTGCCATCATTTCCCACCCGGATGCAGGTAAGACTACCCTGACGGAGAAATTCCTGCTGTATGGCGGAGCCATCAACCTGGCAGGTACGGTAAAGGGGCGGAAGGCAGCCAAGCACGCTGTTTCCGACTGGATGGAGATTGAGAAGGAGAGAGGTATTTCCGTCACCTCCTCGGTCATGCAGTTTGAGTACGACGGCTATTGCATTAATATCCTGGATACGCCGGGGCATCAGGATTTCTCGGAGGATACCTACCGCACCCTGATGGCGGCGGACAGCGCGGTCATGGTCATCGACGGCTCTAAGGGTGTTGAGGCGCAGACCATCAAGCTGTTTAAAGTCTGTGTCATGCGCGGCATTCCGATCTTTACCTTTATCAACAAGATGGACCGGGAGGCAAGAGACCCATTTGAGCTGATGGACGAGATTGAAAATGTGCTGGGCATCCGTACCTGTCCGATCAACTGGCCGATCGGCTGCGGCAAGAATTTTAAGGGCGTGTATGACCGCCATTCCAGGCAGATCACAACCTTTACGGCTGCCATGGGCGGGCAGAAGGAGGTGGCTTCCCAGACCTTTGATCTGGACAGCGCGGATGTGGAGTCCGTGATCGGGGCAGATTATCATGGACAGCTTTTAGATGAGATCGAGCTGTTAGACGGCGCTGCGGATGAATTTGACTTAGAGCGGGTCAGCCGCGGTAACTTATCGCCGGTATTTTTCGGTTCGGCGCTGACCAACTTCGGCGTGGAGACCTTTTTACAGCATTTCCTTACGATGACTTCCTCACCGCTTCCGAGAAAAGCGATCGAGCGGGTGATCGACCCGTTTGAGAAGGATTTTTCCGCTTTTGTGTTCAAGATCCAGGCGAACATGAACAAGGCTCACCGGGACCGTATCGCGTTCATGCGGATCGTGTCCGGCAAGTTCGAAGCGGGCATGGAAGTCAATCATGTGCAGGGAGGCAAGAAGATCCGTCTTTCCCAGCCCCAGCAGATGATGGCCCAGGACCGGAAGATCGTGGAGGAAGCCTATGCGGGGGATATCATCGGTGTGTTCGATCCGGGGATCTTCTCCATCGGAGACACGCTCTGCGCGTCCAGCGAGAAGTTTGAATTTGAGGGCATCCCGACCTTTGCCCCGGAGCATTTCGCCAGAGTGCGGCAGATGGATACCATGAAACGGAAGCAGTTTTTAAAAGGCGTCAGCCAGATCGCCCAGGAGGGCGCGATCCAGATCTTCCAGGAGTTCAACACCGGTATGGAAGAGATCATCGTGGGCGTAGTAGGCGAGCTGCAGTTTGAAGTGCTGACCTACCGCCTGGAGAACGAGTACAACGTAGAAGTGAGACTAGAGAAGCTGCCCTTTGAGCATATCCGCTGGATCGAGAACAAAGACGAGCTGGATATAGCCCATATCCAGGGCACGTCCGACATGAAGCGGATCAAAGATCTAAAAGATAATCCACTGTTATTGTTTATTAATAGCTGGAGTGTTAAAATGGTAGAAGACCGCAACCCGGGGTTGAAGCTTAGTGAGTTTGGCCGCGGATAACGCGATAAATGCCAGCGAAATAGAAGAAAATAAGGAGGTCAATTCCAATGAGCAAAATCGATACAGTCAGAGCAGCCATGGTAGAAGCCATGAAGGCAAAAGACAAGGCCAGGAAAGATTCCCTGTCCATGCTTCTCTCCGCATTAAAAAATGCAGAGATCGACAAGCGCTCCCCGCTGACGGAGGAAGAGGAGAACGCCATTGTCAAAAAAGAGATCCGCCAGACGAAGGAGACCTACGACACAGCCCCGGAGGACCGCACCGATATCCGAGACGAAGCGGCTGCAAGACTGGCCGTCTATAAAGAATTTGCTCCGGAAGATATGAACGTAGAGCAGATCACCGCGGTCATCAGGGAAGTCCTTGCAGAGCTTTCCATCGACACCCCGACCATGGCGGACAAAGGAAGAATCATGAAAGTCCTGATGCCAAGAGTAAAAGGCAAAGCAGACGGCAAGCTGGTCAATGAAACGCTGGCAGGGATGTTCAAGTAAACAGGCCATGTCTGTGCAGCCGCATTGCGATATAAATGACAGTATTGCCAAACCAAATAGAGGAGGGAAATGATCATGCAGTACAAAGAAAAGATCGAATCATACATCGAGGCCCACAAGCAGGAAATGCTGGAGGATATCTGTGAGCTTTGCCGCATCAACAGTGAGAAGATGCCCGCAGAAGAAGATATGCCCTTTGGCCCGGGCGCTGCCGAATGCCTGGACACGGCCCTTGATATGGCGGAGGGTTATGGATTTGAGACAACGGATTATGACGGCTATGTGGGCTGTGTGGACTTAAACGAGCTGCCCAGACAGCTGGATATCCTGGCCCACTTAGACGTAGTGCCGGCTGGCGAGGGATGGGAAGTGACAGAACCATTCAAACCGGTTGTAAAAGACGGGAAACTTTACGGCCGCGGCACCGCGGACGACAAAGGACCGGCAGTGGCCGCCCTGTACGCCATGCGCGCCGTGAAAGAACTGGGCATTCCCTTAAAAAAGAATGTACGCCTGATCCTGGGGACCGACGAGGAGTGCGGAAGCTCCGATATCGACCACTATTACAGTGTAGAAAAAGAAGCGCCGATGACCTTCTCCCCGGATGCGGAATATCCGGTGACCAACGTGGAGAAAGGCCGCATGAGCGGGCATTTCACAGCGCAGTTCGAGGCGTCAGATGCGCTTCCGAGACTGGTGAGCATCAAAGCAGGCACCAAGCTCAATGTGGTTCCGGGCAAAGCGAAGGCAACTGTAGAAGGCATGGAGAGCCGCGTTCTGGAAGAGACTGCGAAGACTGTAGAAGCAGAGACCGGAATCCATTACCTGTTTGAGTATGAAGCTCCGTTTACAACCATCACCGCAGTGGGAGCAGGCGCCCATGCGTCCAGGCCGGAGGATGGCAATAATGCTCTGACCGGACTGCTGACGCTGCTTGTCAGACTGCCGTTTGCACCGTGCGCTCAGATGGATTATGTAAAAAAAGCCATTGATCTGATTCCTCACGGAGATGTGAATGGAAAGACTTTGGGTGTGGAGATGGAGGATGAGATTTCAGGCAAACTGACTCTGGCATTCGATATGCTGACTGTAGATGCAGCAGGACTGGATGCAGAATTTGATACCCGCGTGCCGGTTTGCGGAAATGAAGATAATGTGCTGAAGGTGGTCCGTGAGAATCTGACTGCAAAAGGCTTTACGGTATTGACAGATTCTATGATCGCACCGCATTACGTGCCGGGTGATTCTGAATTCATAAAAACACTGCTCCGTGTTTACGAGGCATATACCGGCCTGAAGGGCGAATGCCAGTCCACGGGCGGCGGCACTTATGTGCATCACATTGAGAACGGAGTGGCGTTTGGCGCTGCACTGCCGGGAACGGATAACCGTATGCATGGCGCGGATGAGTTTGCCGTGGTGGATGAGCTGCTGGTGAGCGCCAAGATCTTTGCGCAGGTGATCGTGGAGCTGTGCAGCTAAAATAATTGTGTCTGCGGATTTTGCAGGCAATAGCAGGAGAGCAGGCGGCATCGTTGTCGGATATTTGAACGATAACTATGCTGCCTGTTCTGTTTTCTGGAGGTATACGATGAAATACAACAAAAGAAGAACAAAGATCCTGGAACTTCTGGATATCAATGAGAAAATGTCATACACCCAGCTTGCAGAATCCCTGGATGTTTCCCAGGCAACCATCCGGCGTGACCTGGTATTTCTGGAAAAGGAGCATGCCATTGAGCGGTACTGGGGCGGCGCCAAGCGAACCCGCAATGTGACGGTCAGGACCCGCAGCATCATGGATGGCGTGATCACGGAGAATCTGCGGATCATCGGGGAGATCGCGGGCGGGATGGTGCAGGATCGGGAAGTGATCTTTATCGGCTCGGGGCTCACAACCCTGACCATGATAGACAATATTACGGCAACGGACATCACAGTGGTGACCAATGGGATCCCACAGCTTGAAAGCCTGAAGGAAAAGGGGATCAGCGCTCTGCTGCTCTGTGGTTACTTAAAAGAATATTCCAGGGCGGTGGTTGGGCAGCAGACGATCGAGATGCTTTTGAAGTACCGGTTTGACAAGGCATTTCTGGGGATCAACGGGCTGGATGAAGACTATGGGCTTTTGTCGGCGGATGAGTTCGAGCATAATATCAAGCGGGCTGTCATCCGGAATTCCAGGCAGAGCTATATCCTTGCTTCGGAGCGGAAGTTCAACCGGACTGCAAAATATACAATTCCGGCGGCCAGTGCGCGGCATTTGACCCTTATCACCAACAAGCCCATGAGCCCGGATAAAAACTGGAAGAAGGTACTCCGGGGATATACGGCGAGGATAGAGCGGTGATCCGTGTATATGGATCATGGCCGGGGCTGATCCGGTCATTTTGCTTTACCAATCGTAGCAATAAGAGTTAATACCGTTAATTTGCTCAATAATCGATCAAATCAATCAAAATCATTGACATATTTAAGCGGAACTACCATAATGGGGATATCAAATTTGAGCGTACCGCACAAAAGCGGTTATGAAAAAAGGATATCCTTATTTTTTAACCTGCAAAACAATAGGAGGGAAAGGAATATGGGTAGTTTTGCTAACATTATCCTGAAGGATTTTTTGACACAGCCGGTTATTCTGATCGGCCTGCTGATCTGTATTGGCTATATCCTTCAAAAAGAAAAGGCGACAAAGGTAATCACGGGGACCATCAGCGCAATGGTCGGAATCCAGATGGTGCTGTTTGGGGGAACCCAGTTTACCAATACATTTAAGCCGATCGCGACCGCTGTGAGCGAGGCCACTGGAATCCAGGGCTATATCATGGATTCCTATGCAATGAAGGCAACCAGCCAGGAAGCGCTGGGGGAGGCCTTCGCTTACATGGGCTATGTATTCCTGATCGCATTTGCGGTCAATATCATTCTGGTCTATTTTGGAAAATGGACCAAATGCAAGGGCGTATTTTTAACGGGAAATGCAGGTACGGCGCACGCACAGGCGGTGCTGTGGCTGGTGATTGCCAACCTGATGATCCGCAGTACTGCTGCAGTTGTTATTTCCGGTATCCTGGTTGGTATCTACTGGGCATTTTCCACCACATTGGCGGCTGGCGTGATCGATGATGTGACAGGCGGCGCGGGATTTACCGTCGGGCATAACCAACAGCTCGGTATCTGGTTTTTCGGGAAGATCGCACATCTTTTCGGCGACAAAAAGCAGGATGCGGAGGATCTGAAGCTTCCCGGTATTCTTGCTGTTTTTAACAACAGCACTGCGGCGGTCTGTATCATCATGTGGATCTTTGCAGGTGCATTTATGATCCCTCTGGGAGTGGAGGGGATCAAAGAGCTGGCGGGTGGTTCCAACTGGCTGAATTATGTCATCATGGTGGGCATCAATTTCTCCATGGATATGGTGATCCTGCTGACCGGTGTCCGGATGATGTGTTCTGAGATGACGGCAGCCTTCAAAGGGATCCAGGAGAAGATCGTTCCGAATGCAGTCCCGGCTATCGATGTAGCGGCCCTGCTTCCGTTTTCCCCGAATGCAGCAACACTGGGGTTTGTGTTCTGTACGATCGGCACGGCGATCAGCATTGGCATCCTGCTTCTCATGGGAAGCCCGATCCTGGTCCTTCCGGGGTCTACGCCGCTCCTTTTCTCCGGCGGCCCGATCGGTGTGGTAGCCAACAAAAAGGGCGGTATCCGGGCTGTAATGATCTGCTGTCTATTGTTGGGTGTGATCCAGTCCTTCGGTACGGTGTGGGCGATCAATCTGATGCAGTACCCGGCGGGGACAGGCTGGTCCGGTATGTTTGACTTTGCGACCTTCTGGCCGGCAGTGACCCAGGTCATGAAGTGGATCGGCGGTATCCTTCACTAGGTGACCGGATGAAGTTTTTAATGAATTTTGATTGAAAGAGAGGGTTTGAGAAAATGAAAGACTCAGTAAATGTATTGTTTGTATGCGGTTACGGGATGGGAACCAGCACCATGGCTGAGCTGATGGTGAATAAAGGGCTGAAAGCGCTGGGCGTCAATGCGGATGTAAAGCACACCTCCCTGGGCGAGATGGCGACTCTGCGGGATTGGGCGGATATCATCTGCATTTTAAAAAAGCTGGCTGAGGGCGTGGAGTTCAAGCCGGAGGAGCATGTGATCCAACTGGTGAATATTATGGACGGCCCCGGTATTTCCCAAAAAATCAGCGAGATCGTGGAGGAGTATTTCCCGGACGCAAGAAGGTGAGAAAAGCATGAAGGCGATTGTAGTATTTTATGATACCTTGAATAAACGGTTCCTCCCGACGTATAACCCGGAGTGTGATACCATAGCTCCCAATTTTACCAGGCTGGCGGAACATGCGGCGGTATTTGACAACAGCTATGTGGGCAGTATGCCATGCATCCCGGCCCGCAGGGAGTTACATACGGGAAGGTATAATTTCCTTCACCGGGAATGGGGGCCGCTGGAACCCTTTGACGATTCCATGCCGGAGCTTTTGAAGAAAAATGGAACCTATACCCATCTGATCAGCGACCATCTGCATTACTGGGAGGATGGCGGGTGTACCTATCATTCCCGCTATTCTTCCTGGGAGATCGTGCGGGGGCAGGAGGGGGATCACTGGAAAGGGGAGAAGGACCGTCCGTTTATCCCGCCGGTGGTAAAGGTTCCGCAGAAGCAGACTGGCAAAGGGGAGTCCGGGCTCTGGAAATATGACTGGGTGAACCGGAAATATATCGTGGAGGAGGAGGATTTCCCGCAGACGAAGTGCTTTGATCTGGGCTGTGAATTCATTGAAAAGAACCATGATTCAGACAATTGGCTGCTGCATCTGGAAACCTTTGACCCTCACGAGCCGTTCTATGTGCCGCAGAAATATCTGGATCTGTATCCTGAGGATTACAGCGGGAAGCATTTTGACTGGCCGAGAGGGCAGGTGGAGGAAGAGGATTCGGAGATCGCCCACTGTGTCCGGCAGTACAAGGCGCTAGTCAGTATGTGCGACTATAACCTGGGACGGGTCCTGGATCTGATGGACCATTATGGACTGTGGGAGGATACGATGCTGATCGTGGGGACGGACCACGGTTTCCTGCTCTCAGAGCATGGGTACTGGGGGAAGAACCAGATGCCGTACTTTAATGAGATTGCCAATACTCCGCTCTTTATCTGGGACCCGCGAAGCCAGGTGAAGGGGGAAAAGAGGAAGTCCCTGGTGCAGATGATCGACTGGGCGCCGACGCTGCTTCGGTATTTCCAGGCAGATGTGCCGGGGGATATGCAGGGACACGATCTGGAGGCGACGATCCGGGAGGATTGCCCGGTGAGGGATTATGCGCTGTATGGCGTGTTCAGCGGGCATGTGAATATTACGGACGGGCGTTACACCTACATGAGGGCGGCGGAGCCGGAGCGGGCGGATGAGGTCTATAATTATACGCTGATGACAACCCATATGAACAGCCGGTTTAGTCCTGATGAACTGACCGGAGCAATTTTGCAAAAGCCGTTTACGTTTACGAAGGGCTGCCCGGTCCTGAAGGTTAAGAGTAAGGAGAAGTATCCGGTCAGCGGGTTTGGAACCAGGCTTTATGATGTGACCGAAGACCCAGGACAGCTGAATCCGATTCAGGACCAGGAAGTGGAAGATCGGCTGATTGGGGCGATGGTACATTTGATGGAGGAGAATGACAGTCCGGAGGAGCAGTTTTATAGATTGGGGCTGGAAGCGGTACGTGTGTAGACGATGTGTCGCGGGATAAGAAGATCCCTGGATCGGCAGAAAAATGTTGAGGGATAAGAATCTCCCCGGACCGGCAGAAAAAAGTTTCTGTGTTTTCCTGTCTTCGACATGGAAAGGCGGAAGTCATGTGGCTTTCGGACAGCACTTAAAACGTGCAGTCCGCTATCCACACGACTCCCGCCTTTCTCTGTCTCCGAACGGAAAACACTTAGAAATCTTTTTTCTGCCGGTCCGGGGAGATTCTTATCCTGCTGAGGGTACTGGCGGGAGCAGGAAGGGAAAATTGTTGAGAGTGTGGAGGATGGTTAGCGGGTGTTGGTGTGGGTTAAGAAAGGTATGGGCATATTTAACAAAAAATTACGGGGATTTTTTATATATGAATAATGTTTCACAAAAGTTGGATGGCGAGTGAAATTAATTGCAAAAAATGTATATATTATTGACTTAATTTCATGGGAAACTATAATGGAATCATAGCGCGCGTGATTTGAATCGGAATTGTTATTATGGATGGTATCTGATGATGATGGATCTGATGATTAGAAGGAGGAAATGGTGATGTTAGCGGGAGTTACATATGTATGGAATTTGCTGTTCAATAATATTTTGTCCCAGCCGGCTATTTTTATCGGGCTTATTGTTGTTACGGGATATATTTTGTTGAAACGGAAATGGTATGAGGTGGTTGCGGGATTTATAAGGACTGTGGTTGGGTATATGATACTGCAGGCCGGTGCGGGGCTTTTGAAGGGGACGGTTTCTCCGCTGCTGGACGGTGTGTCGAAGAAATGGTCCATCGACGCGGTGGTGATCGATCCGAATTTTGGCTTTACGGCGGCGAATAATGCGCTGGAGAGTATTGGGATCACGACCTCGTTTGCAATGATCACTTTGCTGATCGCTTTTATCTGGAATATTGCACTTGTGTTCTTTAGGAAGTATACTAAGGTCAGGACTTTGTTTACGACTGGTCATATTATGGTGAAGCAGTCGGCAGTTGCTACCTGGATCGTATTTCTGCTGATCCCGGGGCTGAGGAATTTTGGCGGGATCGTTTTGATCGGGATTTTGATCGGCACTTACTGGTCGGTGTTCTCCAACCTGACAGTGGAGGCGACGCAGGAGCTGACGGAAGGTTCCGGATTTGCAGTGGGGCACCAGCAGATGCTGGGCGTGTGGTTTGCTTATCATTTTGGAAAGCTGTTTTCTAAGGGGAAAGAAAAAGAGGAGAAAAAGGAGCTGAACTTGAGCGGCGCACTGAAGATCCTTGATGATTATGTGGTGTCTACGACGCTTTTGATGCTTCTGTTCTTTGGCGTGATCATGGTGATCCTGGGACCGGATCTTCTGCGGGAGCTGGATGCGGCGAACTTTGCGAAGGGCTTGTCTTTCCCGGTGTATATTTTCCAGCGGTGTGCATCCTTTGCGGTGGACCTGGTGATCTTGAGGACCGGTATCCGTATGTTCGTGGGCGAGATGGTGGAGTCCTTCAACGGTATCTCCAATTCTATCTTAAAGGGCTGTCTGCCGGCAGTGGATTGTGCTGCAACCTACTCTTTTGGTGATCCGAATGCAGTTACGCTTGGTTTCTTATTTGGCGCGGTTGGTCAGGTGATCGCCATTGCTGGGCTTCTGATCTTTAAGTCGCCGCTGATGATCATTCCGGGATTTGTACCGCTGTTTTATGATAATGCGACCATCGGGCTGTATGCTAACTTGAAGGGCGGTATCAAGGCGCTGATCGCATGCTGTATCGGTTCGGGTGTTCTGCAGGTGCTGGGAAGCGCGGTTGCGATCATATTGTTCCAGATGGCTCCATTTGGCGGATATGTGGGGAACTTGGACTGGGCGACCCTGTGGCCGGTCATGGGAGCTGTGATCAAGTATTTGTCCGTGCCGGGCATGATCTTGTGTATCCTGGGTATGCTGTGTATCCCGCAGCTCCAGTATCGGAATAACAAAGAAACTTATTTTGATTTAGGAATGGAGGACGATGAATAATGTTAAAAGTATTAGTGGCATGCGGATGTGGAATGGGCAGCTCACAGCTTATTAAGTCTAACTGTGCAGCGGTTTTAAAGAAAATGGGTATTGAGAATACGGTGTATCATACCAGCATTGATGAGGCGAAGACCATTGCCCATGATTATGACCTGATCGTGGTGGGCGAGAATTTTGTCAAGAGCTTTAAGCCGAAGGAGGGGACCATCGTCCTGGGGCTTAAGAACCTGATGAATAAAAAGGAACTGGAAAGCAAGCTGCAGGAGTGCGGGATCGCGAAGTAACGGCGCAGCCGGCAGATCAGGATGAGTTAGGCGTGTGCGGTACACAAAGACTCTGGAAAACGGAGGTTTCGATGAGACAATTTGAGGAGGACGAACTGTCTGTCATAGCGGAGATTGCAAGGATGTACTACGTGGAGGGTATGTCCCAGCTTGAGATCGCGGAATTATTGTTCTTTTCCAAAGCGAAGGTTTCCAGAGCCTTAAAGATCGCCCGCGAGCAGAATATTGTGGAATTCCATATCAATTATCCGCTGAAGCAGTCCACGCTTCTGGAAGTGGAACTGAAACGGAAGTTTGGCCTGGTGGATGCGGTGGTGGTAACGGACCTCTACAACAACCAGAACGCGGCGGTTTCCATCAAGCGGATCGGCGAGATGGGAGCTGCGTATCTGGACCGTATTTTGCAGGACGGGGACCGGGTGGGACTTTCCTGGGGGCGCACCATGCACCAGCTGGTCAGCCAGATGAAACCGGAACGTCCAAAGAAGATCCAGGTGGTCCAGCTCGTGGGGAGTTCCACGGAAGGCTACGCGACGGAGCTGGAGACGCCCACTTTGGTGCAGGAGATGGCAAAGGCATACCAGGGGGCGTATGCCCTGCTCTATGCGCCTATGTATATTGAAAATGATATTGTCCGGAAGGAACTGATGAAGGAGCGGGTCATCCAGAGTACTCTGGAGAAAATCCGTTCCGTCAATTATATTGTGACGGGGATCGCGGATGTGGCGACTCATGAACGGGCCGTTACGTGGATGGGATTTCTGTCGGAGAATAAGAAACAGGATCTGATCAGAAAAGGCGCGGTCGGCTATATGTGCGGATATTTTTTTGATAAAGACGGACAGAAGCTGAATGACCGGATCAACGACCGGATCATCGGAATCCAGTTTGATGAGATCATGAGAGTTCCCAATGTGATCGCAGTTGCCGGTGGGATCGACAAGACGCTTGCGATCCATGCGGCGATCAAGGGAAAGCTGGTCAACCGTCTGATCACGGACAGCCGGATCGCGGAGAAGCTGCTGTCCATGGAGGATTCCGGCAGGTAAACCGAGATAAAGATATTATTTGGAGGGGAAAGCTATTATGAAAGAAGGTATACAGTATACATATGAAAGGAGCCTGATCGAGAAGCAGACGGAAGCGGAGCGGGCTATGCTCCTTGAGCTGGAGCAGGGGGACTACACCATAGACAGCCCTCTGGTGAAAATAAATCCCTACCTGATCAATCCGTTAGCAGCGGTTGTGCTGTTTAAGACGGACCGGGAGACGGCGGTTACGGTGCGGGTGCACGGGCTGGAGGCAGCAGGAGATATCATGCATACATTTCCGCCGGCAAAGACTCATGTGCTTCCGGTGCTGGGGCTTTATCCCGGAAGAAAGAACCGGGTGGATCTAAGTATTTACGAGGGGAAAACGGTCCGGCTTGAGATCGAGACGGAGGAATTGAGCGACGACGCGCCGGAGCTGTGCTATATGGACACTACGGCGGAGTATCTGCGGGACCAGATGATATTTGTGACCCCTTCTTTAAATGCACTGGCTACGGCCTTTGATTACCGGGGGGACATCCGGTGGCATTTCAATGTGCCGATGGTATTTGACTTAAAACGGTTGCAAAATGGCAATGTGCTGATCGGTACCGAGCGGGTGCTGCAGATGCCTTATTATATGTCAGGGCTTTATGAGATGTCCCTGACCGGAAAGATCGTGAGGGAGTACAAGATTCCGGGCGGGTATCATCATGATGTCTGGGAGATGGAGGATGGAAACCTGCTGATCTTAAGTGAGGACGAGGACTTTAAGACCGTGGAGGATGTGGTGGTGCTGATCGACCGGGAGACCGGGGAGATCCGGAAACGCTGGGATTTAAAGGATATCCTGACTCCGGGGGAGGGGCCGTCCGGCGGTTATACGGACCGGGACTGGTTCCACAACAATGCGCTCTGGTATGATAAGAACAACCACACCATTACCCTGAGCGGACGGCATGTGGACGGGATCATCAATATCGACTATGAGACCGGAAAGCTGAACTGGATCATGGGCGATCCGCGGACCTGGCCGGAGGAGAAGCAGAAATATTTCTTTAAACCGTGTATCGAGGAAGGCGGGGATTTTGACTGGCACTATGAGCAGCACGCTTGCCTGATCACGGAAAATGGGGATATGATGTGTTTTGACAACGGACATTACCGTTCCAAACTCCGGGAGGAGTTCCGGCTCAATAAGGATAATTTCTCCAGAGGTGTCCGGTATCATCTGAACAAAGAGGATATGACCGTCCGGCAGGTCTGGCAGTACGGAAAAGAGCGGGGACAGGAGTTCTTTTCTTCCTACATAGGCAATGTGGAATACTACCAGGAGGGCCATTATATGGTCCATTCCGGTGGCATCCAGTATTATAAGGGCGAAGCTTCGGAGCACCCGGCAGCCCTGATGCAGGGCGACCCGGATGTGAATGCGGAGAGCATCACGGTGGAGATCCTCAATGATAAAAAGATGATGGAATTAAAGGTCAAGGGCAATTTCTTCCGGGCGGAGAAACTGCGGCTGTATCATGATCAGGACAATCTTCCTCTGGGAGAAGGCAGGGCTGTGGGGCGGATGGGCGTGACGCCGGAATTTGACACGCTGATCCCTATGGATTCCTGCGGGGAAATGCTGCCGTACCGCTATGAGGCGCGGGTGATGGAGGAAGACGACCGGTTCACCTTTAAGGCGGTGTTTGAGGGCGGACAGCTAGTGATGCTGATGCTGGAGAATGAGGAGGAGCATGGGTATTTTATCTCTACCTCCAGGAATAAGTTTACGGCGCTCTGCTGCGGGACGTTTATTGAGAAGGACCCGCGGAATGTGACGCTGAGCGTCAATAAGGAAGGATTGAAGGGGACGTATCATCTGCGGGTGATCGTGGATGATAAGAAGTTTGAGACGGGGGTGCGGATTACCTGTTAAAATGTCGCGGGATAAGAATCTCCCCGGCCCGGCAGAAAAAAGTTTCTGTGTTTTCCTGTCTTCGACATAGAAAGGTGGAAGTCATGTGGCTATCGGACAGCACTTAAAGGCGTGCAGTCCGCTATCCAAACGACTTCCGCCTTTCTATGTCTGCGAACGGAAAACACTTAGAAATCTTTTTTCTGCCGGGCCGGGGAGATTCTTATCCTGCTGAGGGTATTGGCGGGAGTTGGGGAGGGGGGACTTTTCACGGGGTGGGGAGAGATTGTTAGGGGCATGTGGTAAGTGATGATTGTAAGGGGGGATGGTGTCTGTTATAATTTAAGAGGAGGGATATCTGTATGAATGGACAATTGTACCAGATTTGTTTAATCGTTGCGGCGGGGAAGAAAGCAGTTCAATCTGGCGGGGAGATTAAATATTCATATGCAAAATATGAAAATACAATTACGTTTACATTTCTGCCTGAACAGAAACTCTTTGGAGTGAAAAGATATACGGCGTCAAATGTTGCGGAATGGTTTCGGTATATAAAAAAGAAGGGCTTGCAGGATATAAAGTTAATTTGTCCGGTTCATGTAAAGGATAAGCAACTTATAGGATTTTCAAACACAACGGAGAGCTCTATTCTCTGTTTTTTTAAGGGGGGAATCGTGACCTGTTTTGTGGCGGATTGGCAATTTGATTCTGAAAAAAGGCAATGGAATATTTGTTATTCAGAGCATAAATGGCCGAATCCACCATCGGAAAAGCCCCGTTTTGAAAATAATATAATTAGTTTTAAGAAGGTGTTATCGGATATCCAAAACTTTGCGGTTCAGATCGGATGTGAAAATTTTGCGCATATTTTTAGCTCTGCACAAAATATTTTGGACGGCAGCGGTGAATATCCAGATTTGAAATTTGGCCTGGAGCTGCCTCAGATTCCGAGCGATCATATGCGGATTTTTGAAGCTGCAAGCTGCGCAGATGTATTTGGCGCAATGGGGTCGTGGAATGACAGCCCACCTTATATGGCGCACGAAAAGGGATTGGACAGGGAATATGAAACCCTTTCCGATGAATTACTGCGAAACATAAGGCTTGCTATATTGTATGCCATCAACGAATGGTGAATTTTGGAGCGGATGTGACGGAATGTTAATTTGAAACGGAGGAGGTTAGTATGAGCGAATATAATAGGGATGAACTGAAAGAGATACTGATGGAACTGGCTAAAAATGAGATCAGGCTTTCATATGCCAGGACAAGCGGGGGGCTTTCTGTCTGCAGCAGCAAAATTGGCGGTAAGCCGGCAGTTCCGCATGATTTTGAGTGGCCAAGATATTTGGGGGAAGCGTATGATAACGTTATGAAAGAACGGCCGTTATCTTTCATGGCGCAGATTAATCTGGAGGATGTGGAGGATTTTGATACGGAAAATTTGTTACCCAGGACTGGTATTCTGAGTTTCTTTTATGAGCAGATGAGCATGCGATGGGGGTTCGCGCCGGAAGACAAGGGATCAGCTAGAGTATATTATTTTCCGGAAAAAGAGAGTCTGATTGCTATGGATATACCGGGAGATATGGATCCGGATGCAGTTATGCCGGAACTTGCTGTGACATTTGAAAAACATATCAGTATTCCTGAGTTTGAGGATTTTCCGGCTGAGTCTGCGGATATGGACATAGAGTGGGAAGACTATGATGAATGCCGTGCGGAATGCGGTTATGTCTGTGATGAATGGGGAGAGGTGACGAAGCTTCTTGGATATCCTGACACGATCCAGTCGTCCATGGAGGAGGAGTGTGAGTCGCTGGCCCGAGGTTATCGCCGGGGATGCCCGGAAGATTATGAGGCTATTCCGAAGGATATCATAGAGGAGATTGAGGAGAAAAGCAAGGACTGGATTCTGCTGTTTCAGATGGGAACCGTGGAATGTGACGATCAGGAGTTTATGTTTGGAGACTGCGGACATATATATTACTGGATACGGAAACAGGATTTGGAGAAGAAGGATTTTGAAAAGGTTTGGCTGATTCTGCAGTGCGGGTGAGCTATCCTGTCTGACTTGACGCTTTTGCATAAAACCGGCCCTTTTCCGGCCGGTTTTATGCATTTCTCATCCCATAAGAATCAAAGTTTATTCAATTCCCTGATGTAGGAGCTGTTGTTCATAGAGGTATAAGTCTGTCCGTTGTAGAAAAAGTCCAGGGCAGCCTTGCGGCAGGCTTCTATATGGATGCGCATGCTTTTTTCTGCTTCTTCATATTTTCCATCAATCAGAAGGTTCAGGATCGTAAGGTGCTCATGCTTGGCATCATGGATCTGCGCCTGGTTTTGTTTGCTTGAAATGATGATCCTCGTATTCTGATCGAAAACACTTCTCATCATATCGATAATATAATGATTCCCACAGTGCTCAATAATAAATAAATGCATGGCGGTGTCCAAACGAAAGCTGTTCTGGATATCCTTCGCCGGTTCCTGGAATTTTTGACAAAAGCTGATCAGGCCTTCGATCGGCAGTCTGGATGCAGCCAGTCTTACGGCAATTGGTTCGATTTCAATGCGGGTCTGAAAAACCTGGATCACGTCATTTAAGGTAATATCAGTCACATAGATTCCTTTTTTGGGAAGAACCTTAATAAATCCTTCCATCTCTAACTTGCTGACAGCCTCTCTGATCGGGGTTCTGCTCAAGTTCAGCTCGGCAGCAAGCTGAGCTTCATTTAAAATTGTTCCTGGGGGATAGATACAATCTACCAGCCGGTCTTTTAAAAGCTGATAGGTCTGTTGCTTCAGCCCTGGTTTTGGAGTCACGTTTCTATTCATATAAATTCTTTTTATCTCCTTTGCGTGATGTATACAAGATTCAAAAACAGTGATACCTCTTGGATTTAATATACCTCTTTTTTATATTTAAGGCAAGCTTAGTTTTGATCTCTGCGTAAAATATGCATCTAATACTGAGATAATTTCAGATGAACTTTCCGGCGGAATAGGATGTGATGTAAAAAAACTTATGAAAGCGCCGGGCATTTGTGATATTTGTACAAAAAAGAAAGGGAAATTTATATAAAACGTCGATTGAATGCAATAAATAACTGTTGTATACTAGAAGTACATTACAAGAATGCAAGTCAAAAAAGGGGGATGGAAATCATATAAAATTTGCACAAGACAGGTTTTGGTCATAAACGTTATAAAGAAAGATTACAGTCAAAACAGAAAAACGAATTTCGTTATCAGGAGGAAAGTCACATGGATATGCTTGTTATTCTTTTGGGTCTTGCGATTTTGCTGATTCTCACACTGAAGAAGGTGCCGGTCATCTACGCGGCGGCAATCAGCGTTATCTTTATCGCACTGTTTAGCAGGTTACCGGTAGTATCGACCATGACCGGCACCTATATGGAAGGTTTTGCAGGCTTCGTTAAATCATCATGGCTGATGCTTTTGCTGGGAGCAATCCTTTCTAAAGTGATGGATGTAACAGGAGCGGCAAGATCAATCGCTTCCTTTATCATCGGGAAATTAGGCGTCCGGTTTGCGATTCCGGCCATTGTGATCGCTGGCGGGCTTCTTACATACGGCGGAGTATCTGCCATGGTATCCTGCTTCGCATTGTACCCCATCACACTGGCCGTATTCAGACAGGCCAATCTTCCGAGGTATTTGATTCCGGCCACGATTGGCGCGGGTATCTTTACCTGGGTGACGATGCTGCCGGGCAATCCGCAGATCCAGAACATTATCCCGTCAACCTATCTTCCGACAGACGCTATGGCGGCTCCGGTTGTGGGCGTGGTCTGCGGTGTATTTGCTTTAGTGTTGATCCTGATCTACCTGTCATATGAAGCGAAAAAAGCGCAGAAAAAGAGTATCGGTTTCGTGGTTGACGAGGAGACGGCGAAGGTGCTGGAAAAGACTGACGCGATGGAGAAAAACGGCACCCTGCCAAACGTTTTTCTTGCGATCCTCCCGATCGTATGTGTAGCAGTTGTGCTGAACGCATTGAAGCAGGACATATCGGTTGCGTTATTATCGGGCATCGCTTTATGCTGCATCCTGTTTTTCAAAAATATTACAGGTGTACAGCAGATTTTGACAGATTCCGTCAGCAGCGCCGCCGTCACAGCGGTAAATGCTTCTGCGATTGTTGCGATCGGCTCTGTTATTAAGGCTTCACCGGGTTTTTCACAGATGGTAGACGGGATTTTGGAGTTCTCCGTATCCGGCGGAAATCCACTGATCATTTTTGGTATCGCTACAACGCTTCTCTGCGGACTGAATGCGTCCGGTATGGGTGGATTATCGACAACACTTTCTGTACTGGCGGAGCCCTTTATGGCAATGGGCGTCAATCCGGCGATCATGCACAGGATCGGTGTGATCGCATCCGTAGGCCTTGACAGCCTGCCCCACAGCGGCGGTATCGTTGCAGTCCTTGCGATTTCCGGGGTTTCTTATAAGGATGGCTATAAATATTTATTCATAGTAACTGTGGTGATCACCTTGATGGCGCTTGCATTAGCATTGATCCTGGGAAATATCATGTACCCGCTTGCAATCTGATCCGCTAGCCAGGGCCTCATTAAAAAAATAAAACGACGACAGGAGATAATAAAAATGAAACCGGAATATACAAAAAAACCAACCCCTTCCTTTATTGAGCTGATCCAAAAAGAGCAGGTATTTGCGCCGTGCGTATGGGACTGCCGCACTTCAAGAGCTGCGGAGCTGTCAGGCTTTGACGCGCTGATGCTTTCTGGCGGACAGCTGGCTGAAAGTATTGCCGGCCTTCCGGATATCGGATTGATCACAGCAGACGATCTGGTGCAGTGTACGGAGAGAATCTGCAATTACTCATCTCTTCCCCTGATCATTGACGCGGATGATGGATTCGGCGAGACTCCTTTATGTACATACCGCCTTGTGAACCGACTGATCAATGCGGGAGCCAAGGGAGCTACCATCGATGACACCACAGGCATCAGAGGGTGGAACCGTTGGGGCTTTGCCATGATGAATGGCTATAAGGACGGCGATATCAAGCATGAGGTAGTATCGAGAGAGAACTGGCTGGCCAAGATTGCGGCGGCGCTTGAGGCAGCTAAGGGAAAGGATTTCCTTGTGATCGCCCGCACAGAATGTAAGCTGGAGTATGGGCTTGACGAGGCGATCACCCGCTGTAAAGCGGCTGAAGCCATGGCAAAGGAGATGGGCGTGCCGGTCATGACCCTGATCATTGGCTTAAAGACCATCGAGGAAGCTGAAAAAGTGAGCAGGGAAGTGACTGGATGGAAAATGTGGCCGGACGTTATGAGCAAGAACGGAAAACCGGATATCAACCTGGATGATGTGATCCCCTACGGTTTTAATTTTGTCACGACCCATATCTTTGAAAAAGCGTCTATGTTTGGCATGTACCTTTATGGGAAAGAGACGCTTGTCGCCCGCAATACGGTGTTCCACGATACCCATGATATGGGCGGAATGAGTGCGGAGGAGCAGGGCCGGTGGAGTGATATGGATTTAAACTATTATATTGGGATTGAGGACGACTTCAACAAAATGGCAGAAAAATATAACAAGAGGGAAATGAAATGATAAGAAAAAGAGATGAGAAGATCTATGACAGAAAACCGGCCCCATTTAACGGAACAGGCGAAATCTGCGTGAGGAGCCTCTTAGATGGACCGGATGAGATGTATCAGACCGGGCGTGTATTTGGGCATACGACCGTTTACCCCGGATCTGCCATCGGATATCATGTACATCAGAATGAGTCGGAGACTTACTATATTTTAAGCGGAACTGCAAAATATAATGACAACGGGAGCGAATCCATTGTTACAGCGGGGGATGTGGCATTCTGCGGAACCGGAGAAGGGCATGGGATTGAGGCTGTCGGGAATGAGCCGGTTGAGATGATCGCGCTGATCCTGTATGACAAGAGGGAAGCAAAAAATTAAACTATAAATAATGAGGAGGATTTATCATGGCAAGCAAAAAAACATTAAGACAGATTCTGGAGGAAAGTGACAAGTGCTTTTTAGTTCCATGTGTATTTGACTGCATGTCCCAGAGAGCTGTAGAAATGTGCGGGTTCCCGGTCAGCTTATTGAGCGGAGGTGAAGTTTCGATCAGTTTGAACGGTGTGATCGATTATGGATTTACAAATCTTACGGACCTTGAGGGGGTTGTGGCACGCGTTTCCCAGACCAGCTCGATCCCGCTGATCGCAGATATTGAAGATGGATTCGGCGGACCGCTTGCTGTTTACAGATCAGCAAAAATCTTGTCAAATGCCGGGGCGGCAGCACTTCAGCTGGAGGATTCTTCTGATATGGAGGAATCAACATCCATTCTTCCGAGAGAGAAATACCTAGCGAAGGTCAAGGCTGCGGTTGCAGCATTAAAAGGTACGGACTGCCTGTTGATCGCAAGGACCAATGCGAATCCCTATGACCCGGATGAAATGGAAGAAGGGTGTGCCAGATTAAGAGAGGCAATGGAACTGGGCGCCGACATGGCGATGATGGTACTCATCACGGACTATGAGCACGCGAAGATCATGGCGGAAAAGGTACCTGGATGGAAAATATTTGCAGATGTCAGAGCGGACAACGGCGTTCCGAATGTGACGATGGAGCAGATGACAGAGTTAGGCTTCAAGCTGTGTTCCACGCATTATACAATGAAAGCAGCCATGGAAGGCATGTTGGAGCACGGCATGGAGAACTTTAAGAATCAGAGCGTAGAGTATACCTTTACGCACGCATCCGGAACCGGGCAGCCGGATTTCAGTGCCAGCCCGTTGTTTGTGCCGCAGGATTATCTGGAGCTGGAAAACAGGTTTACTGGAAACGATAAGGAGTATACGATCGTTGGACACCATGTGGATGGCTATCCGGAGGGCTTTAAAAAGGTGGATATCGAAGACCGCTTATAATAACAGATCATATCTTTTGTGTATACAGAGCTGTTGCAATGGTAGAGTGTTACCGGAGCAGCAGCTCTGTTTTTTACCCATTTCCACGACTGGGAATAAATACCAGATACGCAACTAATTCACCTTAGGTACCATGAAATATAGTATAATGAACCTATGCGGATCTTTGGAGCGGATCAGCCCGGATCAGCTCTGAGGCTGTACTGTAAAATGTCAATAAAATCCACCTTTGCCCCGGTATTTTCGGTTAACCTTGGGATGGAAATGCCGGATAATAAAATTAGGGCGTCTTTGCGGGAAGACCGCGGGAATGCTGTGAAAAACAGGAGAATGCCGGATGTGACAGGGGCGGAAGGGAGATTGTGATGATCATTGCGACGACAGGGAGTTTGCAGGCGGGGCCGAATGCGCCGATCGTTTACCGGGGGGAGTTTGAAGATATATTTCCCATGATGGCGGAGGACGGATACCGGGGGGTGGAGCTGCATATACAGGATTCACGGGAGATTGACCGGGAAAAGCTTTTCAAGGAGCTGGAAAGGAACCGTCTGACCCTGACTTCCATCGGGACAGGGGCGGCTTATGGGGCCTGGCATTTAAACATCGGGGACCGGGACCGGGAGATACGGAAAAAGGCTATTGCATGTTTGAAGGAGCATATGATCACAGCCGCGCCTTATCACGGGCTTATCATCATTGGATCCATGCAGGGGCGGTTTCGGGATGCCGGGTCGCCGGAGGAGTTTGTAGGAAATGTGGAGGAGAGCCTGTATATTCTGGACCGGCTGGCAAAGGAATATGACGTCACGGTGGGCTATGAGATCATGAACCATTATGAGAGTGATTTTCTGTACCGCATAAGGGACGGGGTGCGGTTTATGGAGGAGCATTCCTTTGAGCGGATCGGACTTCATATCGATTCGGTCCATATGAATATTGATGAGAGCGATCTGGGCCATGCGGTCCGGGAGGCAGGGAGTTTGGTGAAGCATGTCCACCTTGCGGACAATGACCGGTATTATCCGGGACATGGACATATGAATTTCAGGGAGATCCTGCAGGGGCTTAAGGATATCGGGTATGACGGGGCGATGGCTCTGGAGACCTTCTGTAAGCCGGAGAGCAGGGTCTGCGCCAGAAAGTCCCTGGCCTTTCTGGATTTTGTGATGGAGGAGGTTTATGGAAACGTACAGAAGTGAAAAGTTCATCAGCATTGGCCGGAAAATCGTGATGGATGTTACCCTGCTCATGGTGCTGTTTATCATTGTGTTTTCGCTTTATATCTATTCTTCCATGCAGAAGAATGCGCTGAACCGGTATGAACAGCAGGTGCTGATCAATACGGAGGTCTCAGGCGGCAATATAAATCATTATATCAGCAGCATGATCACGGCGACCAAATCTGTCTATATCAACCATCCTCTGATGGAATTTTTGAAGGACCATCACAGCCGGAAGGAATTGGAGGAGAACGAGGCCCGTATTACCGGGTATTTTAAATCCATCTATTACGCGTCCACCGTTGCATCCCAGATCTATCTGGTGCTGCCTAATGAAAACTTTTCCATTCTGTATGAGCCGAGGCAGCTTAAGTTTACCAGCTCCGGTATATCGGATAAGGTAAATATTCCCAACATGCAGAGCTTCAGCGATGTTTACGTGGAGCCGACCCATGTAAAAACGGATTACGGACACCATATCCCTGCGCTGGAGCGGTATCCGGCGGATGAGCTGGTGATCACGGTCTGGCTGCCGATTTCAGACCTGCCGGCGGATCCCAGGCCCATCGCATACATGGCCATCGATCTGCCGATCTCCTTTATCACGGAGAACTGCAGCGTGATCAATGAAGCGGAAGAAACAATCTACGTGGTGGATGAGGACAATATGATCATCGCCTCCAGCGACCCGGAAGCACAGATGAAGAATTTTCTGGAATACTATCCCCGGTATCAGCGGGCCGGTGAAGATAATATTTTGATAAAATACAGGCAGCAGCTGTTGGCGGAGACCAGAATCGACTCCAGATATTTTGACTGGAGCATTATAAAGGCTGCCCCGGCTCGGAGCGTGTATGCACTGACCACCGGGCAGATGGTTTCCATGCTGGTGCTGTTTGGGGTGCTGGCGTTTGCGTTTCTGACCATGACCTCCTTAAGGATCCTTAAATATGTCAAGTCCCTCCGGGAGATCACCCGGTATATGGAGAAGGAGCGGGAGAGAAAGAGTTGGGATCATGAAAAAAAACTTAAGGATTATATCATTTACTGTGAAAAGGATGAGATCAGCTCTCTGATCGACTCGTTCCAGAGGCTGATGGATTCCTTAAAGGAGCATTCTATACAGAAGTATGAGCTGAAGCTGGCCTACACAAGATCTGAGCTTAAGACAATGCAGGCTCAGATCAATCCCCACTTCATCTACAACGTGATCCAGTGCTTTGCCACCAACGCGCTGAAAAACAACAACTTAAAGCAGTACCAGATGATCTCCTCCTTCGGGCAGATGCTTCACTATGCCATGGTCTTAGAGCCGTCCATGGTGTCGGTGGATAAAGAGATCGAGTACAGCAGGCGCTATATCGCACTGCAGCAGATGCGTTTTGAAAAACAGCTTGCCATGGTATGTGAGATCGATCCGGCCAGTGTGGATTTTAAGATCCCGAAGATGTCCATTCAGCCGCTGATCGAAAATTCCATCACTCACGGCAATTTGATGCGGAAGGACGGGAGCGTCATCAAGCTGAAAACGGAGATAAGGGATGACCGGTTCCATCTGTTGGTGGAGGACAACGGAATTCCTGTCTCGGAGGAGACCGTCGGGCAGGTCTGCCATAAAGTGGAGCAGATCCGGGAAAAGCTGTTCTATCAGGACGGTACCGCTGCGAAAAAACAGACTGCGGCTTTAAACTATACGGTCAGGGAGGATGAGAATCACAATCATTTCATCGGGATAGAGAATGTGTTTTCACGGCTTCTTTTGAGCTTTGGAGGCTGTGATTTCAAAATCTGTGCAAATAATATTAACGGGACGACAGTGGAATTCATGGTTCCGCTGAAGGCAGAGCCTTTCCGGGAGGTGGAAGAATGAAGGTATTGATCGTGGATGATGAGAGTCATGTGAGAGAAGCCATCCAGCTTCTGCTTCCCTGGCAGGAGCTGGGATTTGACAGGATCCTGACGGCGGAAAGCGTGGCGGAGGCGGTTTTGTCTATCCAGACAGAGCGTCCGGAGCTTGCCATTGTGGATGTGGTGATCGGAAATGTCCTTGGTATGGAGATCATGAACTATATCAATGACCAGAAACTCAGTACAAAGGTGGTGGTCATATCCGGTCACGATGATTTCCAGTATGTGCGCGCCATGTTTATTCTGGGAGCGCTGGAATACCTGTTAAAGCCAATTGAACAGGACAGGCTTTTGGATGCGGTACATAAGGCTCTGTCCCAGATGGACGTAAAGCAGGCGACGGAGGAGTTTGCGGTTGACAAACAGTTTAAGAGCATTTCCCCTGACTACCAGCACGGGCTTTTGCGCAAGCTGTTCCGTCCGGAACTGTCCGGCAGGGCCTATGAGGAGCTGGTCAGGATCTCCCCGCGGCTGAAGGATGTGGGCTGGTGCAGGATCCTCCACTGTACGGGAAGTACCCTGCCTGTTCACGAGGAAGGGTATATGCTGAAGCTGAGCCGCCTGGTCAACCGGATGCAGGAGAAGCTTGAGACGGAGGGCAAGGGGACCGTGTTTCAGAATATGCGAGCCCTCCATGGATATCGTGGTGCTGATCTATGGGACCGGGGACATTAACTTTGAAAAAGAAGTCCTTGCCCTCAAAAAGCTGGCGGTCAGTGAGAACTGTGTGCTGAATCTGGGCGGCAGCCGGATCCATAAGTTCCCGGAGGAGTTGGAGAGCGCGTGGACGGAGGCGCGGTTGGCGGCGGATCATTTGACCGGTACCGGGATCTTTGCCATAAAAGAGTACGAACCGGGCATGAACCGGATCTATCTGAAGGAAAATCTCCAGATGGAAAATGCCCTGCGGTCTTCGGTGATCCTGGGAAATATTGTCTCCGTTGAGGACGGGCTGAGCGCCTGGGGCGAGACGGCCATAAGCGGCCGGCCTGTGACCGTCGGGCTTCTGCGCAGTCTATGGGACAGCTTTTTTCTGATGTACGGGAAATGGGAGCAGTCTGTGGAAGGACTGGATGAGGGGCTGCTCCTTAAAGGGATAGTCAGGAATTTCGGGGATGTGCTGTCGGGGCCGTGGGAGGATACCCTAAACCGGATGTACCGGTATTTTCTGGAGGTCACGGCGGAGCTTATTGAAAACAGGCGGCAGATCCAGAATGCGTCCGGCATGATGCCCAAGGTGGTGGATTTTCTTGAGCTCAACTATATGAAACGGATCTCCCAGCAGGAGTGCGCCGATTATTTCCACATCAACAAGGATTATTTGAGCCGGGCCTTTAAGAAGCACACGGGGATTGGCATGGCAAAATACCTCAATAATATCCGGATCAGAAAGGCGAAGGAGCTTTTGCGGTCGACGGAGCTGCAGATCCAGGAGATCGCTGACCAGGTGGGATATTTTGACGCAAAGTATTTCTCACGCCAGTTCAAACTGGCAACAGGCATGACGCCGGCCAGCTATCGCCAGGATGCGCAGGCATGACGCCGGCCAGACGCCACCAGGGTTCACAGGCGTGCAGACGGCCGGATGCGGTCAGAATCTGCAAGATTTCCCGCCAGAGATGACAAAAAGTACACGGATCTGCAAAAGGTCAAAATAGTCCCCCTTCAAGTCAAAATTGTATGTACGAATATAAATACACAGGTGGTAAGATACCACTATGACAAGCATAAACGTATTCGTTATATAAGATGACTGGTAAGAAGGGGGATATTTTTGTTATGAAACATAAAAAGCCTGAAAAACGGCGCGTCAAAGCGGGGGATGTGTGCAACTATGCATTGTTTATAGGGCCCACCATGATACTGTTTACCTTACTGTTTCTGATCCCCCTGGTGAGCGAGATATTCTATTCCTTTACCAACTGGAACGGCATAGACCCTACCTTCAAATTCATGGGGATCAAGAATTACATCAGGGCGGTCCGGGACGGGACCTACTGGACTTCCTTCTGGTTCACGATCAAATTCTCCGTGTTTGTGGTGGTCATCGCCAATCTGATCGGCTTTACCTGGGCCTATCTCCTCTCCGGAGATATCCCCTACAAGAACTTCTGGAGGGCGCTCATCTATGCGCCGAGGATCATCGGAGGCGTAGTGCTGGGCTTTCTGTGGCGGTTCATTTTCCAGAATGTGTTTGTCCAGTTCGGTGAGTGGAGCGGGATCAAATGGTTCTCCCAGCAGTGGTTCACCACACCGGAATCCTCCTTCTGGGCGCTGGTCATCGTGATGACATGGTCTCTTTCGGGATACTTGATGATCATATACAATTCCGGCCTGGCAGCTATTTCGAAGGACTACTACGAGGCTGCGACGGTGGACGGGGCCTCCAAATGGAGGATGCTAAAATCCATCACCCTGCCCCTTTTAAAAGGCACGACCACAAGATGCCTGTTTATCGCCATCAACTGGGCGATGCTCCTCTATGATACCAACATCTCCCTGACCAACGGCAACCCCTACAGGACGTCGGAAGGCGTGATGATGAATATCTACGCCACCGCGTTCCGGAGCAATCAGATCGCATACGGCGCGGCCAAATCGGTACTGTTCATCCTTGTGCTGCTGGTGGTTTCCTTCGGGCAGATGAAATTGACATCGAGAAATGAGGTGACCATGTAATGAAACGAAATAGAACGATCAGGACAGCCCTGACGCTGGCTTTTGTTATATTCAGCTGTTCCCTGGTGCTGATCCCCCTGTACTTTACGGTTTTAAACTCCTTTAAGCCCTACCCGGAGATCGCGGCCAATATCGCGGCTTTTCCAAATAATGCTACACTGGCTAACTTTAAGGAGGCATGGAAACGGCTTCATTTCCCGCTGGTGCTGTTTAACACCCTGATCATCACCGTGTTCTCGGCGGTGGGGACGGTGATCTTAAGCGGGATGACCGGGTACTGGCTGGCAAGGCACCAGAACCGGCTGACGAGACTCTGCTTTGTGTTGATCCTCTGCGGTATGAGCGTGCCGTTCCAGTGCATTATGATCACTTTTGCCAAGATGATCGGCCTGATGAACCTGGGCAATAAATACATGGGGGTTATCATAAGCAACTGGACCTTCTCGCTACCCATGTCGGTATTTCTGGTGACGGGGGCGGTCAAGTCCCTGCCCATTGAGATCGAGGAGTCGGCAGTGATCGACGGGTGCACGCCCCTGAGCCTTTACTGGAGGATCGTCTTTCCGCTCACCAAGGGGACCATGTTCACCATCGTGTCCCTGGAGGTATTAAAATACTGGAACAACTACTTGATGACCCAGTTCATTTTGACAAGGCAGCAGATGCGGACCATCCAGATCGCCATGATGTCCCTGTTCAACGAGGCTCTGTTCTCATGGGATGTGGCGGTGGCGGCAGTTACCCTGTCCATCCTGCCGCTGTTCATCTTCTTCGTGATCGCTCAGAAGCAGGTGCTCAGCAGTGCGACGGTGGGTGCGGTAAAAGGCTGACGGATCAGCCTGTAAGTTCGGAAAATAAATTTGTGCGCGCAGATTTATCTGATAAACCATGGATTCAACACGAAAGGAGACTGTATTATGAAGAAAAGAAGAATGATGGCGTTATTTATGGCAGCGGCCATGGCAGTAACGGGGCTGGCGGGCTGTTCCTCCTCAGGCGATGCAGCGGCAACGCCGGCGGCGGAGAAGACGGAGGCACCGGCCGGGAATGCGGACACGAAAGCGGCGGCAGACACAACTGCGGCGGCAACGGAAGGGGCAGCAGCCGGGGCCGTCGATGTAAAGAGCCTTCCGGCCGGTTCCATCGACCTTTCCATTATGCTTCCTCTGGGGCAGTGGACCGACAACTTTAACATCCTGATCGACGCATACAAGGCGGAGCATCCGGAGATCGGAGAGATCACAGCCACCTTCCCAAGCTCCGATAAGTACGACGACTTGCTGGTATCCGCTCTTTCCGCGGGGGAGCTTCCCAACATTATCAATCTGGGCTACGGCATCCGCAGACAGGACTGGTGGCAGTACTGCGAGGATCTAAGTACAGGCTGCGCGGCTTACGATATGCTGACCAAGGAGCAGGTTGCCAACGGTACGGACGGCGAGTACGGTATGCTGGTAATGCCGATGGTCCTGGAAGGTACCGGAATCCTTTACAATACCCGGATCCTGGAAGAAGCGGGCTGGGATCACACACCTCAGACCAGGGATGAGTTACTTCAGTACTGCAAGGACCTGGAGGCAAAAGGGATCCGTCCGTTTATGCATCCCTGGGCGGAGACTTACTTAAATCTGTTCAACAACGTGGGCAATTACTGGCTGCTCAACAAGCCGGACGGAGGCAAGGCGACTCTGGCCAAACTGATGGCGGGAGAGGATGTGGACCTGGCGGCAGATCCGGAGATGACGGAGCTTTTGGATACTTACGAGCAGATCCTGATCCCCTATGCACAGGAAGGCGCCATATCTGCCGATAAATGGACCTGCCGCAACGCGTTTTTCGCTGAGGAGTGCGCGATGCTGGTGGGAGAAGGCTCCTACGAGACACCGAATATCCAGAATGCCAACCCGGCCATGCTGGACTATGTAAAACAGGACATCCTTCCGGTTTCCAACGACGCATCCAAGAATAAGATGGCGATCGCATCCATCAGCGTCAGTGTCACTAAGAACGAGGATCCCAACGTGGTTGCCTGTGCAAAGGATTTTGTCAGCTTCCTTGTAGCTTCCGACACGGCAAGGATCTGGCATCAGGAGACTATGGGAAGCCCGACCGCGCTCCAGGGCCTGGAGGTATCTGATAACCTGCCGGCCATCGCAAAGGACGTGATCGATATCAACAATGCGGGCAGGGGCGTTGAGAATATATTTGTATATATGCCGTCCTCCATTTACACAGATATGCAGGAGAACTGGGCAAGATACGTTGCAGGCGCTCAGACAAGAGAGGAGTTCCTGGCGAGATACCAGCAGATCTTTAAGGACTATAATGACGGTCTGTACGGCTGATCCTGAATACAGCAGACAGGCATAAGAGCAGGCGCCCGGAAAGATACCGGACCGTTACAGGAAAGGGTAAGATAACATGAGTAAGTATTACATTGCAAGGGCTGACGAGATGGAACAGGATTATGATGAAAACGGATTTGCGCTGACGGAGCTTTTAGCCGGCACCAACGATACCGTCAAAAACTATAAGGGCTTTTTGAAGGCAGGCGCGGAGATCACGCCGGAGCTTTATAAGGATAAGGCAGTGATCTACATGTTTGGAAAAGGAAAAGGCTATGTGGCGGATCAGAACGGCGTAAACAGCATTGAGGAGGAGGTCAGCTTTTATTTTCCGCATTTTGACAAGAACCCATACAGGATCCACGCATTTGAGGACATGGAATTTATCAGATCGGTGGTGGACATGGAGGACTATGACTGGGAAGATTACAAAAGCTCCCATGTCCGGCTGCCGTACTTCAGGCCGTTGAGCAAATGTCCCCGTTACGATCAGGACTGCAAGGGGCCGAACACCACCTCCTGGCATGTGCTGAACCCGAAGCAGCTGGGACACGTGATCATGGGCGTGGTGCGGGCTGTGGGAGAGGGGACCGATGAGAAGGGCCATCCGGCGGTGCACCAGTGGAATTATTGTCTTGGAAACGCGGATTTTAATATGACTGTAGACGGCGAGACCACCCATACAAAGGCAGGCGACTGGAGCTATATTCCGGCGGGACCGGACCACAGCCTGATCGCGAGCCGGGCAAAGAAGTGTTCTACGTGTGGTATGAGCAGTATACAAGAGGTTCCAGGGACTATATCGTGAAGCTCGCAAAGGGTGAAATGGAATAAGGGCGTAAAAGGAGTGTTTATGGACGGTTATTTTATAGTAAGGAATGAAGATATCGATGAGCGCTATGATGAGGATGGCTTCTTTATGACAGAAGTGCTGGCGGGGAGCTATGACGGGGGGATCCGGAATTATAAATGCTTCCTGAAGGCAGGGTGCGAGGTCAGCCCCGGGCTTTATAAGGATCAGACGGCAGTGTACATGTTCGGCAGCGGGCGCGGATACGTGACGGATACGAAAGAGGCTCACAATATCACGGAATTATCCTTTTATCTGCCTAACTTTGACCGGGATCCCTTTACCATCCATGCGGTGGAGGATATGGAATTTATCCTGAGCGTGGTGGAGATGAACCAGTGGGATAAGGAGAGGTATGACCACAGCCACATCCATCTGCCGTTCTTCCTCAAATACACCGACGGGCAGGTTTATGACCAGGACTGCAAAGGCCCGAATACCACTTCCTGGCTGATCATCGGCCCGGGACAGATGGGCAGGATCCTGATGGGGGTCGTGCGTGCGGTCGGGGAAGGCACCGATGAGAAGGGTCATCCGGCGGTAGCGCAGTGGAATTACAGCGTGGGAGATTCTGACTTTCACTTGAGTGTGGATCATCAGGCTCCGATCGTACAGAGAGGCGGGGACTTCAGCTTCGTCCCGGCGGGACCGGATCACAGCCTTAAAGCGGACCCGGGGAAGGAAGTATTCTATGTGTGGTATGAGCACTACACCAGGGAACGGGATTTTATGCTGACTCTCGCAAAAGGAGACCGGCTGGAAGACAAAGTGAGACATTAAGCCATGCAAGCATCATGAGATCATTAAAGACGAGGAGGCACTCAGATGGAACGAGCGTATGACAAGAATTTTTATGTGGAAAAGGCCGGGGACATTGCTGCCCGGGCGCAGTTTGACGACAACGGTTTTGCTAGGGTAGAGCTGCTGCCGGGCGTGTATACAGGTGGGATCAAGAGCTATAAATGCTTTCTGAAAGCGGGAAGCAGCATCGCTCCCGAGCTTTACGCCGACAAGTCCGTGATCATTTTCTTCGGAAAAGGCGAAGGAGAGCTGACCGACTGCGATGGGGTACATCAGATCACGGAGGTGGCGTTTTACGTTCCCTTTATGGATAAGGAAGCCTATGAGATCCATGCGGTGGAGGATATGGAGTTTGTGTACAATGTGATCGAGATGAATGAGTGGGACAAGGCTGCCTTTGACAGATGGCATATCCGGCTTCCCTACTTCCGCCTTCACAGCGAGTGCGTCCAGTATATCCAGGACTGCAAGGGACCCAACACGGAGGCCAGGATGATCCTCTGCCCCAAGTGGCATGGCAGGGTGATCCTCGGCACCACCAGAGCCATCGGGGAAGGCACCGTGGAGAAGGGGCATCCGAAGGTACATCAGTGGAATTACTGTCTGGGCGATTCGGATTTCCATATGAGTGTGGGCTATAAAGCGGAGAACAGCATGGAGACGGTGGCCCACCAGGCGGGCGACTGGAGCTTTATCCCGGCCGGAGCCGACCACGATCTGGTGGCGGATCCGGGCAGGGAGGTTTACTACATCTGGTTCGAGCATTATACGGACGAGCAGGCCATGGCAAAGATGTAACAGCAGTATAAAACAGGCAAACGGCGGTTTCACGGAGGTGCAGGCCTCGCGTCTGGAAACCGCCGTTTCTGTCTGGGAACGATCCGTTAAAAAAGAGGGAGGAGATCATGATGGGCGTGAAAAAACGGTTCAGAGAGAAAAATATAAATATGCTGGAGGGAAGCCCGGCCCGGCTGGTGATGCTGTTTTCCGTCCCGCTGGTGTTCGGCAATATCTTTCAGCAGCTGTACTACATCACCGACGCGGTCATTGTAGGGAAATATATCGGTATCCAGGCCCTGGCTGCGGTCAACAGCTGCTCCTGGATCACCTGGCTTTTAAACGCGGTTGCCAGGGATCTGTCCAATGCCCTGTGCATTCTGGCCTCCTACAGTGTGGGCGAAAATGACCGGGAAAAGCAAAAGCGGATCGCCGGCAACGCCTGCATGGTCACCCTTGGGCTTTCGGCGTTTCTGACGGTTTTGGTGGAGAGCAATCTGACCGGCATCTTTGTCCTGTTTAAAGTGCAGAGCAATATTGTGCAGCTGACCAGGGACTATTTCTCCATCCTCATGTGGGGGATCCCGCTGGTGCTGATCTACAACGTGGCCGCGGCGCTTTTGCGGGCGGAGGGCAACAGCAGGATCACGTTCTGCGCGGTCTCGGCTTCCACTGCCATCAATGTGGTACTGGATCTTTTGTTTATCGTGGGATTTGGTTGGGGCGTCAAAGGCGGTGCGCTCGCCACGGTCATTGCCCAGTCCGCGGCTATGATGATCACCCTGATCCCCTTTATAAAGAGCGGGATGTTCACGCTGAAGTTCTCTTACTGGAAGCCGGATAAGGGGCTTATGAAACAGGTGGTAAGCCTCTGGGTCCCGCTGTTCGTAAACAGCGCGGTGATCTCCATCGGCGGCAGTTTCGTTTCCAGAAATGTAAATGCCATAGGCCCGTTTTTTACGGCGGGGATATCCTCCGCCACAAAGATATTCACTGTGCTGGAATCGATCATCATGGCTGTCCAGACAGGGCTTTCCATATTTATCGGACAGAATCTGGGCGCGGAAAAGCTGGACCGGGTCAAAAAAGGCCAGCATCAGATTGTGCTGTTGGCTCTGGGCCTGTCCCTGTTTCTGAACCTGGCTGTGCAGCCCCTGGCGTCCCATCTGGTCAGCATCTTTCTCTCGCAGGATGATCCGCTGTATGTCCGCACCCTTCACGTGGCCGTGACCGATGTGAGAGTGATCACCCTGGGAATGTTCATCATGGCGCCGATGTATCTCTACAGGATCGCGATCCAGACCCTGGGCCATCCCCGGTATCCGATGTATGCCGGCTTTTTGCAGCTGACCGCCCGGATCTTTGCGGTGACCGTCCTGCCGCCGTTTATAGGGGAGTACGCTTACTACATAGCCACGATTCTTGCATGGGCCGTAACGCTGCCAGTGGTTATGATTCCGTATTACCGGTATGTGGGGCAACAGAGGGGAGGGTTCTTTTGCCGCCATTGGTAAAGCATGCGGAATCCCAGCTTTTTTGATTGACAGCCTTAACCTGCCGTGTTAAGATATCCATATCTTTTTCAGATGTAAATCTATACATCTGGAATCCAAGCGTATCCAGGGTAACCACTCCCGTTGATGCGTCTTTGCCGAGAGGCATCTTCATTTCGGTTTTCCGGGTGGCGGAAGGATTCATCCTGCTGACGGGAACAACTCCGACAATGAACGTTACATTTTGTATATCTTATTTTATTTAGGAGGATTTGCCTATGACTACTATGGTGAAGAAGGACAGTTTGAGCGGGCTGAGAAAGCATTTCCCGTCCCTGCGCACAAGAAAGGAGATCCTGGCGGTGATCGCCGCGGATCCAGGACTGGGCGACACATTTTACCGGTGGCCGCTGGAGACCCAGGAAGAATTTTTAGGGTGCTGCTCCGGCGCCAGAGGGATGAAGGTCTTGTATGACGGCGTATTTAAGGAGATATTTAACCCGGAGACTACACCGGAACGGCTGGAGCGGCTGCTTTATCTGCTTTTGGGCCGGCGGGTATCGATTAAAACGGTGCTGCCCAATGATTCTGTGCGGCTGGGGGCGGAGACGTCGCTTCTGTATACGGACATTATCGTGCAGATGGAGGATGGCAGTATTGGGAACATTGAAGTGCAGAAGATCGGCTATGCGTTTCCAGGAGAACGGTGTGCCTGCTACTCAGCGGATCATCTGCTGCGGCAGTACAAACGTGTCAGGGGAAAGCGGGGGAAGCATTTTTCTTACAGGGACGTAAAGAATGTCTATACCATCGTGTTTTTCGAGAATTCCCCGCAGGAATTCCATGAGTTTTCTGATATTTGGATGCATAAGTTCAAGCAGCAGTCGGACAGCGGGCTGGAGATGAATTTTTTGCAGGAATATATCCTGCTGCCGCTTGACATTTATAAAAAAGCCATGCAAAATAAGAGTATAGAAACTGAATTGGAGGCATGGCTCGCATTTTTATGTTTTGATGCGCCGGAGCGGATTGAGGAACTGATCACCAGATTCCCGGAGTTTGCGGAGCTGTATCAGCAGATTTGCGACCTTTGCCGGAACACAGAGAAGGTGATGAGCATGTATTCTAAGGAATTAGAGGAATTGGATCATAACACGGTGCTGTATATGATCGATGAGATGCAGGCGCAGATTGACCGGCAAAAGGCAGAGCTGGAGACGCTGAAGGCGGCAACGGATAAGCAAAGAGCGGAATTGGATTGGCAGAAAGCAGAAATGGATAAACAGAAAGCAGAAATGGATAAACAGAAAGCAGAAATGGATAAACAGAAAGCAGAAATGGATAAGCAGAAAGCTGAGGCGGATAAGTTGAAGGCTGAGGCAGACAGGCAGAAAGCTGAAGCTGACAGGCTCAGGCAGCAGTTAGCCTGTCAGAAGAAGTAACAAAGAGACATCAACAGAACCGTAACTACAGAGAGCGGCGGCGCAGTCTTCGGGCTGCCGCCGCTGTATTATATGACGATAACCAATAGCTGTATTAAGGAGGATAAAAAATATGCCGAATCGTTACACGGTAATTGATGAAACAGGCTGGGACCGGGCGATGCACTGTATGATATTCCGAAACAGTGTTGAACCGGCATTTTGTGTGACCTTTGAAGCCGACATCACAAAATATAAACAGGTGATCAAAGAACAGGGGCTTTCTTTCACAATGGCAATGGTATACGCGGTCTGCAAATGTGCAAATGAGATCGAAGCGCTCCGATACCGGTTTGTGGATGGCAAGGTGGTGCTGTTTGACAGGATCGATACCGCGTTCACTTACATGAACCAGGAAACAGAACTGTTCAAGGTGGTCAATGTCCCCATGGCAGAAGATTTAAAAACGTACTGTGAGCTGGCGTTGAAAACGGCGAGGGAGCAGCAGGAATATTTTACTGGCCCCTTGGGAAATGACGTTTTTCAATGTTCTCCTATGCCATGGGTTACGTACACTCATATCTCACATACGAATTCGGGAAAAAAAGACAATGCAACCCCTCTGTTCGACTGGGGGAAATATTACGAAAAAGACGGCAGAATCCTAATGCCGGTCTCCGTACAAGCCCATCACTCATTTGTTGACGGCATACATATCGGCAGATTTGTTGACAAACTGCAATATTTTTTAAATAACCAGTGACATTCTGAATCATCCCGGATGGGAGGCGGGATTTTGCCGTCCCTTCTCCCATTCTGATCATTTCTTTCTTAATTCTATAAAATGCACAAAATTACCCTGCAGGATTTATACAATTAGACGAAACATTCAAAAGAATCATATAAATACGAATCGTTCATATAATGCCCTTGAAAAACGCTCATAAAAGTGATAATATTTATCCATAAGAAACAAAAAAGAACATATAATCAATCATATAAGGAGGATATTAGAATGAGCAAAGTAAGTGAGATGACCCGCGAGTCCTGGATCATGAGCACCTTCCCGGAGTGGGGGACCTGGCTGAATGAGGAGATCGAGAATGAGGAAGTAAAGCCGGGGACTGTGGCTATGTGGTGGCTGGGATGCACCGGGATGTGGTTCAAGACCCCGGGCGGCTGCAACCTGACCATCGATCTGTGGTGCGGGAACGGAAAACGCACCCATGGCAACGGCAAGATGGCGGTGGGACACCAGATGGCGAACATGTGCGGTGCCAGGGCAATGCAGACCCAACTTAAGAGCGGTTCCGTTTGTGATCGATCCCTTTGCGATCAAGCAGGTAGACGCAGTGCTGGCAACCCATTACCATCAGGACCATATGAGCGCCGAGTATGCAGCACATGTTTTGCAGAGCGGTATGATGACGGTTGATGAGAACGGCAGGGAGATCCCGGTTCCGTTTATTGGCCCGAAGAAATCCGTGGAGACCTGGGTGAAATGGGGAGTTCCGGAGGACCGCTGCATTACCGTGCGCCCTGGCGATACCATCAAGATCAAAGACGTAGAGATCGTAGCCCTGGATTCCTTTGACAGGACCTGCCTGGTAACGACAGATTCCACCGGAGCCGACCGTGAGGAGCTGACCGGTGTCTGCCCGACAGATATGGACGACAAGGCTGTAAACTATTTGATCAAGACCCCGGGCGGCAATATTTACCACAGCGGTGATTCCCATTACTCCATCTATTTTGCAAAACACGGCAAAGATTATGATGTGGATGTGGCGTTCGGTTCTTACGGAGAGAATCCGGTGGGCATGGCCGACAAGATGACCTCCTGCGATATCCTGCGCATGGCAGAAGCGCTGCGCTGCAAGGTTGTGATCCCGATCCACTATGACGTATGGACCAACTTTATGGCAGATGTAAATGAGATCCGCGTGCTCTATGATATGAAGAAAGACCGTCTGGATTACAAGTTTCATCCGTTCTTCTGGGAGGTTGGCGGCAAATATGTATATCCGACCGACAAGGACAAGAGAGCTTATCACCACAGAAGAGGTTTTGAGGACTGCTTTGAAGCGCCGCAGAACATCCCGTTCCGCTCCTGCCTGTAAGAGCCTTGCGGGAACAGGCAGATACAATAAATTTAAATCAAAGGGGATAATATAAATGTTAAGAGAATTCGTGGAATCAAAGCATTATAAATTTGCCGAGGAGGCGCCCGACTGGCGGGAAGCCATCCGCATGAGCTGTGAGTCTCTGGAGGCGGATGGGACTGTGGAAGCAGATTATAAGGACCAGATCATTTCCTGTGTGGAAAAGTACGGTCCCTACATAGTGATCATGCCGGACGTGGCGATGCCGCATTGTCAGGAAGGTGCAAGGGGAGTGCACAAGACGACGATCGGGTTTATGAAGTTGGAGAAACCGGTCAGCTTTGAAGAGGGCGATCCGGAAAAGGATGCGAGATTGTTCTTTACGCTGGCTTCCTGCAACTCCGACCAGCATCTGGAGAATATGACGAAGCTGTCAGCGGTGCTGATGAACGAAGATGTGGTAAAGGAGCTTTTAGAGGCAAAAGGCCCGGAAGACCTGCTGCGGATTCAGGAAAAATATCTGGATAATTAATCCGGATACAAATTGACGGGAAAATGGAAAAAGAGTAAAATGGGGGTAATAATATGAATTTTTTAATGAATATTTGGTCATATTTTGCAGTAAACGTATTGCAGCAGCCGGCATTTATGATCGGTCTGATCGTTATGATCGGTTACATTCTGTTAAAGAAACCGTGGTATGACGTGCTTGCAGGTGTGATCAAAGCGATCGTGGGCTACCTGATCTTAAGCGTAGGCTCTAGCGGACTGGTAAACAACTTCCGTCCGGTGTTAGTAGGTTTAAAGGACCGTTTTAATATGGACGCCATGGTGATCGACCCGTACTTCGGTCAGAATGCGGTTACCGCAGGCGTAGAAGAAGTATTTGGAAAAGCGTTTGGCAATGCGATGATCCTGCTGCTGATCGCGTTCATCGTAAACATCCTGCTGGTCCGTTTCAGCAAATACACGAAGCTCCGTGCATTGTTCACCACCGGTCACGTACAGGTGCAGCAGGCGGCAACGGCATACTGGCTGATCCTGTTTGCCTGTCCGTTCCTGATCGACAACAATGCAGGCCTTCTGGTAGTGATGGCCCTGATCCTGGGTGCATACTGGGCGGTTGGTTCCAACTTGACCATCAAGCCGTGCCAGGAGCTGACTGACGGCGCAGGCTTCTGCCTGGCCCATCAGCAGATGTTCGCCATCGCGCTGAACACCTGGATCGCCGAGAAGTTCTTTGGCAAAAAGAAAGACGGCAAAGAGATCAAAAAGATCGATGATCTGGAGCTTCCGGGCTTTATGTCTATCTTTAACGAGAATATGGTATGTACTTCCATCCTGATGGTCCTGTTCTTTGGTGCGATCCTGTGTATCCTGGGACGTGATTATCTGGTATCGCAGGGCTTCTTAAAAGAAGGCGCGAGCATGCTGTTCTATGTGATCCAGACCTGTTTGTACTTCTCTGTATACTTAGCGATCCTGCAGCTTGGTGTAAGGACCTTCGTTACAGAGCTGACCGCATCCTTCCAGGGTATCGCGGATAAGCTGCTCCCCGGTTCTCTTCCGGGCGTGGACTGCGCAGTTGTATTTGGATTTGGTTCCGCCAATGCGGTTCCGCTGGGATTCTTGGCAGGCTTTGTCGGGCAGATCCTGGCGATCATCGCACTGATCGTTTTAAAGAGCCCGGTACTGGTTATCTGTGGATTCGTTCCGGTATTCTTTGATAATGCAACGATCGCTATTTTCGCCAACGAAAAGGGCGGTATCAAGGCAGCCCTGATCCTTCCGTTCATCTCCGGCCTGTGCCAGGTATTCGGTTCTGCGATCATCGCAGGCTGGGTAGGCATGGCGGCTTACGGCGGATACTTGGGCATGTGGGACTGGGCAGTGGTATGGCCGGTAATGACCGCACTGATGAAGTTCTTAAGCTATGCAGGCGTGGCGCTGGTGGTAATTGGCCTGCTTGCGATCCCGCAGATCCAGTACCTCAAGGATAAGAAGGGATATTTCCTGATGACGGAAGACTACGAAGCATATAAAGAGTTAAAAGGAATTAAATAAAATCTATACATAAATGAAGGAGGATTATGATCATGGCAAAGGACAATATGAGTTTTCTGGTATGCTGCGCAAATGGGGCAGGTTCCAGCCTGATGATGAAGATGACGATGGAAAAGGTGCTCAAGAAGCTGGGCATCAAACCGTCCAAGGTGCATCACTGCGCGCTGTCAGAGGGAAAGACCGCAGCCAACCAGTTTGACGTAGTATTCTGCGCCCAGAACTTTGCAAACATGTTTAAGGATGCGGAGAAAAAGGGAACGACGGTGATCGGCCTGCGCAATATCATGTCTGCCCAGGAGATGGAAGACAAGATGCGGGAGCACGGGATCATCTGATCAGATTTACGATCCATCAAGGACACGGGAGGGGACAGAATTGAAGAGAGAGCGGGAGTATGTGGACAGCAGGAGAAATCAAATTCTGGAAATGATGCAGACCAATCCGTCGGTAAGGGTGGATGAACTGGCGCAGAAGCTGGGGGTATCCCTGATCACAATACGCAGGGATCTCCAGTTTCTGGAGGATCAGAAGCAGTTGAGGCGCGTTTACGGGGGAGCGGTCGCTTCCCCGGACGCGGAAAATGAAGTCCGGACGTACAGGAAGCTGATCGCCAGATATGCGGCGACTCTGGTTTCATCTAATGACAATCTGTTTATCAACACCAGCCGGAATGCATTAAAGATGCTGGAATATATCCAGTGCAGCAATGTAACGGTGATCACCAACAACGGGAAAGCAATCGGCTGTAATTATCCGCCCAGTGTCAATGTGGTGCTTACAGGAGGGGAGCTCCGCCATCCAAAGGACGCGATGGTTGGGGATTTTGCACTGCGCAATTTAAATCCGATCTATGTTAAAAAAGCATTTCTTGGATGTTCCGGAATCAGCGCTGAGAATGGGATGACGACGGAGATCTTTAACGAAGTGAGCATCAATGAACTGATGATCGACCACGCGACCCAGGGGGTCTATGTCCTGGCCGATCACACGAAGATCGGAAAGAACAGCAGCTTTATCAGCGGGCCGATCGAGAAGATCAAGGTGTTGATCACAGATGAGAAAGCGCCGGAAGAGCCGCTTGAGCTGATCCGGGACAAAGGCGTCATTGTGTATCAGGTGAGGAAAGCGGATTTCTGACCGGAGATGGCAGGCGGCACTGCGCGCGGACAGGTTTATGCCAGTCTGAAAGAACGCTGTTTTGTAGAGAATCAGGGAAGATAGAATGGAGAGATAAAATGGATAGAGCATATACCCTTGGGCTGTATGAGAAGGCCATGCCGGCAGAGCTGTCATGGAAGGAAAAGCTTGAGGCGGCAAAAGAGGCGGGCTTTGACTTTGTGGAGATCAGCATTGACGAGACAGACGCGAAGCTAGCGCGCCTGGAGATGACGAAGGAGGAACGCCTTGCGCTCCTGGGTGTGATGAAGGAAACCCAGGTGCCGATCCGTTCCATGTGCCTGAGCGGCCACCGCAAATATCCGCTGGGAAGCAGCGATCCGGCGGTGCGGGCCAGGAGCCTGGAGATCATGGAGAAGGCCATCGGGCTTGCGGAGGATCTGGGGGTCCGGATCATCCAGTTGGCGGGATATGACGTGTATTATGAGGAATCCACTGAGGAGACCAGGGCGTATTTCCTGGAGAATTTAAAAAAGGCAACGGAGATGGCGGCACGCGCCGGAGTGCTCCTGGGCTTTGAGACCATGGAGACCGAGTTTATGAATACGGTGGAAAAGTCCATGAAATATGTGGACATGGTATCATCCGTGTATCTGAATGTGTATCCCGATATCGGGAATACAACCAATGCAGCCAAAACCTATGGAACCGATGTGCTTGACGACCTGCGGACAGGAAAAGGGCATCTGGTAGCGATGCATTTGAAGGAGACAAAACCCGGCCTGTTCCGGGAGATCCCGTTTGGGGAGGGCCATGTGGACTTTGAGAGCGCCATCCGGACCGCCTGGGAGCTTGGGATCAGGCGGTATGTGACGGAATTCTGGTACACGGGGAACCCGGCATGGAAGGAAGATCTGCTGGATGCCAACCGCCGGATGGCGGAGATCCTAAAGTCGCAGGGATGACCACTGTATGGCAGCAGGCTTTTGTCAAGAAGTAAAAGAAAGAGAGACAGGAACATGAAAATCGATAAAAAGGTAATTTCCAATCTTACAAAATGTTATTCGCTGGCGCCTCTGCACTATGCAGGAAAGGACCATTTCCTGGTGGCGGCGGAGAAGGTGGACCGCTGCATCCTGTTTGATTTAGACGGCAATGAGGAGGATACGGTGTGGAGCGAGCCGGGCGGCGTCATGACCATGGTGCAGGTGCCGGGGACGGACGGACAGTTCCTTGCAACCCATAAGTTCTATTCGCCTAATGATTCCAAGGAGGCGAAGATCGTGATCGTCACCCCGAAAGGGAAAGACGGCTGGGAGGTGCGCACCCTGGTGGATCTGCCTCATGTGCACCGCTTCGATATCCTGGAGCGGAACGGAGTCCGCTATCTGATCGCCTGCGCGTTAAAATCAGGCCATGAGTTTAAGGAGGACTGGTCCATGCCGGGCAAGGTATATGCGGCGGTCCTGCCTGAGGACTTAAGCGGGTTTGATGATGGACATCAGTTGGAGCTTACGGTCATCAAAGACAATATGTTAAAGAACCACGGGTATTACCGCGTGGAGGACGAAGGCCTGCAGACCGCGGTTATCTCTGCGGACTGTGGTGTGTTCCAGTTCATTCCGCCAAAGGCGCCGGAAGAAGGCTGGGAGATCAAAACACTGCTGGACACGGCGGCCAGCGATGCGGTGCTGGTGGATATGGATGGGGACGGCGAGAAGGAACTGGCTGTGCTGTCACCGTTCCACGGGGATAATATCAGCATTTACAAGAAAAAAGACGGGGCGTTTGAAAAGGTCTATGACTATGGAAAACCTGCGGAATTCACCCATGCGATCTTTGGAGGCATGCTCTGCGGGAGACCTGCGGTCGTGATCGGGCACAGGAAGGCGGAGCGGGACCTGCTCATGTTTACCTGGAACCCGGATAAAGCGGATTACGAGGTGTGTGTGCTGGATGAAGACTGCGGGCCGGCCAACGTGCTTAAATACAGCCATAACGGCAAAGAGATCATCATCTCTGCAAACCGGGAGACCGATGAGGTTGCCATGTATACGGTGGAGCTGTAATACGCGGGAGAGTGATGAGAAGGAGGATGAAAACATATGCTTGAGGCATTGAAACAGAAAGTCTATGAAGCGAATATGGAGCTTCCCAAATACGGCCTGGTGACCTTTACCTGGGGCAATGTCAGCGCCATCGACCGGGAGAGCGGATTGTTTGTCATCAAGCCCAGCGGCGTGGATTATGACAGGCTGCGGCCGGAGGATATGGTGGTGATGGACCTTGAGGGCAATCAGGTGGAAGGAGAGATGAACCCGTCGTCTGATACAGCCACCCATCTGGAGCTTTACCGGGCGTTTCCGAAAATGGGGGGGATCGTACATACCCATTCTCCGTGGGCCACAAGCTGGGCCCAGGCGGGGCGAGGGATTCCCTGTTACGGCACTACCCACGCGGATTATATGTATGGGGAGATCCCATGCCTGCGCTGCCTGACAAAGGAAGAGATTGACGGCGCTTACGAGAAGAATACCGGCCTTTTGATCGTGGATCATTTTAAGGATAAGGAATACATGGCGGTACCTGCCTGCCTGTGCAAGAACCATGGGCCGTTTGCCTGGGGGAAGGATGCCGGTGAGGCGGTCCACAACGCGGTTGTGCTGGAGGAGGTTGCCAAGATGGCGGCCCGGTGCGAGATGATCAATCCGCAGGTACAGCCGGCTCCGCAGGAACTGCAGGATAAGCATTATCTGAGAAAACACGGGGCAAACGCTTATTACGGACAGAAAGGGTGAGTCGGGTGATCCGTACAGTCATATTTGATATTGACGGCACCATGTATGATTATGACGCCTGTGACCAGGTGTCCACGAAAGCAGTGCAGGAATACTGCCGGGAGCAGCTTGGCATAAGCGAGGAACGGTTTTATCAGTCTCTGTCAGTAGCGGGCAGGATGGTGCGTCAGCGTATCGGATACCGATGTGCGTCCATCCACAACCGGCTGCTCCGTTACCAGTGCATGATGGAGCTTTGGGGCGTCCCTCTGTTTCCGCATGTACAGGAAATGCACCGGATATATTGGGACACTCTGATGGAAGAGATGCGGCCGTTTCCCGGACTTAAGGTATGGATGGAGTCGCTTAAACAGATGGGGATACAGATCGGCGTCGGGACCAACATGACCGCGGAGATCCAGTATAGAAAACTTGAACGGCTGGGCGTCTCGTCCTATGTGGACTGGCTGGTGAGCAGCGAGGAGGCGGGCGTGGAAAAGCCGGATGCGAAGTTCTTTTCCCAGTGCAGGGAAAAGAGCGGCATGGATCCGGAGGAGTGCCTGTTTGTGGGCGACAGCTTAAATGGAGACGTGGCGGCAGCTCTGACCTGCGGAATGCAGGCGCTTTTGTTCGCACCGGAGACCGGCAGGACGGCGGCAGACTGCTGTGAGGCGGCGATGCCGGATGGAAGGATTTATCATGTGATCCCATCCTTTGAGGGCTGCCGGGGCGTGGGGTTTTTAGGATCAGAACAATAAACAGAACAGGAAAATGTCCGGAGACCAGGATCCCGGATCATAAATATAGGAGGAATCATCATGAAATTCTTTTTGGATACGGCAAATGTTGAGGATATTAGAAAAGCGAATGATATGGGAGTGATCTGTGGAGTGACCACCAACCCGTCCCTGATCGCAAAAGAGGGCAGGGATTTCAATGAGGTGATAAAAGAGATCGCAGGCATTGTAGACGGCCCGATCAGCGGTGAGGTGAAGGCAACCACAGTGGACGCGGAGGGCATGATCGCAGAGGGACGTGCGATCGCAGCGATCCACCCCAACATGGTTGTGAAGATCCCTATGACACCAGAGGGCTTAAAGGCGACCAAGGTGTTGTCCTCCGAGGGGATCAAGACCAATGTCACCCTGGTATTTTCCGCAGCACAGGCGCTTCTGGCTGCAAGAGCGGGCGCTGCCTATGTATCTCCGTTTTTGGGCCGTTTAGATGATATTTCCATGCCGGGCATCCAGCTGATCGAGGAGATCATGGATATCTTCCAGATGTATGACGATATCACCACGGAGATCATTGCTGCCAGCGTGCGAAACCCGATCCATGTGATCGACTGTGCAAGAGCTGGCGCCGATATTGCGACGGTGCCTTATCCGGTCATCCTGCAGATGACAAAGCATCCGCTGACTAATCAGGGTATTGCCAAGTTCCAGGCAGACTACAGGAAGGTATTCGGCGATTAATTCTGGTGGGATCACGAGTTTACTATAATGTGGTGAATTAGGATACTGGAAATAAACGTGCATGAAATATGCGTGTATCAAAAGGGAGAAACAGGATGAATAATATTGAAACAAAGTCTGTAAACGCAATCCGCGTCCTGGCGGCGGACGCCGTGCAGAAGGCAAACTCCGGCCATCCGGGGCTGCCCCTGGGGGCGGCGGCCATGGCTTATGAGCTGTGGGCGCACCATATGAACCACAATCCGGCTGACCCGGAATGGGAGGACCGGGACCGGTTTATCCTTTCCGGCGGTCATGGCTCTACATTACTCTATTCCCTGCTGCATCTGTTCGGCTACGGTCTGACCGTGGAGGATCTAAAGAACTTCCGCCAGTCCGGCTCCCTGACCCCGGGTCACCCGGAGTACGGGCATACGGTGGGGGTTGAGGCCACCACAGGCCCGCTGGGCGCAGGCATGGGCATGGCCGTGGGCATGGCTATGGCGGAGGCCCATCTGGCTGCCGTGTTCAACCGTCCGGAATATCCGGTGGTGGACCATTATACCTACGTGCTGGGCGGCGACGGCTGCATGATGGAGGGGATCTCCTCGGAGGCATTCTCCCTGGCGGGTACCCTTGGCCTTCACAAGCTGATCGTGCTGTATGATTCCAACAGGATCTCCATCGAGGGGAGCACGGATATCGCCTTTACGGAGGATGTGCAGAAGAGGATGGAGGCCTTCGGCTTCCAGACCATCACCGTGGAGGACGGCAACGACCCGGAGGCCATCGGAAAAGCGATCGAAGAAGCAAAAGCGGATACGGTAAGACCGTCCTTCATCACCGTGAAGACCCAGATCGGCTACGGCTGCCCCGCCAAACAGGGCAGGGCCAGCGCCCACGGGGAACCCCTGGGAGCAGAGAATGTGACGGCGCTCAAGGAGAACCTGGGCTGGGAGAGCATGGAGCCGTTCTACGTGCCGGAGGATGTGTATGAGAATTACCGGAGCCTGGCGGCTCAGGGAACAAAGGCGCAGGAAGCATGGGAGGCCCTGTTTGCAGAGTATGCAAAGGCATACCCGGAGCTTAAGGAGCAGTGGGACGCTTACCATGATAAGCAGATCGGCGAAAAGCTTTATGACGACGAGGCGTTCTGGGCATACGAGGATAAAACGCAGGCCACCAGGAATCTGTCCGGCATCATGCTGAACCGTTTAAAGAATGAGGTTCCTGCGCTGATCGGCGGAGCCGCGGATCTGGCGCCGTCCACCAAGACCTATATGAGCGATATGGGGGATTTCTCTAAAGATAACTACGCAGGAAGGAACCTGCACTTTGGCGTGCGGGAGCTGGCGATGGCGGCGATAGGGAACGGCCTGGCGCTGCACGGGATGAGGCCGTTTGTGTCCACGTTCTTCGTGTTCAGCGATTACACGAAGCCTATGGCGCGTCTGGCAGCGCTGATGAAGCTGCCGGTGACTTATGTGTTCACCCATGACAGTATCGGAGTGGGGGAGGATGGGCCGACCCATGAGCCGATCGAGCAGCTGGCGATGCTGCGTGCGATGCCGGACTTTCACGTGTACCGCCCGGCGGATGCGACGGAGACGGCTGCGGCCTGGTATTATGCAGCGACCGCGAAGGATGCGCCCACGGCGCTGGTACTGACAAGGCAGAACCTGCCGCAGCTTGGGGAGCAGCAGGGAGGCGCTGAAGGGCGGTTATATCCTGGAGGACAGTGCGAAGGAGACGCCGGATGCGATCCTGATGGCAAGCGGCTCGGAGGTGTCCCTGGCGGTGGATGCGAAGAAGCTTCTGGCGGAGGAAGGCATCGACGTGCGTGTGGTGAGCATGCCGAGCATGGATGTGTTTGCCAAGCAGGATGCAGAGTACCGGGAGAAGGTGCTGCCGAAGGCGGTGAGGAAGCGTGTGGCGGTGGAAGCCTTAAGCGGGTTCGGCTGGGGCGAGTATGTGGGCCTGGACGGGGCGTATGTGACGATGCAGGGATTTGGCGCGTCGGCGCCGGCTGAGTCTTTGTTTGAGAAGTTCGGGTTCACGGCGAAGCATGTGGCTGAGGTTGTGAAAGGGCTGTAAGAATGTTCTGGCATAGAACGTGATACAGAATCTACAGAATCAAAAAGTCTGTTAAAAAGGGAAAGCAGTCATTGTGCAGTGACGGCTTTCCCTTTTTGATGGTTGGAATCAAGCTCAGTGAAACACAGACGCCCCGGAAGGATTGGGATCCTGCCCCGAAGGACAGACCACAAACTGATATCCGATCCCGCGGACATTTTTTAAAAACACCGGATGGTTGGGATCATCCTCGATCTTCATGCGGAGACGTCTTATATGTACCATGATCGTATTGTCATCGACGAAGGTATCATTCCACACCTGACGATAGATCTGCTCCTTGGTGAGGATCTTGTTCTGGTTGGTCAGGAAATACCTCATGAGCAGACATTCTTTGCTGGAAAGGAACAGCTCGATGTTGTCCTTGAACAGCCGCATCTCATCTACAATATAGCGGAACGGGCCTGCCAGGATCTCGTTTGTGCTGACCGGACCCGAAAGGCTTTCCCTCCGGAGACAGGCTTTTACCTTTGCGCACAGCACCATGGTGCTGAATGGTTTTGTGATGTAGTCGTCGGCTCCGATTCCCAGAGCCAGAACCTTGTCAACCTCAGCCTGCCTGCCGCTTAAGACAAAAAGCGGGGTCAGGACCCCGTGGAGCCGCAGGTGGTTGATCACCTGAAAACCATCCATATCGTCCATGATCAGGTCCAGGATGATCAGGGAATAGGGGTGTGACTGCGCCAGCTGGATCGCCTCCAGGCCTCCGGAGGCTTCCTGGGCAGACAATCCCTCACTGTCCAGGATACGGCATATCATACGGCGTACGGATGGATCGTCGTCTACTACAAGGATTTTATTACGGTTCAAGGGATCGTCTCCTTTCTTCGTGACAGCCTGATATTTGGTCATCTGTAAAATGCTGTCTGTAAATTTATCTTAACATGATTATAACACACTTTCTCTTCTTTACCATATAGTTACATTTATCTTACAAAAATTTAAGAAAAGGTATGCGTGTGGTTAAGTTTGCTAATGTAATATAAAGATACAAGTAAAAAGTGTACAAAGTTCATAAAGGCTTTGGAAGGAGAGGAAGGTTATGATGAGAAAGAGTTTGAAAAAGGGTTTGGCGGTATCGATGGCATTTTCCATGTTGGCAATGGCAGTGACTGGATGTAGCTCAGGCAGCACAGCCGCACCGAAGGAAACGGCGGCAAAAGAGGAAGCGGCAAAAACAGAGGCGGCAAAGGAAGGTGAGGCTAAAGCAGAAGAGGCAGCGGGCGCTGAAGATTGGAAATGGGAGAGAAAAGTAACTCTTGTTTGTCCGTGGGGCGTAGGCGGCGGTGCGGACGGTACACTTCGTCCTTTGCAGCCGGAGCTGGAAAAGGTCCTGGGCGTTCCGGTTGAGATCGTCAACGTAGAGGGCGCAGGCGGAGCCAACGGTATCGACTTTACCAACAAGCAGCCGGCTGACGGTTATACTTACGTGCTGGGAACACAGTCCCACATCATGCTGGATCTGCAGAAGATCCTGCCGGTGGATTTCAGAGAAGAGTTCCGTCCGGTGGCAAAGCTGGTTCACTCCATCAACATCATTGCTTCTTCCAAGAAGGCAATGGAAGGCAAATATACCAATTTTGACGAATTTGTAACCTATGCGAAGGAACATCCCCAGGAGCTGACCTGTGGAATGCTGACGGCAACCGGCGCGGATTCCGTCTCCTTAAAGCAGACCCTGGCAGGCGGCCTTGGCTGTGATATCACCGAAGTTGAGAAGTACGTGAAGATCGTGAACTACTCCAGCGGCGCTGAGCTCAGCTCTGCAATGGTTGGCGGCCATATCAACATCAACATCACCGGCGCAGACGAGATCAAGGGCCTGATCGAGTCCGGCGACATCGTTCCGCTGATCTCCATGTCTGAGGAAAGGATGTCCTCCTTCCCGGATATTGAATGCACCGGCGAGCACAACATTGATTCTTATGTGGGAACCTGGAGAGGCGTTCTGTGCCGCAAGGATACTCCGGATGCAGCAGTAAACGCAATGGCAGCAGCGATCAAGACCGCATGGGACAGCGCGGCTTATCAGGACTTCATGAAGAACGCAGGTTATCTGGACCGCCCGGGTTATGCGGATGCGGCTGAGATGCAGACTTTGATCGATGAAGAGTATGTGACCTTTGAGGATTACTTAAAAGGAGCTGGCCTGATTCAGTAAAACATTAGGAAGGAGTTAGACCGTATGGCACTGGAATTGATCGTCAATTTGCTTCTGCTTGGATTTTCCGCATTCTGTTTCTGGTATGTGGGAGCGACCATGCCTGTGTCAGCGGCAAATGAGCTGGGGGCCGAACAATGGCCCCAGGCCCTTTTGTCACTGCTGATCCTGGCATTGTGCTGGAATATATTTAAGTATTTTAAGAAAAACAGGAAAGAGGATATCGCTGCTGCATTTGCAGACTTCTTTCCATCCATTGGGCGGCTTGTAAAAAGCAAGCTTTTTGTAGGCATGGTCCTGGTGGTCGTCATGGCTCTTATGTACGAACCGGTCGGATTTATGGCAACCTGCCTTTTGTTCCTGATCGCCTATGGGTATCTGCTGGGGCAGAGGAAGTTTCCGATCCTGATCGGGACTTCGGTTGTGATCACCATTATTTTGTACATCGGGTTTGCCGTGATGCTGGGCGTTATGCTTCCGAGAGGCCAGGTGTCCTTCTTAAGGGACTTTGCTCTTTTCGTGGAGTCTCTCGTCCCGGCAATGTAAAGGAGGTAGTGTATGCTTGATCTGTTGACCAGCGGTCTGTCGGTGGTGTTTGCGCCGCAGATGTTCGTGCTGATTATCTTTGCAGTATTTTTGGGAACCTTATTTGGCGCGCTGCCGGGCGTTTCAGCGACGATGGCAGTGACCCTGGGCATCCCGTTTACTTACAAAATGGATGCGGTCAATGCGATCGCATTCCTGGTAGCCATCTACTGCGCGTCCATCACCGGAGGCGGTATGACGGCGATCCTGTTCAAGATCCCGGGCGTTCCTTCCAGTGCGCCCACAACCTATGACGGATACCCCATGGCCCAGCGTGGCGAGGCAGGAAAAGCCCTGGGTATGCAGCTGATCTGTTCCGCCATCGGCGGTATGTTCGCGGCGGTATGTATGCTCCTTTTGAGCCCGCAGCTGACCCAGGCGGCTTTAAGCTTTGGACCGTCGGAGCTGTTTGCCATTTCCTTTATGGGACTTTCCATTCTGACCAGCCTGGAAACGGACAATATCTGCCGGACGATCATCTCCGGCCTGATCGGACTTGTGCTGGCATGTATCGGTCTTGACCCGCTCCTTGGCGTTCCGCGTCTGACCTTTGGGACCAGATTCCTGACCTCAGGGATCGAGATGATTCCGGTCATGATCGGATTCTTTGCGGTGACCGAGGTGTTAAAGCAGACCAACAAGCCGTCCAAGCTTCAGGCGGTAGGCGGTAAAAATACTGTGATGTCGGCAAAGATGCCGTCCATCAAGGAGATCCTTTCTGTCAAATGGATCATCGCCAGATGTTCAGTTTTGGGTACGGTCATCGGTATCCTGCCGGGCGCAGGCGCAACGATCGCATCCTTCCTCTGCTACTCCGCAGAGCAGAAGATCTCGAAAACGCCGGAGAAGTTCGGTACCGGATGTTTAGAGGGTATCGCGGCCCCTGAGGTAGGCAACAACGCGGCAACGGGCGGTTCCATGGTACCGCTGTTATCCCTGGGTATTCCCGGAGGCAACGCGGCGGCGATCATGATGTCGGCGCTGGTGCTGAAAGGCGTTACGATGGGACCATTGCTTCTGATCAACCAGCCGCAGTTCTTATCCGCGACCTTTGCGTCCATGTTCGTGTCCAATATCATCATGGTATTTGCAGCGATCGTGATCGCAAGGATCTTTGTACAGGTCTTAAAGGTGCCGTACAGCGTCCTTGGACCGACGATCATCATGATGGCGACCATCGGGGCGTATGCAACGAAAAACACCTCCGTGGACGTTATCCTTATGGCGATCTCCGGACTGATCGGATTCGTATTCGTAACCTGTAAATTCAACAGCTCGGCGATGATCTTAGGCCTGGTGCTCGGCGTGATCTGCGAGTCCAACCTTCGCCGTGCTTACACGATCGCTTCCGGTGATACCCTGTGGCAGGAGACGGTCAATATCGTGACCCGCCCCGTAACCGGGATCATCCTGATCATCTGTCTGGTTGTATTATTAAACCCGGTGATCAAACCGCTGCTGCAAAAGAAAAAGGGTACGGCAGCTTAAACTTGAGTCCATTTGTGACTGCCATATATCTGGAGGAACGGGTCTGTACCGGCAGGCCTGTTTTTCCCGTTGAAAAAGAGGACGTAAGTATGAATAAAAGAGTGATTAAAGCGGATATCCCGCTGACCTGCGTCAAGCCTGTCTGTATCGGGGCTGCCATCCTGGGGATCGTTTTTTTGGTCTCCGGTATGTGGGCGGCGGGGCTGTGCATGCTCCTGGGTTCCTACATCCTGGAAAAGAACCGCTACCGCTGTCCCAAATGCCGCGGGAAGCTGGACATGAAATATCCGCTGTTAAAAGGGGGAAGGTGCCCGTTCTGCGGGGAGATCCTGAGGCAGTAAAGGAAGGCCGGGATGTGGAATGGATGGAAAAATAAGGTCATCCGTGTTATGCTTATAGAAAACGTATGGATGGAGCGGCGGGAACATGAAGGAGAAAGGGAAGAGGCTTCTGCTGGCAGTGGTAACGGCAGGGATCCTGATATTTTTGGCGTTTGCCATGAACAATACCTACCAGGCGTATACACAGATGATCATACGTCAGCAGCAGCAGCATCTGCTGCTGGTCTCCCGCGCCGTTTCCCAGAACCTGGAGCTGTGTATTTCCGAGCAGCTAAAGCAGGTCAGTATCCTGACCCAGACTCCGGGTTTTTTAGATGCCATGGAGGAGCACTATCGGACTGGAGAGACGGAAAAGATCAAGGAATACATATTTTCTTACATGCTGTCCGACCAGCAGGGACCGTCCAGGATGTACCTTTTAAACAATAAGGGAGAGCAGATTTTTCATTACAACCAGTACCCGTTTTTGGAGGAATTTGACGAGAAGATATTAAACCTGGAGAAGTGCGGGACAGAAGGCACCAGCGGGATTGGAGGCGTATTTCCCATCAGCGAGAACCATTATGGTATGGAGTTGGTCAACAGCGTGTATGGGGGCAGCGGTTATCTGGGGACTGTGGTGAGCGTGATCGATATGAACAGACTGTATGACCGGTATGTGGCGCCGCTCAAGGTGGATGGACCGGGTTATATTATGGTCAAGGATGAACACGGGACCATTATCATGCATCCGGTGGACGGGATGCTGGGATTTAATGAAAGGGAGGATATCCCGGAGTTTGACACCCTGCCCCAGTATGGCAGCCAGAAGGCAATGCTGGAGGTTCAGTACCGGCAGGAGGAGGGAATGACGATCTATGATTCATTTTTTAATGGGATCATCCCTCCGGACAAGGTGATCGCCGCCTTTTCCAGAATGAATCTGTGGGGGACCTCCTGGCATATCTCTGCCGTGATGCCCTACAGTCAGGCGGTGGCGATCGAATTCAGCAATATGAGGCGGTTCAGCCTGCTGTTCGGCGCTGTCCTTCTGACGGTCATCGCCAGCGGGCTGGCGATCTATACGCTGCTGAAAAAACGCCAGAAGCTGGAGCTGGAGACGGGATATTTAAAAGAGATCAACGGGACGCTGGAGGAGCTGCACCGGAGCCGGGAGGAGGTTCGCCATTATCAGAAGCTGACGACGATGGGGACGCTCGCCGGAGGGATCGCACATGAGTTTAACAATCTTTTGACGCCCATACTGGGTTATTCGGAATTCCTGCGGGAACAGATGGGGCGGGGCAGCGAGTATTACGAGGATATTGACGAGATCCACAAGGCGGGGACCCGGGCGAAGGAGATCGTGGAACAGATCCTTCCATTCAGCCGCAAGGAGACGGATACTTCGGGATATAAGACCATAAACCTGGATGTGGTGATCCAGGATGCTTCCAAGATGGTGAGCCTGATCATCCCTTCCAATATCAGGATGGAGGAGCATCTGGATGACCGGAATGCGAACATATACGGGAATGCGACCCAGATCCACCAGATCCTGCTGAATCTGTATTCCAATGCGATCCAGTCCATGGAAGATACAGGCGGAACCCTTACGGTAAGTACCCGGCGGGTAAACCGCGAAGGGATGCCGGAAAATCTGCGGGAGCTGGCAGGATCGGATTATGTGGAGATCCTGGTGGCGGATACGGGCTGTGGGATGGAGGAACATGTTTTAAGCCAGATCTTCAATCCATTCTTCACAACCAAAGGCTCCGGCGACGGTACTGGGCTGGGCCTGTCGGTGGTAAAGGATATCCTGGTCAACCATGGAGGATTTATCCGTGTGGAGAGTGAGCCGGGAGAGGGGAGCAGATTCTTTCTCTATCTGCCGGCGACCAGAGGGACGACTGCCATCCAGGCAGCAGTGGAGGAGGTCAGACGGGAGAACAGGAAAGAGGTCTCCGTCCTGCTGGTTGACGATGAGGAACGTGTGGTTAAATATTTTAAAAAGCGCCTGGAAAAACGGGGATACTGTGTGGATGGGTACACGGACCCGGAGGAGGCTCTGAAGGTTTTGGAGGAACAGCCGGGGCGTTTTCATGTAGCGATCGTGGATTACATGATGCCGCAGCTGAAGGGGACCGTTCTGGCACAGCGGATCCGGATGAGCCAGCCTGCGATGGGGATCATCATGATCACGGGGCTTGTGGAGTCGGCGGCTCTCCATATGTACCAGAAAGGGGTTGTGGATAAAATACTGGTCAAGCCTGTGAGTTTTGAAGAGCTGTCTGAAGAGATCGCAAGACTGGCATTCAGGCAGGAGGGGAAGGAGGAGCTTTGATTTGAGAAAAATCCTGAGGACCATGGGAATCTATGGTTTGTTTCTTATGCTTGCCGCGGGGGCGTCAGGCTGTGGAGAGAAGAAGGAGCCGGAAGAATCAGAAAGTTATCCGCTGGAGTCGGTGGAACTGATCGCACCAGCGGGACCGGGAAGCGGTTATGATCTGACCATACGGTCTGTATCCCAATGCCTTCAGAAGGCGGGGCTGGTAAAAGTACCTCTTCCGGTGACCAACAAGCCGGGGGGCGGCGGACGGGTATCCCTGGAATACCTGGAGGAGAACCGCGGCAGGGATGATATCCTTTCCATATTCTCTCCGCCGCTGTGCCTGATCCATTTAAATGGCAGCACGGAACTGAATTACAAAGATAATACCACGCCGATCGCCAGGCTGGTGGTGGACTATGGCTGCTTTGCCGTGCGTGCGGACTCGCCCTATAAGGATTTGAACCAGCTGATGGCCCAGCTTAAGAAGGACCCGCATTCTGTGCGGATCGGAGGGACCTCCTCATATGGGTCCATGGACCATATCCAGTTTTTGCAGGCGGCCCGGGCTGCGGGAGTAGGGAACCTTAACCTGGTTGCATATGAAGGCTTTGAAAACGGCGGAGCAGTGGCCCAGCTTATGGGAAACCGGGTGGATGTGCTCTCAGCCGGGATCAGCGATGTGGTAGGGCTGATGGAAAGCGGGGATATCCGGGTACTTGCCGTCACATCGGATGAGCGCCTGGAGGGAGAGATCGTTTCCCAGATCCCAACCTGCAAAGAGCAGGGGATCGACGCCCAGTTCAGCAACTGGAGAGGCGTATTCGGGCCCAAGGATATGCCGGAGTACGCAGTTGCATATTGGGAGGAGATCTTAAAGAAAATGACGGAGACGGAGAGCTGGGAGACCACCTGCAAAAAATATGGCTGGACCATGGAATATGAGGGACACGAGGAGTTTGAGGCGTATCTCGATAAGGTGAACGAGGAGTACCGGGGACTGTTGGAGGAGATTGGGTTTTCACAATAAATACAAATATTTACTTGAATTTACTTGACAAACATTCCACACTGACGTAAAATACGCCTCATAGAGTATTTTAATGATTTTATTGACGTGGCAAAGAAAGAGGAACCGATATGACTCAGCAGAAGGCTATGCAGATGAATATGGCTATGATGTGCGGCATGATGATGGACATGTGCCGTATGTTCGTATGCTTGAAAAATCAGATATAGTCTGCATGGATTGTGAGTAGAATCGGATAGGGACCGGAGTAGAATAGCCGGATATATCGCCGCAAGCCTGTGCAGGGTTTGCGGCGTTTTTGCGTTTGCCCGGCGGGAATAAGAATACATTCAAATTCAGGAAAAGAGGAGCACAATATGGCACAGGAAGAAACCATCATCCAGCTTCGGAACATGGGAAAAGAGTTTAAGACCGCCAATGGACCTGTGGTGGCCTTAGACGACATCAACTTGGACATTCACCGGGGAGAGATATTCGGGATCATCGGACTTTCCGGAGCAGGCAAGAGCACGCTGGTGCGCTGCATCAATATGCTGGAGGTACCGACCTCAGGGGAAGTGATCTTCGAGGGAGAGAATCTGGCGGCGCTTCCGGAGGTAAGACAGCGGAAGGCGAGACAGAACATGGGCATGATCTTCCAGCAGTTCAACCTGCTGGCCCAGAGGAACGTACTGAAAAATATCTGTTTTCCTATGGAGATCGCAGGGATTCCCAAGCAGCAGGCGAAGGACCGGGCAATGGAGCTTTTAAAGCTGGTGGGCTTAGAGGACCGGGCAAAGGCATATCCGGCCCAGCTCTCCGGAGGCCAGAAGCAGAGGGTCGCCATCGCCCGTGCCATAGCGACCAATCCCAAGGTGCTGCTCTGTGATGAGGCTACCAGCGCGCTGGATCCCAATACGACCAAGTCGATCCTTCAGCTCTTAAAGCAGATCAACCGGGATTTGGGAATCACCGTGATCGTGATCACTCATGAGATGGCAGTCATCGAGGCGATCTGTGACAGGGTGGCGATCATTGACCACAGCCATATCGCCGAGGTGGGCAACGTATCCGACATCTTTTCAGAACCCAAGTCCAAGATCGGAAGGCAGCTGATCCTGGGAGATGCGGTGACCAATGTGACATTTGACAAGTCCAGGAAGGTGCGTATCACCTTTGACGGAAGAGAATCCATGGAACCGGTGATCGCCAATATGATCCTGGCCAGCAAGGTTCCGGTCAACATCCTGTATGCGTCCACAAGGGATCTTGGAGGCAAGGCCGTGGGACAGATGATCGTCCAGCTCCCGGAGGATGAGGCGGATGCCAACCGGGCGCTCAACTATTTAAAATCCGTGCAGATACTGTTTGAGGAGGTGACAGGCGATGATATTTAGTCCGCAGATTATAGAACTCATTAAGTCGGGGATCGGTGAGACCCTGTATATGGTATTTACTTCTGCTGTGATCTCTTATGTGATCGGCATACCCCTGGGGATCATTCTGGTGGTGACAGATAAGGACGGTATCCGTCCCCTTCCACTTTTTCAGAAGGTGCTGGGAATTGTCATCAACCTGCTGCGCTCCATACCGTTTTTGATCCTGCTGATCATGGTCATGCCGGTGACCCGTGTGGTGGTGGGAACCACCCTGGGAGCCAAGGCGGTTGTACCGCCTCTGGTCATTGCAGCGGCGCCGTACATTGCGAGGATGGTGGAATCTTCCTTTAAGGAAGTGGATGCCGGAGTGATCGAGGCGGCCAAGTCCATGGGAGCTTCCACGTTCCAGATCATTTGGAAGGTACTGCTTCCGGAGGCGAAGCCCTCCCTTCTGGTGGGAGCTGCGATCTCCACGACCACGATCCTTGGATACTCCGCCATGGCAGGCGCTGTCGGCGGCGGCGGACTGGGCGGTATCGCGATCAACTATGGTTATTACCGGTATCAGTCGGATATGATGTTTTTGACCGTGGCGATTCTGGTCATCATTGTCCAGATCATCCAGGAGATCGGAATGAAGATGGCAAGAGTCAGCGACAAGCGTATCCGCTGACGTTCACCGGGAAATGAAGCAACTGGATTTAACAGCCGCAAGCGGGATTTTCCACCGCGGAGGCTGTTGGCGAAAAGCCGTATAAATCAAATTTTTTTCAGGAAAGAGGAGGAATCATTATGAAAAAATCAATCATCATCACAGCAGCAGTATTGGCGGCTACACTGACCGCATGCGGAGGAAGCAAACCGGCGGAGACTACAGCGGCAGCAACTGAGGCGGCAACTGCAAAGGCAGGAGAGAGCGCGGCAGAGACCGGTGAAACGGCAGCGGAAGCTCCGGCTGAGTTAAAGGAACTCCTGGTGGGCGCCAGCCCGGCTCCCCACGCAGAGATCCTGGAAGCAGCTTCCAAGGCTCTGGAGGAAAAAGGCTACAAGCTTGTGATCAAGGAATACACCGATTATGTACAGCCGAACCTGGCGCTGAACAGTGGGGATCTGGATGCGAACTATTTTCAGCATCTTCCGTATTTAGAGCAGTTCAATGAGCAGAACGGGACCAAGCTGGTGAGCGCGGGCGCGATCCACTATGAGCCGTTCGGAATCTATGCAGGTAAGACCGCTTCCCTGGATGCCCTGGCTGACGGTGCAAAAGTGGCGGTTCCCAACGACGCGACCAACGAGGCGAGAGCGCTGCTGCTGCTGGAAGCACAGGGCCTGATCAAGCTGACTGAGGGCGTTGGCTTAAATGCGACCAAGACGGATGTGGTGGAGAATCCGAAGAACCTGGACATCCTGGAGATCGAGGCGGCACAGGTTCCGCGTTCTCTGCAGGATGTGGATATTGCAGTGGTAAACGGAAACTATGCCATCGAAGCAGGCTTAAAGGTGTCTGACGCGCTGGCGGTTGAGGCTTCTGATTCTGAGGCTGCGGTGACCTACGGCAATATCGTGGCAGTACAGGAAGGCAAGGAAAATGATGAGGCTGTCAAGGCTCTTGTGGAAGCTTTGACCAGCGAGGATGCGAAAGCATTTATTGAGAGCACCTACGAGGGAGCAGTTGTTCCGTTATTCTAAGCATTAAGGATTTTACAGAGGAGACTGGTATGGATTATCAAATGGAAAGTACCTTGCAGCAGGAAAACCAGACATCCGGGCCGGTCCCATCCGGGCAGAAGCAGCCGCCAAATAACATGGCGACTGCTTCGCTTGTTATGGGGATCCTGGCGGTAGTGACCTGCTGCTGTTATTATGGCAGTTTTATTTTTGGCGGGCTGGGCATCCTGTTTGCGCTGCTGTCCAGGACAGAGGAGCGTATGCGCGGTCAGGCAAAGGCCGGGCTGGCGCTGTCCATTGCCGGGCTGGTGCTGTGCGCGGCATTCTGGGGCGGTTTAATAGCTTTGGGACTTTACAGTGATAGCCGCTTCGGGTCAAACCCGATCCAGAACCTTCCGGCGATCCCGGACGTGACCCGGCCGGACCTGGATCTGGACAATATCCTGGCCATATTCCAGCGGATTCCGATGGGAGGTGGGTTCTGATGAAGACTGCTGCTGAACTTAAGCTGGAGGCGAGAAAAGCGCTCCAGGGCAATTACGGAAATGCTTCCGGTGCGGTCCTGGTGATGTATCTGGTTGGTTTTTTGCTGATGATCCCGTTTTTTATTGTCTTGTTTATATTGGGGCTGCTGGCAGGCCCAAACAATACGGGACTGGCTGTCATGGTCTATATGACGTTGGCGATGATGATCGTATATATGGTCCTTTCTCTGATATTGATGGTAGGCTATGTTAGGCTCTGCTACCGGATCGCTGTGGGGGAGGAGTGCGAGATAGGCGACCTGTTCTTTGCAGTGAAGAATCATTTCCCACGGTATCTGGGTCTTATGTCCCTTTTGACACTTTACAGTATCCTGTCCTGTCTGCCGGGACTGCTGTTGTGGATATTGTTCTCTGTCGGCAGGCATATCGGCGCAGGCTTCCTGGTGGGATATCCCCTGATGCTGGTGGTGCCGATCGCCGTCCTGTGCCGTTATGCTATGGCCCTGCCTGCATTGGTTGAAGATCCTCAGCTTCGGGTGATGGAAGCCATGCGGTTCAGCAAAGACCTGATGCAGGGGAATATCTGGCGGATGATCCGGCTGGAATTCAGCTTTTTCGGGATCTTTATATTGGGATATCTGACGTTTGGGATCGGTTATATCTGGATCGCACCCTATCTGGTCTGTACCAATATACGGTTCTATCTGACCATAAAGGACGAAAAGTATCCTCCGGTTTATCAGACGCAGGGATTGCCCGGAGTTCCGGAATATCCCATATAAAACGGAATTCAGGGTCCGGACGGACAAAACAGAAAAATACGCATAGAATACACTAAGGGAGAAATCAGGTGTAGACTATGCGTATTTTTGATTTAAAAAAAAAGAAGTGATCAATATCTGCGACTGCAAACGGCTGGGGTATGTGGGAGATGTGGAATTTGACCCGTGTACCGGATGTATCACCCATCTGATCGTACCAGGGCCAGGGTGCCTTTGCGGGATATTTGGACGGGAAAAGGAGTATGTGATCTCCTTCTGCGACGTGAAACAGATCGGGGACGATATCATCCTGGTGGAGATCAAGAAGCTCAAGGATGTGGAGAAAGCCTGTAAGTATGATTAGCCAGTTATGACCGCAGTTTATGGCGGCTGCCGCCGGCACGGCAATCCATATGATATCCCAACACGTCATCCCCGGCTGAAAAACAGCTTGCGCATATTTGGCAGGTAATGTAAAATAGACGTAATGTAAGTTGACGTAAAACATTGACGTAAAACCAAATCAAGGGGTTGAAAACCAGGAGGAAAAAAAGTTGAAATGTCCATATTGCAACGCAGCAGATACGAAGGTAATCGATTCCAGGCCGGCAGATGACAACAGCTCTATCCGGCGCCGCCGTCAGTGCGAGACCTGTGGGAAGCGCTTTACAACTTATGAAAAATTAGAGACCATGCCGCTTATGGTGATCAAGAAGGACCGTTCCAGGGAGGCTTACGACCGCTCCAAGATCGAGGCGGGGATCATCCACTCCTGCCACAAGCGTCCCGTATCCACACAGCAGATCAATTCCATGATCGACGAGATCGAGAACCAGATCTTCAATATGGAGGAGAAGGAAGTGGAGACTTCCGCCATCGGTGAGCTGGTGATGCGCAGGCTCAAGCAGATGGATGAGGTTGCTTATGTACGTTTCGCATCCGTATACCGGGAGTTCAAGGATGTGAATACGTTTATGGAAGAGCTGGGCAAGCTGCTGAAGAATAAGTGACATTTATAGAAGGAGAGACCGGCATTGATACTAGAACAATTTTACCCGAAGGAGTGGCTGGACAGTACAGATGCGATACCCTGGGAGCAGTGGCAGGAAAGGGGCATCCGCGGGGTGATCTTCGATATTGACAATACTCTGGTTCCTCACGGAGCGCCGGCGGACAAGCGGGCGCTTGTTCTGTTTGAGCGGCTTCACAGGCTGGGGATCAGGACCTGCCTTTTATCAAACAATAAGGAACCGCGGGTGGCGTCTTTTGCAGAGAAGGTAAACTCACCCTATATCCACAAGGCGGGCAAACCGGGGATCAGGAATTATCTAAAGGCCATGGAGATCATGGGGACCGACAGGGATACGACCCTGTTTGTGGGAGACCAGCTGTTCACGGATGTGTACGGCGCAAACCGGTGCGGGATCTATGGAATCCTGGTGAAACCCATTGATCCAAAGGAGGAGATCCAGATCGTTCTGAAGCGTTACCTGGAAGCTCCTGTGCTGTATCTATATAAAAAGAAACTGAGAAAAGAGACTGACCAATGAAGACAAGCGGAAAGACTATGGTATGCGGGGTGATGGGATGCCCGATCGAGCACTCCATGTCCCCGATGATGCACAACTACTATTCGGAGCAGATCGGCGTGGATATGACCTATGTGCCGTTTAAGGTACAGCCTGGACAGGTGGGCGCTGCGGTGAGAGGCGCGTATGCCTTAAACGTGACCGGCGTCAATGTGACGATCCCTCACAAGCAGGCAGTCATGGAGCATCTGTGCGGCATCGATGAGGCTGCGGAGGCGATCGGTGCGGTCAATACCCTGGTGCGGGATGAACTGGGCTATAAAGGATATAATACGGATGCAGCAGGGCTTTTCCGGGCCATGACGGAAGCTGGTATGGAGATACAGGATGAGACATGCATCCTTCTGGGAGCAGGCGGCGCTGCGAAGGCGGCAGCCTATGTACTGGCGAAGGAAGGCGCGGCCCGGGTCTATGTGCTCAACCGGAGTGTGGATAAGGCGCGTGCTCTGTCGGATGATATCAATGGGCGGTTCGGCAGGGAGCTTCTTGTGCCGCTGGCGCTTTCAGAGTGGCGTTCCATCCCGGAGAAAGACTGCCTGGCCGTACAGACCACCAGTGTGGGGATGCATCCGGATGTGGAAGCTGCGCCGGTCACAGAGCCGGAGTTTTATGAGAAGTTGGGCGCGGCGTTTGACGTGATCTATACGCCTGTGGAGACGAAGTTCATGAAGCTTGCAGCGGCTGCAGGAGCCAGGACCAGCAACGGGCTGGACATGCTTTTATATCAGGGGATTGCAGCTTATGAAATGTGGTATCCTGAGGTAAAGATACCGGAGCCTGTGATCGACGGAGCGCGGGAGCTTCTGTCCCGGTTTCTGGGAGGGGATGCGTGATGAAACAGAACGTGATCCTGATCGGTTTTATGGGGGCGGGCAAGACCCGTGTGGGCGGCGCATATGCGGCGGCAGCAGGCAGTCCTTTGCTGGATACGGACCAGATGATCGAGATAGAGGCGGGCATGTCCATTTCTGACATTTTTGCCACCCAGGGAGAACCGGCATTCCGCCGGGCAGAGACCAGGGTGCTGGAAAAGCTTTTGGCAGAGACGGACCGGTCGGTCATATCCGTGGGCGGCGGCCTGCCGCTGCTGGAGCAGAACCGTGTGATCTTGAGGCAGCTTGGAACGGTGGTATTTCTTCGGGTGCAGCCGGAGACGGTGCTTGCACGTCTGAAGGGTGATACGACCCGTCCGCTCCTTATGGGAGAGAATGTGGAGCAGAAAGTCCGGGAGCTGCTGGCATACCGGAATCCGCTGTATGAGGCTGCTGCCCACCGTGTGATCGATGTGGACGGAAAGACGCCGGAGGAGATCGCGGCAGAGATTGCGTCGGTGATGATCAGAGCGGCAACATGAGCTGGAATAACGGCGGGACTGTAACGGCGGCACGGGAAGAACAGGCTGGGCGGATGACAGAAAAAATGGAGGCAGGAATAAATTATGAAACTACTGGTTTTAAATGGACCGAACTTAAACTTTTTAGGGATACGCGAGAAAGGTATTTATGGTACGCAGGACTATGCATACCTGGTAAAGATGCTTGAGGACAAGGCAGCTGCCGAAGGGCATGATCTGGAGGTATTCCAGAGCAACTACGAGGGCGGTCTGATCGATAAGATCCAGGAGGCTTACCACAGCGGCGTGGAGGGCATCATTATCAATCCGGGTGCATTTACCCACTACAGCATCGCCCTGCGGGATGCGCTGGCGTCCATCGAAGCGCCGGTCATCGAGGTACATATTTCAAATGTGCACAAGCGTGAGGAATTCCGTCATGTTTCCGTGACTGCGCCGGTGTGCACCGGTCAGGTTGTGGGGCTTGGGCTGCGCGGATATGCCCTGGCGATGGATTATCTGACGCAAATGGATGCAAACTGAAAAAAATAGTTGAAAAAACGTATCATTTATTATAAAATAGAACATAACTGTTCAGGACGGCGGTAATATTAGGAAGAGATCCGTCCTTCAGAACAACCGTATTAAAGCGAGTACGCAAATTCAAGGAGGAATATCACATGATTTCAGCAGGTGATTTTAGAAACGGCGTTACCCTGGAAATCGAGGGTGCAGTATACCAGATCATAGAGTTCCAGCATGTAAAGCCGGGTAAGGGCGCTGCTTTCGTAAGAACCAAGATTAAAAACGTAATGACCGGCGGCGTTGTAGAGAGAACTTTCCGTCCGACCGAGAAGTTCCCGGCTGCAAGGATTGACCGTGTAGATATGCAGTATCTGTATGCAGACGGCGATCTGTTCAACTTCATGAACATGGACAACTACGAGCAGATGGCGCTGTCCCAGGATACCATCGGCGATGCTTTGAAGTTCGTAAAAGAGAATGAGCTTGTAAAGGTATGCTCCTACAATGGAAAAGTATTTTCCGTAGAGCCGCCGTTATTTGTAGAACTGGAGATCACCGACACCGAGCCGGGCTTCAAGGGCGATACCGCTCAGGGCGCTACCAAGCCGGCTACCGTTGAGACCGGCGCTACCGTTTATGTTCCGCTGTTTGTGGACAACGGTGACAAGATCAAGATCGATACCCGTACTGGGGAGTATCTGTCCAGAGTTTGATGTGAATTTCATATGAATTAAATGAGTGATCCCAGGGAGCACAGGGCTTCTTGGGATCACTGAAAAAGTCTGATCCTTTGCAAAAAGAATTAGGCTTTTTTATTTATGCTATAAAATCGGCGAAAACAGGCTGATTTTGGCGAAAATAAGGCTTGACAGCCTGTCTGGAAAAAGTGAGAGTCTGAAGTGATTGTGTAATGAAAAGAGGCAGGCGCTGTTTAGCGACCTGCCTCTAAAAACATATTTATGTAAGAATACTTAAAGATGTGTCTGTGATCAATCCTTCCCCGCTGCAAAAGCCGGCCCGGTAGAGCTGGTGTCAGAAGAAACCGCCTCTGCGACGAAACAATTCTTAAGCTGCAGATATTGCCCGCTCTTGACCGTGACCACCGTCTTCGCGTCATCACTTACCGTAAAGGATTCCACCACATCCTCATAGTTATCACTCGGTGCAGAGAGGATGTAGGCACGGCCATAGGAATAACTGCTGCCGTTGCTTTTCAGGCGGTAGGTCCCTGCCGGCAGCTGAAGCCCAACTTTGTACATCTCACCTCTGCTGTAATCCAGCTGCGGCACCTCGTCCACCGGGGAGGCCGTGCAGTCGACCAGGTAGAGGTACTGCCCCTCTGCGATGCGGATAATGGCATTGTAGGAGAAATAATTATAATCAATGATCTGGTCGTAATCCGAGGCCTCCCTGGCAGTTGAGATCACATAAGCGCCGCCGTAGGTGTAGTCGCTGTCTGAGTAATCAGAGCAGAGCAGCATGTATTCGCCTGCCGGTATTTCTGTGCCGGCTTCGTAAGAGCCTTCCGGGTAAACTGTGGACGGCACAGAGGTTGTGGCTGAAAGCGCGCAGCCTTCCGCCGGGGCAGTGATGACCTGGGAGGTGGTCTCTTCTTCTTCATAGCCATATAACTGTTTTAAATAGTCCATATAGGCAGCCGTTCTGGAATCGGTGGCTTCGCCTCCAGGCCCCGGTGATGCGGCGGTTGTTTCACTGTTTGTGAACTCACATCCTGCAAGGAACAGGTATTGTCCATCCTGGACCGTCAGGGAGATGGTGCTGCGGCCATAACTGGACGTGGTCTCATAATCCACAATGTCTCTGTACTGCAGGGACGGAGAAGAGAGGATGTAAGCTATGCCATATCCATCGGATCTGAAATAATATGTACCTGCCGGAATATGGTATCCAACCTTAAAATGGCTGGCTCTCCGGTAATCAAGGCTTGGAACCTGGTCAATGGGAGAGGCTGTACAGTTATCATATGTAAGGAACTGGCCTTCTTCCAGCCGGATGATGGTGTTGTAATAAAAGGAGCCATAATCCAAAATCTGATCCAGTTCTTCCGGAGTGCTGACGGTGGAAATCATATAAGTACAGGCGGAGGAATAGGAGTACTCATCCGCATTGCGGTCGTTCCCGAGAAGGACATATTCACCTGCCGGAATATCGGTTCCGCCCTGGTAGGTTCCCGGCTGATAGACTGTGGACGGGGTGGAGGTCTTTGTGGGAAGCCCCGGTATCAGGTAACCAGCGGTGATGAGAGAGCTGCGCTGTTCATCCCCGGACACCTGTTCCGCCACGCTGCTCCATTCATCATACCAGGAGCTGGTGGTCCTGCTGTGGTTTGGAGTGGCAGAGGCTGCGGATGCGGTGCCTGACAGGATACAGTCGCTGAGCTGCAGATATTGTCCGTCCTTTACGGTAATGGCTGCCGTGCCCTCCACATAGGTGTAGTCCTCAACCACATCATAATTGTCGCTGGGATAGGAGAGCACATAGGCGATGCCGTAGGAGGAACTGTCCAAAGACTTCAGCTCATAAGTGCCCGCCGGGATATGGTATCCGACCTTATACATGTTGCCGTAATAGTGATCGATCTGCGGGACTTCACTTAAGGGGCTGGCAGTACAGTTATTCAGGGACAGAACCTGCCCGTCCTCAAGCCGGATAATGGCATTGTAGTCAAATGTATTGTAATCTACATAGTCCGCGTCCTCGGAAGCATTTTCATAAATAATGTATATGCCGTATGAGGCGGTATTGTTAGCAAGCAGCACATATTCCCCGGACGGGATGTCAGTGCCTGCATGATAGGAACCGGCAGGATAGACTGTGGATGGCGCGGACGTGGCCGTGCTGAGCCCGGAACCGCCACCGGCAGAACCTCCGACCGTAATGACCGGCGAAGCAGCCGGCGCCTCCGTCTCCGGCGGTATGCTGGTCTCTGCCAGGACCTGCGGGGCAAGAAGACTGGATATCAGGAGTGTAACAAACAATAGTCGGAATTTTCTCATAAATTAGCTCCCCCTCATAATAATGTATAAATAGTATACTATTTAAATGGATAAAATACCAGTAAAACAGCTGAGAATGACATAAAAAATAAATAAATTATAGAAATAACAGCTTTTGAAATGACCAGCTGTAAAAGTGGCTGCAAAAGTGGCAAAAGAGAAGCTGTAAAATAGCGTCAGTCTTGCATTTTCCTCTGAAATCCAGTATAATTATTGTTCAGTTTGATGTTAATCACAGTTAGTCCGGCTGGATGGCCGGAGAGGAAAATAGAGTGAAGGAGACCAGGAACGTGAAAAAAATTCTTGATTTGATCGCCGCGGAGATGAAAACGGCGTTTACTGCCTGCGGTTATGATGAGAGCTATGCGAAGGTGGTGCTTTCCAACCGCCCTGACTTATGCGAATACCAGTGCAACGGCGCCATGGCAGCGGCGAAAGCCTTAAAAAAGAAACCGATCGATATCGCAAACGAGGTGGTAGCGAAGGTATCGGAGCAAAGCTCCGGGATGTTTTCCGAGCTGAATGCAGTAATGCCGGGATTCATCAATATCCGTCTGGATGCACAGTGGCTTGCAGATTATATGAACGGTATGCAGAAGGATGCCAGGCTGGGGCTTGAGGAGACGGGACACGGGGAGACCATCATCGTGGACTACGGCGGCGCCAATGTGGCAAAGCCGCTCCATGTGGGCCATCTGCGTTCTGCTGTCATCGGGGAGAGCATCAAGCGTATGGGCGCGCATCTGGGATATCATATGATCGGTGATGTGCACCTGGGCGACTGGGGCCTTCAGATGGGGCTGATCATCGAGGAGCTTCGGGATCGGAAGCCGGAGCTGGTTTATTTTGACGAGAGCTATACGGGAGAGTATCCGGCAGAGCCGCCTTTTACCATCAGTGAGCTGGAGGATATCTATCCAACTGCAAGTGTCAAGGCCAAGGAGGATGAGGTGTTCAAGGAGCGCGCGCAGACCGCGACGTTCCGGCTCCAGAACGGATATGCCCCGTTTACCGCGATCTGGAAACATATTATGGCGGTTTCCCTGGCGGATTTAAAGAAGAACTATGCGAATCTGGACGTGCATTTTGAGCTGTGGAAGGGGGAGAGCGATGCGGAACCCTATATCCCGTGGCTGATCCAGGACCTTCAGGACAAGGGGCTGGCCTACGAGAGCCAGGGCGCGCTGGTGGTGGATGTGACGGAGCCGACTGACTCCAAGGAGCTGCCGCCCTGTATCGTGCGCAAGTCCGACGGCGCTGCGCTGTATGCCACCTCGGATCTGGGGACCATTATCGAGCGCGAGAAGGAATACAAGCCGGTCAAATATATCTACATCACGGATAAACGGCAGGCGCTGCATTTCACCCAGGTATTCCGGGTGGCGAAAAAGGCGGGGTATGTAAACGAAGATACGCCCATGGTGCATATTGGTTTTGGCACCATGAACGGCAAGGACGGGAAGCCGTTTAAGACCAGGGACGGCGGCGTCATGCGCCTGGAGAACTTGATCTCCGATATCGATGAGGCCGTGTTTGCACGGATCATGGAGAACCGCACCGTTTCCGAGGACGAGGCGAAGGAGACGGCTAAGATCGTTGGCCTTGCAGCGCTTAAATACGGGGATCTGTCCAACCAGGCAGCCAAGGACTATGTGTTTGATATTGACCGGTTCATTTCCTTTGAGGGAAATACGGGACCGTATATTTTATATACCATCGTGCGGATCAAGTCCATACTGGCCAGATATGAAGGGCTGGAGGACAAGTTTGCCGGGGACCCGGCCATCCTTCCGGCGGTGAGCGATGCGGAGAAGGCGCTGATGCTGGAGCTGTCCAAGTACAACGACGTGATGGAGTCCAGCTTTGCGGAGACTGCGCCCCACAAGATCTGCCAGTATATTTACGACCTGTCCAATGCGTTCAACAGCTTTTATCATGATACCAGGATCATCGCAGAGGAAGACAAGGCGCAGCAGGCTGGCTGGATCCAGCTTATCACCCTGGTGAAGGATGTCTTGGCAGCCTGTATCCAGGTCCTTGGTTTTGAAGCGCCTGAGCGCATGTAACACGGACTTCGTACAGTAACCCGTTCACCGTGGTTTGGATGGAGACGCTTTATGAAGATAACAGAAATGAAGACCAGCACGTTCTGGAAGGGCGAGCTGGGCGTCCGTGCAGCCGTGGAGGAGGCAGGACAGTCCTATCAGGTCAATCTCTCTGTCAAGGGTAGTCAGCTTCGCGACTACTCTTGTTCTTGTGTAAATGGAAATTCCTATAAGGGCATGTGCGCCCATGCAAAAAAGGTCTGGGATGAGTGGCAGAAGCAGCAGGAGGCCGGAGCGGGCCGTCCGGTGTCCACATCCCAGGAAATCCGCTCCATGATCCGGGAGTACACCAACCGGGAGGTGGCGCAGATCATCCAGGAGGGAGAAGAAATCCAGGTGCATCTGGTCCCGCGGCTGGTCATCCGGAGCAGGGGGATCATCAGTCTGGAATTCAAGGTAGGGAAAGAACGGCTTTATGTGATAAAGGATCTGACGGCGTTTGTGAAGGCCGTGGAGACGGGAGCCAGCTTAAGCTACGGCAAGCAGCTGACGTTCCATCACAGCCTCAGGGCATTTGCCAGGGAGGACCGGCCCCTGTGCGCCCTGCTCATGGAGCTGGTCAATGTCTATGGAGAGCATTACGAGCAGTTCAGACGGAGCAATTTTGTTACGGTCCAGGGATTGCGGGAGCTGATCTTAAGCCAGGCCAACCGGGACAGATTTTTTGAACTGATGGAAGGCCGGTGGCTGGAGGTGGAGCTTCTTTCCGGCAGCCGTATCCAGGTCCTGGTGAAGAAAGAACCAGTTCAGCTTGCCGTCCGGATACGCAAAAAAGGGCGGGACGGGATCGAGGTGTCTGTAGATGAAGGCGTGTTTGGTTTCCGCGGGGAACGGCACTGGTATGTGGGCAGTGCACAGAAGCTGACCTGCCTGGATGAGGCGGCGACAGAGCAGCTGGGCGTATTTTTAGAACAGGTCTTAAAGGACAAAAAGAGCCATACTCTGGATGTGCAGGAGCGGGATATCCCTCTGTTTTATGAGAGGGTGCTCCAGAAGCTGATGCCGTACAGCCGCCTGGATTCGGCAGATGTTGACTTAGAAAGCTACCGCCCACAGGAGCTTAAGGCAGCGTTTCACTTTGACAGCAGCCGGCCGGAGGAGCTGACCATGAAGCCGGTCCTGTCTTATGGGGATTTTTCCTTTCATCCGGCTGCGGATGACAAGGTGCCCCGGACGGTCTGCCGGGATGTGCCGGGAGAGTTCCGCATCAGCCAGGTCATCACAAAATATTTCAAGTACCGGGATGAGGCTGCGGAGACGCTGCTCATCCGGGATGATGAAGATGCCATGTACCGGCTTCTCAGCGAGGGCATGGCGGAGTTTATGGCCCTTGGAGAGGTCTATGTGTCGGAAGCTGCGAAGCACATCCGCCTCATGCCGCCGCCCCGCGTCAATGTGGGGGTGCGGACCTCCGGCAAATGGCTGGAGCTGACCGTGGATGCGGAGGGAATGAGCCAGGCGCAGCTGCAGAAGATCCTGACGGAATACGATCCGAAAAAGCCCTACTACCGGTTAAAGAGCGGGGAGTTTTTACAGCTTGATGAGAATGGGCTGGTGACGGTGGCACGCCTGGTGGAAGGCCTGTCGGTGAACCGGTCCCAGCTGGCCGGCGGTATGGTACAGATTCCGGCGTACCGGGCGCTGTATCTGGACAGCGTGCTGAAGGAGGGGAGCGGGATCACCTTCTACCGGGACAATCTGTTCAAAGCGGTAGTCCGCGGAATGAAATCTGTGGAGGACAGCGATTACGAGATCCCGGAGAGCTTACAGCCGGTGCTGCGGGGATATCAGAAGACGGGATTTCGGTGGCTTAAGACACTGGACCACTATGGTTTTGGCGGCATCCTGGCGGACGATATGGGCCTTGGAAAGACCATCCAGGTGATCGCGCTTCTGCTGGATGAAAAGCGGAGGAACCCGGAGAGCCAGGCGCTGATCGTCTGCCCGGCTTCCCTGGTCTATAACTGGGAAAATGAGATCCATACCTTTGCCCCGCAGCTTATGGTCCGGACGGTGGTGGGAAATGCGGCGGAGCGGGAGGCAATCCTTCGTGGAGAGGAAATGGCCGGCGGATTGCCGGATATCTTCGTGACGTCCTATGACCTTCTAAAGCGGGATGTGCTGCTGTATCAGGAGATGGAATTCCGGTTCCAGGTCATCGACGAGGCGCAGTATATCAAGAATCCGTCCACCCAGAGCGCGAAGGCAGTGAAAATAGTAAAAGCGCAGACGCGGTTCGCGCTGACCGGCACGCCGATCGAGAACCGCCTGGGAGATCTGTGGAGTATTTTTGATTATCTGATGCCGGGATTCCTTTTCACTTATTCCGGTTTTAAGAAACGGTTTGAAGCGCCGATCGTAAAGGATGGGGACCAGCGGGCCCTCAAGGCGCTGCATCGGCTGACCGGGCCGTTTGTGCTGCGGAGACTGAAAACGGATGTGCTCAAGGAGCTTCCGGAGAAGCTGGAGACAGTGGTCTATTCCATGCCGGAAAAAGAACAGAAGGAGCTGTATACAGCCAATGCCCTCCAGCTAAAGCATCAGCTGGAAAGCTTAAGCGGCGCTTTGGCCGGACCGGAGAACATGCAGATCCTTGCGCAGCTTACGAGATTGCGGCAGCTCTGCTGCGACCCGTCTTTGTGTTACGACCGCTACAAAGGAGGTTCGGCGAAGCTGGACACCTGTGTAGAGCTGATCGCAGGCGGCATCGAGGGCGGACACAAGATCCTTTTGTTTTCCCAGTTTACATCCATGCTGGAACTGATCGGAAAGCGGCTCAAAAAAGAGGGCATCGGCTATCACCTGCTGACCGGCGCCACCTCCAAGGAAGACCGGATGCGGCTGGCGGGAGAATTCCAGACAGATGATGTGCCGGTTTTCCTGATCTCACTGAAAGCAGGCGGCACGGGGCTGAACCTGACGGCGGCGGATATTGTGATCCACTATGATCCGTGGTGGAATGTGGCTGCGCAGAACCAGGCGACGGACCGCACCCACCGTATAGGACAGGAGAAGCAGGTGTCGGTGTTCCGCCTGATCATGAAGGATACCATTGAGGAAAATATCATCAGGCTGCAGGAGAACAAGCAGAGCCTTGCAGAGCAGGTCATCACGGAGGGAACTCTGTCTATCGGAAGCTTGAGCCGTGAGGAGCTGTTGGAGATCCTGTCGTCAGAAGCCTGAACAATCAATATACACGAAAGAAGTGGAGGAGGGAAACATGGCACTGTATGATTATGTGGGGGCGCTGCGTCTGGGCAGGAAACAGTACCAGACGTCGGTGGCAAAGGGTGAATATCCCTATCTTCCGGTGTTGGATGATATTCTTGCCAATACGGATATTGTTTCAGAGGTGAACTTAGGCGTCATTGATGTGCCTCTTGAGCGGATCGTGGGAACCAAGACACAGGGACGGACCCAGGCGTTTGCTGGCAATTTTATGCCGCTTCTGGGGGAGAAGACCGAGTTTGGAGCCAAGTGGGCTTATCTCTATGACCACCAGATCGACGAGGGGATCCACGATCCGATCGTGGCGTATGAGTTTATGAACCGCTACTATGTACAGGAAGGAAACAAGCGGGTCAGCGTGCTCAAATATGTGAAGGCCTACAGCATTCCGGCATCTGTGACCCGGCTGATCCCACGGCGCAGTGATGATAAGGATATCAGGCTTTATTATGAGTTTCTGGACTTTTATCAGGTCTCCTTCAACTGCGATGTGTGGTTCAGCAGGGAGGGCAGCTACAGGCATCTTCTGGAGGCTATGGGGAAGGCTTCGGAGGAGGTCTGGACCGAGGACGAGAGGATGTATTTTAAGGGCGCCCATGACGTGTTCTCCAAGGTGTTTGGGGAGCGCAGGATGGGGGATATTGAGATGACCGCGTCCGACGCGTTTTTGATCTATGTGGAGATCTTCGGCTATGATATGGTGAAGGAGCGGACCGAGGACCAGATGCGGCGGGATTTAAATAAGATCTGGGATGAGCTTCTTTTAACGGCTCACGGCGGGGAGATCGCCCTGGTAGAGCAGCCGGAAGAGAAAGGGAATGCCGGCGGAGGGCTGTTTGACTGGCTGAAGCCTGACGACGATATCAAGCCGGAAATGCTCAAGATCGCGTTTATTTATCCCAAGGATAAAGAATCCTCCAGCTGGGTTTACAGCCACGAGTTGGGGAGATTGTACCTGGAGCAGTGTTTTGACGGAAAGCTGAGGACGGTGGTTTTTGAACATGCCGGGACGGAGGATGAAGTGGCTGCGGCTATCAATCTGGCAGTGGCGGCGCGATGCAATGTGATCTTTACCATATCTCCTGAGATGGCGGCTCAGAGTGTCAAGACGGCGGTGGAGCACCCGGAGATCCGTGTTTTCAACTGTTCCGTGAACCTGTCCTATTCCTCCATCTGTACCTATTATGCGAGGACCTACGAGTCCAAGTTTTTGATGGGGGCGCTGGCTGCAGCCATGAGCGAATCCGACAATCTGGGCTATCTGGCGGACTATCCCATTTACGGGAGGATGGCGAACATCAATGCATTCGCCATGGGCGCACGGATGATCAATCCCCGGGTGAAGGTGCATTTAAAATGGTCGGGGCTTTCTGATGAACATAACAGCCAGGAACTGAAGGATGCGGGCGTCACCTACATCGTTGGGGAAGATATGATCACGCCGGAGAAAGCGTCCCGGGAATTCGGCCTGTACCACAGACTGCCGGATGGGACTGTGGAAAACCTGGCAACTTCCATCTGTGACTGGGGAAAATTCTATGAGCGGATGATCGATCTGATCTGTCGGGGAGCACTGGACAGGAAGGACATGAGGGGAAAGAAGGCGATCAATTACTGGTGGGGGATGTCGGCGGATGTGATCGATGTGATCTGTTCCGCGAATCTGCCCTACTATACCCAGAGGCTGATCCGTTTCCTGAAAGGGTCCATCTGCAGCGGTGCGTTCCAGCCCTTTGAGGGGCCCATCGACGCCCAGGACGGCGTGGTGATCGGAGCAGAAGGCCGCAGCCTGACACCGGAGGAGATCGTGCGTATGGACTGGCTGGCTGGAAATGTGATCGGAAGCATCCCGCCCATAGAGCTTTTCAAGAAGGAGGCGCAGCCTATGATACGCCTGCAGGGAGTTAAGACGGAAGAGAAGACGATGGGGGGACGGGAATGTGAAAATTCTGGTACTGGCAGATCATGAGTCTAAATCGCTGTATGAGTATTATGACGCGGACAAATTAAAAGATGTAGAGCTGATCATTGCCTGCGGGGACTTGCGCCGCGACTATCTGGATTTTTTTGCCACCATGAGCCATGCGCCGGTGCTGTTTGTGCTGGGCAATCACGATTATTGGTACAAACGGGGGCAGGAGAGCGGCTGCATCTGTATTGAGGACGATATCTATGTGTACCGCGGCATCCGCATCCTTGGTCTGGGCGGTTCCATGCAGTACAGCCCGGGGGCGGCAAACCAGTACACAGAGGAAAAGATGGCGTGGCGGATCCGGAAGCTGTGGTGGAAGCTGAAGTTCCGGGGCGGTTTCGACATCCTGGTGACCCATGCCCCGGCGCGGGACTTTCATGACTTAGAAGACTTGCCTCATAAGGGCTTTGAATGCTTTCGCCGTCTGATCGAGAGATATAAACCAAAGATGTTTATCCATGGGCATGTCCACGCAAACTACGGCTCCGGCTTTAAACGCACAGATATGCTGGGGAGCACGCTGGTGGTCAACGCCTATGAACACTATATGATTGACTATCCGGAGGCGGAAGCCGCAGCCGCCGCAGCCAAAGAAGGATGATAAAAGGAGGATGCCGGCAGATGAGTCGCGGTATTGATCCGGCGGCAGTTTTCAGTGACACAGAGAAAATATCCGCATAGTATATAAAAAGCACTTGCATTTTTGTGTGGGTGCTTTTATAATAGACAATTAGTAAACTAGCTAATTATTAATTAGCTGATAGTTAGCAGGCTTACTAAATGATGATTTGAGTAATGAGGAGAAAAAGGAGGTATCATCGTGAGAAGGTTTCATCGCTTTGAGGGCTGGGAAAGCCCCCACCGTGAACTGGTAGAGACTTATATGTGCGTCGGGCGCCTGCACCGGATGGTGCTGGAGCGGCAGCTCAACCGGACCGGTGTGTACCGCAGCCAGCATCAGCTGCTCATGTTTATCGCGGAGAATCCGGATGTGTCACAGAAGGAGCTGGCGCAGCTGAACCATGTGTCACCGGCGACGGTTGCAGTGTCTCTTAAGAAGCTGGAACACGGCGGCTACATACAGCGCGTGGTGGATGAGCATGATAACCGGTATAATAAGATATGCATTACAGAGAAGGGCAGGGCTGTGGTGGAAAACAGCGTCCGCTGGTTCCAGAAGGTGGAACGCAGCATTTTTGACGGATTTTCCCCGGAGGAGATGACAGCGATGCAGGGATACCTGGATCGGATGTATCAGAATCTGAGCAGTCTTATGCCTGAGACAGAAAGCGAGGAATAAGAATGAAACGTTATGCAAAATACGCAAAGCCATATTTAAGCGCGTTTATCATCGGCCCATGCCTGATGCTGACTGAGGTATTCGGAGAGATCATGCTGCCGAAGCTGATGTCCATGATCATCAACAACGGCGTGGCAAACCGGGACAGCGCCTATATTGTCCGCATCGGATTGTGTATGGTAGCCGTGGCGATGGTGATGGCGGTCAGCGGCATAGGAGGCGCCTATTTTTCAGCAAAGGCGTCCATCTGTTTTACCAGTGATTTAAGAAAGGATCTGTTTGCCAGGGTGCAGCAGTTTTCCTTTAAAAATATTGACCAGTTCAGTACCGGTTCCTTAGTGACCAGGCTGACCAACGATATCCAGCAGGTACAGCAGGTCATGATGATGGGGCTGCGTCTGGCGCTTCGTGCGCCGGGGATGCTGGTGGGGGCGCTGATCATGGCGTTTATCATGAACCGGACGCTGGCCGTGATCATTCTGATCGTGATCCCGGTACTGTCTGTGGTGATCGCCGCGATCATGATGACGGCTTACCCGAGATTCGGTATTATGCAGACCAAGCTGGACAGGATGAACTCCGGCATCCAGGAAGCCCTGACCAACGTCCGGGTCATCAAGTCCTTCGTTCGGGAAGACTACGAGAAGGATAAATTCCGCCGGTCCAATGAGGATCTTCAGAATACCAGCTTAAAAGCCATGCGGATCGTGATCATGACCATGCCGGTGATGATGCTGGCGATGAATATCACGACCCTTGCAGTGGTCTGGTACGGGGGAAACCTGATCATCGGAGGGAGCATGCAGGTGGGGGATCTGACTGCGTTTACCACATACATTGTGCAGATCCTCATGTCGCTGATGATGCTGTCCATGGTATTCTTGCAGAGCTCCCGGGCTATGGCCTCCATCAAGCGTATCAATGAGGTGCTGCAGACGGAGATCGACCTGACGGATGAGGCTGCGGCTCACAAGGAGCTTCAGGTGAAGGCGGGCCGCGTGGAATTTAAGGATGTTTCCTTCAGCTACGAGGAGGGCGGAAAAGACAAGGTACTGGAGCACATCAGCTTTACGGCGGAGCCGGGCCAGATCATCGGCATCATCGGTTCCACGGGGAGCGGCAAGACCTCCCTGGTGCAGCTGATCCCGCGGCTCTATGATGCGACGGAGGGGCAGGTGCTGGTGGACGGCGTGGATGTGCGGGATTATTCCCTGCGGCATCTGCGGGACGGCGTCGGCATGGTGCTTCAGAAAAATGTGCTGTTCTCCGGGACCATCGAGGAGAACCTGCGTTGGGGCAATGAAACTGCTTCCATGGAAGAGCTTCGCTCGATCGCAGATGCGGCCCAGGCCGACGGATTTGTCAGCTCCTTCCCGGACGGTTATGAGACCGATATGGGACAGGGCGGCGTCAATGTGTCCGGCGGGCAGAAGCAGCGGCTGTGTATTGCCAGGGCGCTCTTAAAACGTCCGAAGATCCTGATCCTGGACGATTCCACCAGCGCAGTGGATACAGCCACGGAGGCAAAGATACGGGAGTGCTTCCGCACTACCCTGAAGGATACGACCAAATTTATCATTGCACAGAGGATCGGATCTGTGGAAGAGGCGGATGTGATCATCGTGCTGGACGATGGGCGGATCATTGGAATGGGCACCCACAGAGAGCTTATGGAATCCTGTGAGGCGTACCAGGAGATCTACTACTCCCAGCGGGATAAGGAGGTGAGCGCGTAATGGATCAGAAACAGAGAATGGACAGCTTAAAAAGACGTTACGGCAGGCACACCTCACAGAAGGCCTGCCCGTGGGGCCATGGGCGGCCCAGGCCACGGTCCGGGACGCCATATGCCTGCGGCAGGCGGCGGCAGGCCGAAGGAGACCCGGGAGACGATCCGGCGTCTGCTTGCATACCTGAATGAAGATAAGATGAAGATGGGGCTGGCATTTATCTGCGTTATTTTAAATACCTTGGGAACGCTTGTTGGTTCCTATATGCTGCGCCCGATCATCAATACCTATATTGTGCCGGTGGACGGCAGCCGCGGGGACCCGGCGGGACTTTTTAAGGCCCTCATCGTGATGGCCGCAGTGTACTTTGTGGGTGTGGGCGCCAACTACGCTCAGGCCAGGATCATGCTGACGGTGGCTCAGGGGGCGCTCCGGAGAATCCGGAACGATCTGTTTGGGAAGCTTCAGAGCCTGCCGGTCCGGTTCTATGACACCAATTCCAACGGCGACCTGATGAGCCGGTTTACCAATGACGTGGATACCATCGGGCAGATGCTGAGCAATACGCTGGTGCAGCTGTTTGCAGGAGCCATGAGCATTATAGGAACATTAGCGCTGATGATCTACACCAATATCTGGCTGACGTTGGTGACCGTGGTGATGATCCCGCTGATGATGAAGGCGGGGGGAGCGGTGGCCCGGCGGAGCCAGCGGTTTTTCTCAGCCCAGCAGGCATCTTTGGGAGCGGTCAACGGTTATATCGAGGAGACTGTGACCGGACAGAAGGTGGTCAAGGTGTTCTGCCATGAGGACTTGGCGCAGGAGGAGTTCGATATTCTGAACCGGGATCTGCGGGACAATCAGATCAAAGCCCAGTTTTTCGGCGGTATCATGGGGCCGGTCATGGGAAACTTGAGCCAGGTGAATTATTCCCTTACTGCCTGTATCGGCGGCCTGCTCTGTATTTTCCGCAATTTTGACGTGGGTGGCCTGACTGTATTTTTGAACTTTTCCAGACAGTTTTCCCGTCCGATCAATGAGATCTCCATGCAGGTCAGCAACGTATTCTCAGCGCTGGCAGGCGCGGAGCGGGTATTCTCCGTGATGGATGAAGAGCCGGAGCCGGCGGATGATGTGGATGCGGCAGTGCTGGAGCCGATGCAGGGGCATGTGGTGCTTGACCATGTGACCTTCGGCTACAATCCGGATAAAGTGATCTTAAAGGATATCAGCCTGTATGCGAAGCCGGGACAGAAGATTGCCTTCGTAGGCTCTACTGGAGCGGGCAAGACGACGATCACCAATCTGATCAACCGCTTTTATGATATCCAGGGCGGAGCGATTACCATCGACGGCGTGGATATCCGGCATATTAACCGGGATAACCTGCGGCAGAACATTGCCATGGTCCTTCAGGACACGCACCTGTTCACAGGCACTGTGATGGAGAATATCCGGTACGGGCGGCTGGACGCCACCGACGAGGAGGTCATCCAGGCGGCGAAGACGGCCTCGGCCCATTCCTTTATCAATCGTCTCCCTCATGGTTACCAGACCATGCTGGAGGGAGACGGGGCGAACTTAAGCCAGGGCCAGAGGCAGCTTTTAAACATTGCCAGGGCGGCCCTCTCTAAGGCCCCGATCCTGATACTGGACGAGGCGACCAGCTCCGTGGATACCAGGACGGAGAAGCACATCGAGCACGGCATGGACCGTCTGATGGCGGACCGGACCACCTTTGTGATCGCACATCGGCTGTCCACTGTGCGCAACGCCAATGCGATCATGGTGCTGGAGAACGGCGAGATCATCGAGCGTGGGGACCATGATGAGCTGGTGGCAATGAAGGGACGGTATTATGAGCTTTATACGGGGCTGAGTGAACTGGATTGACAGGCGGATGTGTGGGACATATAAACTGGATATAGTGGATATGTGCTGCTTATTCAAAGATATGCATGTCTATGATAGCGGTTAATGATGTGACTGCGGTGTTGTAGGAAATATTTTCTTCCAGTAGTTGTACTGTTAGTGTTTCATAATCAGCTTTGTACACCTGTTCATCCATGATTTTTTGAAGAAGCCAGGAGATGCTGACACCATTTTGCGCAGACGGGCAGATGGCAGCGGCACTCCTGGCTTTACGTACTTCCGGGATGAGGGAGGGAAGATTATGATCCACGGAGACTAAGGGGAGAAGTTTGTAAATATCGTAAATGTGTCTGGAATGTTTTTTCTCTTTTCCAAGGAGATAATAATCACAGATGGCAAATACTTTGTCAATGAACGTGCGGGTGAGGTTCTGTACTTTCATTTCAAATGGCTCCAACTGGTATGGGACGACCAGGTCCGGTGCCTCTGTCTCCATCATATCTCCGATCATATTATGTACGGGTAACAGAGCAGTGGGGAAAGAGATTGCGGTAAATGAGGTTTCTATCAATACAGCAGGCTGAAGAAAGGTGGCTCCAGCCGGTAAGACTGTTTCATAGGCCAGTACATAGCGGTTATAGCTGCGGCGGCTTCTTGTCTCGTCCAGGTTTAATATCTGTAAATCAAGTTCTTTGGCAGTATTCTGGATTGCTTCCTTCAGCTTTTTCTTCTGACCCTGAGAAATAGATGTATCAATCGTGATATCAATATCTTCGGAAAAACGTTTGATAAGCTGGTAGCATTTGGACAGGGAGGTTCCGCCTTTAAAAACGATAAAGGAAAGCTTCTGTGAAAGAAGCCTCAGTATCAAAGTAACAAAGTAGTCTTTTTCAATGGCTTCCGGTGCGGCTCCGGTCTGGTAAGCGGTCAGATCGACAGCCTCCCGAAAGCGCTTTTTATCTTCATGTAGATATTCCATTCATCAACCTCGTTTCGTAAAGATTTTTATAGATTTTATCCGGGTAGTACGGAAGGTATGGTTCCAGATCGGAAAATCTGATGGAAAACTGTTCCATATAGGCAAGCAGACGCCGGCGCAGCGCGTCTCCCGAAATCTCTGATACCATGTCAATATCCTTCATCAGATCCAGAAACTGAAGGCTCCGGTAATTCTGCTCGCTTACAGGGATGCGGGGACGCCGGATGATAATGCGGGAGTTTGCCAGTCTGGCTTCCCTGTAGTCTTTGGTCGCTTTGTTGGTGACTACTTCACATACCATGGGGACCTGGGTGGTGAGGCCCAGCTGGTTTGCAAAAGCAACGCCGCTGACATATCCGCAGCGCTGTTCCCTGTCCTGGAGATATTTCTTTTCAATCACCTGGTTTAAGGACAACTGTGTACCGGATTTGAAAATGCTTTCTCCGGGGATGAAATAGATGCCGGTATCGTATCGTTTGAGCAGACCGGAATCGGTCAGCTTTTTGATCTGCTGGCGGATATTGGTCTCTGTCATATCCGGGATCTGGAGATCGGATATGAGAATGGGGGTGTTTTCACCATATCGGTCTTTTAGGTATTCGTACAGCATCACGGTATCTCCTCTCTGTAAAATGTTTTTGAAGATAAAAACTTCATATTTATTTTAATCTAATTAAAATCCAATTGCAACTTTTTGTTTCAATTATTTTATTGAATAACGGACCGATTTTTATTATACTTAGGAAAATGATAACATAGCAGGAAGGAAAGCATGGTACCGCGGCCTGCTGAAGCGGAAACCTGCGCAGGATATCATGCGCTGTACCAGAAGCTTTATAAAAGTTTCAGCAAAAATTATAAGGAACTGGCAGAACTGTGATGAGAAACGGCCGGTGAAACAGTGTCTGCGGAGAACTGGTAAAGCTGTAGCTGAAAGAGACCAGCGAAACGGCTTTCAGGATTTTGGGGAGGGACAGATGGAACGAGACGTATTTCAGCAGAACGGTTCAAATAAGAATCCGATCCGGTTTTCAATCAATAAAAAAATACTGATGCTCTCGGCGGCGATCGTCCTTCCGTTCCTCATCATGGTGGTGGTCCTTCTGGTCTCCATGATCAAATACAGCAGGACTTACGACAGCCTTGTGAGCAATCTGACCATTGCCAACAACTATAACCTAAACTTTAAAGAAGACATGGATGAAAGCCTCTACAAGCTGGTGGTGGGGTATGTGGATTTTGAGAACATCTCTGAGGACGGGACGCTGAAGGACCCTTACGCCCTGATCGGGGAACTGCGCGGAGAATTTACCACTCTCAGGGATTACACCACGGAGGCCGAGAGCCGGATGTGGCTGGAAAGCCTATTGCGCAATATTGACACCCTGGAAAAGCGGGTGGATGATATCCTGGAGAATATAAAGATCGGCGGCCGTTATGATGAAAATATCCAGGAGCTGGACAATAATATCTACATCCTCACGGAGCTGATTCAGGACAATATCCAGTATTACATCTATTACCAGACAAAAAGCATGGAGGCGGTCACTGGAGACTTAAACCAGCAGATCCAGAGCTTTCTGGTGGTATGCGGGCTGCTGGTATTCCTTCTGGTGATTCTGACGATCATTGTGACGTATCTGATCACCGCCGATATCCTGCGCCCGGTAAAGGTGCTTTATGAAGCAACGCAGAAGGTTTCGGAGGGGGATTTGAGCGCCAGGGCAGATATCCATTCCAGGGATGAGATCGAGATCCTTGCAGGTGGTTTTAATGACATGGCGGAGAACTTACAGCTACTGATCAAACGGACCAAGGAGGATGAACAGAAGATGCGGAAGCTTGACCTGCGGCTTTTGCAGGAGCAGATCAACCCGCATTTTCTTTACAATACCCTGGATACGATCGTCTGGCTGATCGAGTGCAACAAGGCGGACGAAGCGGTGAACATGGTCGTGACGCTGTCTGACTTTTTCCGGCTGGTGCTGAGCAAGGGAAAAGAGATCATCTCCCTGAAGGAGGAGCAGCAGCATATCCGCAGTTATTTGGAGATCCAGGAAGTCCGGTATCGGGATATCTTAGAGTACCATATCCAGATTGATCCAGGGCTTTATGATTATCAGATATTAAAGCTCACGTTACAGCCGCTGGTAGAAAATGCCCTCTATCACGGCATCAAATATAAGCGGGCAAAGGGGGCTATCCGCATCCGGGTGGAGAAGCGGGAAGATATCCTCTATCTGACCGTCAGCGATGACGGGATCGGCATGGACAAAGAAGAGTTAGCGCAGCTGCGAAAAGAGGTCGAGCGCCCCTGCAACGAGACGGAAAAAGGGTTTGGACTGGCTAATGTAAATGAGCGGATCCGCATGTATTTCGGAGTGGACTACGGTATGAAGATCGAGTCGGAAAAAGGAGAAGGAACAACGGTGACGCTTACCATTCCGGCGATCAAGGTGGCGGAGGGCCGGAGAATAGCAGAGGGCCAGAGGACAGGCGGATGACATTTGCGAAAGGAGTATGGTACATATGAGCTTAAGAGCAGAAAATAATTGCCGGATCATGATGATTCTGATCCTTGCCGTGCTTCTTCTGTCAGGCTGCGCCAGGGAATACAGGGCTGTGATGGAGGATACGATGACGCCTACGGACGAGAACCTGATCGTGGTGGGCGTGTCACAGGTAGGCAGCGAGTCGGTGTTCCGGACAGCCAATACTGCTTCCATCCAGCGGGTCTTTACAAAAGAAAACGGATATTTTCTGCTCTTCAACAACGCGAGGCAGAAACAGGAGAACCAGATTAAGGCGCTGCGCAGTTTTATTTCCCAGAGGGTGGATTATATCGTGTTTTCTCCGATCACAGAGGATGGATGGGAGACGGTGCTGCAGGAGGCGAAGGAGGCGGGGATCCCGGTTATCCTGATCGACCGCAGGGTGAATGTCCAGGACCAGGATCTGTATACCACCTGGATCGGTTCTGATTTTTACAAGGAGGGGCGGCTGGCCGCAGAGACGTTGGCCTCCTGTTTAAAAAAACAGGGGCGGCAGGAGGAAAGTATACGGATTGTTGTCCTGCAGGGAACAAAGGGCGCCACGGCAACCATTGGGCGCACGGAGGGCTTTGACGAGGTGGCAGCCCTGCATGAGAACTGGCTGATCCTGGACCGTGTGGACGCGGAGTTCACGACGGCAAAAGGGAAAGAGGAGATGGAGAACCTGCTCCACAAATACAGTGACATTGACGTGGTCATTTCACAAAATGACGATATGACCTTTGGCGCGTTGGAAGCAATCAGTGATGCAGGCATGACGACGGGGGAGGACGGGGACATCATCGTTATTTCCTTCGATGCGGTGGAGAGCGCACTGCAGCTGGTGAAGGATGGCGTTATTACCGCAGATATCGAGTGCAACCCGAACCAGGGGGAGTACGCGGAGGCGGCTATCCGGAAGATGGAAGAGAACAGGCCGGTGGCAAAGCTGTATTTTGTGCCGGAGGGCGTGTATACGAAGGAAAATGTACAGGATGCTCTGGATGAGGAATCCAGATAGCAGGAAAGAGGGAACAGGATGCTGAAGATATTTTTGGTGGAAGATGAGACGGTCATAAGGGAGGGGTTTCGCGATAAGATCCCCTGGGAGCAGTATGGCTTCCAGCTGGTGGGGGAGGCTGGGGATGGGGAGATGGCCCTGCCCATGATCCGTAAGATCAGGCCGGATGTGCTGATCACAGACATTAAGATGCCGTTTATGGACGGTCTCTCCTTAAGTGAGATCGTGAAAGAGGAATTCCCGAAGATGAAGATCATCATTATCAGCGGTTATGATGATTTTGAGTATGCCCGTCAGGCGATCAGTGTCGGGGTGGACCAGTATCTGTTAAAACCGATCACCCGGACGGCGCTTCGGAATGTACTTCTGGAGATGAAGGAAAAGATCGAACAGGAGATGGAACAGAAGGACTACCAGGCCCAGTATCAGGACGAGGTGCGGGAGTTTGAACAGTTTTCCCTGCGGAGGTTTTTCGAGAAGGTCCTGGACGGGAAGCTGTCTGTCAAAGAGATCTACGAGGAAGCCGCCGGACAGTCCTTAAACCTGACAGCGTCCTGTTACAACCTCCTGCTTTTTTCCATTTATGAAAAAGGCGGTGCGTCATCCGGAGGCGCAGGAGACCGGTTCATACGGAAACAGGAGGAGGTATTCCACTATTTCCTGAGGCATCCCCAATATATCCTGTTCCGGTTGAATGTCAACTGTTTTGGAGTGCTCATCAAGTCGGAGCCGCCGCAGATGGAAGATCTGGTGGAGAACAGCCTGGACCATTTCAGAAAGACCTGCGTGCCGGAGGAGGCTTATCTGGAATGGTATGTGGCGGTGGGGACCCCGGTGGAGCGGTTAAGCCTGCTCTCACAGTGTTATAAGGATGCGAACCACTATTTTGCATACAGGTTTATTATGCCGAACCTCCACATCCTCTCAGAGACAACGCTTTCCGATCATCTGACCGACCAGGAAGAGAAGAATATTGAGAATGTGGATTTTATGCAGATGGACCCGGAGATCATCCGGGATTTTCTGGCGAGAGGAGAGGATAAGGAGATCCATGATTTTGTGGAATCCTATCTGCACAATATCCTAAGCGCTTTAAAGTCCCGGATGTTCCGAAGTTATGTGATCCTGAATGTCCGGTTTGCTGTTGTTGCGTTTTTGGAATCCATCGGCGCGGACCAGAAGGATTATTCAGAGGAGATCGAGCAGGCGGTACAGCTTATTCGCAATGAGGAAAGCGAGGTGACGGAGTATATTGCCAATATGCTCACCACAGCCATGGGAATCCGTGACCGGATCAACAACTATCAGGGAGGAAGGATCCTTAAAAAAGCGCTGGACTATGTGGACACCAATTTTGACCGGGATACACTGTCTTTAAACTCGGCGGCGGACCATATTGGCGTGAGCGCCAATTATTTAAGCGCTATCTTCAGCCAGAACATGCAGAAGACCTTTGTGGAGTATATGACGGAAAAGCGGATCGATAAGGCCAAAAAGCTGCTGAAACAGACAGATAAGACCTCCGGTGAGATCGCAAAGGAGGTGGGGTATAAGGACGCCCACTATTTCAGTTTCGTATTTAAAAAGCTGCAGGGATGCAGCCCGAGAGAGTACCGGGCAGAAAAGAGGCGTTGACGGGCGCTTTTAGGTATTTACAGATCCGTCAGCGTGCTTTCCTTCGGATTCAATTTAAAACGGGTTTCCTGTGACAGGACGGGAAGCCCGTTCAGCCGTTTCAGGATCGCCTCAGCCGCTTTCGTTCCCATCTCATGAGGCTCATGAGAGAGGGTGGTCACGCTTAAGATGTTGGAGTTGCTTAAGTAGGTGTTGTCGAAGGCGGCGACAGCCATGTCTGAGGGCAGACGGTAGCCTGCCAGCAAAAGCTCGTCCACCAGATAGTAGGCCAGGTAGTCGTTGTAGCAGATGACGGCGGTACATTCAGATAAAGACTCTGCGATCATGCTTTTTAAAAAACATGTATCTTTTTCTCGCATCAACTTGTCCAGTTCACGGGAACCGTACCAGCAGACAGCTCTGTCCGAAATGGGCAGGGACAGGTCGCGCATGGTCTCCATATAGCCCTGGTACCGCTCGATCCCCTGCATATCGTCCCCCTTGAAGATCCCGCCGATGGCAGTATGGCCCTGGGACGATAAGTGCTTTACCAGGAGGGCGCTGCCGCCTGTATTGTCGTCCTTGATGTAGAGGCAGTCGGGAAGCGCCGGATAATAGTTATACAAAAACACGATCTGGCATCCTTTTTTCATCAGCCTGCGGTACAGATCCAGGTTGGGATTGGGCAGCGCGCTTTTGCAGCCCTCCACAATGATCCCGCGCAGGGGTTTCTTTAAAAGCTGCAGCAGGATCTCCCGTTCGGCGGCGACACAGTTATCCGTCACGAATACCTGGGCGGAGAAGCCGCTGTTGGAAAGCGTGCTGCGAATGGCACTTAGCACGCCGGGATAAATATATTCCTGGTCACTTGATACAAGGACCCCGATCACGTTGCCCTGGGGCCTTAAGGAGCGTCCGGTGATGTAGGAGCCGCTTCCCTGCTTTGAGACGATCAGCCCCTTATCCTCCAGCAGGCCAAGGGCCATGCGGACGGTCTGGCGGCTTACACGATACCGCCTGCAGAGCTCCTGCTCCGTGGGCAGTTTCTGGGTCCCGGTGCGGATATTCCGCTCTATTAATTCTTCCAGCCGTTCGGCAACCCACTTATATTTAATCCCCATAGAATACCCCCGATTCCTATGTAAAAAATGCCTGATTTGTTTTGGTAAAACAGGTAAAAATTATATATTAATCATAAAAAAATCCACTTTTTCCGGACTTCCCGATAAAATCACCAAATAAACCCAGCAGAAAAACCCGGGTGCTTTTTTGTCGATCAAAGCAGAAATCATAAAATTTCACCCGTCCATAAGAAAAAAACACCCATAGATAGATGACTTGTATTTGATTTTGATTATAACACGTAAAATTTGTATTGTAAATAACATACAAATCGTTTAAATAAAGGAAATACAGAATTGAATCGGCGCATGGGGGATGTTAAGATACAGACATGGGGAGCAAGAAATCCCAGTACGAAAAAATCATATAAGCGGAGGTAGTAAAATGAAAAAAAGAATGCTTGCAACAGTAATGGCAGTATCCATGGTAGCGGCAGGACTTGCCGGATGCGGCGGTTCCAAGACAGCGGCCACTACGGCGGCACCGGCAACTGAGGCGGCGACCACTGCGGCGGCAGCGGACAAGACCGAAGCGGCAACGGAAGCGGCAACCGAGGCGGCGGCTCCCGCAGCAGACGGGGAACTGATCCGGGTCGGCATCATCAACAACGATCCTAATGAGTCCGGATACCGTACAGCTAACGACGCTGATCTAAAGGCAATGTTTACAAAAGAGAACGGATATGACGCTTCGTTCGCTTACAGCTTAAAAAATGACGAGCAGATCACGGCAGCTCAGAAGTTCATCCAGGATGAAGTGGATTACCTGCTTCTTTCCGCAGCGGATACATCTGGCTGGGACAGTGTTTTGAAGGATGCGCAGGACGCAGGCATCGGCGTGATCCTGTTTGACCGTACTATTGACGCCAGCGACGACCTCTACCTTGCATCCATCGTTTCCGATATGGATAAGGAAGGCGAGACCGCAGTGAACTGGCTGGAAAGCCAGGGCCTGGATGAGTACAACATCATCCATATCCAGGGGGTTATGGGTTCCGCAGCACAGCAGGGACGTACCGGCGCGCTTGATGCAAAGGTAGCGGCAGAGGATTCCTGGAATCTGGTAACTCAGCAGACCGCAGAGTGGAACTCTGAGAAAGCACAGCAGATCGTTCAGTCTGTGATCGATTCCGGCACCAAATTCAACGTGATCTATGCTGAGAACGACGACATGGCAAAGGGTGCTGTTGCGGCTCTTGACAAGGCAAATATCTCCCACGGCGTAGGTAAAGACGTGATCGTTATGGGCTTTGACTGCAACAAGTGGGCGCTTCAGGAACTGTTAGACCAGAACTGGAACTATGACGGACAGTGCAACCCGTTCCAGGCAGCTTACATTGATGAAGTAATCAAGAAAGTTGAGAATGGAGAAGCTCTTGCAGAGAAGACCATCATCATGGAGGAGAAGGGCTTTGACGCAACCACGATCACAGCAGAGGACGTTGAGAAATACGGCATCTGATGTAGAACGGTAACCATACTTTTCCACTAAAAATCGAGAGAGCGCGGCGCGGCATAAAAGAGATATCTTTAGACGCTTCGCGCTCTTTCTTGATAAAAAGGAGTGAATATTGCTGGTGAAAGAACATTCTGTATTGGAAATGAGGAACATACACAAAAGCTTTCCCGGAGTGCGTGCCCTGCAGGCAGTTGATTTTACCCTGTGCGAGGGAGAGATCCATGCGCTGATGGGAGAAAACGGAGCCGGAAAATCCACGCTGATCAAGGTACTGACCGGCGTTTATGAGAAGGATGAGGGCGAGATCTATTTAAAGGGACTGGATAAACCGGCGGTGATCCGGGCGCCCCATGACGCCCAGAACCTGGGCATCAGTACGGTGTATCAGGAGATCACCTTATGCCCGAACCTTACTGTGGCGGAGAATATGTATATCGGCCGCGGAAAGGGACAGATCACCAACTGGAAGAAGATGAACGCGGACGCAGACCGGATGCTTGAGAATCTGGGGATTCCGGCAAAAGCCACGCAGCAGCTGTCCGACTGCTCCATCGCGATCCAGCAGATGGTAGCGATCGCACGTGCGGTGGATATGGACTGTAAGGTGCTGATCCTGGATGAGCCGACCTCCTCCCTGGATGAGTCTGAGGTGGCGAAGCTTTTCGGACTGATGCGTGATCTAAAGGCGAGAGGGGTCGGCATTATCTTTGTCACCCATTTCCTGGACCAGGTATATGAGGTATGTGATAAGATCACAGTGCTGCGGGACGGCCAGCTGGTAGGCGAATACGTGATCGAGGATCTGCCGAGAGTGAAGCTGGTTGCCAAGATGCTGGGCAAGGAGCTCAACGACATGGAAGACATCAAGGATGAGACGACGGGGTATACAGGCAAGGCGGAGTATGTCCTGGAGGCAGAAGGACTGCAAAGCGACGCGGGGATCGGGCCATTTGATTTCTACATCAAAAAGGGAGAGGTCAACGGCTTTACGGGACTGTTGGGTTCCGGGCGGAGCGAGTGCGTCCGTGCGATCTTCAGCGCCGATAAGGTGACCGGAGGAAGCATCAAGAAGAATGGAAAAACGGTCAAGATCACAAAGCCGCTGGACGCCATGAAGAACGGTATCGCTTATCTTCCGGAGGACCGGAAAATGGACGGCATCGTGGGAGACTTATCTGTAAGGGAAAATATCATCCTTGCTGCACAGGTTTTGAGAGGATTTTTTAAGCCCTTTACCAAAGCAGAGGCCAATAAATTTGCCGAGGAGTACATAAAGCTTCTGGAGATCAAGACCGCTTCCGCAGATACGCCGATCAAGTCCTTATCCGGCGGAAACCAGCAGAAGGTGATCCTGGCCCGCTGGCTGCTCACTCATCCGGAATATCTGATCCTGGATGAGCCGACCAGGGGGATCGATATCGGTACGAAGGTAGAGATCCAGAAGCTGGTGTTAAAGCTGGCGTCCGAGGGCATGAGCGTAACCTTCATCTCCTCCGAGACGGACGAGATGCTGCGCACCTGCTCCCGCCTGATCGTTATGCGCGACCGCAAAGTGGTCGGGGAGCTTTCCGGCGACGATTTGAACCAGATGAAAGTAATGGAGACCATAGCAGGAGGTGAGATGTGATGAAAGACAAAAATTTTGCAGGTATCTTCAGAAAGCAGATTTTTATTCCGATCGTGGCCCTGCTTCTGCTGGCTGTGTTCAATCTGGCTGTGGACCCGTCCTTTTTTAAGGTAACGCTGGGGCATAACAGCGCCGGTGACCCGGTACTGACCGGCTATCTGATGACAATCCTGGACTATGGCTCAGAGGTTGCCATTCTTGCCATCGGCATGACTCTTGTCACGGCGGCTTCCGGAGGTCAGGACATCAGCGTGGGAGCGGCTGTCGCCATCGCAGGCTCTGTGATCCTGCGGATCCTTGTGGGGCTTGGCGGAGACGGAACGCTGCAGGCGCCGATCATTGTGGCGTTTCTTGTAGCGTGTCTGGTAGCGATGCTGTTCGGAGCCTTCAACGGCGTGCTGGTCGCGATCTTCAAGATCCAGCCCATGGTCGCGACTCTGATCCTGTACACGGCGGGCCGTTCCATTGCCGCCTGGATCAACAACAATGAACTTCCGATCGTGACAGATAAAACCTTTACTTATTTTGGAGGATTCATTCCGGGGATACCGATCCCGACGCCGTTTTTCCTGGCAGTGGTCTGCGTGGTGATCACCATGCTGGTGTTAAAGTTCACCAACCTGGGGCTGTATACCCAGGCGGTCGGAATCAATGCAAGCTCCTCCCGTTTAAACGGCTTAAATCCGACCTTTATCAAATGGCTGAGCTTTGTGATCCTGGGACTCTGTGTTGCAGTAGTGGCGCTGATCAAGACCAGCCGCCTCTCCACCATCAACTATTCCGTGATCGCGAAGGATATCGAGATGGATGCCATCCTGGCGGTGGCTCTGGGCGGAAATGTTTTGAGCGGAGGAAAATTCAATATTATGGCATCGATACTGGGGGCATATGTGATCCAGTTTCTGACCACAACCCTTTATAAATTCAATGTTTCCTCTGACGCGCTCCCGGCATACAAGGCGATCGTCGTGATCGTGCTGGTGGTCATCAGCGCCCCGGCAGTGAAAGAAAAGCTTTCCGGTTTGGGCAGGAAATTAACGATGCGAAAGGAGGGCCGGCTGGTATGATGAAAACAAAAACTGCAGGCAAGAAGCTTACGGACACCAATCTGCTGCTTTTGATCACGGTGGTCGTATTCCTCGCCATGTACATCTGCGCAATGGTGTTTTTAGGAAAAGGATTTTTGAAACCTCAGACGTTTTTTAATATCCTCAATGCCAATGCGGCGCTGATCATTACCTCCTGCGGCATGAGCCTGGTCATGATCACCGGCGGGATCGATATCTCCGTGGGCGGCGTGGTGGCGCTGGTCAGCATGAGCTGTGCCGTATATCTGGACTATCACGGCGGAAATGTATTTACCTCCCTCCTGATCGCGCTGGGGATCGGGCTTTTATTCGGCGCGGTGCAGGGATTTTTGGTGGCATACCTGGACATCCAGCCGTTCATCGTTTCGCTGGCAGGAATGTTCTTTGCACGGGGCATGACCACGATCGTCCATACGGCGCCGTTCAATGTGGAAAATGAGGCTTTTACAGCCATAAAGAATACGCGTATCAATGTGCCGGGCCTTGGCACGGTAAATAAGCTTGGAAAATATGTCAACGCTTATGTGGAAATCGGTGTGATCGTGGCGATCCTGCTTGTGGTCATCCTGTTCTGCGTACTGCGGTGGACGAAGCTTGGACGGAATTTCTATGCGGTGGGCGGCAACCGTCAGAGCGCCCTGATGCTGGGCATCAATGTGAAGAAAACGAGGTTTTTATCCCACCTGCTCTGCGGCCTTTTCGCAGGAATCGGCGGATATGTCTACTTCCTGCATGTGGGTTCCGGTTCGGCTTCCCATGCAATGGGCATGGAGATGAATGCGATCGCTTCCTCCATCATCGGAGGAACGCTTCTTACAGGCGGCGTAGGCAATATATTCGGCACATTTGTGGGCGTGCTGTCCTTAAGTACCATCCAGAATATCGTTTCCTCCATCGGCCTGGACCAGGCGTGGTGGACAGGGATCACCGTAGCCGGTATGCTGTGTGTGTTCCTGGTTGTACAGAGCATCATTCTGGCGCGCAAAAAGTAAAAATCCAAGGAGGCTGTTATGAATCTGGAATTAGAGAAGAAATCCGTAAATGCGATCCGCGTCCTGGCGGCGGACGCCGTGCAGAAGGCAAACTCCGGCCATCCGGGGCTGCCCCTGGGGGCGGCGGCTATGGCTTATGAGCTGTGGGCGCACCATATGAACCACAATCCGGCTGACCCGGAGTGGGAGGACCGGGACCGGTTTATCCTTTCCGGCGGTCATGGCTCTACATTACTCTATTCCCTGCTGCATCTGTTCGGCTACGGTCTGACCGTGGAGGATCTAAAGAACTTCCGCCAGTCCGGCTCCCTGACCCCGGGTCACCCGGAGTACGGGCATACGGTGGGGGTCGAGGCCACCACAGGCCCGCTGGGCGCAGGCATGGGCATGGCGGTGGGCATGGCCATGGCGGAAGCCCATCTGGCCGCCGTGTTCAACCGCCCGGAATATCCGGTGGTGGACCACTATACCTACGTGCTGGGCGGCGACGGCTGCATGATGGAGGGGATCTCCTCGGAGGCATTCTCCCTGGCAGGGACCCTGGGCCTTCACAAGCTGATCGTCCTGTATGATTCCAACAAGATTTCCATCGAGGGCAGCACGGACATTGCTTTTACGGAGGATGTGCAGAAGCGGATGGAGGCCTTTGGCTTCCAGACGATCACCGTGGAGGACGGAAATGACCCTGCGGCCATCGGGAAGGCCATTGAGGAGGCGAAGGCGGATCAGTTAAGGCCTTCCTTTATCATCGTGAAGACCCAGATCGGCTACGGCTGTCCTGCCAAGCAGGGCAAGGCCAGCGCCCACGGGGAGCCTTTGGGGGCCGAGAACGTGACGGCGCTCAAGGAGAACTTGGGCTGGGAGAGCCAGGAGCCGTTCTATGTGCCGGAGGATGTGTACGAGAACTACCGAATGCTGGCGGCTCAGGGCGCGAAGACGCAGGAGGCCTGGGAAGGGCTGTTTGCGGAGTACGCAAAGGCATACCCGGATCTTAAGGAGCAGTGGGACGCTTACCATGATAAGCAGATCGGTGAAAAGCTTTATGACGACGAGGTGTTCTGGGCATACGAGGATAAACCGCAGGCCACCAGGAATCTGTCCGGCATCATGCTGAACCGTTTAAAGAATGAGGTTCCTGCGCTGATCGGCGGAGCCGCGGATCTGGCGCCGTCCACCAAGACCTATATGAGCGATATGGGGGATTTCTCTAAAGATAACTACGCAGGAAGGAACCTGCACTTTGGCGTGCGGGAGCTGGCGATGGCGGCGATCGGGAACGGCCTGGCGCTGCACGGGATGAGGCCGTTTGTGTCCACGTTCTTCGTGTTCAGCGATTACACGAAGCCCATGGCGCGTCTGGCAGCGCTGATGAAGCTGCCGGTGACCTATGTGTTCACCCATGACAGTATCGGAGTGGGGGAGGATGGGCCGACCCATGAGCCGATCGAGCAGCTGGCGATGCTGCGTGCGATGCCGGACTTTCACGTGTACCGCCCGGCGGATGCGACGGAGACGGCTGCGGCCTGGTATTTTGCAGCGACCGCGAAGGATGCGCCCACGGCGCTGGTACTGACAAGGCAGAACCTGCCACAGCTTGGGGGGAGCAGCAGGGAGGCGCTGAAGGGCGGTTATATCCTGGAGGACAGTGCGAAGGAGACGCCGGATGCGATCCTGATGGCAAGCGGCTCGGAGGTGTCCCTGGCGGTGGAGGCGAAGAAGCTTCTGGCGGAGGAAGGCATCGACGTGCGTGTGGTGAGCATGCCGAGCATGGATGTGTTTGCCAAGCAGGATGCAGAGTACCGGGAGAAGGTGCTGCCGAAGGCGGTGAGGAAGCGTGTGGCAGTGGAAGCCTTAAGCGGGTTTGGCTGGGGCGAGTATGTGGGCCTGGACGGGGCGTATGTGACGATGCAGGGCTTTGGCGCGTCGGCGCCGGCTGAGTCTTTGTTTGAGAAGTTCGGGTTCACGGCGGAGCATGTGGCTGAGGTTGTGAAGCAGTTATGAGATGATAAAAATGGAGGATATTGACATGATGAATACACCGGAAATTAAGATAGGAATTGTTGCCGTGAGCCGCGACTGTTTCCCGGAGAGCCTTTCCGTGAACCGCCGGAAAGCGCTGGTAGAGGCTTATTCCAAAAAATATGATGCAAAGAACATTTACGAATGCCCGGTCTGTATCGTGGAGAGCGAGATCCATATGGTACAGGCGCTGGAGGATGTGAAGGCCGCGGGCTGCAATGCCCTGGTGGTGTATCTGGGCAATTTTGGTCCGGAGATATCCGAGACGCTCCTGGCAAAGCATTTTGAGGGGCCGTCCATGTTTATCGCGGCTGCGGAGGAGAGCGGCAGCAACCTGATCCAGGGACGGGGCGACGCATACTGCGGTATGTTAAATGCAAGCTACAACTTAAAACTCAGGAATATCCGCGCCTACATTCCAGAGTATCCCGTGGGCACAGCGGAAGAATGCGCAGACATGATCGAGGAGTTTGTACCGATCGCCCGCGCCATTGTGGGACTGTCCAGCTTAAAGATCATCAGCTTCGGGCCGCGCCCATTAAATTTCCTTGCATGCAACGCGCCGATCAAACAGCTCTACAACCTGGGCGTGGAGATTGAGGAGAACTCGGAGCTGGATCTGTTTGAGGCGTTCAACAACCACGCAGGAGACGCCCGGATCCCGGATGTGATGAAGGATATGGAAGCGGAGCTGGGAGCCGGGAATAAAAAGCCGGAGATCCTGGAAAAGCTGGCTCAGTATGAGCTGACGCTCGTAGACTGGATCGAGGCGCACAGAGGCTACCGCAAATACGTGGCGATCGCCGGGAAATGCTGGCCTGCATTCCAGACCCAGTTTGGCTTCGTGCCGTGTTATGTGAACAGCCGCCTTGCCGGACGGGGCATCCCGGTTTCCTGTGAGGTGGATATCTACGGGACCCTCAGCGAGTTCATCGGCACCTGCATCAGCCAGGATGCGGTGACACTGCTTGACATCAACAACTCGGTGCCGTCCGACCTTTATGAGGAGGATATTAAGGGCAGCTATGATTATAAGCTGCACGAGACCTTCATGGGATTCCACTGCGGCAATACCAGCTCTAAAAAGCTGACCGCCTGCGAGATGAAGTATCAGCTCATTATGGCCCGCTCCCTGCCGGAGGAAGTGACCCAGGGTACGTTAGAAGGCGACATTGCACCGGGCGAGATCACCTTTTACCGTTTGCAGAGCACCGCGGACAATATCCTGCGCGCATATGTGGCCCAGGGCGAGGTACTTCCGGTGGCTACCCGGTCCTTCGGCTCCATCGGTATTTTTGCGATCCCGGAGATGGGCAGATTCTACCGCCATGTGCTGATCGAAAAGAACTTCCCGCACCATGGGGCAGTGGCGTTCGGACATTACGGCAGGGCGCTGTATGAAGTGTTCAAGTACATCGGCGTGGACGTAGAGGAGATCGGATTCAACCAGCCTAAGGGGATGCTGTATAAGACGGAAAATCCATTTGGATAGAATGTATCCGGCATAAGCGCTGTATGAAGAAATGATGCAGGAAAATATGATGCAGGAATAGAATTGTGGCGGTTCCTGCCTGTGGAGAGATCTGCGGGCGGGAGCCGTTTTTGATGTGAAATGGTCTTTTTCTGTTGTGGACTTCCTGGGGAAAAGGATTGTGGGGATGTGGGCAATGTGTTAGAATTGGGGTGGAGGAATAAATTATGATCAGAATTGCTGAACCGGCGGAGGCCGATACCATTATTGAGCTGGTAAAACGCACCATAGAAACGGTATATCCCAGATATTATCCGGAAGGGGCGGTGAACTTTTTCCTGTGCCATCACAGCAGCGGCAACGTGAGAAAAGATCTGGAACAGCGGCTGGTTTATGTTCTGGAGGTGGACGGAAAGGCAGCTGGAACGGTCACGATCCGGGAAAATGAGATAGAGCGGTTATTTGTGGAACCAGTTTTTCAGAAAAGAGGATATGGAACTGAATTGTTAGACTTTGCAGAGGACAGGATAACCGGCAGATACGATACCATACAGCTGGATTCTTCCCTGCCGGCGAAAGCCATGTATTTAAAAAGAGGGTACACAGCAGTGTCCTTCCATCAGATCATTACGGACAATGGTGATTATCTTTGCTATGAGGAGATGGTAAAAGCATCTGGAACATGAAGCTGGTGACCCATGAGATTTTGTCGGAGAAGAAATTTGAAAAAACAATTTTGAGTCTGAAATAGTCTGGTAACATGAAAATCGTTGTGTTACAATATAAGTAGAATTCCTCTGTCTGGGACGGAGGTAGGTATGATACAAAAGAATGCTTTACAGGATTTGCCGTTTAAGAATAATTTTATGTTCTGTGCGGTCATGTCAAGGGAGAATGTGTGCCGGGAATTTCTGGAGATGCTGCTGGGGTTTCCCATTGAGGAAGTCCAGGTGGATTACGAGAAAAGTATCCTTTATCATCCGGAGTATAAGAGTGTACGCCTGGATATTATGGCCAGGGATGAAAAACACCGCCGCTATAATGTGGAGATGCAGGTAGGCTCACAGGAAGCCATAGGGAAGCGGGTTCGTTACTATCACAGCCAGATGGACATGGAGATGCTGGGAACCGGAGTTCCCTACGCGCAGCTTCCGGATTCGTATGTTATTTTTCTTTGTGATTTTGATCCTTTTGGTGCGCAGCGTTACCGGTATGTTTTTGAGAACCGGTGCCTGGAGACAGGTGAGTCCATGGGAGATGGCTGCAGAAGCATATTTTTAAGCACCTGCGGAAAGAATCCGGAGGAAGTCCCCGAGCGTTTGGTGAATTTCCTGAATTTTGTGAGGGAAGATTTGAAAAACATGCAGGTGGATTACGAAGATTCCCTGATCCAGAACATACAAAAAGCAATGAACTATGTAAAGTCAGACAGGAGACTGGAGGTAAATTATATGCTGCTTCAGGAACTGATCGATCAGGAACGCAGGGATGCAAAGGCGGAAGGAAAAGCAGAAGGAAGAGCAGAGGCAATTTTGGAGATTATATCAGCATATGGGCCTGTGCCGGAGGATATCAGGCAGCGCGTGCTTGAGGAACGGGATCTGGGAGTTTTGGGAGACTATCTGAAAGCGGCAGTTGGTATGAGATCCATGGATGAATTTGTAAAGATCGTCAGATAATCTTTTTGGGAAACCAATCGTTGCTTCGGGGGTGAAGCCCCCGGAGCATCTGCAAAAAGTGACTGTCCAATCGGACAATTTATCAAAACAGCAGACAGAGGAATTCTTAATAAAACAAAAAATAGAAAAGGAAAAAGCATGAAAAAGAAAATAATTTTATTTGTAATATTGGAGAAATATGCGGACTGGGAGGGTGCATATCTGTCATCCGCGTTGTCGATGCTGGGGCAGGGGGTGTATGAGTCGAAAACGGTGTCGATGACAAAAGAAGCCGTGTCCTCGATCGGAGGTTTTCACGCACTGCCTGATTATGATATTTATAGCGTACCGGATGACTATGAGGCTCTTATTTTAATCGGAGGGATGTCCTGGAGAACGGAAGCTGCGCAACAGGTCAAACCATTGGTGGAAAAATGTTTTGAGGCTGGAAGAGTGTTGGGAGGCATCTGTGATGCTTCCGCGTTTTTAGGGACGACAGGGGTCTTAAATCAGGTGAAACATACAAGTAATGATTTGGAGGATATGAAGGCCTGGGCTGGTGAGGTATACACAGGTGAGGAGTATTACCGAAGGGAACAGGCGGTGGCAGATGGAAATATTGTGACGGCCAATGGGACTGCGGCGTTGGAATTTGCGAGGGAAGTACTGCTTGCTTTGAAGGCGGCGCCGGAGGAAAAGATCATGGAGTGGTATTCTTTTCATAAACTGGGATTGTGTTCTGCGGCGATGCCGGAGGATGCGACTTCCTGGGATGTGGAAGCTGCGGGGAAGTAGCGCTGGAATGGGGAGGTTTATTGTTCGTTTAAAAAGTGATCAATGAGATGCTGGATGTTGTCGCAGCATTTTTTACAGCATGTGCCTGCTTTGGTGATCGATTGTACCTCCTGCAGGGTCTGGGCGCCGGATTCTACGGCCTCTTTGATCTTGCGGTTTGTCACTTTCATGCAGTTGCATACGGGTTTATCTAAGTTCATAATGCGGACCTCCTTTGGTTGGGCATTAGTATGTGGAGAATTAGGGTGGGTTATGCATGGCAGTGGGGAGATAAGGAAATAGTATTGGGGTAAAGCGAATGATATCTGTCATGATTGCAATAAAAAACGGGCAGGCCACAACAAGGTGAGTTGTGCAAGCCCGTTTCTTATAAAGACGATACCATAGGCAGGCCGAGTTGTCAAAAGAAATTCATGGAGAAGTAAGTATATTATTCTGGCATCTCTATCGGTTCAAACAGATCGCCTAAAGTCTCAAGAGCAGGAAGTAATTTGGTCACGCCGCAAGTAAAGAAAATGATGCGGAGGACTTCAAATACTTCGTCAATGGTTGCGCCGTTCTCCATGGCAATTTTAGCATGCACTTTCATCGTTGTTTCCGTACCGGTAGCCATGCCAATAGCCATTACGATAAGCTCCCGATATTTTTTTGGAATGGAAATATCTTTTTTATTGCAATTTACATATTGCTGCAAAAACATATTGATCAGGTTCGGGTCATTTCCCATAGCACGATGGGAATCCAAAAGGCTGCCGCCGCGCGCTTCATGCAACTCTTTTAATATTTGGATGGAACGTTCCAGCTTTTGCGAATCTTCCTGTTTCATGGTTAGTTTCTCCTGCTTTGATTTTTATATTTAAGTGGCTATAAACCATATTTGATTTTAAGAAAATCAGGTGCATAGTTTGGGAACATGGCATATGTAAGGACGTCTTCATCGTTTTGTGCCAGAGAACTGATTTCAGCTTTGGCAGCTTCGAATCCAGGCTGGAGCATATCACCCGGGCGGGGGAAAGATGACGTTTCATCACCGAGAGCTTTTTCGATCAGTTCAGGGGAGATCGGTCCCGGTGGCATACCATACATTCCGCGACAGTATTCTTTTAATTCTTTGCTGACCATCATATAACGCTGACCGGTCAGGACATTGGTAGTTGCCTGTGCGCCGCACATCTGGCTGGATGGCGTTGCAAGAGGGGGATAACCCATATCTGCACGGACACGTGTTACTTCTTCCAGAACTTCCGGAAGACGATCGTACAGCTTCATAGCGGTCAACTGACTTTCCAGATTCGAGAGCATGCCGCCTGGTACCTGATGCTGAAGGCAGCCAACGTCAACACCTACAAGTTTTGTTTCAAAATCAGCGTATTTCTTGCGAAGCTTCATAAAGTCATCATTGATGGATTTAAACTGTCCGACATCAATTTGGGGATCCCGGCTGGTTCCTTTCAGTGCAGCAGCAAAGCTTTCAATCGGAGGATGCGCCGGTCCCATGGACATAGCGGAAACGCACACGTCCAGACCATCAACCCCGGCCCGGACCGCTTCCCAGTATGCCATTTCAGCCATCCCCCCAGTACAGTGGCAGTGTAGGTGGACCGGTATTTTCAGAGCTTTTTTCAATGCAGATATCAGCTCGTAGGCGGCCTGCGGGGTCATCAGACCGGCCATATCCTCAACGTGCATAAGGGAAGCCCCCATCTTTTCCTGCTCTAAAGCATTCTGAACAAATACCTCGGTGGTATGAAAAGGACTGACGTTGTATTGTACAGAACCTTCTATTTTCTTTCCCGCTTTTTTTACCGCGCGAAAAGCGGATTCACAGTTGCGTAAATCCTGCAGCGCGTCAAAGATCAGGAAAATATCAATACCGGCTGCCGCCGCTGTCTCTACAAACTTTTCTACAATATCATCCGGATAAGCTTTGTATCCGACCAGGTTCTGTGCCCGAAGAACCATCTTAAGAGGCGTTTTCTTCACGTATTTTTTGAACTCGCGGACACGGTCCCACGGATCTTCTTTTAAAAAACGGACAGCGACATCAAACGTTGCCCCGCCCCACATCTCCATACTGTCGTAGCCAATCTGATCCATGCGGGTCAGAAGCGGAACCATATCGGCAGTAGTCATACGTGTTGCGAACAGCGACTGCTGGCCATCTCGGAATTCTACGCTGTTGAACTTTAGAGGAGTGCCTGCACCGATAAAGTCGGCGGCACCTATACCATCTGGAAGCTTTGATCGTTTATTCCAGAACAAAGTATCACATCCTTTTCTTTCTAAGGTGATTCGTGTTATTGGGTTGATAATTCCAAATCGGGAAGTAGGAATTATAAATCAGGATAAGTGTAACGTTAAACTAAAACGTTAAAACAACAATACTATAACAAATCGTGTTTGTCAAGCCCCAATTTGGGAACTCAAAGAAATCAAAATTTGGAAAAATAGGAATATCGGAATCAGCAGGAGCAGAAATATTAAGACTGATAAATGACAAAAAGGATCCGGGAAACCGGACCCTTAAAAAGCACGCTGATATTATGATTTCGGAATACCGAGGAAACTTTCGCGCAAAACAAGAGTAGCTTCCAGGTTGATATGGGTAGGTTCCAGATTATTTGTTGTGATCTTTTCCTGCAGGATATCGACTAACTGCTTGCCAATCTCCTCATTGGGCATCTTGATCACACTTAGAGGCGGAATGGTATGTTCAGCATGTTCGGGATCGAGCATGGCGATGGAGAGGATCTCAACATCCTCTGGAATCTGCTTCTGGTGTTTATGAAAAGCGCTTAGTGCACCAATTGCCATAGCATCTGAATCACAGAAAATCACTTTGGGCGGATTGGGTGTGTTGCAGTAGGCTTCTGCTGCATGGTATCCGCCGCCTATTGTCCCCAGATTTTTAAAAATATGCTCGCTGAGGACGTTAATACCAAGTTGAGAGCATGCATACAGGAAAGCCTGGGTGCGGAGGCCGGTTGCCACGTAAGAGTGCTGGGAGGCGATGACAGCGGCTTCCGTATATCCTCGCTGCCGAAATTGTCTTGCAGCCATCAGACCGATTTCCCGGTTGTCTGTGCATACCGTGGAAAAGTGCTCTGAATAGCGGTTGATCAGAATTAAAGGCATTTGCGGGGAAAGCTGTTCTAAGTATTTTAAATCACTGTTGGAACAGGCTCCTATCACAATACCGCTGTATCCGTTTTTTAAAATCGAAGCATCATACTGGTCTAATTTATCATTTTCGTAAGTTTGAATGACCAGTTCGCAGTCAAAACCAATACGCTGGATTTCGACCTGCAGAGAATTCATAAATGAAGCAAGGATCGAGGTGCGATAGTCCAGAGGCCAGAAAAATGCAATGACAGGTTTTTTACTGTCCTGTGAGCGCAGACGGCGGGCGCTTAAATTAGGCTGATATCCCAATTCGCGCATGGCATCCTGCACGCGCTCCTGCGTTGCAGCGGAAATCTTTCTTTCTTCTGATTTACCATTGATTATGATAGAAACAGTAGTGACGGAAACGCCTGCTGATTTTGCGACATCTTTTATAGTAGCCATCCAATACCTCCGGTGGAATCAGGTTTTATTGCCTCATCCATAATAATTGTTTTACTAAACTCTATCTTATCTATTGAGACCCCATTTGTCAAGCAAACAGAAACGGCACTGTGCAAAACTTACAAAAATATGTAAATGGAACTGGATAAAATGCTGGAATTGGAAAAGGATATCAGAAATATCTTGACAAAAGTAAAACGTTAAACTATTATTTGTGCCATAGGATGAACGTTATACTAATACGTTAAACTTATTGAAAATTCTCAGTAACAAATTGTAAAAATGTGAACTGCAGCTGTTTTAAGGGAAGAGAACATATGCGGCTCAGAGGAAGAAAGGTAGAAAATCATGAGCAAAGTAAAAAGAGCAATGGATGGAAATGAAGCAGCAGCTTATGCCTCCTATGCATTTACTGAAGTAGCGGCGATTTACCCGATCACTCCGTCTTCACCGATGGCGGAACTGGTCGACAAGTGGTCGGCAAATGGAATGAAGAATATTTTTGGCCAGCAGGTGAAGCTGGTTGAGATGCAGTCTGAGTGCGGCGCCGTATCCGCGATGCACGGTGCACTGGACGGCGGAGTATTGTCTTCTTCCTATACAGCATCTCAGGGCCTGATGTTGATGATTCCGACCATGTACCGGATTGCGGGACAGCTGAAGCCGGGGGTTATTCATGTGGCATCGAGGAATGTGGCAACTCATGCCATTTCCATTTCTGCAGAACAGTCAGATGTTATGGCCTGCCGCCAGACCGGATTCGCCATGATGGCGTCATCCAGTGTGCAGGAAGCGATGGATCTTGGAGCAGTATCCCATCTGGCAGCAATCAAAGGGCATGTTCCTTTTTTACATTTCTTTGATGGGTTCCGTACTTCTCATGAGATCCAGAAAGTAGAGTGCCTGGATTACGAGGATTTAAAGAAGCTGGTTGACTGGGGGGAACTGGATAAGTTCAGAAGGAATGCGCTGAACCCGGAACATCCGGTGCTGCGTACGACCGGTCAGTATTCGGACACCTATTTCCAGAGCCGTGAGGCCTGCAACAGTTACTACGATGCGCTTCCGGAGATTGTGGAAGAATATATGAATAAGATCAATGCACTGACCGGCTGTGACTATAAACCATTTAATTATTATGGCGCACCGGACGCGGACCGCGTGATCGTGGTCATGGGTTCCTCCAGCGGCTGCGTCCGCGAAACGGTCGATCATATGATGGCGAGGGGGGAGAAGGTTGGATATATCGATGTCCATCTGTATCGCCCGTTCTCTTCCAAATATTTCTTAAGCCAGCTGCCGGATACCGTAAAGCTGATCACTGTAAATGACAGGACAAAAGAGCCAGGGGCAGTCGGTGAGCCTTTATATGAGGATGTGTGTTCTGTTATTCTGGAATCAGGTAAGGATATCCGTGTACTGGCCTGCCGTTATGGCCTGGCAAGCAAGGAGTATACTCCGGCCCAGGTGATTGCACAGTTCGAGAATATGAAAGCAGCAACGCCGAAGAATCACTACACCATCGGTATCAACGATGATGTGACGCATTTATCCCTCGCCTATGGTCCGGAAGTGAACACCGTTCCGGATGGGACGATCAGCTGTAAGTTCTGGGGGCTTGGTTCCGACGGTACCGTGGGAGCGAATAAGAACACCATTAAGATCATCGGTGACCATACGGATATGAATGTACAGGCATATTTTGAATATGACGGTAAAAAGTCCGGCGGAGTGACCCGTTCACACCTGCGGTTCGGCAGGCAGCCGATACGATCTACATATTTGGTAAACCAGGCAGATTTCATTGCCTGCCATAATAAATCATATCTGGACCGTTATGACATCCTGGCCGATGCAAAAGAAGGCGCCAATGTGCTGATCACCTGTGACTGGAAAGGTGAGGAGTTAGAGAAGCATCTGACTGCCGGGTTTAAGAAAGCAGCAGCACAGAAAAAGCTGCATCTGTATACCATTGACTCTACTGCGATTGCGGCTGAGCTTGGCCTGGGGAACAGGACCAACACCATTTTGCAGGCAGCATTTTTCAAGATTACCGGAATCATGCCGATTGAGGAAGCGGTCGGTTATATGAAGAAAGCAATTCTCAAATCTTACGGCAAAAAGGGTGAGAAGGTCATCAATATGAACTACGCGGCTGTGGATAAGGGCGTAGAAATGGTTGAAGAGGTTGAAGTACCTGACAGATGGGCGGATTTGGCGGTGGAAACCGGGCAGCCGGATGAGAATCTGCCGAACTGGATCAGGAAGATTCAGATTCCGGTTAACGCGATGAAGGGTGACAATATTCCAGTCAGTGATTTTACAGATCTTCCGGATGGCACCATGCCGCAGGGAACCTCCAAATACGAAAAACGCGGCATTGCAGTAACCGTTCCGGTCTGGGACAGCAGTAAGTGTATCCAGTGCAATATGTGTTCTTATGTTTGCCCTCATGCGTGTATCCGCCCGTTTCTGGCAACCGGGGAGGAGGCTGCAAAGGCTCCGGAAGGCTTCATCATGGTTCCGGCTGTTGGCAGGGGCATGGAAACTTACAAATACCGTATTCAGACTTCGGTACTGGATTGTACGGGCTGCAAAAGCTGTGTGAATGTGTGTCCGTCAAAGGAAAAAGCCATCTCCATGAAGCCTCTGGACGATCACCGTCATGAGGCTGAGAACTGGGAATATGCCATTGCCCTGTCTCAGAAGAAGAATCCGATGGGGATATCCACTGTAAAAGGAAGTCAGTTTGAGCAGCCGCTCCTGGAGTTCCCGGGGGCATGTCCCGGATGCGGTGAGACACCCTATGCAAAACTGATCACGCAGTTGTTTGGTGACCGCATGTATGTGGCAACGGCAACCGGATGTTCCCAGGTATGGGCAACCAGCTTCCCGTCATTCCCCTATACGACCAATTCGGAGGGGAAAGGACCGGCAGTCGGCGGTTCTCTGTTTGAGAACAATGCAGAGTATGGCATGGGCATCTGGTTATCCGTGGAACAGCAGAGAATGAAGCTGGCTATGCATGTCAAAGAGCTTGCAAAGCTGACTGCGGATGTGGTGCTGAAGACAGCAGCAGAGGACTGGCTTTATGGAATGAACGAGACGGAAGCGTCTAAGGTGACCGGTACCGCATTCAGGGCTGCACTGGACAGCTATGCTCCGGCAGCAGAGGAGGCAGCGCTTGTTGATGAGATCAAAGCAAATCTGGATCATTTGACTAAGAAGTCCGTATGGTTCTTCGGCGGTGACGGCTGGGCTTATGATATCGGTTACGGAGGCCTGGATCATGTTCTGGCATCTGGAGCGAATGTCAACGTCATGGTATTTGATACTGAGATTTATTCCAATACCGGCGGACAGGCGTCCAAATCGACCCCTACCGGCGCTGTTGCGCAGTTTGCAGCGGCGGGTAAGAGAAGTAAGAAAAAAGATCTTGGTATGATGGCCATGAGCTATGGTGATGTATATGTTGCGCAGGTTGCAATGGGGGCGAACCCATCGCAGTTCCTGAAAGCAATTATTGAGGCTGAGGCTTACGACGGCCCGTCCTTGATCATTGCCTATGCCCCATGTATCAGCCATGGCCTGCGCTGCGGTATGGGGGATGTGCAGGGCGAGATAAAACGTGCCGTCGAGGTTGGGTACTGGCAGCTTTACCGCCACAACCCGGAACTGGCGGCGGAGGGTAAGAATCCGTTTGTACTGGACTCTAAAGAACCTACAGGGGATTTCCGTGAGTTCCTGAGAGGAGAGGTCCGCTACTCTGCATTGGAGAGGACATTCCCGGAAGAGGCAGAAGACCTGTTTGCGAAGACCGAGAAAGAAGCTATGGCGAGATATGCAAAATATAAAGCGCTGGCGCAGTAAGGAGAAACGTGTATGGGGACATTTATTGAAACTATGCTTGGAGGGTCTGCCGGAAGCGTTGTTACGGTAGAACCGGATTATATTGTGATTAATGATGGCGTATCACATGCTGCCGTGGAAGCGATTTCCACGGTGGCAGAACCGGAAAAAGTTCTTGTTATTTATGACCATGATGTTCCGGCCGGGAGACCGGAGGCGGCAGCCGTTCTGCGGAAAAACCTGGAGTTTGCAGAGCGGTTTGGCTGTCCGTATATCCAGGCTGAGGGCGTAGGCTATCAGTACATGTTAAATGAGGTGGTAAAGCCAGGTCAGATCATCATCGGCGGAGGTTCTCACGGAAGTATCTTTGGAGCAAAAGGCGCATTGGGTATCAATGTCAGCATCCCTGAGCTTGCGAGAGTGGTGGAGACCGGACGCTACAGCATTGTAGTGCCGGAGACGGAATATGTGACGATGACCGGAAGTCTGCAGGAGGGAGTGGGCATCATGGATGCAGCGCTTGCGTTTCTGAGCCGGAGCAGGGAGCTGAACCGGAAAGCAGTTGAATTCTATTGCCCAACGCTGGACCGGCACCAGAAAGAGGTGCTTTGCAGTATGGCCTGCCAGACCGGAGCTTATGCGGCAGGCATGACAGAGCAGAGGCCGGAAAGCGGTTTTGTCCTGGATCTTTTAAGTGTAAAGCCCATGGTGATGATGCCCTGCGGATGCAGAACTGATCAGCAGAATGCGGAGATCTGTGAAAAGAGCAAAGTAGAAGGGCTTGCAGTGAAGGCCGGACAGATCGGCGGTTACACTGGTGGGACCATAGAAGAACTGCGAAAGGCGGCAGCTATGATAGAGGGCAAAAAACTGGCATTTGGTTTCCGCCTGACCGTCTGCCCGGCTACCAGCAGAGATTATATTCAGGCCATGGAAGAGGGACTCCTTCACAAGTTTATCGACTATGGTGCACAGATCAGCGCAGCCGGCGACCATAGTGTGGTCGTCCAGGGTCCGGGGGCGATGGGGCCCGGGGAGCGTCTTGTGACCACAGGCCTGTATACGTTTGCAGGTGCAATGGGATGCGAAGATGCAGAAGTTTATACTGCTTCGGTTGAGTCTGTTATGGCAGCCTCGTCCAGCAAAGAGATGTAAGGAGGAGCCAGATGGACAAGATATTCAGCGGTAAGATTTGGAAATTCGGAGATGATATTGATACAGATACTATTATTCCGGGAAAACGCGGGACAATTCCCACAATCGAAGAAATGAAGAAATACGCGTTTGAGCTGTTGAAGCCGGAGTTTGGTTCCACGGTCCAGGCGGGAGATATTTTGGTTGCAGGGAGCAACTTTGGCTGTGGTTCCAGCCGTGAACAGGCGGCTACCGTTCTTTCTTATAACGGCGTCCGTTGCATCATTGCCAAAAGCTTTGCCAGAATCTTTTTCCGAAATGCATTTAACAGCGGAATCCTTCTGCTGCAATGTGACGGAATTCAGGACGTCTGTGAAGGCGGAGATATCGTGACGGTGGATGTGGAAGGACAGACCGTATCAGTCAATGGAAAAAGCTTCAGGGTGGGGGCTGTCCCGGAGAATCTGTTTAACATTGTTTCAAACGGAGGATTGATCGAGGATACCAGGAAGCGGATCGCAGCAGGACTTAAAAAATCAGAGATGAAACCGTTAACCATTGAGCAGTGCCGTAAGCCGGGCTATACTATGGCTGAGAAGCTTTTGAAAAAGAATGCAGGGAAAGAGCATGTAGAACCTGGGGATATCGTGATCACAAGGCCGGATATGTTTATGATCCATGACATTTACACCACTTATCTGGTGGATACCATGAATAAGATCGGTGCAGATAAGATTGACGATCCGGATAAGGTGACAATCGTCTGGGATCACTGTATGCCGACCGCAGTGGCGAAGAACGACTACAGCCATTACGATGCAGGCCTGGAACTGGCTACCCGGTATGGAATCAAAAAGCTGCATATCGGCGAGGGTATCTGCCACACCATTATGCATGAAGCAAAATATGCAAAACCGGGGCAGATCGCCACAGCCACCGACAGCCATACGACCACCTATGGCGGTGCAGGAAATTTCTGCAGCGGCATCGGTACAGCCGAGATGGCGGCGGCCCTGATTACCGGAGAACTCTGGTTTAAGGTTCCGGATGCGATCAAGATTGTGCTGAATGGACATCTGCAGGACGGCGTTATGTCAAAGGATGTTATTCTCAAAATACTGGGCGATATTAAGGCGGATGGCGGTCAGTACAAATCTCTGGAATTTACGGGTCCTGCAGCACATGAGATGAGTATGGAACAGCGATTTACAGTAGCCAATATGGCGCTGGAAGCAGGCGCGAAATGCGGTCTGTTTGAGGCGGATGAGAAAACCGCAGAATACTACGATATGCCGTTGTCAGAGATTGACTGGGTCTGCGTTGATGAAGATGCAAAATATGAAAAGGTGTTAACCTATGATGTGAGCAGTCTGGAACCGCAGCTGTCCTGTCCGCAGGGGGTGGATAATGTTCATCCGGTCAGCGAAATTGCAGGTACCAAAATCGATGAGGTGTATTTAGGAAGCTGTACAAACGGGAGCATTGAGGACATGGCGGCGGCAGCTGAGATCCTTAAGGGCAAAAAGATTGCCAGGGGACTGCGTTTTATCGTAGTTCCAGCGACCAACACCATTTTCAAACAGGCGATGGAGTTGGGATATATCAGGACATTCATTGAAGCCGGAGCTGTGATCTCTCATCCGTGCTGCGGTCTCTGCTGCGGTATGCCGTACGGACTGATGACAGACGATGAGAGGATCCTGTCCACAGCAAACCGCAACTTTATCGGAAGACAGGGGACGAAAAAGACTCTGAGCTATCTGTGCAGCCCGACTGTTGCGGCGGCAACTGCAATTGCGGGAGTTGTGACAGATCCGCGCAGTTAACAAGCAAAGGATGGATGCGGGTGCAGACGCCTGCAAAGGAGTAACCAATATGATAAAGAATTTTGAACAGTTAAAAGACATGCTTCGCTCCATGCCGGTCAGACGCCGCGTTGCAGTGACACCGGCTCAGGACGAACATACACTGGAAGCTGTCTGCCGTGCTTATCAGGATGGCATGGTGGATCCGGTTCTGATCGGCGATGAACCGGCTATTAGGGGAATTTTGGAGAAGCTTGGGGTTTCGGCAGAAGGAATCACGATCATCCATATCCAGGATCCAATTGAGAGTATCCAGAAGGCGGCCGACCTGGCGCGTGCGGGAGAAGTGGACTGCATTATGAAAGGCAGGACGGAGACCGGGACACTGATGAAAGTGCTGGTAAATAAAGAACGCGGTATCCGCAAAAATGATACCATGAGCCTTTTGGCCTTTATGGAAAGCCCAAACTACCACAAAGTTTTTGCTATTACCGATGTGGGACTTCTGACATATCCCACAAAAGAGCAGAAGCGGGCGGCAATCATCAATGCGGTAGAGGCCTTCCATGCGCTGGGAGTGGAGCAGCCGAAGGTAGCCATTATCGCGGCTGTGGAAAAAGTAAATCCAAAGATGAAGGAAACGGTCGAGGCAGGAGAGATCAAAGAAGAAGGGGTGGAGGGCTGTATCATCGAAGGCCCGATCAGTTATGACCTGGCGATGGACCCGCAGTCGGCTCCGGTCAAGGGGTACGAAAGTCCGGTTGCGGGAGATGCAGACGTTCTGGTTATGCCTGATATTGTAAGCGGAAATGTAGCGGCAAAAACGGTCACTGTCATAGGCGGGGGACGTACAGGCGGCGTAGTGCTCGGGGCACAGGTCCCGGTGCTTCTGGTATCCCGTGCGGCAAGTGCAGATGATAAATACATGTCCATCGTGCTGGCGGCACTGGTGGGGAAAAATTAAAGGGGGATTTACATATGGAAAAGAAACTGAACTTTAAGGTATGCGGGTTATCGGCAAAATATTTTGTCCCATTCTTTGTGGTCGTTATGGCGAGTGTATATCTGGGATTTATGCCGACTGCAAAGATTTATTCCAATGAAGCAGGAACTTATGTGGCGACGAGCTTTATTATGACCATAGCATATCTGATGGCGGTCGGCGGTATATTCTTCTGGCTGGGCAACACGATTCCGATCGTGAACAACTATCTGGGAGGCGCATGTCTGCTTCCGCTGCTGGGGGCGTCGTTTATGAACTATATCGGACTGGTTCCGCAGGAACTTGTAAACGGTACAAAGGTCCTGATGTCCGGCGGCTTTCAGGATGCATATATTGCGATGCTGCTGGTTGGTTCTATCCTTGTTATGGACCGCAAGATCCTGTTGGGGGCAACGGCAAGATATCTGCCGACGGTACTGGGCAGTCAGGTGTTTGCACTGGGCTTTTGTATGCTGGCAGGTATGATCACCGGCTATGGCATCCCGGAAGCGCTGTTTGATATAGGGGCTCCGTGTATGTCCGGCGGTTCCGGCGGCGCCATGACCACACTTCCGGCTCTGTATACCAGTTTATCCGGCACCGATATGACTCCGATGGCGGGAAAGTTCCTGTGTTATGCTTCTATCGCAAATGTGCTTGCTGTTGTTATGGCAGCAGTCGGGGGCGCGCTGACTTCCAGGATAAAGGGGTTAAATGGTAATGGTGATATTCTCCGGGCAAAAGGCGCAGCGGTTCAGACCGAGGGAGAAAAAAGGCCGGTTACGTCTGCAGACTATGTTGCACTTGGCTCCGGGATTTTCATGAGCTTCTGCCTGTACCTGCTTGGCAATATCCTGGGGCAGCTTCCCGGATTCAGCGTAATCCCAGGGCTGGCATGGACGATCGTTTTTGGCATCATCATCAAATGTACTGGTATTATCCCGGATTCTGTTGGGGACAGCTGTGTATACTCCATGAACTTTGCCTTGAAGGCGCTGCTGCCAATGCTGATCGCAGGGATCGGTATCAACTCCCTGAAATTTGCAACACTGGCGGAGTTCTTCAGTGTGGGTGCGTTTGTAGTGATCTTTATGGCGGTACTTGGCGCATTTATTGGCGCTATGATCTTCGGAAAGCTTTCTGGCCTGTGGTCTTATGAGGCAGGCGTTACAGCCGGTCTTTGCTGCTGCAATATTGGCGGATCCGGCGATCTGGCGGTGCTGTCAGCAGCAAACCGTATGAACCTGTTGGCTTTTGCTTCCATCTCCACCCGCATCGGCGGCGCGTTGATGGTGATCTGGATCGGCCTTTTGTATCCGCTGTTCCACTAATTCGTTATAAAATCTAAATCCAATTTTCTTGCCAGAAAACGAGATCAGGGCACGACGGCTATGTCCGCCGTGCCCGTTTTACCATAATAACTTACAAGGAGAATTTTGAGATGAAAGAATTTAAAGTATTTGCGATCAATCCCGGCTCCACTTCTACCAAAATCGCAATGTTTGAAGGAAATGAAGCTGTGTTTTCAAAAAATGTCTCACACGATGCGGAGAAACTGAAGGAATTTCAGGAAATCAGCGATCAGTTTGAGTATCGCAAAGAGACGATTATGGAGGAGCTAAAAAGGGCGGGACAGACGCTTCTGGGGGTGGACGCTTTTTCTGCCCGGGGCGGTGGGCTTGTTAACGTTGAGGGCGGAGTGTTCAGCATCGGTGAGAAACTGCTGGAGCATGCGAGGTCAGGGTTTACAGTAAAGCACCCGGCGACGCTGGGGGCGCAGCTGGCGGCAGCATTTGCAGAAGAGTATGGAGGATCGGCATTTGTGGTCAATCCGCCGGATGTGGATGAATTTACGGATGAGGCTCGTGTGACCGGTCTGAGAGGGATTTACCGTGAGAGTCGTATTCATGCTTTAAATCAAAAAGAAATCGGTATCCGTTACGCGGAAAAGCTGGGGAAAAGATATGAGGACTTGAATCTGATCATTTGCCATATTGGAGGAGGAGTATCTGTGACAGCCCACAAACATGGAAAAATGGTTGACTCCAATGATATCGCAAACGGCGATGGTCCCATGGCGCCGACCCGCTGCGGACAGCTTCCAGTGAAAGACGTGATCAATCTGTGCTTTTCGGGGGAATTTACTGAGAAAGAAATGCGGGATAAAGTGACTAAAACCGGCGGACTGGTAGATCACCTGGGAACTTCTGACGCGCGGGAGGTAGAACGGATGATACAGGACGGAAATCAATACGCGAAACTGGTTTATGACGCCATGTTGTACGGGATTGGAAAGACAGCAGGTTCCATGGCCGCCGTGCTTCACGGAAATGTGGATGCTGTTGTGCTGACTGGCGGGATTTCTCATTCTAAATATGTAGTAGGGTATTTGAAAAATATGATCTCATTTCTTGCTCCGGTTGAAGTTATGGCGGGTGAATTTGAGATGGAGGCTCTGGCGGCAGGCGCGGTTAGGGTGTTGAGTGGGAAGGAAATGGCAAAGATTTATACTGGTAAACCGGTGTGGGGGGGATTTGGATTTGGTGTGTGATTTGGTGATATGGATTGGGGAGCAGCTTGCAGTGGGCTTCCATTCCGCTGGCATTCTGTGGGGGTGAGGGGGGGATTGGAGGGAGTCCGCAGTGCACCTCCATTCCGCTGCGCTCCATGTCGGTCGCGGGCTATCGCCCTATGAAAAAATAAGCATTCCCAGTCTCTTATGTGAGCAAGCTCTGGGCGAGACTGTGACTGCTTATTTTTTCGCACTGCTACATGCTTTCGCGGATAGTTTCGCACTGCTACATGCTTTCGCGGAGGTTTTTATTCGCCGTAGCGAGCATTAGTTTGATTCGGTTTAACTGGTTTACTTCACTGGCTCCGGGGTCGTAGTCTACGGCGATGATGTTGGCGTCCTGGTGGGTCCTTCGCAGCTCTTTGATCACTCCTTTTCCTACAATGTGGTTCGGGAGGCAGCCGAAGGGCTGGGTGCAGACGATGTTTTTGACACCGCTGTGGATCAGCTCTAACATCTCACCGGTGAGGAACCAGCCTTCGCCGGTCTGGTTGCCTAAGGAGACGTACTCTTTTGCCATGTCCGCCAGTTCCCAGATGCGGGACGGCGGGGTGAAGTGGGTGCTGGCGGCAAGCTCTTTTCTTGCTACTTTTCTAAAATACTCCAGCAGGGAGATGCCCATATTGCAGAGCCGTGCGGTGGAGCGTTTGCCGCCTAAGCGCTCTGCCTTGAAGTTGTTGTTGTAGAAGCAGTACATCAAAAAGTCCATCAGGTCCGGGACCACGGCTTCGGCGCCTTCCGACTCCAGAAGTTCTACAATGTGGTTGTTGGCGAGCGGAGAGAATTTCACCAGGATCTCGCCTACTACGCCTACCTTCGGCTTCTGGATGTCAATCCGGCCCAGATCATCGAAATCCCGTACGATCCCGCGGATATTTTTTCCGAATTCGATCATGCTGGCCGATTTTTTGGAGAGGCTTGCAATGCAGCGCTTTCTCCATTTTTCGTGAAGGGCATTGGCGGAGCCGGGCGCCTTTTCGTATGGACGGGTTGCATAAAGTACACGCATGAAAACATCGCCGTATACCACCGCCTGCATCGCCTTGGTGATCAGCGCAGGCGTGAAGGTGAAGCCCGGGTTGGTCTCCATGCCGTTGGTGTTGACAGAGATGACCGGAACCTGCGGCATCCCCGCTTTTTCCAGAGCGCGGCGGATAAAGCCTATGTAGTTGGAAGCGCGGCAGCCGCCTCCGGTCTGGCTCATCAGTACCGCGGTGTGGTCCAGGTCGTATTTGCCGGAGAGCAGCGCATCCATGATCTGCCCGATGACGATCAGGGATGGATAACATGCGTCGTTATTGACATACTGGAGGCCCACGTCGATGGCAGCGCGGCTGTCATTCTGCAGGACCTCAACCTTGTATCCAAAAGCCCGGATGGCGGGCTCGATCAGGTCGAAATGGATCGGCGACATCTGGGGACAGAGCAGGGTGTAATCCTTCTTCATCTCCTTCGTGAAAACGACGCGGTTGTAAGCGCTGGAGACTACCTTCCGTTCAAAATGTTTCTGTTCACGGACCCGCAGGGCAGCGATCAGGGAACGGACACGGATCCGTGCCGCGCCCAAGTTGTTTACCTCATCGATCTTCAGCACCGTGTAGATCTTGCCGGAGCCGGTCAGGATGTCGTGAACCTGATCTGTGGTGACGGCGTCCAGGCCGCAGCCAAAGGAGTTGAGCTGGATCAAGTCCAGACAGTCGCTGTTCTTCACATAGGAAGCCGCCTTGTACAGCCGGGAATGATACATCCACTGGTCGGTGACGATCAGCGGGCGTTCCACCTCAGCCAGATGGCAGACAGAGTCCTCCGTCAGGACTGCCAGCCCGTAGGATGTGATCAGCTCCGGAATGCCGTGGTGGATCTCCGGATCCACATGGTAGGGGCGTCCAGCCAGCACAATGCCGTGACGGCCGTGTTCCTTCAGCCAGGCGACCGTTTCCTCACCCTTCTTCTCCATATCCCGGCGGGAAGCCAAAAGCTCCTGCCATCCGGCGTGAGCCGCTTTCTGTACTTCTACAGAGGTGATTCCGTATTCCTGTCCAAACTCCACGATCAGCTGTTTTGTCAGGATCTCCTCGTTGGTGAAGGCGAAAAACGGATTCATGAAATGTACCTGGAATTCTGTCAGCTCTTCCACGTTATTCTTGATATTCTCCGCATAGGAGGTGACCATCGGGCAGTTGAAATGATTGCCCGCATCCGGCGTCTCGTTCCGCTCATACGGGATGCACGGGTAGAAAATATCCCGGATCCCCTGCTTGATCAGCCAGGAAATATGCCCGTGTACCAGCTTTGCCGGATAACACTCGGATTCGCTGGGGATAGACTCGATGCCCAGCTCGTAAATATTCTTGGTGGACTGGGGCGATAACACGGTGCGGAATCCAAGCTGCTTAAAGAACACAGCCCAGAACGGATAATTCTCGTACATGTTGAGCACCCGCGGGATCCCGATGGTGCCGCGGGGAGCCATATCCGGGGTCAGGGCCTCGTAGTCAAACATCCGGTGATACTTGTAATCAAACAGGTTCGGAACTTCCTTTTTGGCCTTTTCCTTGCCCAGACCGCGCTCACAGCGGTTGCCGCTGATGAACTGGCGTCCACCGTCAAAACGGTTGATGGTCAGGACACAGTGGTTGGTGCAGCCCTTGCAGCGGGCCATGGAGGTCTGATATTTTAACGCGAGGATCTTTTCCAAGGGCAGCATACTGGTGCCTTTTGCATGATTGCAGCGTTCCCTGGCGATCAGCGCGGCGCCGAAGGCGCCCATGATGCCTGCGATATCCGGACGGACGGCCTCACAGCCGGCGATCCGCTCAAAGCTGCGCAGAACGGCGTCGTTGTAAAATGTCCCGCCCTGGACGACCACATGGGTCCCCAAGTCCGCGGCGCTGGTGATCTTGATCACCTTGAAGAGCGCGTTCTTGATGACGGAGTATGCAAGCCCGGCGGAGATATCGGCGACCGTCGCGCCCTCCTTCTGTGCCTGTTTTACATTGGAATTCATGAACACGGTGCAGCGGCTGCCTAGGTCCGTGGGGTTCTCTGCAAAGAGCGCCTCCTTAGCGAAATCCTCCACACTGTAATTCAGCGACTTTGCAAAAGTCTCGATAAAGGAGCCGCAGCCGGAGGAGCAGGCCTCGTTGAGCTGTACGCTGTCCACGGTGCCGTCCTTGATCCGGATGCATTTCATATCCTGTCCGCCGATGTCCAGGATGCAGTCCACGTCCGGCTCGAAAAATGCGGCGGCATAGTAGTGGGAGATGGTCTCTACTTCGCCTTCATCCAGCATAAAGGCTGATTTTAGAAGGGCTTCGCCGTAACCGGTAGAGCAGGACCAGGCGATGTGCGCACTTTCCGGAAGAAGTTCCCGGATCTCCCCGATGGCGCGGATGGCTGTGGCGATGGTGCTGCCGTTGTTGTTGTCGTAGAAGCTGTAGAGCAGACTGCCGTCCTCGCCCACTAAAGCTACCTTGGTGGTGGTGGAACCGGCGTCAATACCCAGATAACAATTGCCGCTGTAGGCAGTAATGTCTGCTTTTAGAACCTGATGGCTGGCATGGCGCTCACAAAACACACGGTAATCCTCTTGGGCAGCAAAAAGCGGCTCCATACGCTTGACCTCAAACTCCATCTTGATGCCGGAGGTAAGGCGCGCGATCATGTCCTCCAGAGACACATCGACATCCTCTTTTGCGTTCATGGCTGCGCCTATGGCGGCAAACAGATGAGAATGGTCCGGGGCCACAACATGATCCTGATCCAGGTTTAAGGTGCGTGTAAATGCGCGGCGCAGTTCCGGCAAAAAGTGCAGAGGCCCGCCGAGGAAAGCTACCGTGCCGCGTATCGGTTTGCCGCAGGCAAGGCCGCTGATGGTCTGGTTTACCACGGCCTGGAAGATGGATGCAGACAGATCCTCCCGGGTGGCGCCTTCATTGATCAGAGGCTGGATGTCGGATTTGGCGAATACACCGCAGCGTGCAGCGATGGGGTAGATCATCTGATAGTTCCTGGCATATTCGTTTAAGCCCGACGCATCCGTCTGCAAAAGGGACGCCATCTGGTCAATAAAAGAACCGGTACCGCCCGCGCAGATTCCGTTCATACGCTGGTCAATACCGCCGGTAAAGTAGATGATCTTTGCATCCTCGCCGCCAAGCTCGATGGCTACATCCGTCTGAGGCGCGTAATCCTGAAGGGCAGTAGCAACTGCAACCACCTCCTGGGTAAACGGAACGCCCAGGTGGGCGGAAAGGGTCAGCCCGCCGGAACCGGTGATGCTGGGGCGGACAGACATTTCGCCGAGCTGTTCTTTTGCTCTTGAAAGTAAAAGAGCGAGCGTCTCCTGGATATTGGCAAAGTGACGCTCGTAATCAGCAAATAATATATGGTTTTCGCTGTTCAAGACAGCGATCTTTACGGTAGTGGAACCGATATCGATTCCTAAAGTATTATGTAAATTCATATGTGCGGGGAAAACCCCTGCCTCCTTATCTAAAAAAGTATACATATGGGCATACTGAGCTTAAGTTTAACATAAAACAGTGATTTTTACAATTTACAGGGGCGTAAAAAAATAGTTAAGAAATAGCTAAAATTATGTGAGATTTGAAAAATGGCTGTCAATGGGTTTGACAAACAGGCATGCAGAAATTATAATGGTAAGGTCGCAGGGAAATTATCAGCGTAAAAGACGGAAATCACCTGAAATAAAAAAGAAAGGAAGCAGCAGCTATGGACAGTGGTTCGAACTATCACGCGGAAACTGAAGACGGACGAAAGCGCATACCTGCACTGCATTCTTAAAGAGGCAAAGAAAGGCCGGACGGTTTTTCTTCTCCCTGGCTGCAGTGCGGGTTTCACAGCGCTCTGGCAGCAAATACTATTTAAATAAGGGAAAGGAAGACTGACATGATTCGTATTTTTAAGACAGAAGACGGCATGATCCATCAGGTGGACGAGGCGGAGAGCGGGTGCTGGATCGCACTTACCAACCCGACAGCTACAGAGATCCTTGAGGTGGCGGAGCGGTACGGGATCGATCCCGACCATGTAAAAGCCCCTCTGGATGAGGAGGAACGTTCCCGTATCGAGAGCGAGGAGGATTACAGCCTGGTGCTGGTGGATATCCCCATGATCGAGGAGCGCAATGAAAAAGACTGGTATGTAACGATCCCCATGGGCATCATTATGACGAATGATATCATCGTTACGGTATGCCTGGAGGATACGCCAGTGCTGACGGCGTTCATGGATGGACGGGTGAGAGACTTTTATACGTATATGAAGACCCGGTTCATCCTGCAGATCCTGTACAAGAACGCATCTCTCTACCTGCAGTATCTTCGCATCATCGACAAGAAAAGTGAAGTGGTGGAGCGGGAGCTTCACAAATCCCAGCGGAACCGGGAGCTGATCGAGCTTCTGGAGCTGGAGAAGAGTCTGGTGTATTTTACCACCTCCCTCCGTTCCAATGAGGTGGTCTTAGAGAAGCTGTTAAAGAGTGAGAAGATCAAAAAATATCCGGAGGATACGGATCTTCTGGAGGATGTTATCATCGAGAACAAGCAGGCGATCGAGATGGCCAATATCTACAGCGGTATTTTGAGCGGGACGATGGATGCGTTTGCATCGGTCATTTCCAACAATCTGAATATCGTGATGAAATTTCTGGCGACCATCACCATTGTCATGTCCATTCCGACCATGGTGGCAAGCTTATACGGCATGAATGTGAACCACGTGGGGATGCCCTTTGCGGACAGCCCGTACGGATTCTGGATCGTACTGGGATTTGCGGCGGTGCTTTCCGGCGTAGTTGCCTTCATCTTCTCTAAAAAGGATCTTTTTTAAAGAATTATGAAGCTGAAAGGATATTAGATGAAATTTTTTAATGATTTTGAGAGAAAATATCATAAGTACGCGATACCGAACCTGATGTATTATATCGTGATCCTGTACGGGATCGGTCTGGTGCTGCAGCTGGTGCAGCCGTATCTGTACTGGCAGTATCTCTGCCTGGACGCGAAAGCCATCCTGCACGGGCAGATCTGGCGGATCGTAACGTTTCTCATCTATCCGCCGGCCATGGGGAGCTGGGTATTTACCAGTGTATTCTTGGGGGTGATCGCACTCTTTCTGTATCATAACTTAGGGCAGACGCTGGAGAATATCTGGGGGCCGTTCCGGTTCAATGTATTCTTTTTCATGGGCGTGCTGGGACAGGTGATCGCAGCTTTGGTGGCGTATCTGGTATTCGGTGAGCGGATTGCCATGACGACAGGATTTTTGAATTTCTCGATCTTTTTGGCGTTTGCGATCTATTTTCCGGATGTGCAGTTTTTGCTGTTCTTTGTACTGCCGATCAAGGCCAAATGGCTGGCTGTGGCGGAGTGCGCCGTATATCTGTACAGCTTTGTATTCGGCAGCTTGAGCACCAGGGTCGAGATCGCGATCTCCCTGGCCAACGTGATCATCTTTGTGCTCATGACACGCAACTACAAGAGGTATGCGCCGAAGGAGATCAAGCGCAGAAAGGACTTCAAGCGGGAAGTCAAGATCCTGCCGCAGGGCAAGACCCGGCACCGCTGTGCGGTATGCGGCAGAACGGAACAGGACGGGGACCATCTGGAGTTCCGTTACTGCTCCAAATGTGAGGGAAATTATGAGTATTGCCAGGACCATCTGTACACGCATCAGCATGTGACGAAGGATTCCGGACAACAGTAAATGGAGGAAATGAAAAATCAATGAAGAAAACCAAGATTATCTGCACCATGGGACCGAACACCAATGACAGGGATCTGATGAAAGCGCTTGCCGAGAACGGCATGGATATCGCGCGTTTCAACTTTTCCCACGGAGATTACGAGGAGCAGAAGAGCCGTCTCGATATGTTAAAGAGCATCCGTGAGGAGCTGGGCCTGCCGGTTGCGGCGCTTTTGGATACCAAGGGGCCGGAGATCCGTACCGGGCTTTTAAAGGATGAGAAAAAGGTCACTCTGACCGAGGGGCAGACCTATACCCTGACCACCCGCGAGATCATCGGTGATGATAAGATCGGCCATATCAACTACAGCGGCCTCAATGAGGATGTGACGGCAGGCAATAAGATCCTGATCGATGACGGTCTCATTGAACTGGAGGTCCAGGAGGTAAACGGCACCGATATCATCTGTAAGGTCATCAATGGCGGCGAGCTTGGCATGAGAAAAGGCGTAAACGTACCGAATGTGAAGATCAAGCTTCCGGCACTCACGGATAAAGACAAGGCGGATATTCAGTTTGGTATTGAGCAGGGATTTGATTTCATTGCCGCTTCTTTTGTCCGGACCGCAGATGCGATCCGTGAGATCCGTGAGATCCTGGATGCTGCGGGCTCCACCATCCAGGTGATCGCAAAGATCGAGAATGCGGAAGGCATTGAGAACCTGGATGCGATCATTGAGGCCAGCGACGGGATCATGGTAGCCCGCGGTGATATGGGCGTGGAGATTCCGGCGGAGCAGGTTCCGCACATCCAGAAGACCATTATCCGCAAATGTAACCTGGCATGTAAGCCGGTTATCACGGCTACCCAGATGCTGGATTCCATGATCCGCAATCCAAGACCGACCAGGGCCGAGGTGACAGACGTGGCCAATGCAGTGTACGACGGGACAGATGCGGTGATGCTGTCCGGCGAGACCGCCATGGGCAAGTACCCGGTGGAGGCGCTCAAGATGATGGCGCAGATCTGCGAGGCATCCGAGCAGTATTTAGACTACAGTGCATACCGCCAGAGGAAGGTATCCGATGAGAATGCCAGCAACATCTCCAATGCGGTCTGCTATTCCTCCGTATCCACGGCACACGACTTGAGCGCAAAGGTCATCGTTGCGCCGACTATCAGCGGATTTACCGCCCGCCTGCTCTCCAAATGGAGACCGGGAGTGCAGATCATCGGCCTGTCCCCGAGCGCGTCGGCAGTGCGTCAGATGCAGATCTACTGGGGCGTAAAACCGTTCCAGGCAAAGCGCGCGGAGTCAACGGACCTTCTGATCGATTCCTCCCTGGATCTGTTAAAGAACAAAGGGATCATCGAGAGCGGAGATGTGACTGTATTTACGGCGGGCGTGGTGATGAGAGCGAGCCGCCACGAACCGGCGACCCACACCAACATCATGCGCGTTGTAGTTGTAGATTGAGGTTCATAGATTGATAAAGAAATAGCTGGACAAAGAAGTCTGATCTGGGTTACAATCGAAAGGATTATGATTGCAGCCTGTTTCAGGCTTCTTTTTGATATTTAATATCGGCTTAGGCGGCTGCCGCATGGCGTACAGGCTGCAGGCCGGGAACATGAGAGGAGAAATCGAAGTGGAAAAGAGACCATTTGTAACAAAAGCACAATTAGATGAGATCATAGAGACCTATCCGACTCCGTTCCATCTGTACGATGAGAAGGGGATCCGGGAGAATGCCATGCGTCTTAAGGAGGCTTTTTCCTGGAATCCGGGATATAAAGAATATTTTGCAGTAAAGGCCACACCCAATCCATACATCCTGAAGCTTTTGAAGGAGTGCGGCTGCGGGACCGACTGTTCCTCTGCCACAGAGCTGATGATGTCGGAGGCCGTGGGGCTTACCGGCCATGATATCATGTTTTCCTCCAACGACACGCCGCCGGAGGAGTTTAAGCTGGCGGAGGAGCTGGGGGCGATCATCAACCTGGACGATATCACCCATATCGACTGTGTGGAGCAGGTCCTGGGCTATATTCCGAAGACCATCAGCTGCCGCTACAATCCGGGCGGTCTGTTCAAGATCAGCAATGACATCATGGATAACCCGGGAGATTCCAAATACGGTATGACCACAGAGCAGATGTTTGAGGCCTATAAGCTCCTGCGATCCAAAGGAGCGGAGGAGTTCGGCATCCACGCATTCCTGGCAAGCAACACTGTGACTAACGAATATTATCCACTTCTGGCTAAGGTTTTGTTTGAACTTGCAGTCCAGCTCCACGAGGAGACCGGCGCTCACATCAAGTTCATCAACTTGTCAGGAGGGATCGGTATCCCCTACCGTCCGGATCAGGAGCCGAATGATATCAAAGTCATCGGTGAGGGCGTACGCAGGGTATATGAGGAAGTGCTGGTGCCGGCAGGCATGGGCGACGTGGAGATCTATACGGAGCTGGGGCGGTTTATGCTGGGGCCGTACGGAAGCCTGGTGACGAAAGCGATCCATGAGAAACACACCCACAAGGAGTACGTGGGCGTGGACGCCTGTGCCGTGAATCTGATGCGCCCGGCCATGTACGGAGCATACCACCATATTACGGTGATGGGGAAGGAAGATATGCCCTGTGACCATAAGTACGATATCGTAGGTTCCCTCTGTGAGAACAATGACAAGTTCGCCATCGACCGGATGCTGCCGGAGATCCAGAAAGGTGACCTGCTCTATATCCATGATACCGGCGCCCACGGTTTTGCCATGGGATATAACTACAATGGGAAACTGAAATCTGCGGAGCTGCTTTTAAAAGAGGATGGAAGCGTGCAGATGATCCGCAGGGCGGAGACTCCCAGAGATTATTTTATCACCCTGGACGGGTGCGGGATGATGGAGAAATATCTCCGGGATATTTAAGAGAATGATCATACGGCAGGGCTGCTGTGCTGTGGATGCGTGCCATCTGCTGCGCAGCAGCCCTGTTTCTTTTTATGGTGACAATGGAAGCGTGGAAAGGAGAAATTATGAAGATGCGCGATGAATACACCTGCCCTCTGGAACTGACTCACGATATGATCAAAGGCAAGTGGAAGCCGATCATTCTCTGGCAGCTGAGCAAAGGCCCTCAGTCCCTGTCCTCCCTGAAAAAGGAGATCGGAGGCATCAGCCAGAAGATGCTTCTCCAACATTTAAGCGAATTGAAAACCTGCGGCGCTGTGGAAAAAAATACATATGACGGTTATCCGCTCCGGGTAGATTACTATCTGACGGAACGTGGGAAAAAGGTGTTTGAAGCGGTTGCGATCATGCAGACTGTGGGGATTGAGATCATGCTGGAAGACGGGAAAGCTGAGCTGCTTAGAGAGAAAGGATTATTATAGTTACAAAAAAGTCTGTACTTTACCTGGAGGAGAAGTGCTTCTATAATGAAATTATAAGGAAGCATAAGGAGGAAGATCCAATGAGAGATGCAGAAAAAACGATCGGGAACCTGATCGATAAACAGGGGGTGTCATTTATCAGCTCTGTCGATGCAGACGGTTATCCCAACACGAAGGCCATGCTGCCGCCCCGCAGGAGGGAGGGACTCAGGGTGTTCTACTTTACGACGAACACATCTTCCATGAGAGTATCCCAATACAGGAAGAATCCCAGGGCCTGCATCTACTTTTGTGACAGGCGCTTTTTCAGGGGAGTGATGCTTAAGGGAACGATGGAGGTCTTAGAGGACAGCGAAAGTAAGGAGATGATCTGGCGGGAGGGCGATACCATGTATTATCCCGGCGGAGTGACAGACCCGGACTACTGTGTGCTGCGTTTTACCGCAGAAAAGGGGAGATATTACAGCAGCTTCAAATCCGAAGATTTTGAAGTCTGATATCTCCCCGGGACAGTATTATTTTATGATGGTCTGATATACGCCGAAGAATCCCGTCAGGGTCACCACCGCGACCATCACCGGTGTTATAAAGCGAATTAAGAACAGCCATGCTTTCGCCAGTTTAAACTGGACTCCATCCTGCCTGATCTCTTCCAGCAGGATATCCGGTTTCCACTTCCAGCCCACATAATAGCACATGCAGATCCCGCCGAAGGGCAGGAAGATGTTGTCGGTCAACATACATACAAAGTCAAAAATACTATAGTTTAAGATGGTCACATCAGCCAGCGGTCCGAAGGAAAGGGAGCTGGGCGTGCCCAGAAGGAAGATCACAGCCGTCAAAATCAGGACGGCTTTTTTCCTGCTCCAATGCCAGGAGCCCATAACAAAGGACACACATACCTCAAGGAGCGCTACGGCACTGGTCACGGCAGCAAAGAATACCAGCAGGAAGAACAGGGCCGCAAACAGGGAGCCTCCCGTCATGGATTCAAATACACGGGGCAGGGTGACGAAGATCAGGCTTGGTCCTGACGCCGGTTCCAGGCCGCAGGCAAATACTGCGGGGAAGATAGCGATCCCCGCCAGTACCGCGATCGCCGTATCAAGGAGCGCGATGTGGATGCAGCTTTTCGGGATGCTCACATGCCGGTTCAAATAACTGCCGTAAGTGATCGTGATGCCCATGCAGAGGCTTAAGGAGTAAAACACCTGTCCCAGTGCGGCGCTGACGGAACCGGCGCTGAAATCGTCAAACCGAGGTTTGAAGATGAAAGCCAGCCCCTTTGACGCGCCTGGCAGGGTCAGGCCGCGGCCAATGATGATCAAAAGGATGACAAACAGTGCAGGCATCATGAATTTACTTGCCCGCTCAATACCGTCCACCCCGAAATAGCAGATGATCCCGGTCATCAGCATGAACAGGAAGAACCAGGCCAGAGGCTCCGTGGGTTTTGCGATAAAGGCGGTAAAATCTGCCGGAGCGTGGGCCGTGAAAGCGTAGCTGGTAAAATATTTGATGATCCATCCGCCGATCACCGCATAGTAGGACAGGATGACGAAAGCTGCCAGCACGCCGAAATAGCCTACGATCTTCGCGTGCGGATGGATGGAATCATAGGCCAGTACCGGGTTCTGTCCGGTCTTGCGTCCCAGTGACATTTCCGTGATCATGACCGGTACTCCCAGAATGCAGATAAAAAACAGATATGCCACAAGGAACGGAAAGCCTCCGTTACGCCCCATCAGGTAGGGAAATTTCCAGAGATTGCCGAGACCGATGGCAGCTCCTGCCGTAGCCAGGATAAAGCCCATCTTGCTGGCCCATTTGTTGTTTGTTTTCATAGTTACCCCCAAAGTCAGTATTTTTTCCATAAGTCTTTCCATTATACAAAATATGTAGAAAAAAAGCAATTACATATGATATAATCGGGATAGGAACAAGAAGCAACAATATGTGACAAAAAGGAGCATAAAGTATGAAGCGGGAATTAGGGATTGCAAGATGTGGTCTGGCATGTGCACTGTGTTCACAGAATGAGACCTGTGCGGGCTGTGATTCAGACGGTTGTTCCGGCAGCGCCTGGTGTGAGAACCGGAGATGTTCCATGGAAAAAGGGTTGAAGGGCTGTTATGAGTGCAGTGAGGACTGCCGAAAAGGACTGCTGGGCAAGGCTAAACCACATGGTTTTACCAGTTTTGTGAAGCAGTATGGCAGTGGGGAGCTTTTGGACTGTCTGGAGAGGAATGAAGGTCAGGGCGTTGTCTATCACCGGGAAGGGATAAGCGGCGACTACGATGGCTTCGAGGATGAGGAAGCGCTGATTCAGTTCATTAAAAAAGGAAGCAGATAACCGGGCGGTTATCTGCTTTTTGCCTGCTCCTTCAGCAGCTTGCTGAACTGTTCTTCCGAAAGCGGACGGGAGAAGTAGTAGCCCTGTCCGTAGTCGCATGCATAATCCAACAGCAGGTCCAGCTGTCCGCGGGTCTCGATACCCTCAGCGATGGAGTGGGTATTTTTTAAATCTCTGCAGATATGGATGCTGTTCTGCATGACCACCTGGCTCTTGGGATTCTTCTCCAGTTCATCCACCAGGGTTTTGTCAAACTTGATCTCGTTAAAATCCAGGGCCGTCAGGATGGAAAGGTTGGAGTATTTGGAACCAAAGTCATCCAGCGAGATGGTAAATCCCGCTTCCGCCAGGTCGTGGACAAGGCGTTTCAGCTGTTCATGATCCATCTTGCTGATGCTCTCCGTCACCTCCACCATGATATAGGAGGACGGGACGCCATAGCGGCGGCAGATATCCAATATGGTTTTTACGATATCCGGTTCCATGAGGGTCACTCTTGAAAAATTCACCGAGATGCGCAGGGGAATGTCCTCACTCATCCACTTTTGAAGATTTGTGCAGACTGTTTCCAGCACGTACAGGTCCACATGACGGATCACACCCTCTAATTCATAGAAGGGGATGAAACGGTCCGGCGGGATCAGCACTCCATCGTTGTCTTTTTTGCGGACCAGGGCCTCGGCGCCGATGATCTTCTGGCTCTTGATATGGAACTGCGGCTGGTAAAAGACGACGAAACGGTCGTTTTTTATCTCCTGCAGTACTTCGCTTGCCATACCGGTCCTTGCCATCCGGCCCGTGCACAGGATGGAGTGGTAGTAAGACTGTTTTTCTGCATACATCAGTTCGTCAGCCTGGCGGATCTGGCTGACGACATCCAGTTCCCCGCTGCTCCAGGTGTAGCCGAGGGAGACATCGCAGTCTTTGTCTGCATCATATTCACGCCGCAGGTTCAGTACTTTTTTCTCAAATTCTTCCTTGCTGATATTCGGGTACAATGCGACGAATTCGTCACCACCTATACGGAACAGGTTGTCTGTAAGGTGTTCTTTTAAAATGGAGGCCACTCTGATGATCACGTAATCCCCGAAGCTGTGACCATAGGTATCGTTGAGTTTCTTCATGCCATTGATGTCAATAAAGATCACCCCCAGAGAATCCGGAGGCGTCCTGCTGTAATCCGACAGGACCCGTATATACTGGTTGCGGTTTTTTAAACCAGTGAGAAGATCCGTAAAGGAGGCGTATTCCAGATCGCTCATCAGACGGCGTTTCTCAAGCTCTTCCATGATGAAATCGGAGGCAGCGCGGAGCAGAGTCAGATCCGTACTGTTGACACAGGGATCATCCACACCGAGAAAACCGGTTATCTTTTCTCCCTTGAGAAACGGTGCTGCAAGGAGTTTTTCAATTCCCTGGTCGTTTAAGATCCGATATCCAGGTTCGGAAGGGTCTAACTCTTTGTGTAGGGAAGAAATCGAAAAATTTCCTTTTTCCTCAAACATCTTCAGCCAGTCACTGGCATATTCGATCGGAATCTCCTGCAGATTGTTGATTTCACGGGAGACATTTTCATCACACCATTCAAATGTGTTGTTCATGATGGTGTTCTCAGGATCGAATTCAAAGATATAGGCGCGTCTGGCCTGGTAAAAATGCCCGATGGTTTCCAGAAAGTGATTGATGGCAGCTTTCATATCTTTCTCATGGGCCAGGATGCCTACACATTCAATCAGGGCGCTCTCAATAGACAGCCGGTCCGACAACTGTGACACCTGTTCTTTCTGCTGCGTGATATCATTGGCCACTTCCATCTTGCATGACCGTCCTTCTATGGTCAGAAGGGTATCTGTTGCCGCCAGCCAGCGGTCAAGCTTGGTGTTATAGTGTTCCCAGCAGTAGTTCTCCCCGTGCTTTAATTTGGAATTCGGGCAGAACGGGCATGGGGAATCCAGCCCCTGTAAAAGATCATAGCATTGTCTGCCTGTATATTCCTCTGGGGATTTTAGCCCATATAGATCCATTGCTGCCCTGGTTAAATGCAGCGTCTCATAAGTCTCTGTATCGCAGATATAGCATAGATAGCCGCTGCGGTCCATGAGCAGGGAATCGTATTCTTCGTGTGTCATATCCATCCTCACTTCCAATTCCAGTTGTAACCAATATACCCCATAAGTCTGTTAAACGCAACGCTTTTCTGGCCATTTTCCGACAAGACATGCCAAATCCAGTTGACAAAATTACGCAAAATGGGATAGGATGATCCTGGAATCGGATATGGAGCAGAAAACATGGTACCGGCGTCTCGTCCGCCGGAGGAAGGACTGAGAATGAGAAGAAAAGACAGGGAGATAACGGACCGTAAAAAGATAGATGATATGATCCGTTCATGCCATTGCTGCAGGCTGGGTTTTTGTGATGAAGGGACGGCATATATCGTCCCTCTGAATTTTGGATATGTTTCGGAGGAGGAAAAACAGGTTTTCTATTTTCATGGGGCCAAAGAAGGGAGGAAGCTGGAGCTGATCCGAAAATATCACCGCGCTGGATTTGAACTGGACACGGCATACCAGCTGCACGCCGGGGAGACCGCCTGCAGCTACTCCGCAGCCTTCCAGAGTGTGATCGGCGCAGGCCGCGTTGATCTTGTTGAGGAACCGGAAGAGAAAAGAAAAGCGCTGTGTGAACTGATGCGGCACAATACGGGAAAGTCTGACTGGACTTTTACCGATGGGATGCTGGATGCGGTGTGCGTGTTCAAGCTGGAGGTGGAGGAGATTTCCTGTAAGGAGCATGAGTAGGTGTGCGGCGAGGGTACGCCATCGGGAGGATGGGGAAGAGGCGGGCGCTCACGTTTCGTTGGGAACGGGGTTCTAAAGGGAAAAGCAGGCCCAATGCGGGGCGCGGCTCCCTGAACGTAGAAATCCTGATGGATTTGCTCCCGAAGGGTAGGCAAAAACTGGAATTCATTTGTTATTCGTATTTTTCGCAATATACAGTTGCACTGCTCCACCGATGCAGCTCTTTCATACCCATATCTCGGCAATCTTCATCAAACATCAATATAGGTAGTTTGGTTTCCTGTTCAAAAGTATCCGCCATAGCCTCGGCATTATCATGGGACAAAACTTTTTGCAGGCCCTTCAGGAAAAAGGGCGCGTCGATTGTGTCGCAGATATCCTCTGCTTTTACCGGGGTAATGTCATCGAAATCAAACAAATATTCTCCGCTGTACCACCGGGCATCAGGTCCTTTTGCATTGCATACAGCATAAATTGAAAAATTTGTGTCATCGTATAAGCCCACACCCATGGCAGGAACCCCGCATAGCTGAGCGTATTCCAACATTTTTTCCTGTAAATTATCATTTCGGATATGGTCATACCAATAGATACTGACAAAGTGTTTCCGAACAACGATTACAGCAGGGTCTCCCGTTCCCATACCGTTCAATGTCCGCTCAATAGCTTCAGACAGAACCGCCTCTTTTTCCGCTTTTTCTGTCGGGTCCGTTATCTCGCTGATGTTCTTGTTTGCAAAAGCTTTTATGAGTTCAATTGCCATCATATCCTTTTTGCCGGGACCTTTCTTTTTACTGAATGCTTTTTTTAGTCTGACAAGAACCTCATTGCTATCATCGCATCTCAAGTGAATGCTCGCATGTTTCGCTCCCATATAAATCCTCCTAAAAATGAAATAGTCAATTTCGATCTGATTGATTCCCCTAACAACTGGAAGTTGTGCTACTTAATAATAATCAAATGATTTTGTAATACCCTGCCGCATTTAGGACATTTTACTTTTTGGAAAATCAAAGGAATATCCGGATATTTATTTTCACAATAATGGTAAATTGTTGAATCAGCCTCCACCATTGGCATGACGATTGATTTATTCATTATGTGCCTGCACTCTCTGCACATCCATGTATTTCTATAATAAACGTGGTAAAATTTATTTTCGTTTTTATAGCAATGTACCGGTAACCACTGAAATCTTTCTACTTTAGCAGGAAGATTTACAAATGCAAGATATAATATATTTGTACCAACTGCCCTTGATGTCTTTATAAAAGGAACTATATCTGATTTTTTCAAGTACATTAAAAGTTCGTTATCTTTTAGAATATCATCAAACTTCGAGGGAGAAATTATAAATGTTTGCAAATTATCTATAAAACATACCTCTGCACAATAGCTTTTCAAACGTTCCATATGATCCCTCCCTCACAACTGGAAGCTGTAAGTACACATTTCTCCGATAATGTAAAGAGATTTACTCCATTACTCATGCTTAACTGAAATATAAAATAATAGCATACCCTTTTTCTGCTGTTTGATTAAAATACTCTCTCAACTTTGTCAGATATGAATATATGTACTCATATAAAAATCCTGTATCTAATTCATTTTCGTTTCCATGAAGTGGATATACTGCATTTTCTTGCATTGATCTAAAATCATACATGTTTTCCAAAATATTATCATCTAATGAGTTTAGAAAATTGGTTGCTTCTTTAACTTACTGTGCGGTAATATAATATGCTCCAACTTTCCATCAAACAGAAATTACAGTCTACTCATATATAAAAGGGGGTAGGGATTGCCCTGTTCGTCATTTGCAGTTCTTTTATAAACGTGAAATCCCATGTGCTCATAGAAACCTTTAGCAAGAGGATTTTGTTCATTCACCGCTAAATCGTTAATCGAATATTTTTCTATACCATATCTAAGTAATTCTTTACCCAGTCCCTTACCCCTTTCTTCGTGGGAGATAAACAGCATTTCCAGGTGCTGTCCTGCTATCCCCATAAATCCCATAGGAACTTGATCCTCATTTTCCACAACAATTAAATGTGGTATTTCTTTTAATGCCTGTGGTACATACTTCTTAATGTCCTCTATTTCATTCTCTGATAGAAAAAGATGCGTTGCCTTCACAGAACTTTCCCACACCTTTAATAACTGTTCTATCATTGATGAATTTCTGTCTGTTACTTCAATGATTTTCATCTTGATGTCCTCCATAAATTCTCCAACATATAATTGGGGAGATTGCCCTTATTCTAGAGTTTATCCTGTACAAGAGCCGTGACTTCCTCAACCGCCGACTGGAAATCTGTCATATCTGCCAACATCTCCAATTCTAAATTCATATTCCACTTCCACACCACATCCCTCAAAAACAAACATCCATATACTATAACTCTAACTTCAAAGAACCAGCTCTGTCAAGCCACAAAACCTAAAAATTTATAATCTCAAAGCACGATTAATCCCCAGCCGTTTTACGTTTTTAAATCCCAGAAAAGCCAGTAACCAGCAATGTCCGGGGGCGGGGCAGGATGGCGGTGGGTGACGTTGGGAAGCTGTTAGCAGTGCTTAGAAGAAAAAGCCGTTTTGAACGGGGCAGAATCTGACGTACAAAGTCAGATTCTGCCCCGTTCAAAACGGCTTTTTCTTCTTAGCAATGCTCAAGCTGGACACAGTCACCCACCGCCATCCTGCCCCGCCCCCGGACATTGCGTACTTCAATTTTCTACATTACACATTAAACCGGAACAAAATAACATCCCCATCTTTGACGACATACTCTTTCCCTTCCAGTCCCACCAGCCCTTTTTCCTTGGCCTTGGCATAGGTCCCGCAGTCCAGCAGATCCTGGTAGTTGACCACCTCTGCGCGGATGAAGCCCCGCTCAAAATCCGTATGGATCTTGCCGGCAGCCTGCGGCGCCTTGGTCCCCACCTTGATGGTCCATGCGCGGGTCTCATCCTCGCCGGAGGTTAAGTAGCTGATCAGGCCCAGCAGACGGTAGCTTGCGGCAATCAGTTTGTCAAGGCCGGACTCGGAGAGTCCAAGGGCTTCTAAATACTCCTGTTTTTCATCGTCGTCCAGCTCGGCGATCTCCTGCTCGATCTGGGCGCTGATGACGAATACCTCGGAGTGGTTTTCGGCTGCAAACTCAAGGACAGCCGCAACATGCGGGTTGGAAGCCCCATCGTCGGCAAGGTCGTCCTCGCTGACATTGGCGGCGAAGATCACAGGTTTGCAGGTCAACAGATTTAAAGAATTGACAAACGCCATCACGTCATCGTCGTCACTCTCATAAGCGGATGCCAGCTTCCCGTCCTCCAGGATGGCTTTCAGTTCCTTTAATACCTCCAGCTCCTTTGCCAGGGACTTGTCGCTCATGGCGGACTTGGAGGTCTTGGCGATCCGGCGCTCCAGGATCTCGATATCGGAGAAGATCAGCTCCAGGTTGATGGTCTCAATATCGCGGATCGGATCTACAGTGCCCTCCACATGGATCACATTGGGGTCCTCAAAGCAGCGCACCACATGTACGATCGCATCTACCTCGCGGATGTTGGCCAGGAACTGGTTGCCCAGGCCCTCGCCCTTGGAGGCGCCCTTTACAAGCCCTGCGATGTCCACGAATTCGATCACGGCGGGGGTCACCTTCTTGGAATGGTACAGATCTCCTAAAAGCTTTAAGCGTTTGTCCGGCACAGCGACCACGCCCACATTGGGGTCGATGGTGCAGAACGGATAGTTGGCGGACTCTGCGCCAGCCTTTGTCAGTGAGTTGAAGAGGGTACTTTTTCCGACATTCGGCAGTCCCACGATACCTAATTTCATAACGGTTACCTTCCTGTTCTTTTATTCTTAATTATTATAAAAAGTAATAATTTCCACTTGATTTTCGTGCGGATTAATTGTAGCATAGAATTTATGTAATGAAAAGACCAAATCCCCGAAATCGCCAAAACGCCCTGCAAAGCGTGTAAAAACAGCGGCAGGTGTCGAATAATAGCGAAATAAGTCGTCCGAATATGTTTGATTTTCGGTTATACAGGGGGTAAAATAAGATAAACATCGAAAGGAGACAAACGATGGAGGGTGTTGATATTAGTTTCGTTCATCTGGGAATCGCGATACAGAATTTACGGAACAGTATCTCGGTGTTTGGATTCCGAATTGCCTATTACGGGATTATTATCGGACTGGGAATGCTTGCAGGTATCTGGATGGCACAGTCAGATGCGAAGAGGAGGGGACAGGACCCGGAGATCTATCTGGATTTTGCACTGTATGGGATTATTTTTTCTATTATCGGTGCGCGGCTCTATTATGTGATCTTTGAGTGGGATTTTTATAAGGATAATCTGCTGGAGATATTCAATCTGCGGGCTGGCGGGCTGGCAATCTACGGCGGTGTGATCGCAGCGGTCCTGACAATGATCACTTATACCAGACTCAAAAAAGTCTCTTTCTTTTCTATGGCGGACAGTGGCGTGCTGGGACTTGTTACCGGGCAGATCATAGGAAGATGGGGGAATTTTTTTAATTGCGAGGCATTCGGAGGATACACAGACAGTCTGTTTGCCATGCGGATCAGACGTTCGCTTGTCAGTGATAATATGCTGAATGCTGATGTGCTGAGCCACATGGTTGTGGATAACGGAATAGAGTATATCCAGGTGCATCCGACCTTCCTCTATGAGTCTCTTTGGAACCTGGGACTTCTGTTTTTTATGCTCTGGTACCGTAAGCACAAGAAGTTTGATGGCGAGATGATGTGGATTTATCTGGCAGGGTATGGAACAGGCAGATTTTGGATCGAGGGCTTGCGGACAGATCAGCTGATTTTATTTGGAACAGGCCTCCCGGTCTCACAGGCATTGTCATTGGTACTGATTATAGTTGCCGCGGCGAATCTGATCTATCATCACAGGAAGCTGCAGCGGGAGACAAAAGGAGAAGCGCAACATGGAAATTTCGAAAGAGGAACTGAAACAAAAGATTGAGGACGCAAGGAAGATGCTGAACAACAGCATCGACAGCGGGGAAAATTATGAAAATGTTTATAACTACAGCATTGCGCTGGATAAATTGATCGAACTATATATTGTGTCCGGATTTTAAACGTTGTACATATCTAGAGGCGGTTGCAAAAAGCTTGCAGCCGTCTTCTTTTTTTGCTTTTTTTGCGTGAAAAATCCCCTTGCTATTTTCTTAAGTATGTACTAAAATAAACCTACAAGTGGTGGAAAGTGGAACAAAGTGGTGGGAAATGGTGTCGAAGTGGCGCATTAGGGTAGCAGGTGATTAGTATGTTCATGGGTGAGTATAACCATACGGTAGACGCGAAGGGCAGGTTGATCGTCCCTTCCAAGTTCAGAGAACAGCTGGGAGACGAGTTCGTTGTGACAAAGGGACTGGACGGCTGTTTATTTGTCTATGAAAATACCGAATGGAAAGCCCTGGAAGAAAAGCTGCACGCCTTACCACTCACCAATGCCAATGCACGAAAGTTCTCACGTTTTTTCCTGGCAGGCGCCACCACCTGTGAAGTAGACAAGCAGGGACGGATTCTTTTGCCGGCAGTTTTGCGCGATTTTGCCAAGATTGACAAGGATGCGGTGCTGGTTGGCGTAGGAAGCCGGATTGAGATCTGGAGCAGAGATGTCTGGAATCAGTCCAATACCTATGATGACATGGAAGAAATCGCAGAAAACATGGAAGGTCTTGGTATATAATATGGCATTTGAACACAAATCCGTTTTGCTTATGGAAACCATAGACAGCCTGGCGGTCAGGCCGGACGGCGTCTATGTGGACGGTACGCTGGGGGGCGGCGGACATGCCCTGGAGGTATGCCGGCGTCTGGGAGAAAAAGGAAGGCTGATCGGGATCGATCAGGATGCGGACGCGATCCGCGCAGCGACGGAGCGCCTTCTTCCGTTTCAGGAGAACGTAACGATCGTAAGGAACAACTATGAGAATATCGCAGAAGTCCTGGCGGAGTTAGGCATTGGGAAAGTGGATGGGATCTATCTGGATCTGGGGGTTTCATCCTACCAGCTTGACACAGCGGAGCGCGGTTTTACCTACCGTGAAGATGCACCCCTTGACATGAGGATGGATCAGAGGAACAGCCAGACTGCGGCGGACATTGTGAACACATACAGTGAGTCGGATCTCTACCGGATCATCCGGGATTATGGAGAAGACCGGTTTGCAAAGAATATCGCAAAGCACATTGTAAGGAACCGGCAGGACAAGCCCTTTGAGACTACGGGAGAGCTGATCGAGACCATTAAGGCGGCGATCCCTGCAAAGATACGCGCCACCGGAGGTCATCCGGCAAAGCGCACGTTCCAGGCCATCCGGATCGAGTTGAACCATGAGCTGGATGTGCTGAACCGTTCCATTGACACGATGATCGACCTGCTGAATCCAGGCGGGCGTCTGAGCATCATCACATTCCATTCCTTAGAGGACCGGATTGTGAAGACCAGATTCCGTACCAATGAAAACCCGTGCATCTGTCCCCCGGGATTCCCGGTGTGCATGTGCGGCAAAAAGAGCAAAGGGGTTGTGGTCACCCGCAAGCCGATTGTTCCTACAGAAGATGAAATTGAAAATAACAAGAGGGCGAAAAGCTCCAAACTCCGTGTTTTTGAGCGGAGATAGAGGGGGATGAGTACCGGCTGGGGGCCGGATGGGAAATATCAAAAGGGAGGAAAGGGTATGGCTGCAAGAGACAGGAAAATGGTACAGGGTTCCTACGTGTACGGCAATACCGTGCGCGCGGCAGAGCCTAAAAGAGAAACCGTAAGACCGCAGCAGCCGTCTAAGCACCAGCAGACGGTCAGCCGCACAGTCAGACGGAACCAGGAAAAAGCGCTCCAGATGGATCTTCCATATGTAGTGATGCTGACATTTGCGGCATTATGTGCCCTGTATATCTGCGTCAGTTATCTGCATGTGCAGTCCTCCATCACGGGCAGGATCCACAACATCGAATTACTGGAACAGGAACTGGAACAATTAAAGTCTGAGAATGACGCGCTTTTGACCAGGATCAATACAGATATCGATCTGGATCATGTTTATAAGGTTGCTACAGAGGAGCTGGGGATGGTGTATGCAAACCGGAAACAGGTTATCTTGTACGACAAAACAGAAAGCGAGTATGTAAGACAGTATGAGGACATCCCGAAACACTAACCCTGATTATCAAAGACAGAAGGACCGCAATGCAGGGAAACGGCGGTCCTTCAATAAGTACATGCAGGAGAAGCTGGCGATCACAGTGATTGTGATTACGCTGGCTTTGTTTGCTTTAATTTACGTGCTGTATCATATCGTTACGGAGAACAAGGACAGCTACAACCAGATCGTCCTGTCCCAGCAGGAATATGACAGCAGAGTGATCCCGTACCGGCGCGGAGATATTGTGGACCGGAACGGTACTTACCTTGCCACAACAGAAAAAGTATATAATCTGATCATAGACCCCAAGCAGATCATGTCAGACCAGGTGGATTATCTGGATGCCACGGTTGCGGCCCTGGTCAATGTATTCGGATATGATGCATCTGCCATACGGAGCCTGATCGAGGAGAATCCGGAAAAAGCTTATGTGAGGTATGCAAGGCAGTTGTCCTTTGACCAGAAAGAGGCGTTTCAGAGCCTGCAGTCCGAGACCAACAAGGCCAACGCAAAAAACGATTCCAAAGCGCGGGTAAAGGGCGTATGGTTTGAGGAGGAGTACAAACGTATCTACCCCTACAATTCGCTGGCCTGTAATGTGATCGGGTTTGCCACCAGCGACGGCGGCACTGGAAACGGCGGTATTGAACAATCCTACAACAATTCCCTGATTGGGACAAACGGCAGGGAATACGGATATTTAAATGATGATTCCAACTTGGAACGCGTGATCAAATCGGCGGAGAACGGCAATACTGTGGTTTCCACGATCGATGTGAATATTCAGAATGTGGTGGAAAGACATATCCGGGAGTGGCAGAATGACCCGGGTTCCGAGCGGATCGGCGTGGTGGTAATGAACCCCAATAACGGCGAGGTCCTCGCCATGGCAAATGATAAGATGTTTGATTTGAACAATCCCAGAGCGGCCTCCGAGGGGTATACGGACGACGAACTTTACCAGCTGGGTCTTAAGGAGGCGCGGGGCGCTTATAACCGCCAGCACAAGGATACAGACGGAGCGACCATCACCGTGGAGCAGGTCCCGGACCATTTCAGCGCCGAGGAGATCCGTTCTTATGGCACGCAGGTGGCATGGAACCAGGAATGGCGCAATTACTGTATCAGCGATACCTATGAGCCGGGGTCCCCGTCCAAGATCTTTACGGTGGCAGCGGCGCTGGAGGAAGGGGTTGTCTCTCCCGGCGATTCATTTTACTGCGATGGTTTCCAGGAGGTGGCCGACCGGAAGATCAAGTGTACGGCATACAGAAAAGGCGGACATAAGAATGTGACCCTGGAGGAAGCTCTGATGGTTTCCTGCAATGACGCCATGATGCAGGTGGCGGCAAAAACCGGTATCAAGCGGTTCACAAAATACCAGCACATGTTCGGTTTCGGCACGAAAACCGGGATCGACCTGCCGGGTGAGGAAGACGCTTCGACACTGGTTTACGATGAAAACAACATGAAACCGGTGGATCTTGCCACCAGTTCCTTCGGTCAGACATACAACTGCACCATGATCCAGATGGCGGCGGCCTACGCTTCCGTTATCAACGGCGGTTCCTATTACGAGCCTCATGTGGTGAAGCAGATCCTCAATGAACAGGGATCGGTGGTGAAAAAGATGGATCCCAAGCTGGTCCGTGAGACCGTGTCGGAGAGCACCAGCAATTTTATCAACAATGCGCTGTTCCGGACAGTTTCAGAGGGAACCGGAAAAGCAGCTGCGATCCCCGGTTACGATATCGCAGGAAAGACCGGTACGGCGGAGAAGATCCCGCGCAGCGCCAAGAACTACGTATTATCATTCTGCGGATATGCTCCTGCCAACGATCCGCAGGTACTGATCTATGTGGTGGTGGATACTCCCCATGTGGAGGACCAGGCACACAGTACCTATGCCAGCGGGGTATTCCAGAAGATCATGAGCGATATCCTGCCGTACTTAAATGTATTCCCGTCAGCGGAGTATGAGGCGGAAAATGATGCGGCGGCAGGGGAGCTTCCTGAACAGGAAGGGATCACGGACAATACCAGCCTGCAGCCGGGAGGCACGGCTGAGGAGACCACGGAAGCAGAGACGAAGGTTTATGATACAGAAGAGTACATAGACTCTTCGGAGGATACGGGCACGCCGGACGAGCTGCCGGAAGGCGCCGAAGGAACAGACGAGGGTTACCCGGAGGGAGCGCTTCTGACAGGAGAGACAGATCCTGCGGAGACTGATTCTGCAGGGACAGATCCTGCAGAGTAAGTTCTAAACAGAGGACCGGCTCATATAGTATAATAATGAGCTTTCGGGGAGCCGGTTATGAGTTCCAATCAGACCCATCATCGGGGAAGGATAGCCGTCCTGTGCTTTCTGCTGTGCCTCAGCATGGCGGGACTCATGGGACGGCTTATGTTTCTTATGCTATACCGCTCTGAGCATTACAGCCAGATGGCGGAGGATTTGCACGAGCGCGAACGGACCATCAAGGCCGCGCGGGGAAATATCGTGGATGCGACCGGTACCGTGATCGCCACCAACCGGACCGTGTGCACCATTTCCGTGATCTACAATCAGGTAAAGGACCGGGAAGAGACTATCCGGGTCTTAAGTGAGGAGCTGGGGCTTGAAGCGGATGCGGTCAGAAAAAAGGTAGAGAAACGAAGCTCCCGGGAGATCATACGCACGAACGTGGATAAGGAGACTGGAGACAGGATCCGCAATTTCCATATGGCAGGCGTGAAGGTGGATGAGGATTACAAGCGTTATTATCCTTATGACACCCTGGCGTCGAAGGTGCTTGGATTTACCGGAGGGGATAACCAGGGGATCGTTGGGTTGGAGGTGGCTTATGAATCTTATTTAAAAGGGATCAACGGCACGATCCTGACCATGACGGACGCCGCGGGCGTGGAGATCGAGAACGCCTTTGAGGACCGGATCGAACCGGTCCCGGGAAACGATCTGCATATCAGCCTGGACGTCAATATCCAGCAGTACGCGGAGCAGGCTGCTTACGAGACCATGGAGCGCAAAGGTGCAAACCGCGTTTCCATCATTGTGATGAACCCGAAAAACGGGGAGATCATGGCGATGGCCAATGTGCCGGAATTCAATTTAAATGATCCGTTCACCCTGAATGTGGAGGCTCCTGACGGGATCTCCGCAAAAGAAAAGCAGGAGCTTTTAAACCAGATGTGGAGGAATCCGGCTATCAATGATACCTATGAACCCGGGTCCACATTCAAGATCATCACAGCGGCGGCAGGGCTGGAGGCGGGGGTGGTAAGCCTGACAGACAACTTTTCCTGCCCCGGTTTCCGGATCGTGGAGGACAGAAAGATCCGCTGCCACAAGGTGGGAGGGCACGGCGCCGAGACCTTCCTTCAGGGGGCTATGAATTCCTGCAATCCGGTGTTTATCGACGTAGGGCAGCGGCTTGGAGTTGACAATTATTACCACTACTTTGAGCAGTTCGGCTTAAAGCAGAAGACCGGGATCGACCTTCCGGGGGAGGCGGGGACTATCATGCATAAGAAGGAAAATATGGGGCTTGTGGAGCTGGCAACGGTCTCCTTCGGGCAGTCCTTCCAGATCACGCCGATCCAGCTGATCACGACGGCTGCCTCCATTGTAAACGGAGGGAACCGGGTGACGCCCCATTTTGGCGTGAAGGTGGTGAACTCAGAGGAGACCACGATCCACAGGTTTGACTATCCGGTGAAAGAGCACATCGTTTCAGAGGAGACCAGCGCCACCATGCGCTACATCCTGGAACAGGTGGTGGCGGAGGGAAGCGGCAAAAAGGCATATATCCCGGGCTACCGGATCGGCGGCAAGACAGCCACCTCGGAAAAACTGCCGAGAAGCTTAAAAAAGTATATTTCCTCCTTTATCGGCTTCGCGCCTGCCAATGACCCGCAGGTGATCGCACTGATCACGATCGATGAACCGCAGGGCGTATATTACGGAGGGACCATCGCAGCCCCGGTGATCTCCGACATTTTTAAGAATATTTTGCCGTATCTGGGAATTGAGGAAACAGAGGAAGAAACTGTTTCCGTGATTCCAATCAGTGGTTGATTATTCCTATAAAAAGACGTATACTAATAACGGCAAAAGATACATAACGGATAGGAGTGCAACATGATTAATGAAACTATACTGGCGATCATTATCGCCTTCGCCATCAGCGCGATCCTGTGTCCGATCGTGATTCCATTTCTCCATAAACTGAAGTTTGGACAGCAGGTGAGGGATGACGGCCCGGAGACGCATTTAAAAAAACAGGGAACCCCGACCATGGGCGGGCTGGTGATCTTAACCAGCATCGTCATCACGTCGCTGTTCTATTTAAAAGAATATCCGAAGATCATACCGGTGCTTTTTGTGACCGTGGGATTTGGGATCATTGGATTTTTAGATGACTATATCAAGATCGTCATGAAGCGTTCGGAGGGCTTAAACCCGGTCCAGAAGCTGATCGGGCAGTTTGTGATCACAGGCGTGTTCGCCTATTATCTGCTCAAATCCGGCGAAGTCGGTACCACGGCGCTGATCCCGTTTACGGGTGGATTTCAGAACGGCTATTTCCTGAATATGGGGATCCTGTTTGTACCGTTCGTGTTTTTCGTAGTGCTGGGGACGGACAACGGTGTGAACTTTACAGACGGATTAGACGGTCTGTGTACCAGTGTGACGATCCTGGTCGCCACCTTTATGACGATTGTGGCTCTGGGAGAGAAGAGCGGTATCAGCCCGATCACCGGAGCGGTGGTGGGAAGCCTTTTGGGATTTCTCCTGTTTAATGTTTATCCCGCCAAGGTGTTTATGGGAGATACCGGGTCCCTGGCTCTGGGAGGATTCGTGGCATCCAGCGCTTTCATGATGCAGATGCCGTTCTTTATCCCGCTGGTGGGACTGATCTATCTTGTGGAAGTACTGTCCGTCATCATGCAGGTCGGCTATTTCAAGGCGACAGGCGGAAAGCGGATATTTAAAATGGCACCGATCCATCATCACTTTGAGCTGTGCGGATGGTCAGAAACCAGGGTGGTAGCGGTATTCTCCATTACGACCGCCATCCTCTGCCTGGTAGCGTACTTAGGGCTGTAGGAGGAAAAAACATGAGCAATCAGAAAGTATTAGTAGCAGGTTCCGGTAAGAGCGGTATCGCCGCTGCAAAGCTTCTGCTGGAGATGGGCGGAGAAGTGGTGCTCTATGACGGCAATGAGAATCTGGACCCGGAGAAGATCAAAGAGAATTTTGAGGAGGATGCAAAGCTGACGATCGTGCTGGGGGAACTGACCAGGACGGACCTTCTGGGGGTGGAGCTTTCCATTATCAGCCCCGGCATCCCGCTCACCGCACCGTTTGTACCGGTGCTCGACGAGGCGCAGATCCCCATCTGGAGCGAGATCCAGCTTGCCTATCATGTGGCGAAGGGGAAGCTGGCTGCCATCACCGGGACCAACGGCAAGACTACCACCACGGCTCTGACCGGGGAGATCATGAAGGCTCATTTTGAAGAAGTATTTGTGGTAGGAAATATCGGCATCCCATATACGGAGATCGCTCTGGAAACTACGGACAAATCCGTGACGGTAGCAGAGGTGTCCAGCTTCCAGCTGGAGACCATCATGGACTTCCATCCCAATGTGAGCGCGATCTTAAACATCACTCCGGATCATTTGAACCGCCATGGCACCATGGAGAATTACATTGAGATCAAGGAACGTGTGACGGTCAACCAGACAGAGGACGATTGTGTGGTATTAAACTATGACGATCCGGTCCTGAGGGAGTTTGCCGAGAAGGAGGACTTAAAGCCGAAGGTATTCTTTTTCTCCAGCACCCAGGTCCTGAAGGAGGGCATCTACCTGGAGGGTGACGTGATCGTCTATGCCCATGGCGGCAGGAAAGAGGATGTGGTGAACGTCCGCGACTTACAGCTGCTTGGAAGGCACAATTATGAGAATGTGATGGCGGCCATCGCCATTTCCATACGCATGGGCGTACCTATGGATTCGATCCGTATGGTCGTCAAGGAGTTTAAGGCGGTGGAGCACCGCATCGAGTTTGTGCTGGAGCGTGCCGGCGTAAGGTATTACAACGATTCCAAGGGGACCAACCCCGATGCGGCCATCCAGGCGATCCGCGCCATGCCGGGACCGACCGTGCTGATCGCGGGCGGATATGACAAAAACAGTGAGTATGACGAGTGGATCGATGCGTTCGGCGACAAGGTAAAATATTTAGTGCTGATCGGCCAGACCCGTGACAAGATCGCGGAATGCGCAAGGGAGCACGGATTCACGGAGATCATGTATGCCGAGGATATGGCGGAGGCGGTGCGCGTCTGTGCGGCGTACGCCAATACCGGTGACAACGTCCTGCTTTCCCCTGCATGCGCAAGCTGGGGGATGTTTGACAACTATGAGCAGCGCGGCGACGTATTTAAGGAGTGTGTGAGAAACCTGTAGGAGGAGCCTATGGCAAAAAAAAATAAACCCAGGAGGTTCTACGATTACAGCCTGCTGTTCTGTGTAATATTTTTAACGGCGTTTGGGCTGGTGATGATATACAGCGCCAGTTCCTATATGGCGCAGCTGAAGTACAATAATGCCGCCTATTTCATGATGCGTCAGCTGAAGATCGCGGCAGGAGGGCTTGTTCTAGCGATCATCATCTCCAAGATCGATTACCACTGGTATGCCAGGTTTGCGGTCTTCGCTTATGTGCTTGCCTATGTGCTGATGATCGCGGTATCTTTGTTTGGTACAAAGGTGAACGGCAAGAGACGCTGGCTCGGCGTGGGGAGCTTAAGCTTCCAGCCCACAGAGTTTGTAAAGATCGCTCTGATCGTGCTCCTGGCGGCAGTGATCACCCAGATGGGAAAAAAGATCAATTCCTGGAAGGCCATGGGGGTCATTATCGGCCTTTCCATCCCGATCGCAGGAATTGTAGCGGCAAACAACCTAAGCTCCGGTATCATCATTGTGGGGATCGCGTTTGTGATGCTGTTCGTGGCGTGCAAGGTCAAATGGCCGTTTTTTGCATGCGGCGGCGCGGCGGTGCTGATGATCGCCACAGCGGGGCCGCTGGCAACGGTCCTTGAGAAGCTCAAGATCTTAAAGCCGTACCAGCTCAGCCGTATCCATGTGTGGCTGGACCCGGAGGCTTATCCTATGGATGGAGGCTATCAGGTACTGCAGGGTCTTTATGCCATCGGGTCCGGCGGTCTCGTGGGCAAGGGCCTGGGAGAGAGCATCCAGAAGATGGGATTTGTGCCGGAGGCGCAGAATGATATGATCTTTTCCATCATCTGTGAGGAGCTGGGGCTGTTCGGCGCGGTATCGGTGATCCTGATCTTCCTTTTTATGATCTACCGGTTTATGCTGATCGCCAACAACGCGCCGGATCTGTTCGGTTCGCTGATCGTCGTGGGTGTGATGGCGCACATCGCGATCCAGGTGATCTTAAATATCGCCGTAGTGACCAATACCATCCCCAACACGGGGATTACGCTTCCGTTCATCAGTTATGGAGGCACGTCGGTTCTGTTTCTGATGGTGGAGATGGGGATGGTCTTAAGTGTTTCCAACCAGATAAAACTGGAAAAATAAAAACCTTTTGAGGGCAGAGTACATAGGATGGAAGTATAGACGGATGTGCAGGAGGGATTGTATTTGTCCGTAATTCGAATCCAGGGGTTACACTGCTTGAAAGGTAAGATAAATATACAGGGTTCCAAAAATGCGGTGCTGCCTGTCATGGCAGCATCTCTGCTTCATAGAGGAACAGTCGTGATAACCAATGTCCCCGGAATACAGGATGTGTACTGTATGATGGGGATACTTAACTATCTGGGGTGTGAGTGCCGGATGAAAGACCATGAGCTGACTATCTGCTCAGAACGGGCGTCTGTGGGACAGATCCCGGGTGAGCTGGCGGGGCAGATGCGTTCCTCTATCATGCTCTTAGGACCTCTTCTGGGCCGTTTTAAGGAGGCCGTCACAAGCCATCCCGGAGGCTGTTCGATCGGGAAACGTCCCATCGACCTGCATCTGCACGGCTTAAAGGAGCTGGGGGCAGACATCCGGGTGGAGGGAGAACGGATCACCGGTTCTACCATGGGCCTTCTGGGCGCTGAGATCGTATTCCCCTTCCCAAGTGTGGGAGCTACAGAGAATATCATCATGGCCGCCGTTGCGGCCCAGGGTACCACGGTCCTTTCCGGCGCCGCAAAAGAGCCGGAGATCGAGACCCTGTGCCTGTTTTTGCAGGAGATGGGGGCTAGGATCAAGGGCATCGGAACCTCGCAGCTGACCATCGAGGGCGGCGCAGATCTGCATGACGTGACCTTTGCGATCCCCGGAGACCGGATCGTTGCCGGCACCTATCTGGGTGCGGTGATGTGTTCGGGCGGAGATGTCCTGCTTGCAGGAGCGCCGGTACGCCATATGGATGAAAATATCCGGCTGGCGCGCCGTATGGGAGCGGAGGTATCGATCCGTCCGGAAGGGCTTTTCGTCCGCATGGAGGGGCGCCCGGAGGCGGCAGATTTTGCCACGGGGCCGTACCCGGAATTTTCTACGGACCTGCAGTCTGTGATGATGGCGGTTGCGTCCATTGCCGACGGGACCTCCTTCATACGGGAGACAGTATTTGAAAAACGGTTTTCCACAGCAAAAGAATTGCAGAAACTGGGGGCACATATTATAATAGACGGAAGGACTGCCTGTGTGGAAGGAAGATTCCCCTTAGACGGAGGAACGGCGCAGGCTCTGGACCTGCGCGGAGGAGCCGCGCTGGTGGTAGCCGGGCTGGCTGCCGCCCGGGAGACCGAGGTGGGCGGTTATATCCATATCAGCCGCGGTTACGAGGACATCTGCCGTGATCTGAGCAGCGTAGGCGCCAGGATCGCGTTGGTGGAGACAGAGGAGACAGACTAAGCATGAGAGATACCGTACCAGGAAAGAAAAGAACAGGGCTTCTGGCTGCTGTGATCATCCTCCTGTTGCTGGTCATTATTGTCCTGTCATTGCAGATCACAGAGATCAAGGTGACAGGCAATAAACAGTATACGGAGGAGCAGATCGTGGAGCTCCTGTTTCCGGATGGCGTAAGCCGCAATACTGGGTTTTGTTATTTGAAGGACCGCTTTGGGACCCACGAGGCGATACCGTTCGTGGAGGATTACAAGATCGTGTTCCAGGGCCTTAACCGGGTGGAGGTCATTATTTACGAAAAGAGCGTTGTGGGATATGTGTCCTACATGAGCAGTTATATGTACTTTGATAAGGACGGTATCATCGTGGAGAGCGCCAACCAGAAACTGCCGGGCATTCCATGGATCACCGGGCTGAAGTTCGGTCATATCGTCCTTTATCAGAAGCTCCCGGTGGAGAGTCAGGAGATCTTTGAGGAGATCTTAAATCTGACTCAGATCCTGTCCATCTACGATATGGAGGTGGACAAGATCCAGTACAACAGTTTTCATGAGGCCACGTTATACATGGGCGATATCGAAGTGGTGCTTGGGAACAACGAGAGCTTAAACGGCAAGATCGCTGAATTAAACGATATGCTTCCAAAGCTTCAGGGGCTGGACGGAACCCTGTACCTGGACACCTATGATGAGACCAATCCCAGCGCTATGTACGCGTTCAAACCGAGAAGTGGGAAGTAGGAGCACATATGGAAATATATGGATCATGTATGTGATAAAAAACAAATGGACCGACAAATTTGTGCATAAAATCTACAAATTAGAGGTTGATATTTTTCTTAAAATCACATATAGTATTAGATAGACTAGTTTTAGAAATTATGTTACAGAATTGTTACAAAAAAGTTGTTGAGAGAGGTTAAGGAGGAAAAAGTCTTGTTAGAGATTAAGATAAATGAGGCAGAGAATTCTGCAAGAATCGTGGTAATTGGTGTCGGCGGCGCAGGGAACAACGCAGTGAACCGCATGATCGATGAGAACATTGCGGGGGTGGAGTTCATTGGGATCAATACAGATAAACAGGCCCTGCAGTTCTGTAAGGCACCGACTTCCATGCAGATCGGCGAGAAGCTGACCAAAGGACTTGGCGCGGGCGCCAGGCCGGAGGTGGGGCAGAAGGCTGCTGAGGAGAGCTCTGAGGAGCTGGCCCAGGCGATCAAGGGAGCGGATATGGTATTCGTGACCTGCGGCATGGGCGGCGGCACCGGTACCGGCGCTGCTCCGGTTATCGCAAAGATCGCCAAGGACATGGGCATCCTGACCGTAGGCGTAGTGACCAAGCCGTTCCGCTTTGAGGCCAAGACCCGTATGTCCAATGCTCTGACAGGAATTGAACATTTAAAAGAGAGCGTAGATACCCTGATCGTCATTCCCAACGACAAGCTTCTGGAGATCGTGGACCGCAGGACCACCATGCCGGATGCCTTAAAGAAGGCTGACGAAGTGCTGCAGCAGGCAGTGCAGGGGATCACCGACTTAATCAATGTACCTGGCCTCATCAACCTGGACTTTGCAGACGTACAGACCGTCATGACGGACAAGGGTATCGCACATATTGGTATCGGACATGCCAAGGGTGACGACAAGGCTGTGGAGGCTGTGAAGCAGGCGGTGGCAAGCCCGCTTTTAGAGACCACCATCGAGGGCGCTACCCATGTGATCATCAATATTTCCGGCGATATCAGCCTGATCGAGGCCAACGAAGCTGCAAGCTATGTTCAGGAGCTGGCAGGCGACGATGCCAATATCATTTTTGGTGCCATGTTCGATGAGAACGCACAGGACGAGGCGACCATCACCGTTATCGCAACCGGTCTGGATGCACATGGTGCGAACACTCTGGTGAACAAGGCGATGGCTGATTTCAAGACCTTTAAGCCGAAAATGCCGTCCAACATGGGCGCAGGCATGCCGAACTTAAGCCATACGGCATCTGCCGAGGCAAGCGCTACCATGGCAAAGCCGGTCCAGAAGACCGCGCCGCAGCAGAGCCAGGCTCCGAAGACCGCGCCTCAGCAGGCTCCGGCTCAGAGTTCCTTCCGTCCGCTGAACCGCGATACGCAGATCAATATCCCGGACTTCTTAAAGAATAAGCGCTAAGTTTTGTTGTGATAAGCTGATATAAAACCGTTTAAAAAGACAGAGAACCTTATGCAGGGTTTTCTGTCTTTTTTTGTCGTGAAAAAAAAGACATGGCACCCCGCCTCTTTGACAAAATTTGCTCCTGAGAATGATTATAATAGACAGCGTGATGAAAGAAGGAGGTGAGGCCCCGCGAGTGACAGTGACATTTTATCTGGATGTATTTTTTATCATCAATTTTGTGATGGATTACCTGCTGCTTTTGCTTGTGAAGCAGATCCTGCATCTGCCGACGCCGGGAAAAAGTGTGCAGGGAAAATATCTGCGGCGTTATCTCCGGCTCCTGATGGCAGCCGCCGCCGGCGGAACGTGGGCATGTGTGATGGTATTTCTTCCTGGAATGCCCGGATGGATGGAATGGGGGCTCACCTGGTTCTTTGCGGGAAGCATGATGGTGCTTCTGGCGTTTGGCAGAAAACCGTTTCGTGAGTTTTTCCGGAGCCTGCTGGCACTTTGGCTGGTCAGTGCGGCAGCAGGCGGAGTCTTTGGCCTTGTGGGGGACATGGTCCCGGCTGCATGGTATCTGGCGGGGCTCCGTCCGGCAGGCCAATGGCAGTTTCCGGCAGCAGCCTGTGTGGCGGCCGGTATTTTTTTTGGAGGCCGTGCGTGCGCAGATTACTTTAGGGAGAAAACCCGGATGCAGGAGCACTTGTGTCAGGTGACCCTGCATTACCGTGGAAATACAAAAACTGTAAAAGCATTGTGGGATACGGGAAACCAGCTGTATGAGCCTTACGGCCATCAGCCGGTCCATGTGATTACTTATGAAGCATGCCGCGGGTTGTGTGGGCAGGTTTCCCGTGTTATTTATATTCCCTTCCGCAGCGTTGGCACCGGATACGGAATGCTGCCGGGCATCCAGGTGGATGAGATGGATGTGGTCCGGGAGGGGAAGCTGGTGAAATGTTATGAGAAGCCGTGGCTTGCCATAAGCCGGGAACCGTTGTCATCCCGGCATCAGTACGAAATGCTTCTGCATGGAGAACAGTAAGACTTGAGTTTCCGCATTTTGCAGCGGCGGCGGCCGGGGAACAGAGCAAAACCGCTTTTTCTCTGTTCCCCGGCCACCGCCGCTGCAAAATGCGGAAACTCAAGAATAAGATCAGAGACATAAACTTGGAGGATAGAACAATGATAGTAAAGGTTTCCATACCGAACCGATTTCAATTTAAGGCAACGTCGTCGTTTAAGACGATGCTGTGGCAGAAGCAGGGGGAAGTGCATTACATAGGAGGCGCAGACATCCTGCCGCCTCCGCTGGACAGCAAGAGGGAAGCGGAGATGATAGCCCGTCTGGGGACGGAGGAGGAGAAGGAGGCGCGCTCCCTTCTGATCGAACATAATCTGCGCCTGGTGGTCTACATCGCAAAGAAATTCGACAACACCTGCGTAGGGGTGGAGGACCTGATCTCGATCGGGACCATAGGGCTGATCAAGGCGATCAACACTTTCAACCCGGCAAAGAATATCAAGCTGGCGACCTACGCTTCCCGCTGCATTGAGAATGAGATCCTCATGTATCTGCGGCGGAACAACAAGACAAGGATGGAGGTTTCCATCGACGAGCCTCTGAACGTGGATTGGGACGGCAATGAACTGCTTTTGTCGGATATTCTGGGGACTGATGAGGACATCATCTACCGGGGCCTGGAGGATGAGACAGAAAAGGAACTCTTAAAAGCGGCGATCAGCCGGTTAAACCCGAGGGAACGCAAGATCGTAGAGCTGCGGTACGGGCTGAAGGATGCAGAAGGAACGGAGATGACACAGAAAGAGGTGGCGGACTTACTTGGTATCTCCCAGTCTTACATATCCAGACTGGAAAAGAAGATTATGAAAAGGCTGAAAAAGGAAATCGTCCGGTTTGAGTAAATCCTTAAGCTGGTTTCTTGAGGTACTGGTTCTGGCGCTGCTGCAGGTCCGCTATCCGGCGGCAACCCTGACAGAGACAAAGACCGTGTACGGGCAGGACCCGTCCTATCAAATCTACCAGGAATACAGGTATGCGTATGATACATACGGATACCTGTTTTTGTCTGAAAATACAGGAGCGGACGGGCCGGAATCGGCAGGGCTGGTATCCGCGGCGGATCTGGCGGGAGACGCTTATGGGGGCGGTACGGCAGATGGCTCTGGGGGGACCAAAGCTGGCAGTGGGGCTGGTTCCGGCGGGGCTGGGATGGCAGACGGCGCAGGCGGGACCGGAACCGCAGGTGGAGGAGATGCCGCGGCTGCCGCTTCGGCTCTGGCGGCGGGCTCCCAGATCACCATGGCCCAGCTTCAGGACTACGATTATCTGATGAAGCATTTTTACAGCGTCCATACCTCAACCACGGCAGGGCGTGACGTGATGAAGGCGGAGACACTGCTGGGGACAGACCTCAAGCTGGAAAAAGACAGCTCCGTGCCGCAGATCCTGATCTACCACACCCACTCCCAGGAGGAATACGCGGACTTTGGACCGTCAAATCCCGGCGCAACGGTGGTGGGCAACGGGGATTATCTGGCTGAGCTTCTGCGGGCCAAAGGCTGGAATGTCATCCATGATACAGGCACCTATGACATCCAGGGCGGAAAGCTGGACCGGAACCGGGCTTACACCTATGCTCTGGAGGGGATCACCAGGATCTTACAGGAAAACCCTACGATCCAGGTCATTCTGGATCTGCACCGGGACGGGGTTAAGGAGAGCCTGCACCTGGTGCATGAGGTGAACGGAAAGCCCACGGCCAATATCATGTTCTTCCAGGGCATGAGCCGGACTCCGGAGGGGGCCATCGAATATCTGCCCAATCCTTATCTGGAGGAGAACCTGGCGTTCGGTTTTCAGATGCAGCTTGCGGCGGCGGGCAGGTACCCGGGTTTTACCCGGAAGATCTATCTAAAGGGCCTTCGCTACAATCTGCACCTGCGTCCGCGGTCGGCTCTGATCGAGGTGGGCGCACAGAACAACACATCCGAAGAAGCCTTAAACGCCATGGAGCCGTTGGCGGAACTTTTAGATATAGTGTTGCAAGGAAGCTAGAAAAATGCTATAGTTTTACAATGAACAGTACGAATTCAGAAAGGAATTACTATATGGCAGTAATGGACCAAAGCAAAATCCGCAATTTCTGTATCATTGCACACATTGATCACGGCAAATCCACCCTGGCGGACCGGATCATCGAGCATACCGGACTTCTCACCAGCAGGGAGATGCAGTCCCAGGTGCTGGACAATATGGATCTGGAGCGGGAGCGCGGCATCACGATCAAATCCCAGGCGGTGCGTACCGTGTACCGCGCGAAGGATGGAGAAGAATATATTTTTAACCTGATCGATACTCCGGGACACGTGGACTTCAACTACGAGGTATCCCGCAGCCTGGCAGCCTGTGACGGCGCCATCCTGGTGGTGGATGCGGCGCAGGGCATCGAGGCCCAGACCCTGGCGAACGTGTACCTGGCCCTGGACCATGACCTGGATGTATTTCCGGTCATCAACAAGATCGACCTGCCCAGCGCCCAGCCGGAGTGGGTGGCCAACGAGATCGAGGACGTGATCGGCATCGAAGCCCATGACGCGCCCCAGATATCCGCCAAGACCGGCCTGAACGTGGAGGATGTGCTGGAAGCGATCGTCCACAAGATCCCGGCGCCCACGGGAGACCCGGACGCTCCGCTCCAGGCGCTGATCTTCGATTCCCTCTACGACTCCTACAAAGGGGTGATCGTGTTCTGCCGGATCAAGGAGGGCACGGTGAAGAAGGGGACCCGCATCCGCATGATGGCTACAGGAGCGGAGGAGGATGTGGTGGAGGTAGGCTACTTCGGAGCCGGCCAGTTCGTTCCCTGCGAGAGCCTGAGCGCCGGTATGGTAGGCTATATCACCGCCAGCATCAAGAATGTGAAGGATACCCGGGTGGGCGACACGATCACAGATGCCGCAAGGCCCTGCGCCGAGCCGCTTCCGGGTTACAAGAAAGTCACCTCCATGGTGTACTGCGGCCTGTATCCGGCGGACGGCGCCAGATACAATGATCTGCGGGATGCCTTGGAGAAGCTGCAGTTAAACGACGCATCCCTGTTTTTTGAGCCGGAGACCTCAGTGGCATTGGGTTTTGGTTTCCGGTGCGGATTCCTGGGGCTGCTGCATTTGGAGATCATCCAGGAGAGGCTGGAGCGCGAGTACAATTTAGACCTGGTCACCACGGCGCCCGGCGTTGTTTACCGCGTACACAAGAAGAACGGGGAGATGCTGGAGCTGACCAATCCGTCCAACCTGCCTGACCCGACGGAGATTGAGTATATGGAGGAGCCGGTCGTCAGCGCGGAGATCATGGTGACGACCGAGTTTGTGGGAGCCATCATGACCCTGTGCCAGGAGAGGCGCGGTATATACAACGGCATGGAGTATATGGAGGAGACGCGCGCTCTGCTCAAATATGACCTGCCGCTCAATGAGATCATCTATGATTTCTTTGATGCGTTAAAATCCCGTTCCCGCGGCTATGCCTCCTTCGATTATGAGATGAAGGACTATGAGCGGTCGGAGCTTGTGAAGCTGGATATCCTGATCAACAAAGAGGAAGTGGACGCCCTGTCCTTTATCGTCCATGCAGATTCTGCTTATGAACGCGGCAGGCGGATGTGTGAGAAGCTGAAGGAGGAGATCCCGCGCCATCTGTTTGAGATCCCGATCCAGGCAGCGGTGGGCGGCAAGATCATTGCCCGCGAGACGGTCAAGGCAGTGCGCAAGGACGTGCTTGCCAAGTGCTACGGCGGCGATATCACGAGAAAGAAAAAACTGTTGGAAAAGCAAAAAGAAGGAAAGAAACGGATGCGTCAGGTGGGCAATGTAGAGATCCCGCAAAAGGCATTCATGAGTGTACTGAAATTAGACGATGAATAAAAAAGAACTGGAATTGTATATTCATATCCCTTTTTGCGCACGCAAATGCGCTTACTGTGACTTTTTATCCTTTGCGGCGCCGGAGCGGGCTTACCAGATATACGTGGACAAGCTGATCGAAGAGATCTACGGGCAGAGCGAGAATTTTGCGGGGTATCGTGTGACCACGGTTTTTGTGGGCGGCGGTACTCCGTCTATTCTGCCTGCCCAGTTGATGGAGGAGCTGTTTGCCGCTCTTTACGAATGCTTTGATATCGCAGAGGGGGCGGAGATCACGGTGGAGGCCAATCCGGGTACTCTGACGATGGAAAAGCTGGAGTCCTATCTTCAGAGCGGCATCAACCGCTTAAGCCTTGGACTGCAGTCCGCCGATGACCAGGAGCTTCGATATCTGGGTCGGATCCACACCTATGATGAATTTTTAAAGAGTTACCAGAGGGCGCGTCAGGCAGGGTTTACCAATATCAACGTGGACCTGATGTCGGCGCTGCCGGGACAGGATGTGCATTCCTGGAAGACAACCCTGCGCAAGGTGATGATGCTGAAGCCGGAGCATATTTCCGCCTACAGCCTGATCATTGAGGAGGGGACGCCGTTTTACGAACGGTTTGGAAAAGCGGCGGCAGAGGATGCGGCAGGCGCACCGAAGGCAGATAAGGAGGCAGACGCGGCGAGGGCGAGCTCGTGGCGCGGGGATCTGCCGGATCTGCCTGACGAGGAGACGGACCGGGAGATCTATCATCTGACGAAAGAGATGATGGCGGCCCAGGGCTATGAGCGGTATGAGATATCCAACTATGCCCGGCCCGGGTTTGAGTGCCGCCACAATATCGGTTACTGGACCGGCGTGGAGTACCTGGGGCTGGGCCTGGGGGCGTCGTCCTATACCTTTGGACACCGTTATCACAACACCGGGGACCTGGAGGAATATCTGTCCTTAAACCTCTATGAAGGGGGAGCTGCCGCCCGGGATATAACAGAGCTGAGCCTGGAGGACCGGATGGAGGAATTCATGTTCCTGGGCCTGCGCATGATGCGGGGGGTGTCGGGAAGTGAATTCCTGGAGCGGTTCGGACATAACCTGTGGAATGTGTACGGAGACGTGCTGCCTAAGCTGCAGGAGCAGGGGCTGATCGAGATGGAGGCGCCCTGCGTGCGCCTGACAGAGCTGGGCGTGGATGTGAGCAATGCGGTCCTTGCGGAATTTTTGCTGGATCGCGTGGAAGGTGAAATTGACGAAAACGACGAAGGCAGCGGAGCCGGAGGGACAGTATAAATGGATATGGAGCGATATGTGCAGCAGCGCCTGTTTGAAATGCAGGATTTAAAGTATCGCGATTTCAACAGCAGGCTGATACCCAATGTGAATCCGGAGACGGTCATTGGAGTGCGTACCCCGCAGCTCCGCAAACTGGCAAAAGAGCTTTTCCGGCAGCAGGAGAAGGAGGAATTCTTAAAAAAACTCCCCCATCAGTACTATGAGGAATGGAATCTGCACGGTTTCCTGATCGAGCAGGTGCGGGACTTTGAGGCCTGCGCAGAACAGCTGGAGCAGTTCCTGCCCTATGTAGACAACTGGGCCACCTGTGACCTGGTCACCCCGAAGGTTTTTAAAAGCCACCTGCCGGAGCTGCTGGAGCATATCCGCAGATGGCTCGTTTCGGATAAGGTCTACACGGTACGCTATGGGATCCGTATGCTGATGTGGTTTTATCTGGAAACGGAATTTGAGCCGGAATATCTTGAGCTGGCGGCGGTTCAATTGGAGGAATACTATATCCGGATGGCGGTTGCCTGGTATTTTGCGACGGCGCTGACAAAGCAGTACGATGCGGCGCTGCCCTGGCTGGAGCAGAACCGGCTGGAGCCGTGGGTCCATAACAAGTGTATACAGAAGGCGGTGGAGAGCTATCAGATCCCGTCTGACAGGAAAGCGTATCTGAGAGGCCTGAAGCGCAAAATATAGAATGGTTCCGGTCTGTCCGGAATAAACTATCAGTGTAACCCTGGAAGGAACATCAATTCCGAAAAGGAGAATGCTGATATGAAAAAGAAGTGGCTTGAACTGCTGTGCAGCCTTGCGGTAAGCCTGGGGACAGGTGGCCTTGCAGGGAGCCTGGTGGCAGGCAGCATGGAACAGTATGAGAGTATGTACAAACCGCCGCTTGCGCCGCCCGGCTGGGTCTTTCCGGTAGTATGGACCATCCTGTACATCCTTATGGGAATTGCAGCATGGCTGATATACCGGTCAGGATCACCGGAGAAAAAGTCTGCGCTGAAATGGTATCTTGCGCAGTTGGCGGTCAATGCTGTCTGGCCGGTCCTGTATTTCCGGGCCGGGGCATACTGGGTGGCATTTTTCTGGCTGCTCCTGCTGTGGTATCTTGTATTTGAGACGATCCGAAAATTTGCCCGGATATCCAGGGAGGCAGCGTGGTTGATGATCCCGTATCTGGCATGGATCACATTTGCCGGGTATCTGAATCTGGCAGTGGCATTACATGGATAATAAAACTCCTGCGAGGAGATGAGAAGATTCCCTCGCAGGAGTTTTAATTTATGAGATCTTGATATTGTGGGTGGAGCAATTCATCACAGCGTTTTTTCATGAAATAAAGTCTCGATATAGGCGAGGATCAGAGGCGCTATGCCTTTCGCCTCATTCTTCACCACCGGTTCCCGCATATAATAGTCGAAGGTGCCTTCGCGCATCTCACGGTTCCCCAGGCCGGCTACCAGGCAGATGCCGTCCAACTGAAGTTCCCCGTCTACCTCGGACAGATATTTCTCACAGATGCCGTCGAAGGCTTTTCTCCCGAAACCATAGTAAGCATCCTCAAGGAATCCCAGCCGCACACTTTTCATAATAGCGTAAGCGAAGATCGCGGAGCCGGAGGTCTCCAGATAATTGGGGGCGATGCCGCCGTGGTTTACCACCTGGTACCACATGCCGGTCTCATCATCCTGGTAAGGCAGCATGGAATCAATCAATTCTTTATAGATGCGGTTCAGTTCTTTTTTCTCATCTCCCAGGCGGTCCTCCGGCATGACTTCCATGGTGTCGATCAGGGCCATGGCGTACCAGCCCAGGGCACGGAGCCAGAAGTTATCAGACAGGCCGGTCACCTTGTCGCACCAAAATGCCTGGCGGGAATCATCATAAGCGTGGTAGTAAAGGCCATTCCTTAAATCCCTCATCAGATTGTACACATTTATGAACTGGCTGTAGCTGTCCAGGCAGTGTTCTCCGTTATGGTAGGTCAGCTCGTACTGCATATAGAAGGGCTGAGCCATGTAAAGGCCGTCCAGCCAGATCTGGTTCGGATAGATCTCCTTGTGCCAGAAATTGCCGGTGGAGGTGCGGGGCTGGGTGGTGAGCTGGCTGTATACGGTGTCGATGGCCTTCCGGTATTTCTCTTTTCCGGTCAGCTCGTATAAGTCGAACAGGGTCTTGCCGGCGTTCACATTGTCCAGGTTGTGCTCTTCGGGACGGTAGGATTTGATGGAGCCGTCCTCCTCCACAAAGTAGTCGATAAAATGGTCGGCAAAGGTTAAGTAGGCTTCTTTTTTTGTAATATGGTAAAGCTCCAGTATGGCTTTGATCATACATCCGTCCATGTAGTTCCAGGATGGTCTGGCTCCCTGCCGGATCTTTTCGATATTCCAGACGGGCTTTTGAGGGCTGCTTTTTTCCAGCAGCTGCTGGATGTAGCGGTCGAGGATCTTCATGTTCGATCAGCTCCTTTTCATCATATAGTCCGGATGCGCCGCCTGATGGACAGAAAAACCCGATGGAGACGCAAACGTTTGCAATATAGTCTATAGTATCATAAAATGCAGAGGAATTGAATTGGATAATATGCACAAAATAAATGCAATAAAGTAAGCGATTTAACCAATTGACATGAGCAATGAACAGTGATATAGTAAAAACATCAACAGAGACAATGCATGACTGCTAGTTAAAACTGATTTGTAACCACTTACAAATGGCAGAAGTGCATAATTTTTTATCACATACTTGCAAACCTTTGCAAACAGGCAAAACACTTATCACTTAAAACAAGGATATGCGGACATGTGAAAACAAAAAGAAAGGGAGACAGATCTTATGAGAAGAAACATGAAAAAGGCAGTAGCACTGACAATGGCAGCAGTTACAGCAATGTCCCTGACCGCATGTGGCGGCAGCAGCGCCAGCAGCGAGAAGGCACCGGCAGCAGGTGAAAACCAGGCAGGCGGCGCAGCCCAGGCGGACGGAGGCTCTGATGAGCAGATAAACTTAACCTTTTCCTGGTGGGGCGGCGACTCCAGACATGAGGCGACTGAGAAAGCGATCGCAGCATTTATGGAGAAATATCCGAATATCAATGTCACCCCGGAGTACGGCGCATGGACCGGCTGGGAGGAGAAGCAGTCCTTAAATATCCTGGGCGGCAATTCCGCAGACGTGATGCAGATCAACTGGAACTGGATCGAGTCTTATTCCGGCAACGGGACCAACTTTGCAAACCTGGAGGATTATTCGGACGTACTGGATCTGACCCAGTTCCCGGAGAGCTCTTTAGAGCTGTGCAAGGCGGACGGCAAGCTGATGGCAGTGCCGGTGGCGCTGACCGGACGTCTGTTCTACTGGAACAAGACCACCTTCGATGAGGTAGGATGTCCGATCCCGACCGATACGGAATCCCTGATGGCGGCAGGCGCAGCGTTCAAGGCATTTAATGAAGATTATTATCCGCTGGCTTTGGGCGAGTACGACAGGATCATCTTCATGGTATATTATCTGGAATCCATCTACAACAAGCCGTGGGTAGAGAACGGTGAGCTTAACTACACCGTGGAGGAGATCCAGAAGGGCATGGACTTCATGTGCGAGCTGGAAGCAGCTCATGCGATCCCGACCATCGCTACGATCCAGGGCGACATGGCAGACTCTCTGGATAAGAATGCAAAATGGATCGACGGCAAGTACGCGGGTATCTTTGAGTGGGATTCCGCCGCAAGCAAGTGCCAGAAGGCAGTGGTAGAGTCCACCAATAAACCGGGGCAGGAATTTGTCATCGGCGACTTTATCAAGTTCGGCGATCACAAGGGCGGATTTACCAAGATCTCCATGGGCCTGGCAGTGTCTGCAAGCTCCGCGCATCCGAAGGAGGCTGCAATGCTCATCAACTTCCTGTTAAATGATCCGGAAGGCGTTGAGATCAGCTCTACCGAGCGTGGTATTCCGTGCTCCAGGGCTGCTGTAGAGATCCTGAACGAGAAGGGCCTGGGCGATGCTCTTGTAAAAGAGGCCAATGCAAAGGTTCTGGATTACTGCCCATTCCCGCTGGATTCCAAGTTTGAGCACAACGATCTGAAAGCGAACCCGGATGGCGTTTACTACAAAGTATTCGGCAAACTCAGCTCCGGCGACATCGACAGCGCGAAGGCTGCCCAGGATCTGATCGACGGGATCAACGAGTGTATGGGGAACTGATATAACCTGATATAAACCGACATCAAAGCAGGACTTGAAGCCGCCAGAGGGCAACCTTGGCGGCTTCTGTAAAGGAAAGACCATGGATGTAAAATGTGCTGTAAAAGAGAAAGAGCAGTATGCCGGCATTGTGGCCTGGTTTAGAAGCCAGGGGGATTTAAGCCCGGAGCAGATGAAACTTCTTGCGGATACCATCGACGGGATGTCGGAAGAGATTTATGAGCATTACAGAGCGCTCTGCGATATTTTGAAAGAGCAGCTGAAACGGGTCAGGCGGATCTGCCGGGAGGAAGGCTGTGAGGCGGTTTACCCGGAAAAGGCCGAGAGAGACCAGTTGTTGTACGCCCTTAGGACTGCCTGTGAGAAGAAGGCCGTCCTGGAGGAAAAGTATGGGGAACTGGCAGGGGGATTAAAGATATAAAGCGGCTGTGAGAGCACATCCGCCCAATAACATATATACAGGAGGTAACCGTATGCAGAAAAAAAGCTTCAGCAAGATTTTATCTGAAAATGCCGGCTTCTTTTTCATCTTACCGTGGCTGATCGGATTCCTGGTATTTAAGGTATATCCGTTTGGGTCTTCTTTGTACTACAGCTTTACAAACTATGATCTGTTTACAGGGATTACAAAGACCGGAATGATGAACTATGAAAAGATATTCACCGATGAGGACATCATGCGTGCATTTAAGGTCACGTTTAAATATGCGATCTTCGATGTGCCGTTAAAACTGGCGTTTGCATTATTTATCGCGTACATATTGAACTTTAAGTTAAAGGGAGTTAATTTCTTCCGTACCGCTTACTACATCCCGTCGATCCTGGGCGGCTCCATCGCGATCGCGATCCTGTGGAGAGCTATCTTCAATACCGACGGCCTGATCAATACGGTGATCACCCTGTTCGGCGGCGAGAAGATCAACTGGATGGCAGGGGCCAACAGCGCCCTGTTCGTGATCATCCTGCTGCGTGTGTGGCAGTTTGGTTCGGCGATGGTCATCTTTTTAGCGGCATTAAAGGGAGTGTCCCAGGATCTCTATGAGGCGGCTTCCATCGACGGCGCAGGCAAGTGGAGACAGTTCTTCAGCATTACCGTGCCGATCATCACGCCGGTTATTTTCTACAACCTGATCACACAGCTCTGCCAGGCGTTCCAGGAGTTCAACGGACCGTATCTGGTGACTAAGGGCGGCCCCAACGGAGCCACCACCCTGATCTCCATGCTGATCTACAACAACGCGTTCCTGCGTCACAAGATGGGTATGGCGAGCGCTCAGGCATGGGTACTGTTTGTGATCGTAATGACATTGACCGCAGTAGCATTTATCAGCCAGAAGAAGTGGGTTTATTATTCTGATGAGGATGGGAGGTAGATGGTATGACAAGAGAGCAGAAAACAAAACTCAGCGCATGTCTGCGCTATGTCCTGTTGGTCATCGTTGGATTTGTTATGGTATATCCTCTGATCTGGATGGTGGGAGCTACCTTTAAGACCAACTCGGAGATCTTCACAAGCGCATGGTTCTGGCCGAAGAATCCGGTGTTCGACGGATACAATAACGCGTTTAAGAGCTATGGAGGAAAGATCAGCCTGATCAGTTCCATGATCAACACCTACAAGATTGTGATCCCGAAGGTGATCTTTACGGTGATCTCCGCAACCATTACCGCATATGGTTTTGCCAGGTTCAATTTCATCGGGAAGGGGATCCTGTTCTCCCTGATGATCTCCACCCTGTTTTTACCGCAGGTAGTGCTCAATGCGCCGCAGTACATCATGTACAATGGCTGGGGATGGACAGATTCCTATCTGCCCCTGGTCGTACCGTCTTTGTTTGCGGCGGATACCTACTTCGTGTTCATGCTGGTGCAGTTCCTCCGCGGTATCCCGAGAGAGCTGGAGGAGGCGGCCAAGATCGACGGCTGCAACTCCTTAAAGACCCTGTGGTATGTGATCGTCCCGATGTTAAAACCGTCGCTGGTATCCTGTGCGCTGTTCCAGTTCATGTGGACCTCCAACGACTTCCAGGGACCGTTAATCTACATCTCCAACATGACGAAATATACGCACTCCATTTACCTGCGTATGTCCATGGACGGCGATACGGGTTTCCAGTGGAACCGTATCCTGGCGATGTCCCTGATCACCATCATCCCTTCCCTGATCGTGTTCTTCTGCGCCCAGGATTCCTTCATCGACGGGATCTCGGCAGGCGGCGTCAAGGGCTGATGCATTCCAGTGTAATTTCATAAAACAGATAAGGGGATTCTCGTAATGGGAGTCCCCTTTTTAACCATAAGCGAGGAGTGTTGGATATGAAGGTCAATTGTATTTTTCAGACGGCAAGATGTGCGGCGGTTGAGATTGAGGATGGAGGCATCTTTGAGACGGAGAAACCATATGAAATTTATGTAAATGATGTACTGTACGGCAGTACAGAGCGGGTGATCACCAGCATCTATGGTTTAAAGCCGGATACGGATTACCGGATCCGGGTAGAGGCGGCGGAAGGCGCATCGGTAGAGATCCGTACTGACCGGGAGTTCGTCACTTTAAATGTTAAAGAATTCGGCGCAAAAGGCGACGGGGTGCAGGATGACACAACCTTTATCCAGGCGGCTATCATGGCCTGCCCGAAGGACAGCCGGGTGCTGGTACCGGCGGGCACCTACCGGATCACCAGCCTGTTTTTAAAGGATGGCCTGCGTCTGGAGCTGGCAAAGGGGGCGGTGCTCTCTGCAGAGACGGACCGGACAAGGTTCCCGGTATTTCCCGGCATGGTCCAGAGCTACGACGAGGAGGACGAATACAATCTGGGGACATGGGAGGGCAATCCTCTGCCGATGTTTTCCGGGATTATCACTGGCGTAAATGTAAAACATGTGGTATTGTATGGAGAGGGCACAATTGAGGGCAATGCGTCGTCCGAGCCGGACAACTGGTGGTACGATGCGAAAAGGAAGCGGACCGCATTCCGCCCAAGGATGATCTTTTTAAACCACTGCGAGGATGTGGTGGTGCAGGGCATCCGGGTACAGAACAGTCCCAGCTGGAATATCCACCCGTATTTTTCAGACCGCCTTCGTTTCCTGGATTTGACGGTGCTGAATCCGAAGGATTCTCCGAATACGGACGGGCTGGACCCGGAATCCTGCCGGGATGTGGAGATAGCAGGCGTTTATTTTTCCCTGGGAGATGACTGTATCGCCCTGAAATCCGGAAAGATCTATATGGGTGCAAAGTATAAGACGCCATGTGAAAATGTGACGATCCGCCAGTGCTGTATGAGGGACGGCCACGGTTCCATCACCATTGGCAGCGAGATGGCAGGAGGCGTGAAGAACATAACGGTAAAGGACTGCCTGTTCCTTCACACGGACCGCGGGCTGCGGATCAAAACCAGGCGTGGACGGGGCAGGGATGCGGTGATCGACGGGATCCTGTTTGAAAATATCCGTATGGACCACGTGATGACGCCGTTTGTGATCAACTGTTTTTATTACTGTGATCCGGACGGGCACACAGAGTATGTGCGCACCAAAGAAGCTCTCCCGGTGGACGAACGGACGCCGGAGATCAGGACGCTGGTATTTCACAGGATCGAGGCTTCCAACTGCCATGTGGCGGCGGCATATCTGCACGGTTTGCCGGAGCAGAAGATCCGCAGGGTCATTATGGAGCACATCCATATTACTTATGCGCCGGAGCCAAAGGCGGACGTGCCGGCCATGATGGACGGCCTGGAGCCATGCGCGAAAATGGGGATTTTCGCGGACAATATCGAGCAGCTTACGCTCCGGGATGTGACGATAGAAGGCCAGGAGGGGGATGCATACCTTCTTGGAAATATTGGCAGGCTGGAGCGGTGAACCGGTTGGAGCAGTGAACCGGTCGGGAGCAGGCAGCAGTTATCAGAATAATAACGCCGCAGGGGGAAGGGCCTTCGGGCCTTGTGCGGCAGACAGAAAATGGAGATGGAGAGTATGGCGGTTACGATTAAAGATGTTGCAAAACGGGCGGGGGTTTCCTATTCTACCGTGTCCCGGGCTTTGAATGGAATTGGAACTGAGAATGGGGAGAAACGAAAGAGGATACTTGACATTGCACAGGAGATGGGCTATGTACCGAATCAGGCGGCGATCAATCTGAAGCTGTCCAGATCTTATGTCATCGGGCTGTATTTTTCGACGATCAGCAAGATGTCGTCCCCTTTTGTACTGCATGATGTGCTGACCGGGGTTTACAGCATTGTGGGCAGCAAATACAACGTGGTGGTAAAAGGTATCGATATGCATGAACCGGGGACGCTCAATCCCAGCTATTTTGATGGGGTGATCGTGCTGAGCCAGCGGAGCGAGGACCAGGCGTTTATGGATGAGGTCTTACAGAAAAAAATACCGATGGTGGTCATCTGTCGGACTGTATTTGTGGACGCCCCCAACGTGACGACGGACGAGGCGAAGGCGATGGAACGTGCCATGGACTATCTGATCGAGAATGGGCACCGGAAGATCTGTGTGATCGAGGGCGCGCCGAATCTGGATTCCACCAGGCTGCGTCACCGCGGCTGGCAGACCTCCGCCCGCAAACACGGCATAGACCCGCAGACGATCCCGATCGTAGGAGGTACCTACCGCTACGCCAGCGGCTACCAGGGGGCGAAAGTCCTTTTGGAGCATCACCCGACGGCGATCCTCTGTTTTAATGACGAGATGGCTTTCGGGGCCAGGGAGGCCATTGCGGAAGCCGGTTTAAAGGTACCGGACGACGTATCGTTGATCGGTTTCGACAACTGGGATCTATCCGGCTACAACAGCATGAAGCTGACCACCGTGGAGAGGAGCATGAGCGAGATCGCCAGGGAAGGCACCCGGGTGCTGCTGCGGAGGCTGGAGGACGGGATCATCGATAACAGCAGGGTGTTTTTGGAGAATAAGCTGGTCGTCAGGGAGACGGTGAAGAATATACGTGAAGAGCATTGAGGGGGAGAAAATAGAAGGAAGGATTTGCGTTGTGCCAATACATCGCAAATCCTTTCTTCTGTTTTTATAGAAAGAAACTTCAAATAAATGGTACTTCACATATATTTAAGATTTCTGAAAGTTGTTCTTTCCTCCCGCATTTGGTATACTGTTTTTAAGTGGTAAATAATGGATGTACAGTCAGAAGGAGGGAATCCCGATGAAAAAATCACACGTGATAACTTACAGGGTCCTGCTTATAGTAAACCTTCTGCTGGTGGTCTATTGCTGCATTGCTAAAAGAGAGCCGCGCCTGATCTTTAGGGGCGTTGTGTGTTGTGCCTGCTGGCTCATGTTACTGCTGTTTGGCAAAATGCAGCCGATGGGGAAAACTGCGGAGATGGTGTTTTCGGCAGTGGGGATTCTGGTGATCGTGCTGCTTACGCTGACGTGGATTTATCCATATTAAAAATAATCGTTATCTGCCGAGGGAGGATCTATGAAGAACAAAAGAGAAATAAGACCAGAGAAGCACCGGATAAAGAGCAGGGTTCGCGGCGGGATACGCACGCTGGCGGGGATCCTGCTTTCCTGTGCCGTTTTTTTAGGGGGAGGTCCTGTACAGGCCATGGCTGCGCCGACAGCCTCTGCGCCGCCGTCGGGTGTCACTGCCCAGAAGTCGGATGAGCTGCGGGGAGTCTGGATCTCCTATCTGGACTGGGAGAAGATGCCGTCTGAGGAAGCGGCGTATCAGAAGGAAGTGGATGCGATCCTGGAGCGGTGCGTGCAGCTTAAGATGAACGCGGTATTTGTCCATGTGCGTCCGGATTCGGATGCCATGTATCCGTCGTCCTATTATCCGTGGTCCCGTTTTATTACGGGGACCCAGGGGGAGGACCCGGGTTATGACCCGCTGGCGTATTTTGTGAAGGCTGCCCACAACCGGGGACTGCAGTTCCATGCGTGGATCAATCCTTACCGCGTGACCGGATATCACAACACCTGGGATCAGGTGTCGGAGCAGAGCCCGGCGAAAAAGTGGCTGAGCGACAGCGACCCCTCCAATGACCGGTGGGTGTTAAAGCAGAATGGGGCGTATTACTTAAATCCTGCCATATCCCAGGTGCGGGATCTGATCATAGGCGGCGTGCGGGAAGTGGTGCAGAATTATGATGTGGATGGAATCCATTTTGACGATTATTTCTACCCGGAGGTGGACAACAGCGATCCGAACCGCTGGTTTGACAAGCCGGAATACGACGCTTCCAGTTTTTCGATGGATATCAGCGACTGGAGACGGGACAATATCAACAAGCTGGTGAAGGGGGTCTATCAGGCGGTAAAGGAAGTGAAGCCGGAGGTGCAGTTTGGAATCAGCCCGGAGGGATACGTAGATCATCTGCGCAGCGACAACAGGCTGTTTGCGGACGTGGATACCTGGCTGTCAAACGACGGATATATCGACTATATCATGCCGCAGATTTACTGGGGGTTTGAACACAAGCTTACGGATGGGAGCGCGGCCCCGTTTGCATTTTCCAATAACCTCCAGACCTGGATCAACTTAAAGAACAGGGGCAATGCAAGGCTGTACCTGGGACTTGCCATGTACAAGACAGGTTCCAGTTCCAATGACAACAATGAGGTGCCGGAGTGGCTGCGGCGCGATGATATCATGAAACGGCAGGTGGAAGCGGGACGGGCGACCGGGCAGGTGTCTGGCTACTGCTTTTATGCGTACAGCTCCTTCCAGGAGGAACCATGTCAGAAGGAAGTGGCGAACCTGATGACAATTTTCCGCTAGACTGGCGCGGCGGACTGTGCTAAGATATTCACGTGGCGGCAGGCCATGATTTATAAAAAGCAAGAGAAGAAGGATGACAGGATGAAGCGATTAGAAGACTATGTGGTGAGTATTCCGGATTTTCCGGAGCCGGGGATCATCTTCCGGGATGTGACTTCGATCCTGCAGGATGCGGACGGACTGCAGCTTGCAGTGGACAGCCTGCGTGATATGGTAAAGGATCTGGATTTTGATGTGGTAGTAGGGCCGGAATCACGAGGGTTCATTTTCGGCGTGCCGGTGGCCTATGCGGAGCACAAGAGCTTTGTGCCGGTCCGCAAAAAGGGTAAGCTGCCGCGGGAGACCATTTCCGCGGAATATGATCTGGAGTACGGCTCTGCGGAGATCGAGATCCATAAGGATGCCATCAGGCCAGGGCAGAAGGTGGTCATCGTGGATGATCTGATCGCCACAGGAGGCACCACAGAAGCGATCATCCGGCTGATTGAACAGTTGGGCGGTGAAGTGGTGAAGATCTGCTTTGTCATGGAGCTTGCGGGGCTTAAGGGCAGGGAGAAGCTGTCAGGATACGATGTGGATTCCGTTATTATCTATGAAGGAAAATAAAATATAGAAAACGCTCCGGCAGGATTTTGTGCCGGGGCGTTTTTAGTAGTGTGAGAAAAAATGTTGCGATGTCCCCTGAACCGTCGCGGCTAAAGAATCCGGCATGGAATTTGGATACGGAAAGATAATGTGTATGGAAAAACAGGACGATATGTGGTATGATGGACAGAACGTTACAAAAATCAAAAAACAGCTTCGCTCAGTGGCACGTGCGTAACCACCGCTGACCCAGGATTTGGCTGAACATGCAAGGGGAAGAGTTCATGAAGAAGAGGATTGCTCCAGTTATATTGTTAGTTGTTTTAATTCTGTCAGGTGTCTGGTCGCTGATATCTGTACTAAGCATCCAGGGGAATGCGCGCGTGATCAATTATACCGGCGTTGTCCGCGGAGCCTCTCAGCGTCTTGTGAAGGAGGAGCTGCACGGTTCGCCCAACGATGCGTTGATCGAGCGGCTGGATGGGATCGTTGAGGAACTGATGACCGGCGAGGGGGACAATCATCTGTCGCTGCTGCCTGACCAGGGATATCTGGAGGCAATGTCAGATTTTAAAGAGAGCTGGCTGCAGGTAAAAGATGAGATCCAAAAAGTACGCCAGGGCGGGGAGACACAGCGGCTTTACGACATGAGCGAGGAGCTGTTTGACAGGGCTGACAGGGCGGTATCTGAGGCGGAAGCATATACAGAAGCCCAGGTTGCCGGTATTGTGCGGAAATTCATCGCGCTGTTTCTGCTGCTGGGTGCGGGAATCTGCCTGTTTGCAGTCAGGGAATTCTATCACCGCAGGAATTTAAAGTCAGCGGAGGAGGCTGAGGCCAGCAGTAAGAAAGAGAAGGAGCAGATGGAGAAAATGTCTGCCGCGCTCCGGGCATCCTTAAACGATCTTTCTGAGCTTATGTACGTTGCAGACCTGGAAAACTATGACCTGCTGTTTATTAATGAAGTGGGACTGCAGAATTTCGGCCTGGATTCCTTTGAGGGGAAAAAGTGCTATGAGGTGCTTCAGGGACGAGATACGCCCTGTGACTTCTGCAAAGGACATATTTCCGCTGAAGGGGAGACGTTTACCTGGGAAAATACCAACCCCGTAACTGGCCGGCATTATATGCTGAAGGACCGGAATATCCTGTGGGACGGCAGGCCGGCGAGGATGGAGATCGCTTTTGATATTACGGAGGCGGAGGCGGAGAAACAGGAACTGAAATACACCCTGAAGACGGAAGACGTGATCATGGAGTGTGTCCGTACATTGTACCAGAGCAAAAAGCTGTCAGAATCAATCCCGGCGATCCTGCGGTATCTGGGGAAGTTCCTGGAGGCAGAGCGCTGTTATATTTTCCTGGTACATGATGACGGGCTTGCCTATAATGATTTTGAGTGGTGTGAGGAAGGTGTGGAGCCTCAGAAAGAGAATCTCCAGGAATTAGAACTGTCGTTCTTTGACAGCTGGATGCCGAGGTTTGACCGCCGGGAATGTGTCCTGATCACAGATCTGGAACTGATCAGGGAGAGCTCACCGGAAGAATACGATATTTTATACAGCCAGAACATCCACAGCCTGGTAGCGGCTCCTCTGGAGCGGGATGGTGCATTCTGCGGCTGCCTGGGTGTGGACAATCCCCCGCAGGAACGCATGACCTATATCAGCACGATGCTCCGGACCCTGTGTTATTTCCTGATGCTGTCCATTGAGCGTTCGGAGGATGAGGAGCAGCTGGCACATTTAAGCTATCATGATACGCTGACCTCCTTCTATAACAGGAACCGCTATATGAAGGATTCGGAGGCCCTGCAGAATTCCGGGATCCCTGTGGGACTTGTTTATCTGGACGTCAACGGGCTGAAGGATCTGAACGACAAGCGGGGGCACGCATACGGGGATAAGATCTTAAAGGAAGCGTCAAACCGGATGAGGGAGGCATTTCATAAGGCGGACTTCTACCGGATCGGCGGAGATGAGTTTGTCATCATCTGCCGTGGTATAGAGGAGCAGGACTTCCAGGAACGGCTTCAGGAACTGAAGGCGCTGTTTGAAGCGGACACGGTCTGTCGTGCCGCCATCGGCAGTCAGTGGACGGCGCAGCTCCAGGATATGAACGAGCTGATGTCTCAGGCTGATGCCTGTATGTACGAGGATAAAAAGGCATTTTACCGCAACAATCCGGCATCCAGGCGTTACCGCCACCAGAGTGATGCACTTTTGGAGCTGTCCAACCCCAATATCCTGGAGTCGGAGATCAACAAGAACCGCTTTGTTGTGTATATGCAGCCCAAGGTATCGTCTGATGACCGTACCGCGATCGGTGCAGAAGCTTTGATCCGGTATCATCCGGGGGCGGGAACGCTGGTCCTTCCGGGGAATTTCCTTCCGATTTTGGAGGAGACCCAGACGATCAGCCAGATCGATTTCTTTGTATTTGAATCGGTGTGTGCCAGGATCAAAAAGTGGGTGGATATGGGGAAGGAGGCATTTCCTGTTTCCATAAATTTTTCGAAGCATACCCTGGCCCAGCCTTCTTTTGTAAAGCAGCTTGGCAGTATATGTGAAAAGTATGAGATTTCTCCCGGCCTTCTGGAGGTGGAGATTGAGATCACAGAGGGAAGCCTGGAAGCAGGAGATTCCAGTCTGCCGACGCTTATGCGGAATCTGCGCCAGGCCGGATTTATTGTGGCGCTGGCTGATTTTGGTACTGATCCCAAGGCTCTCAGCCTTTTGGCTACCGCGCAGTTTGACGTATTAAAGCTGGACCGGGTGATGATTGAAGATGTATCGCACAATCCTGAGACCAGGGCGTTCATAACCTCCATTGTGGACACCTGCCGAAAGCGGGGGATCCGTCTGGTGGCAGAGGGGATCGAGACGGAGGAGCAGATGGATGAGCTGCGCAAATGCGGCGTTGAACTTTTGCAGGGATTTTTGTTCAGCAAGCCGATCTCTATGGAAGAATACGAGGAGAAGTACCTGCTCAAATAACCGTTGCTTTCCAAATTTCTATTGATTCCTGCTGGTTTTTTAGTTATGATGGTATCCGTAGTGTCCGGCTGCAGCTTGTGTGCAAAGCCGGCTGCTGCGGATATTTTTATGGCAGGAGATAAGGGAATGAAGAAAAAAGCAATTCTGGTGATCAGCTTCGGGACCAGTTATCATGAGACACGGACAAAGAATATTGAAGCGATTGAGCGGGATATACGGGAGGCATTCCCTGATCATGAATTCCGCCGGGCATTTACCAGCCCGACGATCATAAAGATCATGCGGGAGCGGGACGGACTCCCGGCAGAGCATGTGGAGCAGGCGTTGGAGCGGCTCTGCAGCGAGGGCTTTACGGAGGTGGTCGCACAGCCGACCCATGTGATCCGGGGATTTGAATATGACCGGGTGATGGAAGTGATCCGTAAGTTTCAGGGGCGGTTTGAGACTCTGGTGTGCGGAGAACCGCTGCTCACGGATATGGAGGATTATAGAGAGGTGGTGCGGATACTGGGCAGAGAATTTGCGCAGTATCGTGGAGCAAAAACCGATATCGTACTGATGGGACACGGCACGGAGCATGTGGCGAATTTTTCTTACGAACGGCTGCAGAGGGCGTTTCTGGATGTGGGATTGGATGATTTTCTTGTGGGGACTGTGGAGGCGTCTCCCACGCTTCAGAACATGGTGAAGCTGGTGGAGGAACGCGGCTCTGAGCGTGTGGTGCTGGCTCCGCTTATGGTGGTGGCCGGGGACCATGCGTCTAACGACATGGCGGGAGACGGCGAGGACTCCTGGAGATCCCGGTTTGCCGCGATGGGGTATCAGGTGGAGTGCGTCATGAAGGGGATGGGCGAGTACGCGGATATCCGCAGGCTGTATGTGCGCCATGCGCAGGATGCCGCCCGGAAAGCGGAAGAGATGGACCGGCAGGATGCTGCCCGGAAGCCAGAAGCGATGGGCCGGCGGAATGCGGAACGGTGCGGCACTCTGTACGGTATCGGAGTAGGGCCGGGAGATCCGGAGCTTTTGACTTTAAAGGCTGCAAGGCTGATCAAGGAATGCGACGTGATCGCAGTCCCGGGCGAGGACTGGCGCAGCAGCATTGCCTGGCAGATCGCCCTGCGGGCGGTCCCGGTAGTGGAGGAAAAGGAGTGCATCGGTGTGGCTCTGCCAATGACCCGCGATAAGGCGGTGCTGAAAGCCTGCCATGAGCGGGCGGCGGAGACTGTGATCGGATATTTAGACCAGGGGAAACAGGTTGGATTTTTAAATCTTGGCGATGTCACACTGTATGCGACCTATCTCTACATACACCGCCTGGTGATGGAACGGGGATACCGGGCAGAGCTGGTGAGCGGTATCCCATCCTTCTGTGCGGTGGCGGCGGAGCTTAACACCGGTCTGGCGGAGAGCGCAGACCAGTTCCACATCCTGTCCCAGCCCGGACAGGTGGAGGCGGGCCTAAAGCTTCCGGGAACCAAGGTCATCATGAAGATGGGAAAGAATATTGAGCAGGTGAAGGGCTGGATCCGGGACGCGGGCATGGACGCCATGATGGTGGAAAACTGCGGGCTGCCGGGGCAGCGGATCTGCAGGTCTGTAGATGAGATCCCCGTGGATGCGGGATATTACTCTCTGCTGATCGTGAAGGAGCATAGGGACGGCGGCAAAGAGATAGAAATGGAAACTGGCAGGGAAGGGTGATGGTATGAATCTGGTTTATGTAGTAGGAATGGGGCCGGGGAGTGTCCGGCAGATGACGCTGGAGGCGCAGCAGGCCCTTGAGTCCTGCGATACGATCGTAGGATACACAGTCTATGTGGAGTTGCTCCGGGATGCATTTCCGGACAAGGAATATCTGACTACCCCCATGCGGAGGGAGGCGGACCGGTGCCGCATGGCATTTGAGGAGGCGCAGAAGGGGAAAAAGGTTGCTATGGTATGCAGCGGGGATGCCGGAGTATACGGCATGTCCGGGCTGATGCTTGAGCTTGGCGGTGACTATCCGGACTGTGAGGTCCAGGTGGTTTCCGGCGTGACTGCGGCGCTGGCCGGCGGGGCTGTGCTTGGGGCGCCTTTGATGCATGATTTTGCCGTTGTAAGCCTGAGCGACCTTTTGACTCCGTGGGAGAAGATCGAAAAGCGGCTGAGATTTGCGGCGGCAGCGGATTTTGCCATCTGTATCTACAATCCTTCCAGCAAAAAGCGGGCTGATTATTTAAAACGCGCCTGTGACATCCTGCTTGAGGAGCTTCCGGAGGAACTGGTGTGCGGTATTGTTTCCCAGATCGGCAGGGACGGGGAACGGGCAGAGGTGATGACGCTGAAGGAACTGCGGGACCGCCAGGTGGACATGTTCACTACGGTGTTTATAGGGAATTCGCAGACGAAAGTGATCCATGGGCGTATGGTGACGCCCCGTGGATACAAGATCTGACCAGCGGAAACAGAATCTGAAAGTAAGGGGGTATAAGACCGGATGGAAGAATATTTGCGGCAGCAGTTAAGCTGCCTCTGCAGGAGTGTAAGACCGGCTGATGCAGATTCTATGGCAGCAGCCAAATGTCATTGGGACAGGATCGCGAAACCGCTTGAGGGACTGGGGCATTTTGAGGATATGCTGATAAAGGTTGCCGGAATCCAGCGCACGGAGGATGTGAAGCTGGAGCGGAAAGCGGTGGTGGTGTTTTGTGCGGACAACGGCGTGGTAGCGGAGGGAGTCACCCAGACAGACAGCAGTGTGACAGCGGTGGTGACGGAGAATTTTGCCAAAGGCATCGCCAGTGTCAACCGCATGGCGGCTGTGGCGGGAGCGGATGTGATCCCTGTGGATATGGGGGTGGCGGGCGAGATCCGGGAGCCGGGAGTGAGGAACTTAAAGATCGCCTCCGGCACCGCCAATCTGCGCAGGGAAGCGGCTATGAGTGAGGAGCAGGCTTTAGAGGCCATTCATGCGGGGATCGCCCTTGCAGGAGAGCTTAAGGATTCCGGGTATCAGCTCCTGGCTCTCGGCGAGATGGGGATCGGGAATACGACCACCAGCAGCGCCGTTGCAAGCGTACTGCTGAATACTGCTGTGGAGTCAGTGACCGGGCGGGGAGCAGGGCTTTCCGGAGAGGGGCTAAAACGGAAGATCCAGGTGATCGAAGAAGCAATAGCCCTGCATCAGCCGTCGCCGGACGAGCCGCTTAAGGTCCTGTCCTGTCTTGGCGGTTTTGATATTGCGGGGATGACGGGGCTTTTACTGGGCGGAGCCGTCTACGGGATCCCGGTGGTGCTGGACGGGATGATATCCGCTGTGGCGGCGTTGCTGGCGCAGGCATTCTGCCCGCGGGTGACGGATTATATTCTGCCGTCCCACCTTGGCAAGGAGCCGGCCTGTGCGCTGGTGATGGAAAAACTGGGGCTGGAGCCGGTGATCCATGGACAGCTGGCGCTGGGAGAAGGGACCGGGGCGGTGATGCTGTTCCCGCTTTTGGATATGGCATATGAGGTGTATCAGGAGAACAGTACGTTTGCAGATATCCAGATTGAGGCGTATGAGCATTTTGAGGAAGACAGGTGAGGTATAAGCAATGGTACATTTTATAGGAGCCGGGTCCGGCGATCCGGAGCTGATCACGGTGAAAGGGAAACGTCTGATCGGGGAAGCGGATGTGATCATCTATGCAGGGTCCCTGGTCAATCCGGCGGTCCTGGACTGGGCAAAAAAAGATGCGGAGATATATAACAGCGCTGTGATGACATTGCCGGAAGTGATCGGGGTGATGCAGGACGGTGAGAGCGCCGGGAAACAGGTGGTGCGGGTCCACACGGGGGACCCTTCTATCTACGGTGCGCACCGGGAGCAGATGGTGGAGCTGGACAAACTGGGGATCAGTTATGATGTGGTCCCGGGGGTCAGCTCATTCCTTGCGGCGGCGGCCAGCCTGAAGCGGGAGTATACTCTTCCCGGCGTCAGCCAGACGGTGATCCTGTGCCGGATGGAGGGAAGGACTCCGGTGCCTGAGCGGGAACGGGTGGAAGCACTGGCTGCCCACGGGGCCACGATGATCATATTTTTAAGCGCCGGACGGATCGAAGAACTGGCCGGAAGGCTGAGGCGGGAGGTTATCCCGCCCAAACACCGGCGGCTGTGGTCTACAAAGCTTCCTGGCCTGATGAGCGGATCGTGCGGGGGACCTTAAGCGACATTGCGGAAAAGACGAAAGCCGCGGGCATCACGAAGACGGCCCTGGTGACCGTGGGCGGCTTCCTGGGGGATGATTTTGAACTTTCGAGGTTATATGATGAGAATTTCAGCCACGAGTTCAGGGCAGCGAAGCAGGCGATTGCATACGGAGAATAAAAATGGCAAAGAAAATCATGATTCAGGGCACCATGTCAAATTCGGGGAAAAGCTTTCTGGCGGCGGCATTGTGCCGGATCTTTCATCAGGATGGTTATAGGGTGGCCCCGTTTAAGTCCCAGAATATGGCGCTGAACTCTTATATCACGGCGGACGGCCTGGAGATCGGGCGGGCGCAGGCCATGCAGGCGGAGGCCGCGGGCATCGCCCCCACAGTGGCGATGAATCCGATCCTTTTAAAACCCACCAGTCATATGGGCAGCCAGGTCATTGTAAACGGCGAGGTCTATGGCAATTTAAAGGCCATGGATTACTACCGGCGCAAACCGGAATTCATCCCGGTGATCCGGGAGGCGTTTGCAAAGCTGGAGGAGCAGTATGACATCATTGTACTGGAGGGGGCGGGAAGCCCGGCGGAGATCAATCTGAGGGACAATGATATTGTCAATATGGGCATGGCGGAGCTGGTGGATGCGCCGGTGCTGCTGGTAGGGGATATAGACCGGGGAGGCGTATTTGCATCTCTTTACGGAACGGTCGCCCTTTTGGAGCCGGCGGAGCGGGCGAGGATCAAGGGGCTTATTATCAACAAATTCCGCGGTGATGTGAAGATCCTGGAGCCGGGGCTTCAGATGATCGAAGAGCTGGTACATATTCCGGTGGTGGGGGTGATCCCCATGGAGGACATCGATCTGGATGATGAGGACAGCCTTGCAGAGCGGCTGGATGCGGTGGGGCGTCAGGGTCCGGAGCTTGACATTGCGGTGATCCATCTTCCCCATATTTCCAACTTTACGGATTTCAATATCCTGCAGCAGACGCCGGGAGTGTCCCTGCGCTATGTGCGGAGGGCGGCGCAGCTCGGAAGACCGGATCTTATGATCCTTCCAGGGACGAAAAATACTATGGCAGATCTGGCCTGGCTGCGGGAAAGCGGGATGGAGGCGGCCCTTTTGCGTCTGGTCGAAGGAGACGGCGTTCCGGTCATCGGTATCTGCGGGGGGTATCAGATGCTGGGTACCAGCCTGTATGACCCGGACGGTGTGGAGGGAGCTGCCGGCATGAGCATGCGGGGGCTGGGGCTGCTGCCGGCAGAAACAGTGTTTACCCCTCAGAAAACACGCACGCAGATAAGCGGCGCCGTCCTGGCGGCGGAAGGATGGTGCGGACTTTGCCGGGGCATGGATATAACTGGATATGAGATCCATATGGGTGTGACCAGAGCCACAGAGGATGCAGCGCCTGCAATCCGGCTGGCAGATGGACGGATGGATGGCCTGATGCGGCAAGACGGCAGGGTGTTCGGCAGTTATCTGCACGGATTGTTCGACAATGAACCATTGACCCGGGAGCTTTTAAACTATCTGGCTGATAAAAAGGGGATTTGTCTGGAGATCCAGACGGAAAGCCGCTCCGATTATAAGGAGCGGCAGTACGACAAACTGGCTGACCTGGTGCGCCGTTCGCTGGATATGGACAGGATCTATGAAATTTTAGAATGCAAAGAGGATGGACAGATATGATTGAGAACATGGACTGGGTGAAACCGGAAGAGATCGAAGCGAGGAGCATGGAGATCATCGAAAGCGAGATGCCCCGGGGAACCTGGGAGCCGGGAGAGCTGGCGGTGGTGAAGCGCTGCATCCATACATCGGCGGATTTTGATTATGCAGAGAACCTGTATTTTTCGGACGGGGCTGTAAAGCATGCACTGGAGCTGTTATCCGGTGGGAGTGGATTTACGATCATTACCGATACCAATATGGCGGCTGCCGGGATCAATAAGCGGGCGCTGGATAAACTGGGCGGCACGGTGCGCTGTTTTATGGCGGAGCCGGACGTGGCGGCGGAGGCAAAAAAACGGGGCGTGACCCGTGCGATCGTCAGTATGGAGCGGGCCGCAGGGCTTCCTGGCCCGGTGATCTTCGCCATCGGCAATGCCCCGACCGCGCTGATCCGTCTGTATGAGCTGGTGGAGTCCGGCACTGTGAAGCCGGAGCTTATCATCGGCGTGCCTGTGGGATTTGTGAATGTGGTGGAGTCCAAGGAGCTGATTTGCCGGACAGAGGTCCCCTGTATCGTAGCCAGGGGAAGAAAAGGCGGCAGCGATATTGCTGCCGCGATCTGTAATGCGCTTTTGTATCTGGTGAATATTTGAGGAATATTTGAGGAATTCTGATACCGCTTGCAATTTCCGACAAAAATAATTATAATGTTTAAATAACTATGCTCAGAAAAGGTGGCTTTTTCTATGGCGAATGGAGAGACGGACAAGAAAGTGGATATCGAGCTGGAGAACCCTGCAGATTTTACCAGCCCGGAAGAATTATATCAGGATTTGATCCGAAGTATTCGGAAATACCATCCATCGGACGATATTTCCATGATTGAAAAAGCATATACGATCGCAAATGAAGCGCATAAGGAACAGAAGCGCAAGTCGGGTGAACCTTATATCATTCACCCTCTTTGTGTTGCTATTATCCTGGCGGATTTAGAGCTTGATAAAGAGACGATCGTGGCGGGTATCCTGCACGACGTGGTGGAAGACACCATCATGACCCTGGATGAGGTGGAGAAGGTGTTTGGTTCCGAGGTAGCCCTTTTAGTGGACGGCGTCACCAAGCTGACACAGCTCTCCTGGTCCATGGATAAGGTGGAGATCCAGGCTGAGAATCTGCGCAAGATGTTCCTGGCTATGGCAAAGGATATCCGTGTGATCCTGATCAAGCTGGCGGACCGTCTGCACAACATGCGGACCCTCCAGTATATGAAGCCGGAGAAGCAGAAGGAAAAGGCACGGGAGACCATGGACATCTATGCGCCCATTGCCCACCGTCTTGGTATTTCCAAGATCAAGGTAGAGCTGGACGATTTGTCGTTAAAATATTTAGAGCCGGATGTGTACTATGACCTGGCGGAGAAGATCTCCCTGCGCAAGGATGCGAGAGAGGCGTTTGTCCAGGGGATCGTGGAAGAGGTCTCCCAGCATATGCGTGAGGCGGGCATTGACGCCAAGGTAGACGGGCGCGTCAAGCATTTCTTCAGTATTTATAAGAAGATGGTGAACCAGGACAAGACCCTGGATCAGATCTATGACTTGTTTGCAGTCCGGATCATCGTGGAGACGGTCAAGGACTGTTATGCGGCACTGGGCGTCATCCATGAACTGTACAAACCGATTCCCGGACGGTTCAAGGATTATATTGCCATGCCCAAGCCCAATATGTACCAGTCCCTGCACACGACGCTGATCGGCAGCACCGGACAGCCCTTTGAGATCCAGATCCGGACCTTTGATATGCACCGGACGGCAGAGTACGGTATTGCCGCACACTGGAAGTACAAGGAGAGCGGAAGCGGCAAGATAGCGGCGGGCGACGAGGAGGCGAAGCTAAGCTGGCTGCGCCAGATCCTGGAGTGGCAGCGGGATACGGACGACTCCAAAGAGTTTTTAAGCATGGTCAAGGGCGATCTGGACCTGTTTTCCGACAATGTGTACTGCTTCACGCCCACAGGGGACGTAAAGACCCTGCCCAGCGGTTCCACGCCCATCGATTTTGCCTACGCGATCCACAGTGCCGTCGGCAACAAGATGGTAGGCGCCCGGGTGAACGGCAAGCTGGTGAATATCGACTATGTGATCCAGAACGGGGACCGGATCGATATCATCACGTCCCAGAATTCCAAGGGCCCCAGCCGGGACTGGCTGTCCTTAGTTAAGAGCACTCAGGCAAAGAACAAGATCAACCAGTGGTTCAAGACAGAGCTTAAGGAGGACAATATCCTCCGCGGCAAGGAGCTGATCGACCGCTACTGCAAGGCAAAAGGCATCAACTATCCGGATATCAACAAACCGGAATTCCAGGAAAAGGTTATGGCGCGCTATGCGTTCAAGGACTGGGATTCGGTGCTTGCGTCCATCGGGCACGGGGGCCTCAAGGAGGGCCAGGTCATCAACAAGATGGTCGAGGAGCGTGCCAAAAAGCAGAAGAAGGAAGTCACTGACAAGAATATCTTGGACGGCATCGAGGAGATGACCAACAAGGTCCCGGTGTCCAAAAAGTCCAAGAGCGGCATTATGGTTAAGGGGATCGACGATGTGGCGGTCCGGTTCTCCCGCTGCTGCAGCCCGGTGCCGGGGGACGAGATCGTGGGATTCGTCACCAGAGGCCGCGGCGTGTCCATACACCGGACGGACTGCGTCAACATCATAAACCTGCCGGAGGACGAGCGGGTGCGTCTGATCGATGCGGAGTGGCAGCAGCCGGAGACGGGGGAGAGCAAGGAGCGCTATTCCACCGAGATCCAGATCTATGCAAACAACCGGATCGGCATGTTCGTGGATATTTCCAAGGTATTTACGGAGCGCCAGATCGACATCACATCCATGAATGTGCGCACCAGCAAGCAGGGGAAGGCTACGATCATCATGACTTTTGATATTCATGGCATTGATGAACTGAACCGGCTGACTGACAAATTAAGACAGATAGAAGGCGTATTAGATATTGAAAGGACGGCAGGATAGCGCCTGGGAGGTTAGGAAGAGATGAGTGATTTAAGGATTTACACCTGTGTGCTGGGGGACGTCAGCACCAACTGCTATATCATTTACCGGGAAAATACCAAGAAAGCAGTGCTCGTGGACCCGGCGGACAATGGGGCATATCTGCTCAACAAGCTTAGGGAGCTTCAGGTCGTGCCGGAGGCTATTCTTCTGACCCATGGTCATTTTGACCATATCCTGGCGGTGGATGACATCCGCCGGGCATTCCGCTGTCCGGTGTACGCCCATATGGACGAGGAGCGGATCCTGAAGGATTCCTCGCTGAACCTCTCCGGAACCCTGGGCACGGAACAGATGGGGCTGATCGCGGACTACCTGCTGCGGGACAATGAAGTGATGCATCTGCTGGACTGTGACTGGCAGGTCATTGCAACGCCGGGCCATACAGTTGGTTCTGTCTGCTATTATGTAGAATCCGAGGAGGTGCTGTTTTCCGGAGACACTCTGTTTGCAGAGTCTTTAGGACGGACAGATCTCCCTACGGGCAATGTTTCTGATATCATCCGCTCTATCACCAGGCGGTTGTTCGTGCTGCCTGAGGATACCATGGTATATCCGGGGCACGGGGAACAGACCACTATCGGACATGAAAAACAATACAATCCGGTTGTGCCGTATTTAAACCGGTAGTCAGGACGCAGAATATGACAGGAATTATATTAAATGACAATGCCTACGAGCAGGATATCCGCGAGCTTTTAATGGCGTTTTTTCCAGGGGAGACATTTACCCATGAAGTGGGAGAGGATCTGGATTTCTGCGTGAGGGGCGTGCTGAGCGAGGACCGCAGGTTTTTTACGATCCAGGCGATCTCACGGGGACCGCAGGAATTCCATCCATGGAAGGCGACTCCGGAGGAACGGAAAGAGCTGGAGATATTTGACGAGCCGATCCCGGTGGATTACGAGGACCGGTTTGCTACGAAGAACAAGTTAAAGCGCAGGCTGTATGTGATCCTCAAATCACTGACCGGGAAACATCTGCCATGGGGTACCCTGACTGGCATCCGTCCAACGAAGATCGCCATGACAAAGCTGGAGGAAGGGAAAAGTGAGCAGGAGATCTTTGATTATATGAAGAAGACCTACTTCACCAGCGATGAAAAGATCAACTTAAGTATCGAGATCGCCATGCGGGAGCGGAAACTTCTGTCGGCTATAGACTATAAGAACGGTTACAGCCTTTATGTGGGGATTCCATTCTGCCCGACCACCTGTCTGTACTGCTCCTTCACCTCCTATCCTATTGGGAGGTGGCAGGGCCGCACACAGCTCTATCTGGATGCGCTGTACCGGGAGATGGATTATGTGGCGGAGAAGAAAAGGGGCTGTACACTGGACACGGTGTATTTTGGAGGCGGGACGCCGACCTCTCTTTCTGCGGAGGATCTGGACCGGCTTATCACCAAATTGAAAGCGGCCTTTGATTTTTCAGCTGTACAGGAATTTACCGTGGAGGCGGGAAGGCCGGACAGCATCACCAGGGAAAAGCTTGAGGTGCTGAAAAAACACGGCGTCACCCGTATTTCCATCAATCCCCAGACCATGAAGGAGGAGACCTTAAAGCTCATCGGACGCCGCCATACGGTGGAGGATGTGAGGGAGAAGTTCCATCTGGCAAGAGAGGCCGGTTTTGACAATATCAATATGGATCTGATCATAGGGCTGCCGGAGGAGGATATCTCGGATGTGCATGCGACGATGGAGGCCGTGAAGGAGCTGGCGCCGGACAGCGTGACGGTCCATTCCCTGGCGATCAAGCGGGCCGCCAGGCTCAATACCATGAAGGAAGTCTATAAGGATCTAAAGATCACCAATACCCAGGAGATGATCGACTTAACGGCCCGGTACGCCCGGGAGATGGGTCTGGAGCCGTACTATCTCTACCGCCAGAAGAATATGGCGGGCAATTTTGAGAATGTGGGCTACGCGGCGCCTGGCAAGGCCTGTATCTACAATGTCCTGATCATGGAGGAGCAGCAGACCATCATCGGATGTGGCGCGGGAACCACAACCAAACGGCTGTTCCCGGAGGAGAACCGGATCGAGCGGGCGGAGAATGTGAAGGATGTGGAGCAGTATATCGCACGGGTCGATGAGATGATCGAGAGGAAAGAGCGGCTTTTGTAGATGCAGAAGCCGCTTGCATTTTATTTGTGACAATAGTATAATCGTAAAGCAAAAGCAATTAAAAGCAAGAACAGAAAATGGAGAGTGGGACATGGCACTGAAAAAGAAGCCGGTGACCGGCATGAGAGATATCCTGCCTGCGGAGATGCAGATCCGGGGCTTTGTGACAAACCAGATCAAGGAGACCTACCAGAGCTTTGGTTTTACCCAGATCGAGACTCCCTGTGTGGAGCACATTGAGAATCTGACCAGCAAGCAGGGCGGGGACAATGAAAAGCTGATCTTCAAGATCTTAAAACGCGGCGAGAAGCTGAACCTGGAGACGGCGGAGACAGAGCAGGATCTGACTGACAGCGGACTGCGCTATGACCTGACCCTGCCTCTTTCACGATATTATTCTAATAATGCGGCGCAGCTTCCGGCGCCTTTTAAAGCACTGCAGATGGGCAGCGTATGGCGTGCGGACCGTCCGCAGAAGGGGCGTTTCCGCCAGTTCACCCAGTGTGATATCGATATTCTGGGAGATGCGACCTCTTTAGCGGAGATCGAACTGATCCTGGCTACCACCACGGCCCTTGGGAAGATCTGTCCCGATAACAGCTTCGTAGTTCGCATCAACGACCGCGAGATCTTAAAGGGGATGGCGCTTTACTGTGGATTCCCGGAGGATCAGCTGGATCAGGTGTTCATCACGTTGGACAAGATGGACAAGATCGGCGCGGACGGCGTGGAGCGGGAGCTTTTAGAACTGGGATTTGCAGAAGACAGCGTGAAGAAGTATGCCGGCCTGCTTGGCAGCGTGACGCCGGATGCGGCGGGCGTGCGCAGCCTGGGGGATACCCTGGCAGACGTGCTGCCGAAGGATGTGACGGACAACCTGGCACACATTATGGATACGGTGACAGAGGTTTCCGAGACGGAGTTTACCCTGCAGTTCGATCCCACTCTCGTGCGGGGGATGTCCTATTACACCGGCACGATCTTTGAGGTCTCCATGGAAGGCTTCGGCGGTTCCGTGGCAGGCGGCGGGCGCTACGACAAGATGATCGGCAAGTTCACAGGAGTGGATACTCCGGCCTGCGGATTTTCCATCGGATTTGAGCGGATCGTCACGATCCTGATGGACCAGGGCGCCAGCGTGCAGAATGCGGCTTTAAAGAAAGCCTATCTGGTGGAGAAGGGCATGGGCGCGGCGCGCTTTGCCGAGATCATGAAACAGGCCATGTCCGAGCGGAAAGCTGGAACCCAGGTGCTGGTGTCCCAGATGAACAAGAACAAGAAGTTCCAGAAGGAACAGCTGAACAAAGAAGGCTACGAGGAATTCGTGGAGTTTTACAAAGAAGCGCTGAAGTAGTTTAAGGAATGGAAAACTGCGGCCCAGGCCGCATACAAGCATAAGGAGATAAAATCATGGCAGAGTCAATGCTGGGACTGAAACGGTCCCATCGGTGTACGGAACTTGGTACAGCCAATATCGGTCAGGAAGTGACGGTTATGGGCTGGGTACAGAAAAGCAGGAACAAGGGCGGAATCATTTTCGTGGATTTAAGGGACCGTTCCGGGATCCTGCAGCTGATCTTTGAGCAGAGCGACTGCGGCGCGGAGAGCTTTGCAAAGGCGGAGAAGCTGAGAAGTGAATTCGTTATTGCGGTGACCGGCAGAGTGGAGGCCCGCTCCGGCGCGGTCAATGAAAACCTGGCTACGGGCGCGATCGAGGTGCGTGCGAACTCCCTGCGCGTCCTGTCTGAGTCTGAGACCCCGCCGTTCCCGATCGAGGAGAATTCCAAGACCAAGGAAGAGCTGCGTCTGAAATACCGTTTCCTGGATCTTAGAAGACCGGATATCCAGAGGAACTTAATGCTGAGAAGTAATATCGCGATCCTGACCAGACAGTTTCTGGCGGAGGAAGGTTTTTTGGAGATCGAGACGCCTACCCTGATCAAAAGTACGCCGGAGGGTGCAAGAGACTATCTGGTGCCGAGCCGTGTGCATCCGGGTTCCTTCTATGCACTGCCCCAGTCACCGCAGCTGTTTAAGCAGCTCCTTATGTGTTCTGGTTATGACCGCTATTTCCAGCTGGCAAGATGTTACCGGGATGAGGATCTGCGTGCAGACCGTCAGCCGGAATTCACCCAGATCGACATGGAGCTTTCCTTTGTGGATGTGGAGGATGTGCTGGACGTAAACGAGCGTCTTCTGTACAAGCTGTTTAAGGAACTGTTGAATGTTGAGATCCCGCAGCCGATCCCGAGGATGACCTGGCAGGAGGCCATGGACCGTTTTGGCTCCGACAAGCCGGACCTGCGTTTTGGGATGGAACTGAAAAATGTATCCGATGTGGTAAAGGACTGTGAGTTCGTTGTATTCAAGGGCGCGCTGGAGAACGGCGGAAGCGTCCGGGGAATCAACGCCGAGGGCCAGGGCGGCATGCCACGCAAGAAGATCGACGCGCTGGTGGAGTTTGCCAAAGGTTTCGGAGCCAAAGGGCTGGCTTATGTTGCGATCCAGGAGGATGGCACCTACAAGTCTTCCTTTGCCAAATTCATGACCGAGGAGCAGATGGCTGCCCTGATGGCTGCTATGGACGGCAAGCCGGGCGACCTGCTTTTATTTGCGGCAGACAAGAATGAAGTGGTATGGGATGTGCTGGGCAATCTGCGTCTGGAGCTTGCCAGACAGCAGGACCTGCTTAAGAAGGATGAATTCAAATTCCTCTGGGTAACGGAGTTCCCGTTACTTGAGTATTCGGAGGAGCAGGGGCGCTTCGTGGCGAAGCACCATCCATTCACCATGCCGATGGACGAGGACTGGCATCTGATCGACAGTGATCCGGGCGCAGTCCGCGCGAAGGCGTATGATATCGTGCTTAACGGCACCGAGCTGGGCGGCGGTTCTGTGAGGATCCACCAGAGTGACATCCAGTCCAAGATGTTTGAGGTGCTGGGCTTTACGCCGGAGAAGGCGCAGGAGCAGTTCGGTTTCCTTCTTGAGGCGTTCAAGTACGGTGTTCCGCCGCACGCAGGCCTGGCCTATGGCCTGGACCGTGTGGCAATGCTCATGGGCGGCTGTGACAGCATCCGCGAAGTGATCGCATTCCCGAAGGTGAAGGATGCATCCTGTCTGATGACAGAGGCTCCGACTCCGGTGGACGAAAAGCAGCTTCTGGAGCTGGGCATTGAGGTGAGCGCCCAGGACGAGGCTTAGAAAGAATAAAAGTTTTATATTTAGACGAATCAAGGTGGCGTCCGTCATGGCAGCATGGCGGAAGCTGCCTTTTTGCAGACAGGGCTGCATTGTGGCGTGGTGCCATAGAAGGGGTGCTGGTGGTCCTGAAGGAAATCTTTGGAGTTTGAGAGACGAAGGAGGCTTATGGATATTTCGTTTAAAACAGAAGAAGGCATTTTTAATTACCGGGTTTGTGCCGTGATCGTGCATGAGGGGAAGATCCTGGCGATGCATGACGAGCGCTCCCCATACTATTATCTTCCCGGCGGACGCGTGGAGCTGCACGAGACAGCAGAAAACGCCGTGCTTCGTGAGGTCAGGGAGGAGTTAGAGATTGAAGCTGAGATCCTGCGCCCCCTGTGGCTGAACCAGGGATTTTTCGTGGAGGATGTGAATCACAGGAAGTATCATGAGATCTGCCTTTATTTTTTGGTGGATATATCCGGGACGGATCTTTTGTCCAGGGGAGAGAAATTCGTTCTGTACGAGGGGAAACATACCCACGAATTTGAATGGCTGGAGCTTGGCCGCTTAGAATCAGAGTATTTCTATCCGGTATTTTTGAAAAAGAAGATATTTGAACTGCCGGAGCATTTAGAAATCTTGACGGAATATGAGTGAACAGGAAAACGGGCGCCTCAATCAGCGCCCGTTTGCTGTATGTCTGGCGGAGCGGGTTATAGTTATGGGATCTGTATGGTTTCCAGGATCCGGTCGTTCTCATCAGAGGCCAGAAAATCAACTGTCTTGTCATTTCTCACCGGAGAAAACCGTCTTGTGCCGCAGAACCAGTCTTCATATGGATTTTCCGGTTCCTGGTTGGCGAACTGCTCCGAGGCCGCTACTGCAAAGGAGCCATGGATATCGATGATCCCCCACTGCCCGCCCACGGCATCGAACATGGGAACTGTCCCGGAATCCTCTGTAAAAGGGACCAGGCTGGCGTTTGTCAATACAGATGCATAACCGTTGGAGAAATCACTGACATAACCGTACTGACAGGGGATCGCAAGATCACCTTTTTGATCCATAAAGCCCATGAGTCCGGTTTCCATATCCCTCACTGCCATCAGCCCATCTTCGTAGAAATGTCCGTTTTCCATGGTGCGGTATCCTTCGATCACCCGGACGGGCTGAAAGTCTTTATCATAAAAGGAGACGGTATACTCCCGCTTATTTTCATTCAGGCGGCTGCCCGCGATCATATAACCGTCAGGTACGGCATCCATTGTCCCAAAAGAACTGTCTTTCAGGCTCAAAACCGGATGGTATAAGTCATGGCTTTTTGAAATATGGGTAATGCCGTCGTATTCGTAGATCAGATAATCTCCTGCGGAGCCGTTTAGATTGTCCCAGCGGCGCACCTCCAGCCTGCGTCCGTTGTCCAGACAAACAAAGCTCCGTTTCTGTGTGTTGTAATCCGTAGTTTCGTGACCGTGGTCATCAAGTACCGGATCGCCTGCGGTGAGGACGCTGGCCCAGTGATAGAAGCCGTCAGAGAGGTCCCTGACTTTTTCATGGATTGTCCCATCCTCCGGGGAGACCTGGCCAAAATTCAGCCCATCTGTATCCGGGATCCAGTAAAGCTCCTCCTGGCCGTATCTCATGACAAGATAAATAGTTTCATGATCTGTAACCGTTTTTAAATACAGATCTTTTTCATAATCTCCCGTATCCTGAAACGGAGTGATGGATACATGGATGCCTTCACCGTCTTTTTCACACTGTCCGGAGCCGCCGGTCCCAATTCCGATAAAATATGAGAAGGCGCCATCCTCGCTGATCTCTATGGATGCGCCATAGGCGCCCAGTCCGGAGCCGAACATCTCCATGAGAGAGGCGTGGTTTTGCAGGTTCTGCTCTGTTTTTGCTGCGTCCAGGCGCCAGGTTCCTGCATAATCCTCCGGGATGGACCAGATTTCTTCATTTTGCGAGACAGCTGCCTTTGTTGTCTCGCTGACAGGTTCGGAAACCGGGATTACTACCGACGGATATTCGGTAGAAGACACGGTTCCCTGGGTTGTTTTGCTTACATTACAGGCAGATATCAATATGCTAAAGATTACGATAGACAGTAAAATCATCCATATTTTTTTCATGACGGTTCCCTTCTGTCCGGTAAGCTTAATGGAAGTATGCGCTGCCGACCGGAATGACAGATAATTTTAAAATATTATATCACGACGCGGTGGGATCAAACCATGGGTTTTGTCTTAAGATTTCTTACAGAATATTCAATCATACTTTTTCAGCGCACTTTTTATTTTAGTTGCTTATATTTTTTTGAGTAATCATACATACAACAAATCATCATCTAAATATTTTCTGTGTTCAAAAATGTATAATTAACAATGGCCATCTAATAAATAAACCTATGTAACATATGGACTCCAAATAGCATAGCACCACCGGCAATCGTACAAATAAAAGTGGGCCGAATATTATCCATTATATAAAGCTCAAACATATAATGAATTAATATCCCAAAATAGATTAATAAAAGGATAGCCAAATAACTATATTTAAAGATGGCTTTTATGCTGTCAATAAACTGTTGTTTGGTAAAATCAAAATATAGAAATCGTCCCAGGACTAAGGCTGTATACCCGGTAAAGAGCTTATCAGCTCCCGCGATTGGTGATTTTTTCATGAGGAGAGCAAACATACCCATTACAGTTATACTGCTGAGGAGGCGTATGTCTGATGTGTTGTTTTGGTCCAGATAGTTTTGGTTAAACTTGCTGTCTAGCAGATTATTTGCAATAACAGATAACCCTATCACTATAAGCAGGATATATCCACTGCACTGATGCCAAAAATTATATTCGCCAAAAAGGTTATCACCTACCGTATAAATGAGATAGGCACTTGTACTGCATATATTAGATAGTATCATTGCACAAAAAATTTGTATTACTCTAACGGACTCCTCATATACACCTCCATTTTGAATTTCCCCAGTCGTTTGTTGCTTGTAATTGAAATAGCAGTTGCTCATACCATACAATATTGCGCAAATTACCAATATTGTAATTGTTGAAATAAAAAATAATGGAGATAGATACCTTATAGTAAGTGGATGTTTTTTCATTGGATTTTCCTTGCTATCAGTTATATTTTTGCTTTAAAATAGGTTTAAGTCCCATTAAATCTAAAATATCAAGTGAATTATACTATATCTGGAAAGAAATTGAAAGAAAGAATCGGCAGATTATGAATTCCCCGCCCCCAAACTGTGAAAACTCTGTGAAAACGTAGCGGACCCCGCAATTATTTGTTACAATATGGTTAATCAGAAACAAAACCGGAAAACAGATTGCAGAGAGGAGCAAAAAGCAGAGTATGGACAATTTAAAAGTGCTTATGGTGGACGATGAGGCGAGGATGCGGAAGCTGGTAAAGGACTTTTTGACCGTAAAGGGATTCCAGGTGATCGAGGCGGAGGACGGGGAACAGGCCGTCGATATTTTCTTTCAGCAGAAGGATATCGCCCTGATCATCCTGGATGTGATGATGCCCAGGATGGACGGCTGGGAGGTGTGTAAGACCATCCGCCAGTACTCCCAGGTGCCGATCATCATGCTGACGGCGCGGAGTGAAGAACGTGATGAGCTGCAGGGCTTCAAGCTGGGTGTGGATGAATATATCTCCAAACCCTTCAGCCCCAAGATCCTGGTGGCGAGGGTGGAGGCCATCCTGCGCAGGAGCAATGTGGCAGCGTCAGATGTTTCGGAGGTTGGCGGGATCTGTGTGGATAAAGCGGCCCACCAGGTGACCATAGACGGGGAACCGGTCGAGTTGAGCTACAAGGAATTTGAGCTTCTCACGTATTTTATGGAGAACCAGGGGATCGCCCTTTCCAGGGAGAAGATATTGAATCATGTGTGGAATTATGATTATTTCGGGGATGCCAGGACCATAGACACCCATGTGAAAAAGCTGAGAAGCAAGATGGGAGAAAAGGGCAATTACATCAAGACCATCTGGGGCATGGGCTATAAATTCGAGGTGGATGAATGAAATACGGAAACTTAAGAGAACGGGTCAAGGCCCGTAAGTTCCTGCGCCACTCTATCCGCCACCGGATCATGCTGATCTTTGTGGGTCTGATGGCTGCGATGCTCCTGACCATCTGGGCGATCAACAACTGGTGGCTGGAAGGATTCTATGTGAATCAGAAGCTGAAGGTCATGGAACAGGCCTATGCCGATATTAACGCGGTGGTCATGGAAAAAGTGGAATCCGGAGAGAGTATCGGAGATACGATCACCAGAGAGGTGGCGGAGGAATGGGAGCTGTGGGGGCGTCTTCCAAAGGACACGGGAGAGGCGAGGCAGCAGGAACGGCCTGCCGATGAGAACACAGGAAAAACTAAAGATACCGAAAAGGAAGAACCATATTCTGCCGGGGGCGACGGGACCCTTTTGGGGACCATCCGCGCCTATGGGGACCAGAACAATATCACCACGGTCCTCATTGACAGCAATACAGGAAAGGCTCTTTTAAGCTCCGGCCGGGAGAGTGATTTTCTTGCGCAGAAGGTGCAGCGCTATGTGCTGGGCAAGGGCGGGAATCACGCAAAAACCTTAAAGGAACACGACAATTATGTGGTGGAGACCAATATGGATTTCCGCAGCAATTCCAGTTACATGGAGAGCTGGGGATTTTTCTCGGACAACAGCACGCTGTTTATCATGTCCATGCCCCTTGCCAGCATCCGGGAGAGCGTGGTGCTGTCCAACCGGTTCATGACCTATGTGGGACTGGTGGCGCTGGCGCTTGGAAGCGTTCTCATGTATTTTGTCACCAGGCGGGTGACGAACCCGCTGATGCGCCTGGCAGCCCTTTCCGAACGGATGTCCAACCTGGATTTTGAAGCCAGCTATGAAGGAGACGCGGAGGATGAGATCGGCGTCCTTGGACACAGTATGAATACCCTGTCGGACAAGTTAAAACAGACGATTGGGCAGCTTCAGAAGGCCAACAGGCAGCTGCAGCACGACATCGAGGAGAAGATCCAGATCGATGAGATGCGGAAAGAGTTTATCGCCAATGTGTCCCACGAACTGAAAACTCCCATTGCGCTGATCCAGGGATATGCGGAGGGGCTTAATGAAGGCATGTGCGAGGACGCGGAGAGCCGCAGCTACTACTGCGAGGTCATTATGGATGAAGCGGGGAAAATGAACAAGATGGTGAAGCAGCTTCTGACCCTGACGGCCCTGGAATTTGGAAATGACACGCCAATGATGGAGACCTTTGATCTGGCGGAGCTGATCGATGATCTTTTAGAATCTGCGCGCATCCTGACGGAGCAGAACCAGGCGCGGGTGGAGGTAGAGACAGAACGTCCCCTTTATGTGGTGGGAGATGAGTTCAAGATTGAGGAGGTATTGACCAATTACCTGACCAACGCCATGAATCATTTAGATGGAGAACGGATCATCCGCATCCGCACGGAGCAGGCGGAGGATCAGGTCAGGGTCTGTGTGTTCAACTCCGGAAGCCCGATCCCGGAGGAGGATCTGCCGAATCTGTGGACCAAGTTCTTTAAGGTGGACAAAGCCCGGACCCGCGCATATGGGGGCAGCGGCATCGGACTCTCGATCGTCAAGGCCATTATGGACGCCCATCACCAGAGTTGTGGCGTGGCGAACCGGGAGGATGGCGTGGAATTCTGGTTCACTTTGAAAAAAGGGATTGACAAATCGGAAATAAGTGGTTACAATAAAACAAATTTGATAATGTAACAGCAATTTAAACCGATGAAGCGGAGATAAAAACAAATCGTGCACTTACAGAGAGACGGGAGGCTGAGAACCGTCAGAACGCAGCTTGTTAAATGGACCGCGGAGGGCGCAGTCAAAGGCCGGATGTTCCGGCTGAGTATTCTGTGACGTGTGGGCATACGTCAGTTGCCGGGAATATGATGGTATTCCGTAAAGAGCACGGAAGCCGGAGTTTGTTTTTTGATGCTTCCGGCGCGTGAATCAAGGTGGCACCGCGGGTGACACGGTATGTGATGGATTGACATATCGTCCCGTCCTTGACAGACTTACTATGATTAGAGGTCTGTCTTGGACGGGACTTTTTTGTTGGTTTTTTACCCCATCCTGTCTACAGGCAGAGCACCCTATCCACTCAAAAAGGAGGATCAGCAGCATGATGACATTAGAGCAGGCGAAGATACTTGCAGCGGAGGGCGGTTATGGACGCATCCCGCTGAGCCGGGAGATTTACTCCGATATCCGGACCCCCATGGAAGTCCTCCGGATACTCAAACAGGTGAGCAGGCACTGTTACCTGCTGGAGAGTGTGGAGGAATCCAAACGATGGGGCCGGTACACCTTCCTGGGGTTTGACCCGGTGCTGGAGCTGACCTGCACGGACGGAAACCTGCGTATAAAAGGCGGGACGGTCGTGGAACAGAAGGCAGATCATCCCGGGGATGCCATACGAAAGATCCTGGCAGAAAATAAAAGCCCCAGGCTTGACGGGCTGCCTGCCTTCACCGGAGGCCTGGTCGGATATTTCTCTTATGATTACCTAAAGTACGCGGAGCCGTCCATAAAGCTGGGCGATGCGGATGAGGACTCCTTTCAGGATGTGGATTTAATGCTGTTTGACAAGGTGATCGCCTTTGATAACTTCCGGCAGAAGATCATCCTGATCGTCAATATGAAAACCGACGCCCCAGAGGAAGAGTATCACAGGGCGGAACTGGAACTGGATAAACTGGTCCATTTGATCCGGCACGGGACCCCGGCGCCGGAGAAGCCGCTGAAGCTGTTAAGTGATTTCCGGCCCATGTTTTCGGAGGAAGAATACTGCAGGATGGTGGAGAAAGGAAAGCATTATATCCAGGAGGGAGATATTTTCCAGGTGGTGCTTTCCAATGGGCTGGAAGCGGATATGGAGGGGAGCCTTTTAGACGCCTACCGGGTCCTGCGGACCACCAATCCCTCCCCTTATATGTTTTATTTTTCCAGTGACGATATCGAGCTGGCCGGAGCGTCTCCGGAAACCCTGGTGAAGCTGGAGGACGGCAGACTCTTTACCTACCCTCTTGCAGGCACCAGGCCGAGGGGGGCGACGGATGAGGAGGATGAATGCCTGGAGCGGGAGCTTCTGGCGGACGAGAAGGAGCGGGCCGAGCACAATATGCTGGTGGACTTAGGAAGAAATGACATCGGGAAGATCAGCCGGATCGGCAGTGTGCAGGTGGAAAAATACATGGCAGTGGAGCGGTATTCCCATGTGATGCATATCGGTTCTACCGTGAGCGGGACCATCCGTCCCGAGTGTGACGGGCTGGATGCCATCGATGCGGTCCTTCCGGCGGGAACCCTGTCGGGAGCGCCCAAGATCCGGGCCTGCGAGATCATCCAGGAACTGGAGGGCGGCCGCAGGGGGATCTACGGAGGAGCAGTCGGATATCTGGACTTTTCCGGGAACCTGGACGTGTGCATCGCGATCCGGATCGCCTATGCGAAGAACGGGAAAGTGTACGCCCGCTCCGGAGCAGGTATCGTGGCGGACAGCGTGGCAGAGACAGAACATCAGGAGTGCTTAAACAAGGCAAAGGCGGTGGTGCTTGCCGTGAAGACCGCGCAGGAGGGGATGGAGCGATGATCGTACTGATTGATAATTATGACAGTTTTTCTTACAACTTATATCAGCTTGCGGGGAGCATCCGGCCGGATGTGAGAGTCATCCGCAATGACAAGATCACCGTGGAGGAGCTTCAGGCCTTAAAGCCGGAGGCGGTGATCCTCTCTCCGGGACCCGGAAGGCCCGAGGATGCGGGAATCTGCATTGAGACGGTCCGGCAGCTGGGTGGCAGTATCCCCATCTTCGGGGTGTGCCTGGGACACCAGTCCATCTGTAAAGCCTACGGCGCAGAGGTATCCTATGCAAAGAAGCTGATGCACGGAAAAGTCTCAGAGATCGAGACGGACCCGGAGAGCCTGCTGTTTCAGGGGATGGAGAATCCGATCTTAGTGGGCAGATATCATTCCCTTGCCGCAGTGCTGGAGACGATGCCGAAGGAACTGAAGGTCACTGCCAAAACTGCTGACGGGGAGATCATGGCAGTGGAGCATGAAAGCTTCCCGGTGTATGGAGTCCAGTTCCACCCGGAATCCATACTGACACCGGACGGCAAAACGATCCTGGAAAATTTCTTCCGGGCGGCAGACTATAAAAGAAAGTAAAAAGGAGAGCAGAAATGATCAAGGAAGCGATTTTAAAGGTATTCAGAAAAGAGGATCTATCATATAAAGAGGCGGAGCAGGTGATGGATGAGATTATGGAGGGGAAGGCAACCTCGGTCCAGATGAGTTCCTACTTAACGGCGCTCAGCATGAAGGGTGAGACGGTGGATGAGATCACCGCGTCTGCGGCGGGGATGCGTTCCCACTGCGTGAGGCTGCTCCATGATATGGATGTGCTGGAGATCGTGGGGACCGGCGGCGACGGAGCCAATTCCTTCAATATTTCCACCACGTCCGCGCTGGTGATCGCGGCGGCAGGAGTTCCGGTAGCGAAGCATGGGAACCGCGCCGCTTCCAGCCGGTCGGGAGCGGCAGATGTGTTGGAGGCTCTGGGTGTGAACATTTCCGTATCCCCGGAGGCAAGCACAAAGCTTCTGGAGAAGATCGGCATCTGCTTTTTATTCGCCCAGAACTATCATATTGCGATGAAATATGTGGCTCCGGTGCGAAAAGAGCTTGGCATCCGGACCATCTTCAATATCCTTGGGCCGCTGGCAAACCCGGCGGGGGCCAATATGGAGCTGATGGGCGTCTACGATGGAGCTCTTGTGGAGCCGCTGGCCCGGGTGCTTGCAAACCTGGGGGTAAAGCGGGCCATGGTGGTGTATGGGACCGACGGCCTGGATGAGATATCCATGAGTGCGCCGACCAAAGTGTGCGAGGTGAAGGACGGTGATTTTATTTCTTATGAGATCACTCCGGAGCAGTTTGGATTTACCCGCTGCAATAAGGAGGACCTGGCAGGCGGGACTCCGGAGGAAAATGCCCAGATCACTCTCAGGATCTTAAATGGGGAAAAGGGGCCGAAGCGGGACGCGGTGCTGATGAACGCAGGAGCCGCCATCTATCTGGCAGGGAAAGCCACCTGCATCCGGGAAGGCATTGAGCAGGCGAGACGGATCCTGGACAGCGGCGAGGCCAGGGAGCAGCTTGAAAAGTTTGCAGAGTATTCCAATCAGGCGGCAGACGGCAGGGAAAGCGCATAAGGAGAATAGGCCATGATCTTAAACGAACTTGCAGACGCAGCCAGAGATCGGGTGCGGATAGAAAAAAGAAGATCTCTCCGGAGACCATGCGCCGGATGGCGGAAGACATCGCAGCGGAAACCGGTTATCCTTTTGAGAAAGCCTTAAGGAGGCCGGGCTTGTCCTTCATCTGTGAGGTGAAGAAGGCGTCTCCCTCCAAAGGGGTCATCGCAGCGGATTTCCCTTACCTGGAGATCGCACGGGAGTACGAGCAGGCGGGAGCGTCAGCCATATCGGTGCTGACGGAGCCGACCCGTTTCCTGGGGCAGGACCGGTATCTGGAGGAGATCGCGGCGCAGGTACGGATTCCGGTACTGCGGAAGGATTTTACAGTGGACGGATATATGATAGACCAGGCAAGGGTGCTTGGGGCCTCGGCGGTGCTTCTGATCTGCGCGATTTTGGAGGATCGGGAACTGGAAGAATATCTGGCCCGGGCAGAGTCCCTTGGTCTGTCGGCATTGGTGGAGGCCCACGATGAACTTGAGGTCGGCCGGGCACTGAAGGCGGGCGCGCGCATCCTGGGCGTCAACAACCGGGATTTAAGGACCTTTCAGGTGGATGTGGACAATTCCGTGCGGCTGAGAGACCTGGTGCCGTCCGATGTGGTATTTGTCTCGGAGAGCGGGATCCGCGGATCTGAGGACACGAAGAAGCTCTATGAAAATGGCACGGATGCGGTGCTGATCGGTGAGACGCTGATGCGCAGCGCAGATAAAAAAGCCGCGCTCGACAGTCTGCGTCAGAGGGCATTATGACGAGGATCAAGATCTGCGGCCTGACCCGGCAGGAGGATATCGCGGCGGTGAACCATTTTCTTCCGGACTATGTGGGATTTGTCTTTGCGCCCAGCAGGCGGCAGGTTACGGCTGCACAGGCGGCGGATCTAAGCCGGATGCTGCGGAAAGAGATCTGCCCGGTGGGCGTGTTTGTCAATGCGCCGGAGGACGATGTAGCAAGGCTGGCAGAGCAGGGGATCATCCGGATGATACAGCTTCATGGACAGGAAACACCGGAGCTTATCGAGCGCCTGCATGACCGTGTCCCGTCGGTTCCGGTCATCAGGGCGGTCCGCATGGAGCCAGGACACCGCCTGGATGAATGGCAGCAGAGCGCGGCGGATTATCTGCTCCTGGATGCGGGGGCGGGCGGGACCGGGACCATGTTTGACCACGGCCTGCTGGAAGATCTGGGAGGCCTTACAAAGCCCTGGTTTCTGGCAGGTGGAATGAATCCTGCCAACGCGGCAAAAGCCGTCCGGAGGTTTCATCCGTTTGGGATCGATGTGAGCAGCGGCGTGGAGACAGACGGCAAAAAGGATGAACGAAAAATAGAGAGCATGATAAGGAGTGTACGAGATGAGTAAAGGAAGATATGGAATCCATGGAGGGCAGTATATTTCCGAGACGCTGATGAATGAGCTGATCCGTCTGGAGGAGTCCTACGAGTTTTATAAAAACGACCCGGAGTTCAATGCGGAATTGGACCAGCTTTTAAAGGAATATGCTGGAAGACCGTCCCTTCTGTATTACGCGGAGAAGATGACGAAGGATTTAGGCGGCGCGAAGATCTATCTGAAACGGGAGGATTTAAATCACACCGGTTCCCACAAGATCAACAACGTGCTGGGCCAGGTGCTGATGGCAAAAAAGATGGGCAAGACCCGTGTCATCGCTGAGACCGGAGCGGGACAGCACGGCGTTGCGACGGCCACCGCGGCTGCGCTTTTGGGCATGGAATGTGAAGTGTTTATGGGGAAGGAGGATACGGACCGCCAGGCGCTCAATGTATACCGGATGGAGCTTTTAGGGGCGAAGGTACACGCGGTGACCAGCGGCACGCAGACCTTAAAGGACGCGGTCAACGAGACCATGCGGGAATGGACTAACCGGGTTTCCGATACCCATTATGTGCTTGGCTCCGTTATGGGACCGCACCCGTTCCCGATGATCGTGCGGGATTTCCAGAGTGTGATCAGCCGGGAGGCACGGGAACAGATCCTTGAAAAAGAGGGACGTCTTCCATCGGCAGTACTCGCCTGCGTGGGCGGAGGCAGCAACGCCATGGGGATGTTTTACAACTTTATAAAGGATGAGGGAGTGAAGCTGATCGGCTGTGAGGCGGCGGGCCGGGGTGTTGACACGGATAAACATGCGGCAACCATAGCAAAAGGCTCCATCGGGGTATTTCACGGCATGAAATCTTATTTCTGCCAGGATGAAAATGGACAGATCGCACCTGTTTATTCGATTTCCGCAGGGCTGGATTACCCGGGGATCGGTCCGGAACACGCCCATCTTCACGATATCGGGCGGGCATCCTATGTGCCTGTGACAGACGACGAGGCTGTGGATGCCTTTGAATACCTGGCGCGGACGGAGGGCATTATCTGCGCCATAGAGAGCGCCCATGCGGTCGCCCATGCAAGAAAGCTGGCGCCGTCCATGAAGGCGGACGAGAATATCATCATCTGCCTGTCCGGCAGAGGTGACAAGGACGTGGCGGCGATTGCAAGATACCGCGGGAAGGACATCCACGAGTGATGGAGCCGGGACGCAGTTGTGCAAAAAGAGACAGGAGAGGAGATAAATTATGAGCAGGATCAAACAGGCCTTTGCAGACGGCAAGGCGTTCATTGCTTTTTTGACGGCGGGCGATCCGCATGCGGAGGCGACGATCGAGTATATTTTGAAAATGGAGGAGGCCGGGGCGGATCTGATCGAGATTGGAATCCCGTTCTCGGACCCGACGGCGGAGGGCGTTGTGATCCAGGACGCCAATATCCGGGCGCTGAGTGCAGGGATGACGACGGACGGCGTATTCGAGATCGTGCGCCGGGTGCGGGAAAAGAGCCAGGTTCCATTAGTATTTCTGACTTACTTAAATCCGGTATTCCACTATGGATACGAGGCGTTTTTTTCCAGATGCCAGGAGCTTTCGGTGGACGGTATCATCATACCGGACCTGCCCTATGAGGAGAAGGCGGAGCTTTCGGGGATTGCGGCTTCTCACGATGTGGATGTGATCTCCATGATCGCGCCCACCTCTGAGCAGAGGATCCAGACGATCGCGAAGGATGCCACGGGATTTATCTATGTGGTATCGTCCATGGGCGTGACCGGCATGCGCGGCGCGATCACAACAGATCTGGGAAAGATCGTGGAAGCCATACGGAAGGTGAGCGATACGCCGGCAGCCATCGGGTTTGGGATCAATACGCCGCAGCAGGCCGCTCACATGGCGGAGCTGTCCGACGGGGCGATCGTGGGAAGCGCGATCGTGAAGATCATTGAGAAGTATGGGGCGGGAGCGGGTGACGCGCTGGGAGCCTATGTTCAGGAGATGAAGCAGGCGGTCGCCTCAGTAAACTGACCTGAGCTGATTTTCCCGCAGTCTGGACTTCTCAAAGACCCAGGTGCAAAATGTCAGTAAAATATGGAAACTTACGGTTCAGGGGTATGGATTTTACGGCAATGGTCTGCTATACTGATATTATATAAGGACTTTTTGTGGGCTGTGGTCAGCCGGTGGACGGCATCAGGTCAGGAGAGAAGCGTATGAGGTGTAGCAGCACGACGAATCCATATGGGAAAATATATGATATAGCGATTCCGTCTTATGGGACAGCGGGTAAAAACGTGAGTTCCAATCTGTTGAAGGAGACCGGAGGTTCCAGAAACTGTGATGTGGTGGATATCTCTGCAGACTGGGCAAAAGAGGCTCAGGATTTTCTGGAGCAGATGAAGCAGGAGTACCGGGGCGTCCATATTCGCATACAGGACCCGTCTGACCCGTTTTGCGGGAGTTCTGTGGCACAGATGGCGGAAGATCTGGGAAACGGGACATATCTGATCGTGAGCCGCGATTTTCTGGAACGGATGGGCAGCAGCAGAGAGGATTATCTGGCGTGCAGAAACGTTATGGAATCCATTCTGAGACAGCTTTTAAGGGACTCGGGAAAGAACCTGGCAAACGGAGCTGTGCTGGGTGAGCATACTGCGTCGTACTGGTCAGTCCCGGTCCCGGAAATACAGCCCCCGGCGTTTCCGTCTAAGTCAGTACAGTCAGCGCCGGATTATGGAATCCCGGATACCGGCTTGCAAAGTGATATCAAAATGAAAGCCGGTTCTTCAGCCTGTTCGTCGGCATTCAGTTATGCCAGGCTGGCTGGCGCGTTCACGAAGGGGCAGGTGAGGACCGTGATGGGAGAGGCCCACCGCAGCATCGCTTCTCTGCGCATGGTGATCGCCCTTGGAGATGACAGGGAAAAAGCGAAGGCGCGCGCCGCCGTCGGCTCCCTGCAAAAGCTTTTGGTGCGCGGCAGCAAAAAGCTTAAGAAGTTAGATGAGGAAACCCTGCTGAAGATCCGCAGGAACCGTGCGAAGAAACAGCGCCATATGAAAAAAGCCAGAAGGTTCAAACAGGAATTGCAGAAAAAGCGAAGCGTCCGTTACACCTTTGACAGCGCTTTGAGAACCGAGGGACTGCTCGATGAGGCCAACAGAAAATGGCAGTTTTATGATGATAAGGATCAGGAGACTGTGCCGTATGGTGCAGCCGGCATGGATATGATCCCCGGCGGAGGAATGGCAGCCGGCATGGGAGACGGGGCATTTACGGCAGCAGATGTGGCGGTATCGGAGCCGGTATCGTTCTAACCTGGCGGAATTTTTCCGGCAGCACAGGAAGCGGCCGGCCTTAAGCAATATTGCCATATGCGTTAAAAAATTAACACTTGTGTTTTGTGCAGATTATGCTATAATGATACCATATTCAGTAAGCGAATATACACATTGCATAGAGAATGAGAGAAGCGCAGTGATGTAATCTTTTATAAAAAACATTTATATGATTACATTATGCGCTTTTATTATGCGATGTTTTTTCTGTTCTTTTACTGATGTCTGTGGCTGGTTTTTATGCAAACAGAAAAATAAAATGGAGGAAAGGTACATGAAAAAAAGAATTGCATTAGTATTAAGCGTTGCCATGTTGGCGACCACGCTGGCGGGGTGTGGCGGATCAGGCTCATCATCAGGCGGTTCCGCAGGCGGGAGCACCCAGGCGGCGGCAGAGGGCGGAAGCGCTGCGTCTGGCGTTGCGCACAAAGACTCCCTGTTAATCGGTACAGATGCAGATATTGACAATCTGGATCTGCAGAAGCAGCAGAATGCTACCAACAACATTATTTTAAAAAATACACATCAGACGCTGGTATTCTTTAATAATGGTTCATCAGGTGATGTGCGTTTTGATCCCTGCCTTGCAACCTCATGGGAGTTTACGGACGATACCCATATTGAGATGAAGCTGAGAGATGATGTATATTTCAACGATGGTGCCAAGACACCCATGACGGCGGAGGATGTAAAGTTCACCCTGGATATGGCTATGGATAACATGGTGGCGTCCGCGTTAGCAGGCTATGTAGCCTGTACGGTGAAGGACGAGCATACCATCGAGATCGAGATTGAGAGCTACAACAACGAATTTGTGCAGTCCTTAGCTTCCCTGCCGCTGGCGATCCAGTCTAAGAAAGCCTATGATGACGGAGTGGAGAACCCTTACTATATCGGCACCGGCCCGTACAAGTTTGACGAGTGGGTTGAGGGTGAGTACTGCCGACTGGTAAAAGTAGATGATTACTGGGGCAATGACATTCCGGCAGGAGAGAACCTTGCGCCGGGTGTGGTAAATACCATCGAATTCCGCCCGTACATCGAGGCTTCGGCCCGTGTGATGGCGCTTGAGGCAGGCGAGATCGATGTCTGCGTCAACCCTCCGATCAACGAGCTGCAGTACCTGGAGGAGAATGAGAATATCACTGTCTATGAGCAGACCGGAACCCGTCTTTTCTACTTTGGGTTCAATGTGGAGAAGGAGCCGTGGAATAACGAAACCTTAAGACAGGCTGTTGCATGTGCGATCGACCGTTCCGCAGTCCTGGAAGCGGCCGTATACGGTAAGGGGACCTTGCAGAATACCATCTTAAACCGCGGTCTGTGGGGCTTCTATGATGAGATGGAAGGCTTTGTTTATGATGTGGAGCGCGCCAAAAAGCTGATGGCCGATGCCGGTTATCCGGACGGCGGTGTGAGCACCACCTTAAGCTATGCGACTGGTACGCCTTACGATCAGATCGCAACTGTGATCCAGGCCAATCTGGCAGAGATCGGTGTCAATGTGACCCTTGAGCCGATGGAGACCGCTACCCTGCGTTCTGCATGCGCTGATGGAAGCCAGGAGCTGTTCCTCTGGAGATGGAATGAGGATTCCAAGGTGGATTTCGTATACCGCGACCTGTTCTACACCGGTTCCGGTTCCAACTACCACCACTACTCTGATCCGAAGGCGGACGAGCTGGTAGACCTTGTGGCTACCGAGAAGGATCAGGAGAAGCGTCTTGCGTATGCACAGGAGTTGCAGGAGTATCTGGTAAATGCCTGCCCGCAGGTGCCGCTCTATATCGCGAATCTGGTGGTTGCATATAACAAGAATCTGCAGGGCCAGTATTTCTATGGCGGAGGCAACCATGACTGGCGCCACGCTTATGTTGCAGAATAAACAGGCTGCGGCAGATATCAGGGAATAGAATTGAGTAAAGGGACTTGCGGGATGCATTTGCGCCCGCAAGTTCTTATATAGGCAGCCGGGGATGTGAGAACTGGCTGTTATGACGGAATAAAGGAGAGAGTGGCAGATGATTAAATACATAGTGAAACGTCTGGTGATGCTGATACCGGTTATCCTGGTCACTTCATTTCTGATCTACTGGGCCATGAGCCTGACGGGAGGAGATCCTGCCCTGATGCTGGCAGGGGACAATGCAAAACCGGAGCAGATCGAGCAGATCCGGGAGGAGCTGGGGCTGAACGACCCGTTTATCGTGCGCTATGCCAATTACATGAAGGGGATGCTGACCGGGGATATGGGCCAGTCCTATGTTACCAAGAGGGACGTATTTAAGACCTTTATGGACAGATTGCCCAACACACTGATGTTAGGCGGCGCGGCCGTACTGATCGCTGTAGTGGTGTCGGTTCCACTGGGGATATACACTGCGATTCACCAAAATACCTGGAAGGATACGGCGGGGATGATATTTGCCCTGTTTGGGACCTCCATGCCCAACTTCTGGCTGGGGCTAATGCTGATCATTATATTTTCACTGACGCTTGGGTGGCTGCCTACAGGAGGCAAAACCGGCTTCAGCAGTTTGATCCTGCCTGCGGTTACGGTTGGGTTCGGCCTTGCAGCGCTGATCACCAGAACGACCAGGTCCTCTATGCTGGACGTTTTGCGGCAGGATTACATGACTACGGCAAGGGCAAAGGGATGTCCTGAGAAGCGTGTTATTTTTACCCATGGGCTTAAGAATGCCCTGATCCCTATTATCACTGCGATCGGACTGCAGATGTCGCTTGTGATTACCGGGTCGGTACTGGCGGAGACAGTATTCTCCTGGCCGGGTATCGGAAGGCTGGTGTATGATTCCATTTCCAAGCGGGATACGCCGATGGTAACGGGATCTATCATTATGTGTTCCATTTTGATGTGTATCATCAATCTGGTCGTGGATCTGATCTATGCATTCTTTGATCCACGTATTAAGGCACAATACAGCAAGAAGGGGTGATGGTATGGCACAGATGGAAAACGCGAAAAAACCTGTAAAACGGCGCACGATGCTTCAGGAAACCTGGCGGCATCTGATCCGCAACAGAGGCGCTGTTATCGGAATGATCTTCCTGGTACTGTTAGTTGCGGCGGCAGTATTCAGCCCTCTGATGTTTGACTACGCTGAGGATGTGATCGGGCAGAACATGCAGGAAAGGCTGCTGGCGCCTGGTATCGGCCATTGGTTTGGCACGGATGAATACGGACGGGATCTGTTCGCCCGTGTAATTTATGGATCACGCTATTCTTTGATGATCGGAGTCGGATCGGTCATGCTGGGGCTGGTGGTGGGAACGGTACTCGGTTCCTGCGCAGGCTTCTACGGCGGCACTGTGGACTCGCTCATCATGCGTGGAATTGATATTTTCTATTCGATTCCCAATATTATGACGGCAGTTGTCATCGTATCCCTGCTGGGAACCAGTACGGTGAACTTGATGATCGCCCTGGCATTTTCCTGTGCCAGCAGCTTTGCCCGTATTGTCCGGGCGTCGGTTATGACGATCAGGGACCAGGAGTACGTGGAATCTTCCTATGCGATGGGGCTTCCTACCTGGAAGATCATTGTGAAGCATATCCTGCCCAACTGTCTCTCACCGATCATTGTACAGATTACGCTTTTAATCGGAACCACGATTATCTCAGCATCTTCCTTAAGCTTCCTGGGGATCGGCGTTCCGGCGCCTGCACCTGAGTGGGGAGCGCTGCTCTCGGCAGGCCGCGGTCATATCCGGGATGCCAGCTATATGTGCATCATCCCAGGCCTGGCGATCATGTTTACGGTGCTTGCCCTGAATCTGCTGGGAGACGGGCTTCGTGATGCACTGGATCCGAAGCTGAAAAAATAGGAGGATAGTAGTATGGCTGACGAGTTGGTATTAAACATAAAAGATCTTGTGGTACACTATGAGACGGAGGACGCCGATGTCCATGCGGTAAATGGCATTGATATCGAGATTGGTAAGAAACGCACCCTCGGCCTGGTAGGAGAGACCGGGGCGGGGAAAACGACCACTGCCCTGTCTATTTTAAATCTGATTCCCAATCCGCCGGGAGTGATAAAGGGCGGAGAGATCTATCTGGAGGGCAAGGATGTTCTGAAAATGACGCCTGCCGAACTGGAAAAGATGCGCGGCAACGATGTGGCGATGATCTTTCAGGATCCGATGACTGCCTTAAACCCGGTTATGACAGTGGGCGACCAGATTGGCGAGAGTATCGAGATCCACCAGAATATGTCCAGGAAAGAAGCGTTTGAGAAGGCAAAGGAGATGCTCAAGATGGTAGGCATCGCAGAGTCCCGCGCCTATGATTATCCGCATCAGTTCTCCGGCGGGATGAAGCAGCGCGTGGTCATCGCTATTGCGCTTGCGTGCAATCCGCTGCTGCTGATCGCAGACGAGCCGACCACTGCTCTGGATGTGACGATCCAGGCACAGGTGCTGGAGCTGATGAAGCAGCTGATCCGTGAGAAAGAGATGTCCATGCTGCTGATCACCCACGACCTGGGCGTGGTGGCAGAGGTCTGTGAGGATGTAGCGGTCATGTATGCAGGCCGTATCGTGGAGAAGGGGACTGCGGATGACGTGTTCAATCATATGCGGCATCCCTACACGGAAGGACTGTTTGATTCGCTGCCGAACCTTAAGGAAAGGGGCGAGGAACTGGTACCCATCCGGGGATTGATGCCGGATCCGTCGGATCTGCCGCCGGGATGTTCCTTCTCCCCAAGATGTCCCTATGCGACGGAAGCCTGCTCAAAAGCCATACCCGGACTGAGGCCTGTGAATGGCAGCAGCACGCATTTTGTGGCATGCAGAGCTTATGAGGACCCGGAATTTTGCTTGAGGAGGAACAGGGATGGAGAATAAGACGATACTTGAGGTTCAGAACCTGACGAAATATTTTTCGATTCCGGCCGGACAGCTTCATGCAGTGGATGGAGTGAACTTTAAGATTGAGGCGGGAAGGACGCTGGGAATCGTGGGGGAGTCAGGCTGCGGAAAATCCACCACCGGAAGAACCATTTTAAAGCTTTTAGAGCCAACCGGCGGGAAAATTATATTTGATGGGAAAGATATCACAGGCTACAGCAGGAAGCAGATGCGCAGCCTGCGCCAGGAGATGCAGATGGTGTTCCAGGACCCGTTCTCCTCTCTGGACCCGCGCCAGACTGTGATGCAGCTGATCAGCGAGCCGATCATTGAGCACAAGCTGTTAAAGACCAAGAAAGAGATAGAGGAGCGTACACTGGAGCTGATGGAGACCGTTGGCCTTGCGGAGCGCTATATCAATGTATATCCGCATGAACTGGACGGCGGACGCCGCCAGCGTATCGGGATCGCCCGGGCCCTTGCAGTGAGGCCGAAGCTGATCGTATGTGATGAGCCGGTATCTGCTCTGGATGTATCGATCCAGGCGCAGATACTTAACCTGTTAAAAAAATTGCAGCAGGATATGGGGCTGACCTATATTTTCATTACCCATGATCTTTCTGTTGTAAAATATTTTTCCGATGATATTGCGGTGATGTATTTGGGCCAGATGGTGGAGAAAGCTCCGGCGGATATCCTGTTTAAAAATCCAATCCATCCCTATACAAAAGCTCTTTTATCTGCAATTCCGCTGCCGATCGTAGGAAAAGAAAAACCGGCGCGCCAGCTCATCAAGGGAGAGATCACTTCCCCGGTGAACCTGCCGGACGAGTGCCGGTTCTGCAACCGCTGCAACGACGCCCAGGAACGCTGCAGGAACGGGAATCCGCAGCTTCGCGAGGTGGAACCGGATCATTTTGTGGCATGCAGCTGCATATAAGACATAAAACAGTGGAGGATGGATCGATGAAAGTTTATGCGCACAGAGGTTACAGCGGTCAATATCCGGAGAATACCATGCTGGCTTTTCGCGAGGCGGAAAAGACCGGATGTGATGGGATTGAGCTGGATGTACAGCTGACAAAGGACGGAGAGATTGTGATCATCCATGATGAGAAGATCGACCGGACCACCGACGGCTGCGGGTATGTGAAGGATTATACCTTAGAAGAGATCAGGAAATTCAACGCCAGCGCCATTAAGGGCGGTATATATGGATTTGAGCCGATCCCGACCCTGGAGGAGTACTGTCAGTGGGTGAAGGACACAGATCTTGTGACCAATATTGAGATCAAGTCCGGTGTTTACTACTATGAGGAGTTGGAGGAGAAGACTCTTGCGATGGTGAGAAAATATGGACTGGAGAAGAAGATCATCTTTTCTTCTTTCAACCACACATCCATCATTCTGCTGCGCAGGCTGGCGCCGGATATTCCGTGCGGGGCGCTGGTGGAGCACGAGGGTCTGGGCAACGCTGGATATTATTGTGAGAAATATGATTTCCAGTATTTTCATCCGGGTTGGAAGTGCATGAGCGCTGAGGATGTTAAAAACTGTAAGGAGCACAATATCCCGCTCAATGTCTGGACTGTCAATGATATGGGTACCCTGGAGCAGATGTATGAGTATGGGGTCGAAGGCGTGATCAGCAATTATCCAGGAGTTTGTAAGGGCTGGCTGGACGGAAAACGGTAGCCGGAAATTTATTCTGGTCTTCTGCTCCTGCTGATGACTGTAAATAAGCTATAGTAATGGAGCTGCTGCAAAATGAAAAATCCAGCAGGATATCATATTTGATCTATCAAATAACACCGATATCTTGTATAAAATATCATTTTACAACAGCTCCATGATCTGTGAGGAATTCATTTCCAGTACTTTATCAAATATTCCTCGGCGGCATCAGCATCCAGGGAAAGCTTTGTCTGGAGCTTCTCCCCTGTGGATCTGCGGGAAACGCCAAGTTCCTGGCAGGTTTCTATCAGACCTTTGATCTCGCCTTTCGCTTCCCATTCTTCTCTCTCCATTTCCATATGACGTTCTTCATCATATTCTGTCAGAAACATTGCTATCACCTCCGCTTTATGTACGGACAGGATATCCGCTAATACCTCCTCGTGGATACAGTCATTAACTGCCTGGTCTAATGCCTGCTCTACAGGAAGTCCCTTTCCCTGATAAAACCGGATCTTCTCAATAAACTGGGAGTATTCCCTCAAGCGCCGGCAGCTTTCCATCAACTCCCGGTTGTGTCCGCTGTTGATGTTGAGCATCGTGGCACGGACCTCCAGACACGGCATTCTGGATAAACTCTCCTGATTTTCCAAGTGTTTGCTGTCAGGCTTTATAAATGCGTCTGAAAGCAGCAGATCCTTTCTGTCCGGCTCCTCCCGCAGACCATTATAAAATACAAAATATTGCGGGAACGGCAGCGGTTTTAAACTGCTGCTGAACACATTGATCCGATGTTGATCGATGTACTTTTGATACAGCTTCGCAAAATAGGAAAGCCCACGCACTGGCATATTGGGATTGTAAGTGCTCTGGTGTTCCCACAGGTTCAGCGTGTTGTCAACCAGGAAGGATACATCATTCTTCATGTGGATGTAAATGGCATCCTCCAGTGTTGTGATCTCCAGGTCGTCGGGATTGGTGTAGTGGCTGCGGTTCAGACCATTGTACAGATCCAGCAGATCCTCCGGCCTCTGAAATGCCATGATAAATACCTTGTCCTTGTGTTCTCTGTTTCTTCTCATTACTGCTACCTCCATTATAAGATGTTTTAGATGTGTTTTCAATCACGAAATTCTCTGGGATAAGAGAAATGAATCGTGACGAAAGAGATACCCTTGTGATACAAAAAACGAAATGTCGCATACTGTTGCATACCGCCAAGTGCTGCATAAAACTGGAAATCTTTGACGAACTGCCGATATAACAAAAGATCCCGGAAATTGCTGCGGGAAGAATCCCACAGGAAATTGTCTATACTATACAATATGATTCTGGCACTGTCAAGAACGAGTTGAACTTGAATTTCCGCATTTTGCAGCAGTAGCAGGCGGGCGGTCGGACAGCATGGTTTTTGTTCTGGTTTCGGGCCGGAACTTAAAAATAACCCCATGCAAACGGCGGAAATCTCACCTCTTACACAGGGTTATTTAATAAGCAATATACAATAGCAGGATTATTTCAACACTTTGATCTTCTTGTCATAGATCCGTTTAAACAGGATCGAGCTGAGCACCACAGAGATGATCTCCGCCATCGGGAAGGAGTACCATACGGCGTGCAGTCCCCAGAACTTGGCGAAAACGTAAGCCAGCGGCAGGATGCACAGAAGCTGCCTTGCCACGGAGATGATCAGGCTGTAGACGCCATTGCCCAAGGCCTGGAATACGGAGCTGACGATGATGCAGTAGCCGGCAAATAAAAAGCTTAAGCTGATGAGCCGCAGTGCCGGGACGCCGATCTCCAGCAGGTGGTCGGAGGCGTTGAAGATCAGGAGAAGCTGTGGGGTGAACAGCTGGAAGATCGCCAGTCCCACCAGCATGATCCCCACCGCGATGCCGATACTCAGCTTCGCTGTAGACATGATGCGCTTCTTGTTCCGCGCGCCGTAATTGTACGCGATGATCGGGATCATACCGTTGTTTAAGCCAAAGATCGGCATGAAGATAAAGCTCTGGAGCTTGAAATAGATACCAAGCACGGTTACAGCGGTAGCGGAAAAACCGATCAGGATCAGGTTCATGCCGTAGGTCATCACGGAGGTGATGGCCTGCATGATAATGGACGGGATCCCTACAGCATAAATGATTTTGATCGTATGACCATGGGGCATAAAGCCGCGCATGTTGATGCTGACATCCGGGTTCCATCTTAAGTTGCAGAACAGGGATATGAGCATCGCAAAGATCTGTCCGATCACCGTGGCGATCGCCGCGCCGCGGATTCCCAGCGCCGGGAATCCCAGCAGGCCAAAGATCATGATCGGGTCCAGGATGATGTTGGTGACAGCCCCGATCCCCTGGGAAAACAGGCTGTAGATGGTGCGGCCGGTAGACTGTATGATCCGCTCAAACATCATTTCTCCGAATATACCGAAGGAGAAAATGGTACAGATCCGAAGGTACTGTACTCCGTATTCGATGATCTCCGGGTCAGAGGTCTGGCTTGCAAAATACATGCGGGACCCAAAAAGGCCAAACAGTGCAAATGCAAGAGCGCCTAACATCGCAAGGAAGATACCGTTGATGGCAGCCAGCCGCGCATCCTCCGGCCGGCGTTCGCCCAGGGACCGGGACAAAAGGGCATTGACGCCCACGCAGGTTCCGGAGGAGACCGCGATCATCAGGCTCTGGATCGGGAACGCCATGGAAACGGCGGCCAGTGCATTTTCACCGATCTGGGCAACGAAAACGCTGTCAATAATGTTGTACATCGCCTGCACCAGCATGGAAATGATCATGGGCAGGGACATGGAAATGAGCAGCCGGTTGATGGGCATAGTACCCATCTTGTTCTGCTCTGGTTTTGTATTGATTTCAGACATAAAAAAAAGAACCCCCTCTTTAGTGACAAAAATACTGCGTTAATGGTCTGTTAACAATCATACATGGATAAAAAAATTATGTCAATGGAAATTTTCAAATAAAATTTTAGGTCTTGCAAATAAAAAAGCGTTGTGCTAATATAATAACCAATTTAGTGCGGCAAAGCATTTGAATGGCTGAGAAGGAGACTCTTGCCAGCAGGACTTCGACAGGAAGACGGCGTCACCGACTGAGAGCGCTGTTACGTTGGACTGGGCGAAAGGGAACACTCCGGAGCTGGTATCCTGAAACTACAGGAGGCGTAGGGATATCCGTCTGGCGCTCGTTACGCGCCGAGAGTGGAGCACCGGTTTTTGCACTGGACCGGTCTCAATGCGGGTGGTACCGCGGAACATGAACTTCATGTCCCGTCCCGGAATATGTAACAGTATTCCGGGGCGGGGCTTTTTTCATTTTCAGAAAGCTTCCGGTTTCCCGGGATACATGGCATTTTTCGAGGTGAGTGTGAATGCGGCATTTCCTGAGCCGGCATTCACAGCACTCAGGTAAGGAGTGAGCAGTATGGAATTTTTATCAGGCGTCAGGGAGAAGGAGACCGTAGGGGTGCGGGAGATCCTGGATGGGGATTATGTGGACAGGACGGTAAAGATGAACGGTGCGGTGCACAATATCCGCACCATGGGCGAGGTTGCCTTTGTCATCCTGCGCAGGGCGGAAGGCCTGGTGCAGTGCGTGTATGAGGAGGGGAAAACCGGTTTTGACCTAAAAACGCTGAAGGAGGAATCCGCTGTGGAGGTAACCGGGACGGTGTCTCTGGAAGAACGGGCGCCTCATGGGTTCGAGATTCGTCTCAGGCAGATCCGGGTGTTGTCGGAACCGGCGGAAAGCCTGCCGTTAGCCGTCAACAAGTGGAAGCTCAATACGTCCTTAGAGACCCGGCTGGCGCTGCGCCCGGTGTCCCTGCGGAATGTGAGGGAACGCGCCAGGTTCAAGGTGCAGGAGGGCGTGGTCCGGGGATTTCGGGAGTTTTTGAGCAGTCAGGGATTTACGGAGGTGCACACCCCGAAGATCGTTTCCCGGGGAGCTGAGGGCGGCGCCAATGTATTTAAGCTGAATTACTTTAACAAAAAGGCTGAGCTGGGACAAAGCCCGCAGTTCTACAAGCAGATGCTGGTCGGCGTATTTGACCGGGTATTTGAGGTGGCTCCTGTGTTCCGGGCCGAGAAGCATAATACGACCCGGCATTTAAACGAGTATATCGGCCTGGATTTTGAGATGGGTTATATCGACAGTTTTGAGGATGTGATGGCGATGGAGACCGGTTTTCTCAAATATACAGTGGAGCTGCTCAGGCGGGAATATAAAAAAGAGCTGGACCTTTTGGGAGTGGACTTACCGTCCATTGAGAAGATCCCGCAGGTGCGGTTTGACCGGGCAAAAGAGCTGGCGGCTGAAAAATATGGCAGAGCGATCCGCAACCCGTATGACTTAGAGCCGGAGGAGGAGCTTTTGATCGGACAGTATTTCAAAGAGGAGTATGGAAGCGATTTTGTGTTCATCACTCATTATCCTGCGAAAAAACGTCCCTTTTACGCCATGGACGACCCGGAAGATAAGCGGTTCACCTTAAGCTTTGACCTGCTGTACAAGGGGCTTGAGATCACGACCGGAGGCCAGCGCATCCATGACTACCATGCGATCCTTGAGAAGATGGAGAAGAGGGGCATGGACCCGGAAGATATAAGGGACTACCTGATGATCTTTCAATATGGCATGCCGCCCCATGGAGGCCTGGGCATCGGCCTGGAGCGTTTGACCATGCGGCTTCTGGATGAACAGAACGTCCGTGAGACATCCCTGTTCCCCAGAGACGTGACCCGTTTGGAACCGTAGGCTATCGGCGCAGCGAGCTAAAACAGCGGCACGAAACTGCGCCCCCAAACAGTGCCGCATGGCAGAAAAAGGAGGAAAAACATGGCAAATACGATCAGCAGCGATACCATTGATTATGTTGCGGTCCTGGCAAAGCTGGAGCTATCCGGCGAGGAAAAGGAAGCTGCAAAAAAGGATATGGACAGAATGCTGGACTATATCGATAAGATGAACGAGCTGGACACAACCGGCGTGGAGCCTCTGTCCCACTTGTTTCAGGTGGACAATGTGTTCCGAGAGGATGTAGTGACAGGCGGGGATGACAGAGACCGGATCCTGAAAAATGCACCGGAGCAGAAGGACGGAGCTTTCAAGGTTCCGAAGACCGTGGAATAGGGAACCGGAACGAAAGGAGGGGCAACATGAGCATACTGGAATTGACTGCCGTCAAGCTGGGCAGAAAAATAAAAGCCGGAGAGATTACAGCCGTGGAGGCGGCAGAGGCGTCTCTGGCGCAGATGAAAGCGTTGGAACCGGTCTTAAACTGTTATGTGACCATAGATGAAGAGCGTGTTCTGAAACAGGCAGGAGAAGTGCAGGAGCAGATTGAGCGCGGTATTCTGAGCGGACCGCTGGCCGGCGTGCCGGTGGCGGTCAAGGATAACCTGTGTACAGAAGGACTGCGGACCACCTGCGGTTCCAGGATCCTGCACAACTTTATCCCGGCCTATACCGCGGAGGCGGTGAAAAATCTGGAACGGGCGGGCGCGGTGATCCTTGGAAAGACCAATATGGATGAATTTGCCATGGGGAGTACCACAGAGACCTCCGCTTATGGGGCAACAAAAAACCCCTGGAATGTGGAGCATGTACCTGGCGGCTCCTCCGGCGGCTCCTGTGCAGCGGTGGCGGCAAACGAGTGTTTTTATGCCCTTGGTTCCGACACAGGTGGTTCCATCCGCCAGCCCGGCGCTCTCTGCGGGGTGACCGGAATAAAGCCCACTTACGGTACGGTGTCCCGCTATGGTCTGGTCGCTTACGGCTCTTCTTTGGACCAGATCGGTCCCATAGCCAGGGATGTGACGGACTGTGCGGTGATTCTGGAAGCTGTTTCTTCCTATGATAGAAAGGACAGTACTTCCGTGGCCCGGCAGGATTATGATTTCACCTCTGCCCTGGCGGATGACGTGAGGGGAATGCGGATCGGCATTCCGAGGGATTATCTTGGAGATGGGCTGGATCCCGAGGTAAAGGAAGCGGTCCTTATGGCGGCAAAGGTACTGGAGGGAAAGGGCGCCGTGGTGGAGGAGTTTGACTTGAGCCTGGTGGAATACGCGATCCCGGCATACTATGTGATCGCATCTGCGGAAGCCAGCTCTAACCTGTCCAGATTTGACGGCGTAAAGTATGGTTACCGGGCAGAGGAATACGATGGACTTCACAGCATGTATAAAAAGAGCCGGTCTGAAGGTTTTGGGGCGGAGGTAAAACGCCGTATCATGCTTGGCTCCTTTGTTCTCAGCAGCGGCTATTATGATGCCTACTATTTAAAAGCGCTGCGGACGAAGGCGCTGATCAAGAATGCATTTGACCGGGCTTTTGAAACCTACGATGTGATCCTGGGACCGGCGGCCCCCGCAACAGCGCCCAGACTTGGGGAGTCTTTGAGCGATCCCTTAAAAATGTATTTGGGAGATATCTATACGGTTTCTGTAAACCTGGCGGGCCTGCCTGCCATGACTGTGCCCTGCGGGATGGACTCAAAAGGCCTGCCTGTCGGGCTGCAGCTGATCGGGGACTGTTTCAAGGAAAAAAATATCATCCGCGCCGGATACGCCTATGAGTGCAGCCGCAGCTATGAGATGCCGGAGCTGGCGTCTGGTGCAGCAGGAGGTGATGCGTGATGAACAGACAGTATGAAACCGTCATCGGCCTGGAGGTCCATGTGGAGCTGGCGACGAAAACCAAGATATTCTGCGGGTGTTCCACAGAGTTCGGAGGAGCGCCAAATACCCACACCTGCCCGGTGTGCACCGGTATGCCGGGAGCGCTTCCGGTCCTCAACAGGCAGGTAGTGGAATATGCCCTGGCGGTAGGACTTGCCACCAATTGCAGCGTTAACCAGTACTGCAAATTTGACCGGAAAAACTATTTTTACCCGGACAATCCGCAGAACTATCAGATCTCCCAGCTCTATCTGCCCATCTGCCACGACGGCTGGGTGGAGATCGAGACGGCTGCGGGAAGAAAAAAGATCGGAATCCATGAGATCCATATGGAGGAGGATGCGGGGAAACTGATCCATGACGAGTGGGAGGACTGCTCTCTGGTGGATTATAACCGGAGCGGCGTGCCTCTGATCGAGATCGTGTCGGAGCCGGATATGCGAAATGCCGATGAGGTGATCGCATACCTGGAAAAGCTGAGGCTGACCATCCAGTACCTGGGGGCTTCCGACTGCAAGCTCCAGGAAGGCTCCATGCGTGCGGATGTGAACTTATCTGTGAGAGAAGTGGGAGCGCCGGATTTCGGTACCAGGACAGAGATGAAGAACTTAAACTCCTTTAAGGCGATCGCGCGTGCCGTCGAGGGGGAGCGCGCCCGCCAGATCGAGCTTTTGGAGGATGGAAAAAAGGTGGTCCAGGAGACCAGAAGGTGGGACGACAACAAAGAGTCCTCCCATGCCATGCGCTCCAAGGAAGACGCACAGGATTACCGCTACTTCCCGGACCCGGACTTGACGCCCATACGGATCAGTGATGAATGGATCGGGCGGATCAGGGCGGCACAGCCGGAGTTCCAGACAGAGAAGGTGAGACGGTATCAGGAGGAGTACGGCCTGCCCCAGTACGATGCGGATATCCTGACATCCTCCAGGCATCTGGCAGATATATTCGAGCAGACGGTGGAGCTGTGCAAAAAACCTAAAGAGGTTTCCAACTGGCTGATGACCGATGGGATGCGTTTATTAAAGGAGCATGAAAAGGACGTGGAGGACATGGATTTTTCACCGGTGAATCTGGCAAAGCTGGTGGCCCTGGTAGATAAAAATATCATCAGCCGTACTGTGGCAAAGAACGTATTTGAGGCGGTTTTTGCGGAGGATGTGGACCCGGAGGCTTATGTGGAAGAGAATGGGCTGAAGGTTGTCAACGACGAGGCCGCCTTAAAAAAGATCATAGAAGAGATTCTGCTGGCGAATCCGCAGTCCGCCGCAGACTTTAAAGCAGGAAAGGAAAAGGCCATGGGATTTATCGTGGGGCAGACTATGCGCGCCATGAAAGGAAAGGCAGATCCAGCGGTGGTGAATGCGCTGGTCCGGGAGCTGATGGGCCGGTAAAGGACTGAGGCCCGAAGGCAGAGGCGGACAGGACACAAGAAGGTTATTTTCAGGTATTTTGAAAAACCTGATTGTAATACAGAGTAATTTCGTGTAGAATGTAGGATAAAACGACCTGACAGGTATTTTATCTCGTCGCTGAGGAAACAAAGGAGATTATATCGAATGAGGAGGAAGAAGAAAATGCAGCCATATGCAGAAATGAGCAATGAAGAATTGCAGGCACTCAGGAAACAGTTATCCGCCCAGTATAAGGAATTCCAGGCCAGGGATTTGAGACTGGATATGTCCCGCGGCAAGCCAAGCGCAGAGCAGCTTGATCTGTCCATGGGCATGATGGACGTATTAAGCAGCAATGAGGACCTGATCTGTGAGGATGGTACCGACTGCCGCAACTACGGCGTCCTGACCGGTATCAAAGAGGCGAAAGAGCTGATTGGCGATATGATGGAGGTATCCCCTGACAACATCATCATTTACGGAAACTCCAGTTTAAATGTAATGTTCGATACCGTATCCCGTTCCATGACCCATGGCGTGATGGGTTCCACTCCGTGGAGCAAGCTGGACAAAGTGAAGTTCCTCTGCCCGGTGCCGGGCTATGACCGCCATTTTGGCATCACCGAATATTTCGGCATCGAGATGGTCAATGTGCCGATGAACGCCGAAGGGCCGGATATGGATGTTGTAGAGAGTCTGGTGGCAAATGATGATTCCATCAAAGGGATCTGGTGTGTGCCGAAGTACTCCAATCCTACCGGAGTCAGCTATTCTGACGAGACTGTGCGCCGCTTTGCGAGACTGAAACCGGCGGCTCCTGACTTCAGGATCTACTGGGACAATGCCTACGGGATCCATCATTTATACGACCATGATCAGGATCATCTGATCGAGATCCTGGCAGAGTGTAAGCGCGCGGGGAACCCGGATCTGGTTTATAAGTTCTCCTCCACCTCCAAGATCAGCTTCCCAGGTTCCGGTATTGCGGCGATCGCAACCTCCCGCAACAACCTGGAGGACATTTTAAAGCAGCTCAAATATCAGACCATCGGCCATGACAAGGTGAACCAGCTGCGCCATGTGCGTTTCTTTAAGGACATCCATGGCATGGTGGAGCATATGCGCCTGCATGCGGACAGCATGCGTCCGAAGTTCGAGGCGGTGACCAGTATCCTGGAGCGGGAGCTGGATGGCCTGGGCATCGGAAGCTGGACCTCCCCGAAGGGCGGATATTTTATCTCCTTTGATTCTCTCGACGGCTGTGCGAAGACCGTTGTGGCGAAATGCAAGAAAGCGGGCCTGGTGATGACCGGCGCCGGAGCCACCTACCCATACGGCAAAGATCCGCAGGACAGCAACATCCGCATCGCACCGTCCTATCCGCCTCTGGGTGATCTGATCGTGGCGATGGAACTGTTTGCCCTGTGTGTAAAGATTGTGAGCATTGATAAGATCATGGCTGACCGCAAGGCCAGTGGGGAAGCATAAGATAAGGCAGTTATCATAATGAGTTTTGGGAGGCAGCAGGTTACTTGCTGCCTCTAACAGGAAATATGGGGTTTGACTATAGAATGGATCAGGAGGAAGTTACGATGAGAGGATTGGCACTTATTTTTGCAGCGATCACAATATTGTCCGGTGCGTTGGGGCTGATGGGGGTTCTTTCCTATGACATCATCATGCCGGTCATGTTCTTATTCCTGGGGCTGACCATGCTGGCAAGCGCCAAGGAGAAGTACGACAAGGGGGCAAAGCAGCAGGCTAAGATGTTTGTCGGAGTGACCGTCATCATATATGCGATCCTGGGCTATAACCTGCTCATGATGACGCTGGGAAAATAAATCAGGCGGCCTGCTGCTCATTCTCCGGCCTGCCGGAACTGGATCTCCACGATCTCCGGTATATTGAACAGGCGGAAGGGGTATTTGGTCACGCCGATCCCGCTGCTGGTGTACATATTTATAGATGAATCAGTTCCGATCTCTCCGGCGTCATAGAAGCCTTTTATAAAGGCCCCGGAGCCGGGCGGTACGATCTTTGCAGTGAGAAAGGGGATACTGACCTGTCCGCCGTGGGTGTGGCCGGACAGCATAAAATTGTCACTGTGGCTTTTGATGGACTGGGCGATCACCGGCTCATGGGCCACGATGATGTTAAATAAGTCGCTTTTTACTGTATAAAGGGATGGATCGGTCCAGCCCATCAGATAGTCATCATATCCGATCACTTTGATTCCGTAGTCGTCCAGTGTGCGGCTCTCGTCGTCCAACACCTCAAACCCACAGGCAGTCATCAGATCTTCATAGATGCGGACGGCGCCGCCACCATAATCGTGATTGCCCCAGACCGCGTATTTACCCGCGTTTGCTTTCATGCGGCCCAGTTCCTTCTTTAACAGGTCAAGGTCGAGCGTTTCTCTGTCACGGGCATAATTGTCCAGCAGGTCGCCGCCGAAGATCACGATATCCGGATTCAGGGCGTTGATCTTATCTGCGATCTTTGCGGCGTGTTCTTCGCCATACAGCTTTCCAAAATGGGTGTCTGTGAAGAAAACAGCTTTGCAGCTGCTTATGGGTTTTTCAGTTTCAACCGTGTAAGATCTGACGGTCAGCAGTTCCGGTTCGATATACCGCGCATAGCCTGTGATGCAGGCAGAGGCGATCAGGAGGAACAGGAAGGTGCGGCATATCTTTTTCAGCATTCTTTGTTCTCCATTCTATGCAATATACTTTCATTTATTATTAACCTGTATGGATCTGAAATCCGGATAGTTCAGTTTGGCGGAAAGCGGCATATTCTTCGGCAAGCATGCCAAGCCTGTGCTTATCTGCTTTTGTGTGGGATTGTACCCAAAGCTTTACGGTAATATCCATGCCCATGCCCTTCTTCCGGCTGTTCCAGATTCCGATGATCTCTCCCCGGTATACAATTGCCCCCGGATTGGACACCAGCCTCCAGATCTGCTTGTGAAGGTTTTTTTCCGGCTGAAGGATGATCCGGTCTCTCTGATCAAGAAAGGGATCGTGACCGCCGAGAAGCAGCAGTTCCCGGTCGAAAGAAGCGGGAGTAAACAATCTTTCCCGGTCCTCGGACAGGATAAAAGCCTTTTTCCCGAAGACAGTTACCGGTTCCATCTCCTGGGAGACTGTTTTCCACATACGCCGTCCCTGTTTGCCGGAACAGCCAAGCCAGCTTGTGAACCCGTCAACTGTTGCAGGACCGTAGCAGTGCAGGTATTTCCGGACAAGCTTTTTAACAGCATCCATATGGATGGCAGGATCGATGCCGGCGCCGGAGGCCGCTGCGTGTCCGGTCCAGCTTTTGTAAGAGGTGAAGGACGGGCTGATGCCGTCCCGTTCTCCAAAGACAACCAGCTGGCAGAACGCGCATGGCCTGAGCAGGAAGGATACCACAGCGCCGCCCACAGTCTGTATGTCAGGACTGCCATACATGGATGGCTGATTCCACAGCCCGCGTTTGGCAGCGGGCAGCAGAGGGAGCATCCACCCGGCGATCGTCTGATCCAGAGCACTTTTGCTGATGATCAGGGTGTCGTCAAGCTTTGGCATGACCTGCATTTGCAGATCCAGCAATTCCTCAAATGTCATCTGAAGCAAATCAAGCGCCAGGGCAATCCCCCGCGTATAGATCCAGGGCTCCCCGTCCGCAGGAATCAGTGAAGATAAAAAAATATCGCTCTCAGAGGCCGGGAACACGACGGGAATCCCACGTATGCTCCAGGCCTGCAAAAGCGACCTGTCTTTACAAAGAAACTGCTCCATGTCCAGTGTGCTGCAGCCTGGGATACGGCTGTGAAGCGCTGTCTCCCAGGCGCCGGGCGGCGTATTCTGCAGTCCGCAGGCGCCGGCAGCCCGGAAAATGTCTGATTTTTTATAAGCTGCATCCAGATGATGGGAATGCAGCCGGAAGCTTCTGATCTGATCGATACCCGGTCCTGCCATAAGTGTTCCTTTCCTACCAGGTGGCGACGATGGTCTCCCCGGCAACTGCATCCATGCCTGTCTGGTAGCTGATGGCAGGAAGCTCAGGATTGTCCAGGACAACCAGGATCACATCGGCACAGAGCCCCATGGATTCAATGTATTCTTTATCAAATGTGATCAGTTTATCGCCCGCCTTGACCTTCTGTCCCATGCTGACATGGGAGGTAAGGCCTTTTCCATTCAGGGATACGGTGTCCAGGCCAATATGGATCAGCAGGTCGAAGCCAGGTCCGGCCTTAATACTCACAGCGTGGTTGGAACCGTCCATCGTAACGCTGATCTCGCCATTCACCGGCGATACAACGGTGCCGTTAATGGGATGGACCGCGATACCATTGCCGAGCATACAGGAGGAAAATACATCGTCCTTTACTTCAGAGACCGGGATGACTTTTCCGCTGGCCATGGCTCTTAATTCCCGTACGGTATTTTTTTTAAGAAATTCAAACATATTAGGTTACCCTTCTTTTCTGATGTGTAGTGCTTTCTGTTCTCCATACATTTTAGCACAATGGAAGGGACGTTACAAGGCGGCGTTGACAAAAATGCGGAGATCTGGGTATACTGGGATCAGAGTGACCGGTAACTGATGGACGAATTGCAGTGGAGGGAATTATGCAGAAATTATATTATGGCGGAGATATTGTTACCATGGTGCGGGAAGAGGATGCGCCGGAGGCGGTGCTCACCGAAGACGGGCAGATCCGGTTTGTGGGCAGCTTAAAGGAGGCCAGGGCACTGTGCGGCGCGGATGCGGAGCTGATAGATTTAAAGGGGAGAACGCTTATGCCGTCTTTTATTGACGGTCACAGCCACATCTCCATGTACTCCCGTTTTTCCGCGTTCCCGGACGTTTCGGACTGCACGTCCTTTTCAGAGATCCAGGAGGCTTTAAAGGCATATCTCAAGGAACATAAGCTGACCGGGGCGGACGTCCTGATCGCAGTTGGGTATGACCACAATTTCCTGAAGGAAGGAGTCCATCCCACACGGGATATCCTGGATGCGGTGTCAAATGAGATTCCGATCTATCTGTATCATTCCTCCGGGCATATGGGAGTTGCGAACACGCCGCTTCTTCGTATTTCAGGTCTGACGGATGAGACAAAGGACCCGAAGGGCGGGCGTTATGGAAGATACGAGGACGGACGGCTGAATGGTTATGCGGAGGAGCTGGCAGCGTTCGGCCCGCTTTTGATGACCGCATTTTCCAGGGTGCAGGCGGATTCCGTGGAGCAGATGAGGCGGGTGCAGGATATTTATCTGAAATACGGGATCACTACGGTACAGGACGGGGGAACAAGCCGCCAGGTTTTTGAGGAAATGCTTGAAATGGCGGGGCAGAATGTTTTTCGGTTGGACGTGGTGTCGTATCTGATGTTTAACGAGGAGCCGGAAATGCTTATGGCAGAGCATCCGGAGCTGTTTTTACAATATTGGAATCATTTAAAGGTGGATGGGGCGAAGATTTTTCTGGACGGATCGCCCCAGGGCAAATCGGCATGGCTGACCCGGCCCTATGAAGGGGAGGAAAGCTACTGCGGGTATCCGACTCAGGAAGATGATGCGGTGGTGGCGGCCGCCCGGTGCGCACTCAGGCACGGTTACCAGCTTTTGGCCCATGCCAACGGAGACGCGGCTTCCGGTCAGTATATCCGGTGCTACAAAAAGGCCCTGGAGCAGGAACTGGATTCCGGGAGGGATCTCCGGCCTGTGATGATCCATTGCCAGACGGTCCGCGACGACCAGCTGGAGGAGATGAAGCGTATCGGCATGATTCCGTCGATCTTTGTGGCGCATACCTATTATTGGGGAGATGTACATTTAAAGAACCTGGGTCCGGAGCGCGGATCTCATATCAGCCCGGCGAAGGCGGCAGCGGATCTTGGACTCCGGTATAATTTCCACCAGGACTGTCCGGTACTGCCTCCGGACATGATGCGGACCGTGTGGTGTGCAGTGAACCGCCTGACCAGAAGCGGCGTAAAGATTGGGGTGGATCAGTGTTTGAGCGTGTATGAAGCGCTGAAGGGCATTACCATAAACGCAGCGTATGCCTATCACGAGGAGGACCGGAAAGGGACTTTAGAGGCGGGAAAACTTGCCGACATGGTGATCCTGGAGAAAAATCCTTTGACAGCAGGAAAAATGGAGCTGAAGGATATTGCAGTGGCGGAGACCATAAAGGAAGGGAATGTGTTGTATCGGCTTCAGAGGTAGACTGGCCCCTCCTTCTCCTCTGCCAGCAAACTCCCCCGCGCTGAACTGTTACTCAACCTTTACTTTTTGCGGTTCCTGCCCTATAATACAATAGACTATGTATAGGGAGAATAAGTGATGATAGAACGATTGTGGAAGAAATTTGTGAACCGTGAGACGATTTCCTATCTGATATTCGGTGTGCTGACCACATTGGTGGACTGGATCAGCTACTGGTATATGAGACAGTTGGGGATCGATTACCGGATCGCCACGGCGGGGTCCTGGGCGGCGGCAGTGCTGTTTGCATTTGTCACCAACAAGCTTTTTGTGTTTAACAGCTGGGATCTGCACCCAAAAAAGGTGTGGCAGGAATTTGTACCGTTTGTCATATGCAGGGCAGCTACCGGTGTGTTCACCATGGTGGCGATGATCGTGATGGTGGACGGGCTGGGGATCAAGCAGGATTTTATCTGTAAAGTGGTCGTATCTGCGATCTCGCTGGTACTCAATTACCTGTTCAGCAAGCTTTTCATATTTAAAAAGGAAAAGGAAACAAAGGTATCGTAAGCAAGGAGAGCCGGATATGTATAACGGAGAGATCACCCGGATTACGAAAGAATTAGAGGACTTACTAATGACAGAAGAAATAAAAGACAAAGAGACAAAAGCCCAGGACGATCCTGTAGAAGGGCTTTTGGCGGAGATGGAATCGGCGGTGACAGATATTGAGGGACAAGCTGTCCGGTCGGAGGATACGCTGCTGCGGGGAGACGATGCAGAGCGGAGCAGGACCGGACTGCTGCCGGATGCCGCGAAAGATGCAGCTGAGCCTCTGACGGATGCAGAACCGTGCGAGAATGATCGTGGTGAGGAAATTCCCGGCAGGAAGAACCCGGCCCGCAGGATCAGGCAGGCGAAGATGCATGGATGGCCCGGTGCGAAAGTCTTCAGAGGCAGGACGGACGGGCGTGGAAGCAGATTTTCAGGCTGGAGCCTTGTGCGGCCTTATGACGGACTGGCGGCGGCATTTATCGTGCCGGTCATTATCATGCTGATCATATTTGCCCAGCGCGGGATCTTTCCGTTTGGAGAGGAATCCTTTCTGCGGACAGACATGTATCATCAGTATGCGCCGTTTTTCTCGGAGTTTCAGAATAAACTGACTCACGGCGGCAGCCTGCTTTACAGCTGGGATGTGGGAATGGGTGTGAACTTTTCTGCATTGTACGCCTACTATCTGGCAAGCCCGCTCAACTGGCTTTTGGTGCTGTGCCCGAAAAATCTGGTCATTGAGTTTATGACCTATATGATCGTGTTAAAGATCGGCCTGTCCGGGCTTTCCATGGCGTACTATCTGCGCAGGCACTGTAAGACCTGTGATTTTGGTATCGCCTTTTTCGGCATTTTCTACGCGCTTTCGGGATATATGGCGGCTTACAGCTGGAACATCATGTGGCTGGACTGTATCATCCTGTTCCCGCTGATCGTTCTTGGCCTGGAGCGGCTGGTGAAAGACGGAAAAGGGATGCTTTACTGCCTTGCCCTGGGGATGTCGATCCTGTCCAACTACTATATTTCCATCATGACCTGCATTTTCATGGTGATGTATTTCATTGCGCTGCTGATCCTGGACGGTCGTATGACATGGGAGAAATTCGTCGGGCGGAGTTTTCAGTTTGCGCTGTATTCCCTGCTGGCGGGAGGTCTGGCGGCGGTGGTCCTCATACCAGAGATCTACGCCCTGCAGATGACGGCGTCGGCGGATTCCACCTTCCCGAAAACCTTTACCCAGTATTTCCCCATATTTGACATGATCGCGCGCCATATCGGCAATGTGGAGACGGAGATCGGGCTGGATCACTGGCCCAATATCTACTGCGGCGTGGCGGTGCTTATGTTTTTCCCGCTGTACCTGGCGAACCGGAAGATATCTGCAAAGGAAAAGGCGGTGTACTGTATCCTGCTGCTGTTCTTCATGGCGAGTTTTTCCTTCAATGTGATGAACTTTTTGTGGCACGGCTTCCATTTTCCCAACAGCCTGCCCTGCCGCCAGTCCTACATCTATATATTCCTGGTGCTCCTGGTGTGTTACCGGGCATATATGCATCTGCGTGAGACGCCCTGGCATCATGTGACGCTGTCGTTTGCGGCGGCGGTGGTCTTTGTTTTGCTGGCGCAGAAGCTGGTGACGGAGGAACATTTCCACTTTATCGTGTTCTATGTGGCGATCCTGTTCCTTGCGCTGTATCTGGCAGCCATTGCCCTGTACCGGAAGGGGCCGAAATTTGCTAATGGGGCGGTTTTATTTGCGCTGGCGGTGGTCTCCATCGAGTCTGCGGTGAATACCACGGTGACCAGCGTGACGACCACCAGCCGCACTGCTTACACAGCGGACAATGAGGCTGTGGAACGTCTGGTGGGCTCCCTGCTGCCCAATGAGACATTTTACCGGGTGGAAAAGGTGACGCGCAAGACGAAAAATGACGGTGCATGGATGCATTTCCCGTCGGTATCGCTGTTCTCCTCCACGGCAAATGCGGATCTTTCTAAATTGTTTAAGCGGCTTGGCTGCGAAAGCTCCACCAATGCCTACAGCATCACGGGGAGCACGCCGCTCATCGATGCATTGTTTGCTGTCAAATACGCGCTTTTTTCTGAGGAGCCGGATCCTTCGGGCATCCGGGAGTTTTTAGCCCAGGAGGAAGAAATCTTACTGTACCAGAATAAATACGCTCTGCCGCTTGGATTTTTTGTGGCTCCGGATTTTGAAGAGCGCTGGGATTTGGAGACCGGCAATCCGGCAGATGTACAGAACAGCCTGACAGACAGCCTGGAGACGGAACATGTGATGAGCATGGTGCTGGATGCGCGGGCGGATGGGAAGAAGCTTACGTTCTACCCGGAGGTAAGCGGAGAGTACTACGCCTATGTGGGCAATAAAAAGATCGAGAAGGTGACGGTCAACACCTGGAAGGGCACAAAGACCTGGAATAATGTGGACCGCGGTTACCTTTTGGAGCTGGGCTACTGTACCGCAGGCGAGGAAGTGAGCCTGACAGCTGAAAACACGGAAGAATCCATGTGGGCGGACGTCTACCGGTTCTCGGAGGAAGGCCTGGCGGCAGTATATGACAAGCTGTCAGAGACGCCATGGAAGCTGAGCAACTGGACAGGCGATACTTATTTGAAGGGGACGATCGCATGTCAGGAAAACGGCATGATGATGACGACCATTCCTTATGACAAGGGGTGGAAGATCCTGGTGGACGGAGTGGAGCAGCCGGCGGCGAAGATGCTTGATTCCTTCATCGGCGTAAGGCTGACGCCGGGAAGCCACACGGTGGAGATGAGTTACCGGCCGGAGGGCCTGAACCTGGGCTGGATGATCTCGGCAGGGAGCACGGTGATGCTGCTGTTCATTGCCCTGGGAGGACGTTACTGGAGGAAATACCGCGGCGAGATCCAGGATTCAGAGATGGAGACAAGGGGACTGTGAGGATACTGAACAGTTATGAGACAAAATAGTTTATGATTCCAGAAAGAGGAGAGAAGCATTATGAAATTATGGGGCGGACGATTTACAAAGGAAGAAAACCAGCTGGTACACAATTTTAATGAATCCCTGTCATTTGACCAGAAGTTTTACCGCCAGGACATCCAGGGCAGCATTGCCCATGTGACCATGCTGGCGAAGCAGGGCATCGTATCGGAGGAGGACGAAAGAACTATTATCGGCGGCTTAAACGGGATCCTTCAGGATATTGAATCCGGCAAACTGACATTTTCAAAGGAGCATGAAGATATCCATTCCTTTGTGGAAGCGAATCTGATCGAAAGGGTCGGGGAGGCGGGCAAACGCCTTCACACAGGGCGCAGCCGCAATGACCAGGTGGCTCTGGACATGAAGCTGTACTGCCGGGATGAGATCGAGGAGATCGACGGTCTGGTAAAAGAACTTTTGCGCGAGCTTTTAAATATCATGGAGGAGCATGTAGATACCTTCATGCCGGGCTTTACCCATCTCCAAAAGGCCCAGCCGGTGACGCTGGCGCATCATATGGGGGCATATTTCGAGATGTTTTCCAGGGACCGCAGCCGGCTGCATGACATCCGGGAGAGGATGAACTACTGTCCGCTTGGTTCCGGGGCGCTGGCGGGGACAACCTATCCGCTGGACCGGGATTACACGGCAGAGCTGCTGGGCTTTTATGGCCCTACCTTAAACAGCATGGATTCTGTTTCAGACCGGGATTATGTGATCGAGCTTCTGTCGGCTCTCTCCACCATCGCCATGCATTTGAGCCGGTTCAGTGAGGAGATCATCATCTGGAACAGCAATGAATATCGTTTTGTGGAGCTGGATGACGCTTACAGCACGGGCAGCAGTATCATGCCGCAGAAGAAGAACCCGGATATCGCGGAGCTGGTACGGGGCAAGACAGGGCGTGTTTACGGGGCGCTGATGGCGATCCTGACCACCATGAAGGGGATCCCGCTGGCTTACGACAAGGATATGCAGGAGGACAAGGAGCTGACCTTTGACGCCATCGATACGGTCAAAGGGAGCCTGGCGCTGTTTACCGGGATGATCGCCACCATGACCTTCAACAAAGCGGTGATGGAAAGGAGTGCGAAAAACGGCTTTACCAACGCCACGGATGCGGCGGATTATCTGGTGAATCATGGCGTGCCTTTCCGGGATGCCCATGGGATCGTAGGGCAGCTGGTGCTCTACTGCATTGATAAGGGGATTGCCCTGGACGATATGTCCTTAGAGGAGTTTAAAGCCATCAACCCGGTGTTTGAGCAGGATATCTACCAGGCCATCAGCATGGAGACCTGCGTGGAGAAACGGATGACGATCGGCGCGCCCGGACAGGAGGCCATGCGGAAGGTGATCGAGATCTACCGGGAACAGATAGAATAAAGAATAAAACGGAGCACAGGATACCGGATATGCCGGCGGCCTGTGCTCCGTTTTTGCAGTCATCTGCACGTCTAGTTGGTCAATAAAAATACTTCTTCTGAACGGGAACCATGCTGACGGGTCTGGGAATGGCTGTCAAAGAAGATATCGATATGGTTGCCTTTGACGCCGCCTCCACGGTCCTCTGCGGTGTATACCACGCCGCCGATCATCACCCTGCTGCCGTAGGGGATCACCCGTGGGTCCACAGCGATGGTATGTCCGGAACGTGCGGTTGCGCCGGTGGAAGTGCGCCGTCCCCAGCCTTCTGAGCACTGGTAGCAGGGGCAGTAGCCCGTGGTGCGGAACATGCCCAGAGAACGCATACCTGCAGTGGACACCGGTGCAGCCTGGCTGGATGTGTCTGCTGCAGCTTTTGCCGCTCCTTTTACATAGGTCCTGCTGTTGCCAAATTCGCGGGAGTCTGTCCAGCCTTCGATCAGATAGGTGCCGTCCGGCAGGGAATCCCAGTCCATATTGATACGGAATCCATGCTTTCCGTTTCCGATCCCGTTGTCTTTTAAATCAGACCGGTAAACTGCCGCGGTCGGATGGAAATCGCCAACCAGTTCGTTGGTATCTTTATTCACTACGGTTACACGGACCGGAACTGCTGTGTTGGGCGTGGAAGGGTCCCATCCCCATCCGACGATGGTGCCGCCTTCAAATTCATCAAAGTAACCGGACTGCTGCCCTGCATATGTGGTCATGGCGCTGCCCAGCAGCATGGTTATCATCAGTATCAGAGTTGCAAAAAGTGTTTTGTTTTTCATCATATTTTTTGTCCTTTCTTTCAACAAAATTGTTACTGTGCAAAAAATCAACAAAACATTCACACATTCTAAATATATGTAACAATTTCGTAATATATGAGCGACAAGTCCCTATTTTACATTATTTTTCCAATTTGTCAAGAAAAAATCGTAAAAAAGAGCAGATACACTATATATAGTATCTGCTCTCTCAATATATTGTAGTTATTAAAAAAACGCAAATTAGAAAGATAGCGCTACGGCTCAACTGAGAAAACTTCCTGAGTCTTCATCCCGTGAGCTACGGCAGCATCATGATTGTCGTAATAGATGTCGAGCCAATTGCCCTTTACGCTGGAGCCCATATCCTCCACCGTGTAGATGACGTCACCGATCATCAGCCGGGTCCCGATCGGAAAGACTGACAGATCTGCGGAGACAGTGTGATTGGCTTTCGGTACGGTTCCGGAGTAAGTAAGGCTGTGGCCGCCGGAGCACTCAGAACAATTGCAGTAGCCGGTAGTCGTAAACATCCCCAGCGAAGCTCCTTTTGAACCGGATTCCTTCGGTGCGGCCTCAGGCTGCCTGGAAACAGCGCCCACGTCAGAGGCTTCGCCGGTGCCGCAGGTGATGACCTGTGACTGTGCGTCAGCATCCTCATCAGCGGACTTTCCAGTTGTTACGATGGTAACGCCGATGTCTGAACCCGGGCCGCTTTCGGCTGCCCATACAGGCAGGCTAAGGGATAAAATGCATATTAAAGTCAGAAATAATCGAAACGTGTTATGGAAATCTCTTTTGTTCATATGTTACCTCTCAATCATTTTTTAGGGGGTACCAATTTCCATTATATTACAAAAATGTTAAATGTCAAGAAAGGAACGTAATATGTGTCTCTTAATATAGAAAAAGAAAAGTTTTTTTTAAAAAGTCTTGACAAAACGGATGCAGTAAAGTATATTAATCACAGAATGTTAGCACTCCTCAACAACGAGTGCTAACAAAACCAGAAACGGAGGTCGCCGAATGGAACTGGATGATAGAAAAGTTACAATATTAAAAGCCATCATCAAGACATACCTGGAGACAGGTGAACCGGTTGGGTCCAGGACCATATCCAAGTATACGGACTTAAAGCTGAGTTCCGCGACCATCCGCAATGAGATGTCTGATCTGGAGGAGCTGGGCTACATCCTACAGCCTCATACCTCTGCTGGACGGATCCCATCTGATCAGGGATACCGGTTCTATGTAGATCAGATCATGCAGGAGAAAGAGCAGGAAGTGACTGAGGTCAAGGAGCTGATGATCCAGCGGGTGGACCGGGTAGAGCTGGTACTGAAAAAGCTGGCACAGCTTCTGGCGAACAACACCAATTATGCAGCCATGATCAGCGGTCCCCAGTATCATCACAACAAGCTGAAATTCATCCAGCTGTCCCAGATGGATGAGAGAAAGCTTTTGGTAGTCATTGTGGTAGAAGGGAATCTGATCAAGAATACCATGATGGATGTGCCGGATGAAATCACCCGGGAGGAACTGCTCAATCTGAATATCCTGCTGAACAGCGCGCTCAACGGGCTGACCATTGCGGAAATCAATCTGGATGTCATCAGCCGTTTAAAGGAACAGGCCGGGCCGCACAGCCATGTGGTAGACCTGGTGCTCAATGCGGTGGCGGCAGCCATTCGGGCGGATGACGAGGACCTGCAGATATATACCAGCGGAGCCACTAATATTTTCAAATACCCGGAGCTGAGCGATGGGGAAAAGGCCAGTCAGCTGCTCAGTACCCTCGAACAGAAGGAGATGCTCCAGGAGCTGATCGACGATGTGAATGCATCGGAGGAAAATACCGGGATCCAGGTGTATATCGGGGATGAGACACCGCTTCAGACCATGAAGGACTGCAGCGTGGTGACAGCCAACTACGAGCTGGGCGAGGGAATCCGGGGTACGATCGGTATCATCGGTCCCAAGCGCATGGATTACGAAAAGGTGCTTTCCACCTTAAAGAATCTCATGAAGCAGTTGGATGCCACGTTTAAAAATGAAGAAAGGTGATAGACCATGAGCCAGGACAATAAGAAAGACACGAGCGCCTGCCGGCAGGAGGCAGAAGATATAGACACCACGGAAGCAAATCCAGCCGGTCAGGAGGCAGCAGAGCCTGCTGGTGAAGGCATGGCGGGAAACCAGGAGGAGCAAAACGGACGGGAGGACAGCAGTCACAAGGATGACAGGAAGAAGGACCCGAAGGATGCGCAGATCGAGGAATTGCAGGACCGCCTGAAACGCCAGATGGCAGAGTTTGATAATTTCCGTAAACGCACGGAAAAGGAAAAGACCGCTATGTATGAGATCGGAGCCAGGGATATGATTGAGAAGATCCTCCCGGTGCTGGACAATTTCGAGCGGGGTCTGGCAGTCATGCCGCAGGGCGAGAAGTCAAGCGCCTTTGCGGAAGGCGTAGAAAAAATCTATAAGCAGTTTGTGAAAACGCTGGAAGATGCCGGTGTGGAAGCAATTGAAGCTGTGGGCCAGCAGTTTGACCCGAACCTGCACAATGCAGTGATGCATGTGGAGGATGAGAAATACGGAGAGAATGAGATCTCCATGGAGATGCAGAAAGGTTACAAGTACCGCGGGACAGTCGTCCGGCATAGCATGGTGCAGGTAGCAAATTGACATTGAGCACTTGGCAACTATGAGCTTAGTCGAGTGGAACACGCAGCGGCAAACAACAAATTTAGGAGGAGAAAACTATGAGCAAGATTATTGGTATTGACTTAGGAACAACCAACAGCTGTGTAGCTGTTATGGAAGGCGGAAAGCCGGTAGTGATCCCGAACCAGGAAGGTTCCCGCACTACCCCGTCTGTGGTGGCATTCACCAAGACCGGTGAGAGACTGGTCGGCGAACCCGCAAAGCGTCAGGCAGTGACCAACGCAGACCGCACCATTTCTTCCATCAAGAGACATATGGGCACCGATTACAAGGCAACCATCGACGGCAAGAGCTATACCCCGCAGGAGATTTCCGCGATGATCCTTCAGAAGCTGAAAGCAGATGCAGAAGCTTACCTGGGCGAAAAGGTAACCGAGGCAGTTATCACCGTTCCGGCATATTTCAACGACGCGCAGCGTCAGGCAACCAAGGATGCCGGCAAGATCGCGGGCCTGGATGTAAAACGTATCATCAACGAGCCGACCGCAGCTGCACTGGCATACGGCCTGGACAATGAAAAAGAGCAGAAGATCATGGTATACGACTTGGGCGGAGGTACCTTTGATGTATCCTTGATCGAGATCGGCGACGGCGTGATCGAAGTATTATCCACCAACGGCGACACCCGTCTGGGCGGCGACGACTTTGATAACCGTATCACCCAGTGGCTGGTAGATGAGTTTAAGAAAGCCGAGGGTGTAGACCTTTCCGGAGATAAGATGGCAATGCAGAGACTGAAAGAGGCGGCTGAGAAGGCGAAGAAGGAAGTATCCACAGCTACCACCACCAACATCAACCTGCCGTTCATCACTGCAACCTCTGAAGGCCCGAAGCATCTGGATATGAACCTGACCAGAGCGAAATTTGACGAGCTGACCCATGACCTGGTTGAGAAGACCGCGATCCCGGTGCAGAATTCCTTAAAGGACGGCGGAGTGACCACAGCGGAGCTTGGCAAGGTGCTGTTAGTCGGCGGTTCCACCCGTATGCTGGCTGCACAGGAGAAAGTAAAACAGCTGACCGGCAAAGAGCCGAACAAGTCCTTAAACCCGGATGAGTGCGTAGCGATCGGAGCGGCGATCCAGGGCGGCAAGCTGGCAGGCGACGAGGGCGCAGGCGATATCCTGCTTTTGGATGTAACCCCGCTGTCTCTGTCCATCGAGACCATGGGCGGCATCGCTACCAGACTGATCGAGAGAAATACCACGATCCCGACCAAGAAGAGCCAGATCTTCTCTACCGCAGCTGACAACCAGACTGCAGTGGATATCCATGTGGTACAGGGCGAGCGCGAGTTTGCCCGCGACAATAAGACCCTCGGCCAGTTCCGTCTGGACGGAATCCCGCCGGCACGCAGAGGCGTTCCGCAGATCGAGGTTACCTTCGATATCGATGCCAACGGCATCGTGAATGTATCCGCAAAGGATCTGGGAACCGGCAAAGAGCAGCATATCACCATCACCTCCGGATCCAATATGTCTGATGCAGACATTGACAAAGCAGTGAGGGAAGCAGCTGAGTTCGAGGCTCAGGATAAGAAGAAAAAAGAAGGCATCGATGCCAGAAATGACGCGGATGCGATCGTATTCCAGACAGAGAAGGCTTTAGAAGAGGTTGGCGATAAGATCGATGCCAACGACAAGGCTGCCGTTGAGTCTGACTTAAATGCACTGAAGGAAGCCATCAACCGTGCTCCGATCGATTCCATGACCGACGCACAGGTAGAAGATATCAAGGCAGGCAAGGAGAAGCTGATGGCAAGCGCGCAGGCTCTGTTCGCAAAGGTATATGAGGCGGCTCAGGGTGCGGCAGGCGCTCAGGGCGCAGGTCCTGACATGGGCGGCGCAGCAGGTGCTGGCAGCGCTTCTGGCGCGGCAGGCGACGACGTCATCGACGGAGACTTTAAAGAGGTATAAAATACTCAGAGGAAAGCCCAGCCGGGCTTTCCAGCATACAGCAGCGAAAGGCTGGCGCAATCTGGAGGGCTGGTTGACAGCCCTCTTAAGAGAGCGACAGCCGTTTCGGTGTATATAAAAGAAAGGGAACTATCATGGCAGAGAGTAAGAGAGATTATTATGAAGTCTTAGGCGTTCCGAAAAATGCGGATGACGCTGCCCTCAAAAAAGCATACCGTACCCTTGCCAAGAAATATCACCCGGACAGCAACCCGGGCGATGCGGAGGCAGAGCGCAAGTTTAAGGAGGCATCGGAGGCATACAGCGTCTTAAGTGACCCGGACAAGAGACGACAGTATGATCAGTTCGGCCACGCTGCCTTTGAGGGAGGAGCCGGCGGAGGCGCCGGTGGATTTGGTGGTTTTGATTTCAACAGTGCGGATATGGGAGATATTTTCGGAGATATCTTCGGAGATATCTTTGGCGGCGGCAGAAGCCGCTCCAGCCAGTACAATGGTCCCATGCGCGGAGCCAATGTAAAGACCTCCATCCGTCTCACCTTTGAGGAAGCGGTATTTGGCTGTGAAAAGGAGATCGAGATCAACTTCAAGGAGGAGTGCGGGAAGTGTCACGGAACCGGTGCAAAACCGGGCACCTCTCCGGAAACCTGCCCGAAATGTAACGGCAAGGGCAAGATCATGTATACCCAGCAGTCCTTCTTTGGCCAGGTCCAGAATGTCCAGACCTGTCCCGAGTGCGGCGGTAAAGGCAAGATCATCCGTGAAAAATGTCCGGACTGCTACGGCACAGGTTATGTGACGCGGAAAAAGAAATTCAAGGTTACGATCCCGGCAGGCATCGACAATGGTCTCAGCGTGCGCTGTGCCGGAGGCGGCGAGCCGGGCGTGAACGGCGGCGAGCGCGGCGACCTTTTAGTAGAGGCAGTAGTGTCCCAGCATCCTGTTTTCAAGCGTCAGGATACCAGCATCTTCTCTACAGTACCGATCTCATTTGCGACCGCAGCTCTCGGCGCGCCGATCCGGATCAAGACGGTGGACGGCGAGGTGGAGTATGAGGTCAAGGCCGGAACCCAGACTGATACCAAAGTGCGTCTGCGCGGCAAGGGCGTACCGTCCCTCCGGAACCGCAATGTCCGCGGCGACCACTATGTGACCCTGGTAGTCCAGGTACCGGAGCGCATGAACGAGGCACAGAAGGAAGCGCTGCGCAATTTTGATGCAGTGATGCGCGGTGAAACACCGGAAGGCGAGAAGCCTAAGAAAAAAGGTTTGTTTAAATAAAGGGATATCTGAATAGAGAAAGGATGCAGCCGGACGGTCAGGAATACCTGGTGTCCGGCTGTATTTTATAGGCTTAGATAGAAAAACTGTTTCTTCAAAAAAATAGCTTGTAATTAAACGGTTTCTGGTCTATGATAAGTTTAATAAAAACTTTTATCAATGGTGGTAAATATGAAGAGGACAGGAAACAGCAGGGAGAACAGCAAGGCGCAGATCGTGCGTTATATTCAGGAAAATGGCAACGCCTCCAAGGTGGAGATCTCGAAAGTCCTCAATCTGAGTATGCCAACCGTACTTCAGAACACAAAAGAACTGTTGGAGCAGGGGATTGTGGAGGAGGCCGGCGAATACGAATCCACAGGCGGGAGAAAAGCCAAATCCCTTGTAATACACGGCGATGCCGCATATGCTCTGGGGCTGGATATCACTGCGAACCATATCAGCCTGGTGTTTGTGAACCTGGTGGGAGAAGTTCTAAACAGCCAGAGGAAGCGTAAGACGTTCCAGAACAGTCCGGATTATTACCGGGAGCTGGCGACAGAGCTGGATGACTTTTGCGCGGTCAGCCGGGTATCTTCGGAGCGGATCCTGGGGATCGGTATCTCCCTTCCGGGAATTGTGGACAATCAGAATAAGGTCCTGTTAAAATCCCATGCTCTGAAACTGGAGAATGTCAGTCTCAGGATCATGGAGCAGTTGATGCCGTTTCCGGCGTATTTTGAAAACGATGCCAACGCCGCCATGGTGGCGGAGAAAAATCATTTAAAGGAGGATGCGGTCTATCTCTCCTTAAGCAACACGGTGGGCGGCGCCATCTGCATGAACGGATCTCTGTTCCGCGGAAACAGCCAGAAGGCAGGCGAGTTCGGCCATATGATCATCGTTCCCGGTGGCAGACCCTGTTATTGCGGCAAGAAGGGTTGTGCCGACGCCTATTGCTCGCCGCTGGTCCTGACCTCCGCTACAGGAGACACCCTGGAGAGCTTTATGGAACGGGTAAACCGCCGTGAGTCACAGGCGCTTTCTGTATGGGAAGAATATCTGGACTATCTGGCCATAGTGATCACCAATCTTCGCATGGCTTATGATACCAATATCATACTGGGCGGTTATGTGGGCGGATATATGGAAGGCCATATGTTTGAACTTGGAAAAAAGGTATTGGCCTATAATCTGTTTGACAGCGATGTCAGTTATTTAAAGAATTGCATTTATAAAAAAGAGGGATCGGCTGTGGGAGCCGCCTGGCATTTTATTGATAAGTTTGTAGGACAGTTGAGATAGAACATAAAACAGCAAAAATAGTATAGAAATGTCTGTATTGGAGGTTTGAAAACAATACGGACATTTTTTTGTGCAAATCATCTAAAAAAGAAAAGTATCTTTGTGAAAACCAGACAAGATGTCAAAAAGTGTCTTGACACTGCTTATGAAGTGTGCTAATATCAACATCACAGAACACTTTAATAAAAAGATTTATAAAAGTATTTAACAAATCAAGAAAGCGGAGGGTGATCACATGAAAAAAAGTCTGGCAGTATTATGTTTGAGCGGGGTATTGGCGGTGTCGGCACTGAGCGGGTGTTCCTACGGACCGGAACCGGCGGGGGCGGCAGGCGCCCAGACAGAGCGGAAAGGAGCAGAGGACGGCAGCATCCGGATCGGGGTCACGGTCCAGAGCCTCAGCAACCAGGTATGGGCAGGCGCCTGCTCCACCATGCAGGAGTTGGCAAAGGCGGAGGGCAACGAACTGACCTACATGTCCTGCGAGGACAATTCGGCGAAGCAGATCGAGCAGATCGAAAACTATATCAGCAGCGGCTGCGACGTGATCATGGTGAATCCATCAGATCCCAACGCAATCGAGACGGTCTGCGCCGGAGCGCGGGACGCGGGGATCAAGGTGATGTGCTGGGACAATGAGATGGAGAACACAGATTTAAACTGGATCATCGACAACGAAGCGCTGGGGTATATGATCGGTGAGCAGGCGTCCCTCTTCATAAAGGAGAAGTTCCCGGACGGGGTATGTGATGTGGCGGTCCTGGATTACCCCCAGACCCAGATCCTTTTAGAGCGTGAGAACGGGATTCTGGCTGCCTTAAAGGAACTGGCACCAGACGCGAAGGTAGTGGCCCAGCAGCCGGCCATAGATGCAAACGAAGGACTGGCGGCCATGGAGACGATCCTCCAGGCAAACCCGGATACCAGGGTAGTCTGCTGCATCGGCGGAGGCGGAGCGGTGGGAGCTAACGAAGCGTTTAAGGCCAATGGGGAGATCACAGATGATATTGGCATCTTCGCGGCTGACGCCACCAACGAGGAGTTGTCCGCCATGGTAAACGGGGAGGCCAACCGGATGTCCGTGATCATCACCGGCACACCGAAGAAGATCGGGGAGACCGTATATAACATGCTGGCAAAGCTTGGCACGGCAGAGGGTTTTACGGAAGCCGATTTATCCGAGGGAGAGACCATGGAGGGCAAGAACGTATATCGAAACATTTTCCCGGTGACCATGGAGAATGTCAATGAATTCTATTCCAAATAATCCGGCAGAACCACAGAATGGAGGGGAAACATGGGACAGGAAGAATATGTATTAGAGCTAAACGGCATCGTGAAGAAATATCCCGGCGTCACTGCCCTAAACGGGGTCAGCCTGAAGGTGAGGCCGGGTGAGATCCACGCGCTGATCGGAGAGAACGGGGCAGGGAAATCCACGCTGATCAAGACCTGCAGCGGCGCGGTGGTTCCCACCGAGGGAGAGATCGTGGTAAATGGTAAACGGTTTAAAGCCATGACGCCGAAGCTTGCCGCGGAGAACGGGATCGCCATTATCTACCAGGAATTTAACAATGTGGGGGAGCTGTCTGTGGCAGAGAATATCTTTCTAGGCAGAGCCATCCGGAACGGGATCGTCATCGACCGGAAGCGCATGGAGGAGGAGTCCCGCAAGGTATTCGAGCAGCTTAACATCAGGATCGATCCCAGGGCCATGGTCAAAGATCTGACGGTAGGTTACCAGCAGATGGTTGAGATCGCCAAGGCGATCCAGCAGAATGCCAATATCCTGATCATGGATGAACCCTCCGCGCCCCTCACGAAAGCGGAGGTGGAGAGCATGATGAAGATCGTGGAGAAGCTGAAAGCCGACGGGGTTTCCATCATCTACATATCCCATCGCTTAGACGAGATCTTCCGCCTGTCGGACCGGATCACGGTGCTGCGGGACGGGGAGTACGTGACGACCCTGATCACGAAGGATTCCTGCGTGGATGAGCTGGTGGCCCTGATGGTGGGCAGAGAACTGACGGAGACTTATCCCAAGCGGAAGAATTGCATTCAGGATGAGATCGTGATGGAGTTTCAGGACGTCACGGGTAATGGAGATAAGGATATATCCTTTTCTGTGCGGAAAGGGGAGATCCTGGGAGTAGGGGGACTGGTGGGAGCCGGAAGGACCGAACTGGCTCAGATGATGTTCGGAGCCGCCCGCGTGAAAAAGGGAAAGATCCTTTTTAAGGGCAGGGAGATCCGCCCCAAAAGCCCCAGAGAAGCCATTGGCCTGGGGATCACCCTGGTGCCGGAGGACCGGAAGCAGCAGGGCGCGCTGTTGGAGATGGATATCAAGACCAACATCAATATGCCGATCTTTAAGCGGATATCAAAAGGCACCGTGGTAAACCGCAGGGAGGAAGAACGGATCGCTGAAAAGTACCGGGCCGACCTAAGGATCAAAACGCCCACCGTGAAACAGCTTGTGAAAAATCTGAGCGGCGGAAACCAGCAGAAGGTGATCCTGGGCAAATGGATGGCGGCTAATTCGGAGTTCATCATTTTTGATGAGCCCACCAGAGGCATCGATATTGGAGCAAAGTACGAGATCTACAAGCTGATGAACGAGATGGTGGAGAGCGGAAAGACCATTTTCCTGATCTCCTCTGAGATGGAGGAGCTGATGGGCATGTCGGACCGGATCATTGTCCTGTCGGAGGGCAGGATCACAGGGGAGCTTGGCAAGTCCGAGTTTAAGCAGGAAACGATTATGGCGTTTGCGTCGAAAGTGGAGGGAGTGTAATGGATAGAGCAGTTCGTTTTTTGAAAGAGAGAGCCATTTATGTAGTAATGATCGCATTGTTTTTGTTTTTTACCATATCGACCGATACCTTCTGCACCATGAAGAACCTGCTGAACATAGCCAGGCAGGTGGCGGTGCTGGGGATCGCGTCGGTGGGCATGACCATGGTGATCCTGACCGGGGGGATCGATCTTTCCACCGGCTCGGTCATTACCTTTGTTAATATCATCGCGGCGTTTTTCATGGTCAAGCTGGGGATGAACATGTGGGCGGCCATCCTGATCGCCATGATGGCAAGCACACTGATCGGATTCTTAAACGGCGTCATCATCGCAAACTTAAAGATGCCGGCTCTGATCGTGACCTTCGCCACGCAGACGATCTTTGAGGGCCTGGCCTACATAATCTGCGGCGGTATCCCGATCTTCGGGTTCTCCAAAGCCTTTTCCTTTATCGGCCAGGGATATATGAGCGTGATCCCGTTTCCGGTCATCCTGCTTGTGATCGCATTCCTGATCGGCGCGTTTATACTGGTGAAATCCTATTTTGGCAGATATATCTATGCGGTGGGAGGCAACGAGGAGGCGGCGGAGCTGTCCGGCATCCGGGTAAAGAATATCAAATACATGGTTTACGCCCTGTCCGGGTTATTTGCGGGTATTGCCGGTATCGTCATGCTGTCCAGGACCAACTCCGGGCAGCCGACGGCAGGCAAGGGGTATGAGTTCGATGTGATCACAGCAGTCGTACTGGGCGGCGTCAGCGTTACCGGAGGTTCCGGGAAGATATCCAATGTGTTTGCCGGCGTGCTGATCATCGGCTTTTTGAGCAACGGCATGGTGCTCATGGATGTCAGCTCCTATGCCCAGATGGTGGTGAAGGGCGTGATCCTGATGCTGGCGGTGGGCTTCGACTGCTATCAGAAGCTGAACCGGACCCAGAAAGCATAACGGGAGGCAGGATACCTGCCTGTGTTTCAGAAAAGACAAGGTAAACCAATTGGACAATTTAAAAATAAGGAGGATATGACTATGTTGCAGCAGGTTATGACAAAACCAGGTGAGATTATGTTTCAGGAGGTTCCGGTGCCGGAGGTGAAAGCCGGGCAGGTTCTGGTCAAGATCATGAATATCGGCATCTGTGGTTCCGATATCCATGTGTATCACGGGGAGCACCCGTTTACCTCTTACCCGGTCACACAGGGGCACGAGGTGTCAGGCCAGATCACGGCTGTGGGAGAAGGCGTGGAGGATTTAAAGGTGGGACAGAAGGTGACCATAGAGCCGCAGGTGTATTGCGGGAACTGCCATCCGTGCCGTCATGGGAAATACAATCTCTGCGAGGAGCTGAAGGTGATGGGGTTCCAGACCACCGGTACCGCGTCGGAGTATTTCGCCGTAGACGCTTCTAAGGTGACGCCGATCCCAGAGGAGATGTCCTTTGAGGAGGGCGCGATGATCGAGCCCCTTGCCGTAGCCGTACATGGGGTAAAGCAGGTGGGAAATGTAGCTGGCATGAATATTGCGGTCATCGGCGCCGGTCCGATCGGCAACCTGGTGGCACAGGCGGCGAAGGGCATGGGAGCGGCGAAAGTCATGATCACCGATGTCAGTGATCTGCGGCTGGAAAAAGCGAAGGAATGTGGAATCGACGCGTGCGTTAACACCAGGAACACCGATTTTGGAGAGGCCATGACGGAGGCGTTCGGGCCTGACAAGGCGGATGTGATCTACGACTGCGCCGGGAATAATATTACCATGGGCCAGGCCATCAAGTACGCAAGAAAAGGCAGCATTATCGTCCTGGTGGCTGTGTTCGCAGGTATGGCCCAGGTGGATCTGGCGGTTGCCAACGATCATGAGCTGGATATCAAGAGTACGATGATGTACCGTCACGACGACTATGTGGATGCGATCCGCCTGGTCAATGAAGGGCGTGTGCATTTGCGGCCCCTGATCTCCAATGCATTCGCGTTCCGTGATTACAAAAAAGCGTATGAGTATATCGACGATAACCGGGAAACCACCATGAAGGTTCTGATCAACGTACAGGAGTGAGAATATGGAACTAAAAAAACAGATTTTGGGACTTGCTCATGTGGGGATACCCACCAATGATCTGGGAAAAACCGTGGATTTTTATAAGGCCCTTGGGTTTGAGGTGATTCTAAAGACCCCCAATGAGGAAGCAGGGGAGGACGTTGCATTTTTGCAGATGGGCAATTATTGCATAGAGACCTTTGAAAACGGTGCTGCGGCAATGGCGGACGGCGCATACCAGCATGTAGCCCTGGAGGTGGCGGACATCGACACCATGTACGGATACATAAAAGAAAACGGATACACGTGCCTGACACCCGGGATCATGTTTCTGCCGTTCTGGGAGCATGGGGTAAGATTTTTTATGATCCAGGGGCCAAACAGGGAGCGGATTGAGTTCTGCCAGAAGCTGGAGGCATAGAATGGAAAAAAGATTTGATGTGATCGGACTTGGCGAACTGCTGATCGATTTTACCGACGCGGGAAAAAGCGCCGGAGGCCAGAGGCTGTTTGAACAGAATCCGGGCGGTGCGCCGGCCAATCTTTTGACGGCGGTCAGTCATATGGGAGGCAGGACTGCTTTTATCGGGAAGGTGGGCGCCGATATGCACGGACAATTCCTGAAAGAGACGCTGGAGGGGGAGGGGATCGATACCTCGGGCCTGATCCTGGACCGGGAGGTCTTCACGACCCTGGCGTTTGTGGGGATCGGGAAAAACGGAGAGCGGGAATTTGCCTTCGCCAGAAAGCCGGGGGCGGACACCATGCTGAAGCCGGAGGAGCTGAAACCGGAATTGCTTAAGTCAGCGTCAGTATTCCATATCGGTTCTCTTTCCCTGACGGACGAACCCTCCAGATCCGCCACCTATGAGGCGGTTCGCATTGCAAAAAGCGGAGGAGCCGTTATATCCTATGATCCCAACTACCGGGAGTCACTCTGGCGGGGCAGGGATGCGGCTGTATCGGAGATGTTTAAGATGGTGACACACGCGGATATGATGAAAGTTTCTGATGAGGAGAGCTTTCTGCTTACCGGCCTGGGTGATTACCGGAAGGCTGCGCAAAAGCTGTTAACAAAGGGGCCGGCTCTGGTGGCAGTGACCCTGGGAGGTGACGGCGTCTATGTGGCGTCGCGTACAGGCTGCGTGCAGGTGCCGGGCTTTCAGGTGGATGCGGTCGATACCACCGGGGCGGGGGATTCCTTCTGGGGAGGATTTCTGAGCCGGTATATAACCTGTAAAAAACGTCCGGAAGAACTTGATAAGGATGATCTGACCCGGTTTGCCCGGTTCGGCAATGCGGTTGCCGCCCTCTGCGTACAGAAGCGCGGCGGGATCCCGGCGATCCCGACAGAGCGGGAAGTGGAGAGAATGCTGGGATGACGGTCAGGGGCTGATACCCGACAAAGGTTGATACCTGCCGGAGCGGATACCCGCTGGGGCTGACACCCGCTGGGGCTGACACCCGCTGGGGCTGATACCCGCCGGAGGTACATAAAAAGAAGCACTGCATGTTAGCATACATACAGTGCTTCTTTTGGTTGCAACCCTAATTTTTAAGGTCTTTTGAAAATGGTCTCGCTCCTTGACGGATAACGCGGCGGGTGTGATAGAGTGTAATGCATCAAGGGATTTCGAAAAAGTTTCATGTTTTCTTTTCTTGATATGTTTTTTGCCTTGTTTTCTGTCGCGGAACTTAACTCTTTTCATCCGTTCAATAGATTAATGCAGTACGGATATGTTTTATTGCAAAAGATTAAAAAAAATTTCAAAACTTTTAAATCTCACAGATATCACGAAAAACTTATAAGTATTAATAAGTAAAAACTATAAAACATCATGTATTCTCATAAAATAGCAGAAAGACCATATTATTTAAATAAAATTTTCACAATCTGGTTGAGGCGAAAAATCCTGTTCTCCGGGGGGCTGGCTGTAAAAACCGATGTTCCCGTGAGGAATTCCGTCTGTTGGATTTGGATTGTTTTTTTGTAAAAACAAGGTAATTTGACAAAGAAAGAATCTCGTTTAAAAAATAACGAGGAAACTGCCTAAAAACTGTGAAATCGTGGGTTTTTTGACAGCAAAAACTATAAAAATATTGTATACAATGTTAAAAATAGAATTGTGCGGCTTCTTTAATTATGTTATACTGATGGGGATGGCAAAACGAGAGATTTTGTCGATAGCAGTTGAAAATGTATAGAAAGAGGGTAAAGGTAGATGGGATTGGCTACATTTAAAGGCGGCGTTCATCCTTACGAGGGAAAAGAACTGTCCGAGAACAAGCCGGTACAGGTCCTGATGCCGAAGGGGGATATGGTTTATCCGATGTCCCAGCATATCGGCGCCCCGGCTACACCACTTGTAGCAAAGGGCGACAAGGTTCTGGCAGGCCAGAAGATTGGCGAAGCGAGCGGATTTATTTCCGCAAATGTCATCTGTTCCGTTTCCGGCACCGTAAAGGCGATTGAGCCGAGGCGGGTTGCAAATGGTGCGATGGTGAATTCCGTCATCGTGGAAAATGACGGTGAGTACACGTCTGTAGAGGGTCTGGGGACAGACCGGGATCCTGCGAAGCTTTCCAAACAGGAGATCCGTGACATTATCAAGGAGGCAGGTATTGTAGGCCTGGGCGGCGCAGGCTTCCCGACCCATGTGAAGCTGACTCCGAAGGACGAGAATGCGATCGACTACATACTGGTGAACGGCGCGGAGTGTGAGCCGTATCTGACCTCCGATTACCGGATGATGTTAGAGGAGCCGGAGAAGATCGTAGGCGGGCTGAAGGTGATCTTACAGCTTTTTGACAAGGCCAAGGGCGTGATCGGTATTGAGAACAACAAGCCGGAAGCCATCAAGAAGCTGACGGAGTTAGTGAAGGACGAGCCGCGGATCGAGGTATGCCCGCTGCAGACCAAATACCCGCAGGGCGGCGAGCGTTCCCTGATCAACGCCATCACCGGGAGAAAGGTGAACTCTTCGATGCTGCCGGCGGATGCAGGCTGTATCGTGGACAATATCGACACGGTCATCGCCGTTTACATGGCGGTGTGCAAGACGACGCCTCTGATGCGCCGGATCGTGACCGTGACCGGAGACGCAGTGACGGCTCCGCAGAACTATAATGTAAAGATCGGAACCAATTTCCAGGAACTGGTAGATGCGGCGGGCGGTTTTAAGACCGAGCCGGAGAAGCTGATCGCGGGCGGTCCGATGATGGGTATGGCCCTGTTCACCCTGGATATCCCGGTGACCAAGACCTGTTCTGCTTTAACCTGCTTTACCAGGGATGAAGTGGCGGCCAATGCAGAGACCCCGTGTATCCGCTGCGGCAAGTGCGTCAGCGTGTGCCCGAGCCATATCGTTCCGGTCATGATGATGAAGGCCGCCTTAAAGGGCGACTGCGATGCATTCGAGAAGATCGACGGCATGGAATGTATGGAATGCGGAAGCTGTACCTTTATCTGCCCGGCGAAGAGGCCTCTGACCCAGGCATTTAAAGAGATGAGAAAAACGGTTGCGGCAAACCGCAGAAAGAAAGCGCAGGAGGGGAAAAAATAATGAGCAAATTATTAAACGTATCATCCTCCCCGCACGTACGGAGCAATGAGACCACCCAGAGCATCATGATGGATGTGGCGATCGCCATGCTTCCGGCAGCCGCCTTCGGTGTATTCCAGTTTGGCGTGAACGCGCTGCTGGTCCTGCTTATCACGGTTGCGGCCTGCGTGCTGAGTGAGTTGGTATTTGAAAAGATTATGAAAAAGCCGGTTACGATCGCGGACATGAGCGCCGTGGTGACCGGTATGATCCTGGGGCTTAACATGCCTGCGGATATCCCGCTGTGGATCCCGGTGCTTGGCGGCATCTTTGCGATCATCATTGTAAAGCAGCTGTACGGCGGCCTGGGACAGAACTTCATGAACCCGGCCCTGGCGGCCAGATGCTTCCTGCTGATCTCCTTTGCAGGCAAGATGTCCACCTTCACCCTGGACGGTTGGACCGGCGCTACCCCGCTGGCAGTTTTAAAGGCAGGCGGTTCTGTGGATGTGGCGGCTATGTTTATCGGTAAGATCCCGGGTACCATCGGTGAGGTTTCCGTGATCGCACTGCTGATCGGCGCGGCTTACCTGGTATTTAAGAAGGTGATCTCCCTGCGGATCCCGGTTACATATATTGTAACGGTTGCTGTGTTCGTATTTATCTTCGGACAGCAGGATATGAACTTTGTTCTGGCTCATATCTGCGGCGGCGGCCTGATCTTCGGCGCATTCTTCATGGCGACCGACTATGTGACCAGCCCGATCACCCCGAAGGGACAGATTGTGTTCGGTATCCTCTTAGGCGTGCTGACCGGACTGTTCCGTCTGTTCGGAGGCTCCGCTGAGGGTGTTTCCTATGCGATCATCATCAGCAACCTTCTGGTTCCGCTGATCGAGAAAGTAACCCTTCCGAAGGCATTTGGAAAGGAGGGCAAAAAGGCATGAGTAAAGGTGGATTTATGAAAGACGCCCTGGTCCTGTTTGCGATCACCCTGGTTGCAGGCGCATGTCTGGGCGGCGTATACGGCATGACGGAATCGGTCATTGCACAGAGGGAACAGGACGCGAAGGAGGAGGCTTACCGGACGGTTCTGGCAGATGCGGCTTCTTTCGAGACTGATGACTTAACGGAACTTCTTGCAACGGGCAATGAAGAGATTGCCGGTCTTGGCTACGGCAACGTAGTTGTGGACGAGGCAGTCACCGGGCTGGACGCTTCCGGCGCTTTAGTGGGATATGTAGTGACGGCTACCTCCAAGGATGGTTACGGCGGCAATATCACTGTTTCCGTCGGTATCCAGGCTGACGGCACTGTGGCCGGCGTAGAGTTCTTAACCCTGGCTGAGACAGCCGGTCTTGGCATGAACGCCCAGAAACCGGAGTGGAAGGGCCAGTATGCCGGCAAGAACGTGGATGCATTTACCGTGACAAAGAACGGCGCATCCGCAGACAACGAGATCAACGCGATCAGTGGCGCAACGATCACATCAAACGCAGTCACCGGTGCGGTGAACGGGGCAGTTTTCTTTGCAAAGAACTGCCTGGCACAGTAGGAGGTGGGAAATCATGAATAAATGTATCGAGCGTATTTATAACGGTATCATCAAAGAAAACCCGACCTTCGTCCTGATGCTTGGTATGTGTCCGACCCTGGCGGTTACGACCTCCGCCATCAACGGCGTCGGCATGGGACTGTCCACCACGGCGGTTCTGGTTTTCTCCAACTTAATTATCTCCGCACTGCGGAAGATCATTCCGGACCGGGTCCGTATCCCGGCGTATATTGTTATCGTAGCATCCCTGGTTACCATCGTTCAGCTGCTTTTACAGGCATATATCCCGAGCCTGTATGAGTCTCTGGGTATCTTCATCCCGCTGATCGTGGTGAACTGTATCATCCTGGGCCGTGCCGAGGCTTATGCGGCAAAGAACGGTCCTCTGGAATCCACATTTGACGGCATCGGCATGGGCCTTGGTTTTACCGTAGGCCTGACCTGTATCGCCATTTTCCGTGAGATCCTGGGCGCAGGTTCCATTTTCGGAATCGAGTTCATCCCGGAGAATTTCCGGATCGCGATCTTCGGCCTGGCTCCCGGCGCATTCTTCGTGCTGGCGATCCTGACCGCACTGCAGAACTACTTTAAGGCACCGTCCGCGACCAATGGTTCTGTACCCCAGTCCAAGCTTGCCTGCGGTGGAAACTGCATGAACTGTACCGGTTCTGCCTGCATGGCCAATCACACTACGCTGGAGTCCTTAAGGATCCAGGCGGAGGAGGAAGCCCTGGCGGCAAAGAAAGCGGCTCTGGCGAAAAAAGAGGCTGAGATGAAAGCCAAGATGGAAAAGAAAGACGAATAGGAGGGGCTGAGTAGATGAAAGAATTGATTTTAGTAATTGTAGGCGCTGCTCTGGTGAATAACATCATCCTGAGTCAGTTCCAGGGTCTCTGCCCGTTCCTTGGTGTTTCCAAGAAGGTAGATACCTCACTGGGTATGGGTGGAGCCGTTATCTTCGTTATCGTGCTTGCATCCATCGTGACGAATCTGGTTTATACGTTTGTCCTGGTACCGCTTAACGTGACCTACTTACAGACGATCGCCTTTATCCTGGTGATCGCTGCGCTGGTTCAGTTCGTTGAGATGTTCCTCAAGAAAAATGTACCGTCCCTGTATCAGGCGCTGGGTGTATTCCTGCCGCTGATCACCACCAACTGCGCAGTGCTGGGTTCCGCTCTGACCAACGTTCAGAAGGAGTACAACTTTATTTTCAGCGTAGCGAACGGTTTTGGTACTGCGGTCGGCTTCACCATCGCGATCGTGCTGCTGGCAAGTATCCGTGAAAGCATTGAAGACAATGATATCCCATATACCTTCAAGGGGTCACCGATCGTGTTGATCACCTCCGGTCTGATGGCGATTGCCTTCATGGGCTTTTCCGGTCTGATTTAAGAGGAGGAGCGAGAGATGAATATGACAGGTTTGCTTTTGGCGGCGGTCATCATTGGCGCCATCGGTATTATCATCGGTGTGCTCCTTGGGATAGCCAGCGAAGCATTTAAAGTAGAGGTAGATGAAAAAGAGATCCTGGTCCGTGCAGAGCTGCCGGGCAACAACTGCGGCGGCTGCGGCTTCCCTGGCTGCGACGGCCTGGCAAGCGCCATTGCGGCAGGTACGGCGGCAGTCAATGCCTGCCCGGTGGGCGGTCCGGATGTGGCAGACCGGATCGCAGCCATTATGGGTGTGGAGAGCGGCGCTGCCGACAAGAAGGTGGCATTTGTAAAGTGTAAAGGTACCTGCGACAAGACCAGGGTGCAGTACAATTACTTCGGTATCGACGACTGCTCCAAGGTGGCAGTGGTACCGGGTTCCGGCGAGAAGGCATGTACCTACGGCTGTATGGGCTATGGCTCCTGTGTGAAGGCATGTGCCTTCGACGCGATCCATGTGGTGGACGGCGTGGCTGTGGTAGACAAGGAAAAATGCGTGGCCTGCGGCAAGTGCGTGGCAGCCTGCCCGAACCGTCTGATCGAGCTGGTTCCGTATTCCGCAAAGCACCTGGTGCAGTGTTCTTCCCACGACAAGGGCAAGGACGTGAAGGCCAAATGTGACAATGGCTGTATCGCATGTACCCTGTGCACCAAGCAGTGTGAGTTCGATGCGATCCATATGGACAACAACGTGGCCGTGATCGATTATGAGAAGTGCACCAACTGCGGGAAGTGCGCGGTGAAGTGTCCGGCGAAGGTGATTGTGTAGGTCGGAAATTCTTTATATGTTCAGTTTTATGAACAGGTTTATTGAGAGGCAAATGAAGCGTCACAGACTGTCGGCAGAGATGCCTGGCGGGCTGTGGCGCTTTTTGGGTGGCGCTTTTTGTAGATTCAAGCTATTTTGATTTTAGCTGATTCATGTTATACTTGTACTTAACTGATTCAGGTTTGCAGGGAGGCAGAGGTATGAATGGATTGATAAAAGACGTAAATACTGACATTATGAAAAACTATAAAAGATCAGATGATATTGTTTCTGATATGCAGGAAATCATCAATGCCTCTCAGAAACAGGCGCTTCAGGCTGTAAATGTTGCTTTGGTCAGGCGGAACTGGCTGATCGGATACCGTATAGCTGAGGAGGAGTTACAGGGAGAAGATCGCGCGGAATATGGTTTGAGTGTCATAAAGCGGCTGTCAAAGGAACTGACTAAAATTTATGGGAAAGGGTTTACAAAAACGAACCTGTATAGTTTTTATTCTTTTTATAAGTGTTATCCTCAGATTTTCCAGACACTGTCTGGAAAATCTAAAATACTGTTATCGTGGAGTCATTATACAATCCTGATAAAAGTAAAGGACGAAAAAGCCCGTAACTGGTACGAGAAAGAAGCCGTTGATCAGACCTGGAGTGTTCGGACTTTACAGAGAAATATAGATTCTCAGTACTATTATCGTTTGCTTGCAAGTCAAAATCCTGTGCCTGTTGAGCGGGAAATGAGAGCGATTACGGCAGACTACCAGACGGATAAGCTGGAATTTATCAAGAATCCTGTAGTGGCGGAGTTTCTGGGCTTCTCAGCGCAGGAGTCCTTTACGGAAACGCAGCTAGAAGGCAGCATTATAACAAATTTGCAGAAATTCCTTATGGAACTGGGAAAGGGTTATGCTTTTGTGGCCCGTCAGCAGCACATCAAAACAGCAAAAGAAGATTATTTTATCGACCTGGTTTTTTATAATTATATTTTAAAGTGCTTTGTGCTGATCGATCTGAAAACCAGCAAAATCACTCACCAAGATGTAGGGCAGATGGATATGTACATCCGTATGTATGATGAAATGAAACGGAGTGAAGGAGATAATCCTACACTGGGCATTGTCCTTTGTACTGAGACAGACGAAGATATAGCCCGGTACTCAATACTACATGGAAATGAGCAGTTGTTTGCTTCAAAATATAAGCTGTATCTTCCGACAGAAGAGGAACTGCGTGCTGAGATAGAGAGCCAGAAAGCCATTTTTGAATTGCAGCAGAAAAGCCCACAGGAGTAAAGACTATGGAACCAGATCCCAATAAGAAACCAATCCTTTCAAAAAAATTATACGCAGCAGCGGGCATTCTCCTGGCGGCATCGGTTGCCGCCATGTTTGCCGGCTATTTTTTGCTGCTGGAAAACCATGCGGCGGTGGACGCGGATTACAGCTCCTATGATTATCATATCGCTATCATATCCGACGATACAGACAATTCTTTTTGGAAGGATGTTTATGAAGGTGCTGTGGCGGAAGGCAGGGAGTATGGGGCTTATGTGGAGCAGATCGACGAGGGGCTGGTAGACCGGTTTTCCATGGAGGATGCCATCAATGTTGCCATCTATGAAGGGGTGGATGGGATCCTTCTTCGTCCTACGGAAGGGAAAGTCAGTGAGGAGATGATCGACAAGGCCTACAGCCTCGGAATTCCGGTCATCACCATGCAGAAGGATGTGCAGGACTCCAGACGGCAGGGATTTGTGGGGATCAACGATTATTTCCTCGGGCAGGAATTTGGAAAACGGGTGCTTAAGCTGGCGGATGAGAATACCCGCCTGGTGACGGTGCTGTTCCCTGGGGCCAGGTTTAATGAGACCAGCCGGAGCTGGTTTCGCCAGGGAATCCAGAATACGGTGCAAAAAGAGCAGATCCGGTTTGATTTCAGGATCATCCGTGATGATAAGGGGCTTAATAATGCAGAGGATGTGATCCACGATATCGTGGAGGGGATGGTGGAGCAGCCGGACATGGTCATCTGTCTGGACGAGGTCATCACCCAGTCCACCTGTCAGATGATCTACGACAGAGGGCTGTCCGACCGGATCAAGGTGATCGGCAGTTACGTAACGGATGCGATCCTGGAGGGGATCGAGGAGGGGTATATCGATTCCACGATCACCATCGACGCGGAAGCTATGGGACGCATGAGCGTTGATGCCCTTATGACGTACATAAACTACCACATGGTCAGCTATTATACGGAGGTGGACACGATGCTGGTGGACCGGTCCATGGCTGCGGCGTACAGAAGGGAGGAGCGGGATGGAGAAGAACCGGTTATGGAAAAATAAATATTTTTCAAACCAGTCCCTGCGGACCAAGCTGATCCTCCCGGTCATCATCACCATGGCAGTCTCACTTGGGATCAATCTCATCCTGTTTGGAAGGATCGATACGATCGTGAAAAATATGGATCAGGTGTATGCCACCAATATCCGCCTGGGGGAGCTGGAAGGGCTTTTGACGGAGCTGGAGAGCGATGTATACCAGTATCTGAATATCCAGAGCCAGGATGCCTTAGATGCGTTTGACCGGAATCGGGAAACGTTTGAGGCCATGGTTTATGAGATTGACGATACGATCACCGATCATCCGGCCCGGCGCATGGAGCGCAATATCCGCAGCCTTGCCATTTCCTGGCTGGAGCTGACCGACGAGGCCATACAGGCCAAGCAGCGCCATGACGTGACTGCTTACAAGGCGAGCTTTGTGGAGATCCAGAAGCTTTATACCTACCTTCTGGCATACATACGCGGGCTGGATGACCTGCGGTTCAAGGCCAATTCGGAGAATTATGACGTGCTTTACCAGTATCTGCGATATCTGGAGGTGTTTATGGTGGCGGTGCTGGCGGGGGTCACCTGCTGTCTGATGGTGCTTTTGTATGGCATTATCGGAAACTTTACGCGGCCGCTGGAGAAACTGGCAGGGAAGGCAAAGGAAGTGGGCCGGGGGAACTTTGGTATCATCCTGGAGGAGCCGGAGAGCGGGGATGAGGTAGGTACTGTGACGGTGGCATTTAACCAGATGATCGTCAGCATCAACGACTATATCCGGCGGATCCGGGAGAGCATGGAGACGGAGATCCGGATGAAGGAACGGGAGCTGGCGATGGAAAACCTGCTGAAGGACGCCCAGCTTAAATATTACCAGGCGCAGATCAACCCGCATTTTCTGTTCAATACGCTTAATGCAGGGCAGCAGTTAGCCATGATGGAGGATGCGGAACGCACCTACGCGTTTATCGAAAATATGGCCTCGTTCTTCCGGTACCGTTTAAAGAGCAACGGGGAGGTCTCCACACTGCGGGAGGAGATCGAGCTGATCGACAGTTATATGTACATCATGAACGTGCGGTATTCCAATGAGATCCATCTTAAGAAGGCGATCGACGCCCGGCTTTTAGATATCCGTTTTCCTGGCATGGTGCTGCAGCCGGTGATTGAAAACGCCCTGCGCCACGGGCTTGGCGGTGTGGAGTGGGAGAAACGGATCTGGTTTTCTGTGAGTCAGGAGAATGGGGAGGCCATAATCTGCATCCGCGATAATGGCATGGGTATATCGCAGGAGACCCTTGAGAACTTAAACTCAGGCAATATCCCGCCTCAGGAGGATAAGCAGGATTCAGGCAACGGCGTGGGCCTGGCAAACGTCCGGGAACGGCTGCGGCTGTATTTTGACCGGGTTGATGTGATGACTGTGGAGAGTGGCGGGGAAGGAAAAGGAGCCGCCGTCACCATACGGGTGCCGATCCTTCCCATAACATAAGATAAGGAGTTCAACCATGTACAAGATTTTGATAGCAGATGACGAGGGGATCGTCACCGACTCCCTCCAGTTTATCATAGAAAAAAATTTCGGCAGCGAATGCCAGATAGCCATTGCCAAGAACGGACGGCAGGCGATCGAGACCGCGGAGAGCTTTCAGCCGGACATCGCTCTTTTGGATATTCAGATGCCGGGCATCAATGGGCTGAAGGCTTTAGAGGAGATCCGCGCCCAGAACCCCAGGATCAAGACCCTGATCCTCACGGCCTATGACAATTTTGATTACGCCAAGGAGGCGCTGCGCCTGGGGGCTGTGGATTATCTGATGAAGCCGATCAACAAAAAAGCGATCGTGGAGCGCCTGACCGGCATGATGCACACCATCGATCAGGAGCGGCAGAAGCGCAGGGACGATCTTCTGGTGAAGGAAAAGATGGAGGCAGTGATCCCCATTATTGAAAATGGATTTGTCATCAGCCTGATCATCCAGAATGAGTATGAGGACAGCGGGCAGCAGTACCGGAACCTGCTAAATCTGGAGGAGGACTACGGCATCATCATGGCTCTGGAATGGGGCAATGCCCGGGAAGGCGCGGCTATGGGCAATCCGGTAGGCTCCGGTGTCCTGGCTCATAAGTATTATGGGAAAATGTCGGAGCTTGTGAAGGTGTATTTCCGGGCTTTTGTCAGCGGGATCATGGGGAATAAGCTGATCTGCGTGATTCCTTCGGTGGAACCGGATCTGGAGTACGGAGCCAGGCTCCAGTTGATCGAGAAGGCCAGGAGCCTGGTCACTTCGCTGAAGCATGCAGTGGGGATTGATTTTAAAGCTGGGATCGGGACGGTCAGGCCCTGGGAGGACATGTTTGATTCCTACCAGGAAGCGCTCAATGCGCTCCGGCACGGAATGCGGAATGTGAACCACATTGACGATTTGGTGGTGAAGGACAACCGGGAAAAACAGAAACAGTTGATGGAGCAGATGGTGTTGAAGGCGGTTTCCATGGGAGTGGAGCACGACGCACGCCAGGAGGCTACGGTATTTGCCAGTTGGGTGCTGAAAAACCAGGACAGCAGCCTGGAGGAAGAAAAATTACAGCTTATGGAGATGCTGCTTCTGGGCAGGCGGATGGTGCAGGACCAGGGAGGCTCGCCTCTTAAGGATCAGGAGCTTTTAGGTGCGCTTCTTGCAGCTCAGGATGAGGAGACGGTGCGCCAGAAGTTCGTGGCGGCCATGGTGGAACTGGCCCAGGCTGTGGTCATTAAAAATCAGGAGCAGGACGGCATCATCACCAGGGCCCAGGAATATATCCGGCAGAATTTCCGCAAGGATATCTCCCTGGAGGAGGTGGCTCAGACCGTAGGCATCAGTCCCTATTACTTCAGTAAGCTGTTTAAGGAAGAAGCGGGGATGAACTTTACGGAATATCTGACCGGGATCCGGATCGAGACGGCAAAAAGGCTGCTCTCAGAAGGGACCTTAAGCATCAAGCAGGTCTGCGTGGATTCCGGCTATGCCAATCCCAATTATTTCAGCCGGATTTTTAAGAAGTGGGTGGGGATCACGCCTACGGAATTCCGGGACGGGATGGGTGAGGGGAATTCGTAAATGGAGGACATAAAGAGGGAGCTTGTGCACCCTCTCGAGCAGCCGCGCAGAGATAAATGGCTGATATAGCGGTTATTTATCTTTGCGCTCGATTTTCCCTGCGTTATCAGTTTCTTCAATAAGATTTTTCCTCAATGAGCTAATAATTCCCTGATTCTTTTTTAGAAGTTCAAGCTGCCGATATGCTTTCTCTCTCAATATTTTCAACCGTTCAATTTTAGGAATCTTTTGCCGTATCAGATCAGCGTTCGTATCTTCCAGATTGATGAGTACGACTAATTCTTCTGCCGAGGCAAAATCTCTAATATTAGGCGATTTCCCACTTGTCCCTGTTTCATTTCTCCACTGTGCTGCTGTTTTTCCAAATAATGCCATATTAAGAATGTCGGCTTCTGATGCGTATGTATAAGCCATTTCCTGAGGAGATAATGTAGGCGTTATCAGAAATTCTTTTACGGCGTCTGTATGAATACGATAGTTTATTTTTGAAAGTTCTCTTTTGGCATCCCATCCAATCGCGAGTCTGCCTGCTTCATCCTTTTTTAATCTTTGATAATCTTTAATAATATAGAGTTTAAATTCGGGAGAAATCCAGGATGCAAATTCAAATGCAATATCTGTATGAGCATACGTTCCTCCATATCTTCCTGATTTGGACACAATACCTATTGCATCCGTCGCCTGTATCCATTGCTGCGGTGTCAATGTAAATGCATTATCGCCAGACGCTGTTTTAAACCTATCGAATTCGATAGGTTTAAAATTCGGATTGTGAATCTGTTCCCATAAACCCAAAAAAGAAATGGTAGAATGATTACGCATCCAGTTTGCGACTACAATAAAGGCATTATCCGGATTTTTGTATTTTGCAATATCCGTTAAAGAAATATAGGCATCTCCTTTTAGAAATGGATGTTTTGTTTGGCTTCTCAAATGAGGGAATTTATCGCTATGCAAATCCGGGCAGATGCTGGGAATCGAACCCACGAAATCGTCGCAGATACCCCATTGAATATGCACAATCTCGAACCCGCCACCGCGTTACCTCTTCGCCACATCTGCCATGTTATTGGGCAATTTCTTCTCCTATATTATGGATAAATTTCATTTCATACTCATTCATATCATAGACATTTGCTATGGCATTATTTTCAGCATTCTGCTTTAAGTCCGACAATGCTCCATTCAATAACCTCAAAATTAAAGCCGGCTTTTATGTCTTCAAATCCTATTTTTGTGGTTTTGCTTTCAGATGTGTTGAATTTTTTAAACCCGATAGCGGCAATAATTAAGATGGCTATAACAATAATGACGGTTAATGCTTTGGACATAAGTTGCTTTTAGAAAAAATCTGATTTCCTTCTTGGCGGTACTTTATTAAACCAGCTAATCCTTGTAGAAATAATTATATCATTTTTGATTGAGTTATGGTACTTGTTTTTGCTATTTATTTGTCGATTTTTTTGTTTTGTGAAAGTTGTCGTAAATATGTTGTGTCTATTTTTTAGGGGACTTTTTTGTTGAAATAAGAGTAAAAAGTTCCCTAAATAGCAACTCCCAAGCAAACTAAACCACAATAGCACAAATTTGCAGCAAAATAATGCTACACAATTTAGAATATTTCCGGAACAGAAATGAAAATGTGCAGCATCTCGCAAGTTAGTGCTATTTTTTTTATGCTAAACTAGGTCCATGGTATCATATGAACACTTAGCGAGGCCAAGCCGTAAGGCGCAGGGCGAGGTTAGTGTGAATATATGCCTGGACACTTAATGAGAGCGAGCCGTAGGCGAAGGTCGAATTTAGTGACCATGGCAGCGTTATATCAAATACAAGAATTTGAGAGAGGAGGATTACGTTCATGGACATGTTTTTGCAGGCTTGTGTCAATGGACTTCTGATGGGAGGCTTTTACTCCCTGATGGGCATGGGGCAAAACATTATTTTTGGCGTTATGAAAATTGTAAACTTCTGCCATGGAGAGATGCTGATGGTGGGTATGTACTTAACGTTCATACTCTACACCTTTTTCGGGATCGATCCCTATCTGGCGGTTCCGTTGGTGGCGGCCGTTATGTTTTTCCTGGGCGCGGGGATCCAGCATACGCTGATCACGCCGTCCCTGGGGACCAAGAGCTTCACGAACCTTTTATTTCTGACAGTGGGGTTGGGACTTTTGCTTTCTAACGGAGCGCTGGTGATCTTCGGTTCGGAGTACCGCTCGATCCGCACCGCTTATTCCCAGACCTACATACCGCTGGGGCCGGTGACCATATCCCTGCCCAGGATGATCAGCTTTGGTGTGTTGATCGTGGTCACGATCGCGCTTTTCGCGTTCTTAAAGTATACCACCATAGGCAAGCAGATCCGCGCCGTATCCCAGAACCCGGTAGGCGCTGAGGTGGTGGGCATCGATGTAAAGAAGATCTATCTTCTGACTTACGGTCTGGGCGTTGCGCTTGCGGGTACCGCGGGGGCGCTGCTGACCCAGTTTTACACGATCTTCCCGACGGCGGGGGCCAGCTTCGGATTCCGGGCGCTGATTGTGGTGGTTGTGGGTGGACTTGGATCCATTCCGGGAGCGTTTCTGGCGGGAATCTTTTTGGGGCTTTTGGAGACCATGAGCGCGCTGTTTATCAGTCCGTCCTACAGCGACCTGATCGTATTTATGACATTTATCGTGATCCTGGTTGTACGCCAGACCGTGATAGCGAGGAGGAAATAATATGGATAGTAAGAAAGCGGTACGCATTTACCATCGGAATCTTGCCATCCTGATCGGCCTGATTCTGCTGGCGTTCATCCTGATTCCCACCATGGTGAAATCGCCGTACATGTTAAATATTTTCGTTCTGACCTTTTATATGTCCACCCTGTCCATGGCATGGAACCTGTTGGGCGGCATGACGGGGCAGAACTCCCTTGGCCATGCGGCCTATATGGGCCTGGGCGCCTATGCCTGCTGCCTGCTGGTGGTAAAGACCGGGGCCAACCCATGGCTGGCTGCGATCTTCGGCATGGTGGTGGTGGGACTGGTCGCGGGTATTGTGTTTTATCCCTGTTTTATTCTGCGGGGACCGTATTTCACCCTGGTCTCCATTGCCTTTGGTGAATCCATCCGTCAGTTGATCATCAACTCGGAGTTCTTCGGAAGGGCCAGCGGCGTGGGCCTGCCCTTCGGTCAGGATTCCTGGCTGAACTTCCGGTTCGGAAGCAAGGTGCCTTATTACTACGTGGGACTGATCATGATGGTGGGTATCTACCTGGTCCTGAAAAAGATCGACCGGTCCAAAATGGGATTTGCCTTAAAGACCATCCGTGAGGATGAGGACGCGGCTGCGGCCATTGGGATCAATCCAACCAAATATAAGATCATGGCGGTTGTGATCTCGGCTATGGTGGCGGGGCTGGTGGGCTTCTTCTATGCCAGCTATATCCGCTATATTGATCCGGAGCTGATGATCCAGGCCAAGTCCACCGAGTCGGTGCTCCCGGCGGTCGTGGGCGGCGCGGCCTTTGTGGAAGGCCCGATCGTGGGCGGTCTGATCATGATCCCGCTTTCCGAGTATTTGAGAGCTAATTTCAGCGCCGTGCTGCCGGGCATTAACATGCTGATGTACGCGGTGGTGCTGCTGGCGGTCATCCGGTTCCGCCCGTCCGGCGTTCTTGGCTGGTATATGCACAGCAAGACGAAACAGTTTATCGATGAAAAGATCTTAAAGAAACCTTCCCAGGAAATATTGGAGGAAGTGGAGTTGATGGAATATGAGAGGAAGGAGGCGTAGAGATGGCGGAATCTCCGATTATTGAAGTACAGAATATTACCAAGCGTTTTAAAGGACTGACAGCCGTGAAGGACGTTTCCTTTTCCATTAGAGAGGGCGGCATCACGGGCATGATCGGGCCGAACGGCGCGGGAAAGTCCACCACCTTTAATATGATCTGCGGGTATTATCCTCCCACGGAGGGCCGGATCTTCTATAAGGGGAAGGACATTACCGACAAGAAAGCCTTTGAGTACACCAATATGAAGATCGCCAGGACCTTCCAGATCATGAAGCCGCTTAAGAACTTAAGTGTGCTGGATAATGTGGTGGCGTCTTCCTATTTCGGCCATGCCGGAGCGAAGAGTGTGAAGGAGGCAAGGGAGCGGGCCATGGAGGTGCTGCAGTTCACCGGCCTCTATGAGAAGCGCCATGTGCTCTCCAAGGACATGGGAACGCCTGACCAGAAGCGGCTGGAGATGGCAAGAGCTTTAGCTACCAGGCCGGAAATGCTGTTTTTAGACGAGAACATGGCAGGCCTTAACCCGGCTGAAACGGAGGAGGCCATCCGGCTGATCCGTAAGATCAATGAATCCGGCGTGACGATCTTTTTGATCGAGCATATCATGCAGGCGGTAGTCAGCCTGTGTGAAGAAGTGATCGTGCTCCATCACGGCGAGAAGATCGCGGAAGGCACGCCGGAGCAGGTGATGAATGATCCCTATGTAATGGAAGTATATCTGGGTATGAAGAAGGAGGATGCACATGCTTAAGGTCGAAGGATTGAATGCAGGGTATGGCTCCGTCAATATCCTGTGGGACATCGGATTTACACTGGAAGATGGGGAGATCGTAGCGATCCTGGGGTCCAACGGCGCAGGCAAGACTACCATGGTGCGGGCGGTCACGGGAATGTTAAAACCCTCCTCCGGAACGATCCTGTTTAACGGGGAGGACCTGGCGAAGAAAAATTCCAGGGTGATCTTAAACAGCGGTATTGTGCAGGTGCCGGAGGGACGTCAGCTCTTCACGGAGATGACTGTTTTGGAGAATCTGCAGATGGGCGCGTTCAATAAGGAGACAAAGGCCCATTTCCAGGCGAATTTAAAGAAAGCTTACGGATGGTTTCCAAAGCTGGAGGAGAGGGCCAAACAGGCCGCGGGCACCTTATCCGGCGGCGAGCAGCAGATGGTGGCCGTGGCGCGGGCGCTGATCGGCGAGCCGAAGCTTTTGATCCTGGATGAGCCGTCCCTGGGACTGGCGCCGAATATCGTGGACGATATCCTGAATGTGGCGTCCACCCTGGCGAAAAACGACGGCATCTCGGTGCTTTTGGTAGAGCAGGATATCACCAAGGCCCTGGCCTCGGCGGATAGAGGATATGTGATCGAGAACGGCCGCATTGCCCTGGAAGGAACTTCCGCTGAATTGCAGGCCAATGAACACGTCAAGAAAGCATACCTTGGCATTTAGAAACCGATTTGGGAAAAGATTTTTACACCGCTGGCAGTCTGGTGTGAAATAGAGACAGTTCCGGGGATTCCGGAACAGTAAAAAAGGAGGAAGATCATGAAATTGAAAAAAATTACTTCTGTATTGTGTGTTGCAGCCATGGCCATGTCCATGCTGGCAGGGTGTTCCGGAGGTTCGGGAGCATCGGCGACCACTGCAGCGCCTGCGGCAGCAGGAAGTGAAGCAGTGACTGAGGCCGTTACGAAGGCAGCGGAGGCAGCCGCAGAGGCTGATACGAAAGCGGCGGAGGCCGGCGCTGACCTGACCGGCGAGCCGATCAAGATCGGTACGATCTATGCCATGTCCGGCGGTTCTGCCGCCATTGGCACCAATATCCTGCGCGGTATTGACTTTGCAGTGGCAGAGATCAATGCGGCAGGCGGCGTTGACGGTCGTCCCTTAGAGGTCGTCCGCGGCGACCATGCAGGGGATGCCGCTACCGGCAGATCTGAGGCGGAGCGCCTGATCTCCCAGGAGAAAGTAGATGTGATGATGGGCTGCCATATGTCCGTTGTGACTGAAGTTGTGGCTCAGGTATGCCAGCAGTACGGCGTTCCGATGATCACCGCGATCTCTACCCTGGACAGGCTGTCCAATGAGGAGCACAAGGATATGGACTATTTCTTCCGTCTGTGCCCGTTAAACTCTGTCTATGTGGAAAATATGCTGATGTATCTGAAGGATTCCGCAGAGCAGACCGGCGAGGAGATCAAGACCGTGGCGATCTTTACTGACAGAGCGGCCATCGGACAGGAGCTGATCCGCTGCGTGGAGCTGTTCAAGGACGAGTACGGCATTGAGCTGGTTGCAACTGTCGACTACACCAGCAATGCAACTGACTTGAGCGCCCAGGTGCTTGCATTAAAGCAGGCTGATCCGGATGCGATCCTGTGTGATTCCTATATCGGCGACGCTACCCTGTTTATCCAGACCTTAAAGGAGCAGAACTACAGCCCGAAGATGATCGTAGCAAAGGCAAACGGCTTTACCGATCCGTCCTTTATCACCAACTTAGGCGCGATCTCCAACGGCGTTGCTTCCGTTGTTGAGTTCAACCCGGATCTGGTAAATGGCGTTGAGATCAACAAAGAGTTCAAGGCTGAGTACGGTGTTGACATGAACGGTCACTCCGCAGAGTCCTATACTGTAGTATGGCTGTTCAAGACCGCCATCGAGGCCGCCGGCAGCACCGATGGCGAGGCTGTGAAGAACGCCCTTGCCGAGCTGGACATCCAGGGCGAGTTCCCGGGCGGACGCAAGATCATCCTGCCGTATGACCAGATCAAATTTGAAAACTATGATCTGGCCGGTGAGACCCATTACAGGGACAACACCGCCGCATCGGTAGCGATCGCCCAGATCCAGGACGGCGAATGGAAGACCGTATGGCCGTTCAGCTTTACGGATACCAAGATTGCTTATCCGGCTCCGTTACAGTAATTTAAAAAGAAAATTTAACTGCCAGGAACATGACAGCCTGCTGCGTTTGCGGCAGGCTGATTTCCGGGTATTTGGACTGGTATGATGGGAAAGCGTGTAAAAGGGTGGATTTTCAATATGGTTTTTTGTATACTGCTTAAGTAGGAAGTGAAAAACAGGGGAGATAAAGATGAAGAACCCTATCAATTGGAACAGAATGGCGGCATTGATCCTTGCCTGTATCATGTCTGCATGTTTCACGGCGGGCTGTGCGGCAGGGAAAGTAAGCATCCCCGGATCGGAAACGAAAACGGAATCGGCCCGTGCTGACCGCGGGACAAAATATGCCGAACAGCCAGAGGAAAGACAGGAGTTGACCGGTGAACCGATCCGAATCGGCGCGATCTATGCGTTGAGCGGCAATAATGCAGCCATCGGGACGAATATTTTGCGTGGAATTGATTTTGCAGCGGAGGATATCAACGCTTCGGGCGGTGTGGATGGACGTCCCATTGAGATTGTCCGGGGGGATACGCAGGGGGACGAGAATGTGGCCCGGTCCGTAGCGGAGCGTCTGATCATACAGGAGAAGGTACACGCCATCGTGGGCTGCCATCAGAGTACCCTGACGGAGATCGTTTCCCAGGTGTGTGAGGAATATAAGATTCCCATGATCACGGCGATCTCTACGGTAGACAGCATTTCCACCCACCACAATGAGTATTTTTTCCGCCTGTGTCCCATGAACTCCCTGTATCTGGAAAATATGTTCATGTACATGCGGGAGCAGGCGGAGCAGACCGGAAAAGAAGTAAAGACCATTGCGGTGTTTGCGGATAACAGCATGATCGGGCAGGAGGCGATCCGGTGTGCAAGGCTGTATGCCCCACAGTATGGGATGGAGATCGTAAAAGAGATCCAGTACAGACAGGGGGCGGCGGATCTGACAGATGAGATCCTGGAACTGAAAAAGGCAGGAGCGGATGCGGTTTTGGCAGAGAGCTATGTCTCCGACGCCAGCCTGCTCATGAGGACCATGCATGAACAGGACTACCACCCGCCGATCCTCATCGCCAAGGCAAACGGATTTGCAGACCCCAGTTTTATCCCTGCCACCAGGGGCATGGCAGGCGGCGTCACTTCTGTGGTGGAATGGAATCCGGATATGACAAAAGGACAGGAGATAAACAGGCGGTTTAAGGAGATATTTGGCGTAGATATGAACGGTCATTCAGCAGAATCCTATACTGCCGTCTGGACCTTCAAGACAGCATTTGAAGAGGCCGGGACGGATGACGGCGAGGCGGTGAAGGATGTGCTGTCAGGTCTTGATATCCAGGGGAACTTCCCTGACGGCCCGGAGATCATCCTGCCGTATGACAGGATCAAATTCGAGGACCATGAATTTGACGGGGTACGGCACTACAACAACAATATCTATGCTTCCGTGGCCATCGCCCAGATCCAGGACGGCGAGTATAAGACTGTGTGGCCGTTTGAATATTCTAATCAGAAGATTGTCTATCCGGCAGGATATGGGAACCGGTGAGGAAATGGGAGCCGCAGATCAGGAAAATTCAAATGGTGATTGACATTTTTATACAGGACATGTTAGTATTTAAGTACTGTAGGCGGAGCGTTGTCCACACGGAAGTGTGTATCAGATGGAAAAGAGCAGGAGAGTGAGAACATCGCTCTCTTGTTTTATTTTGCAGAAGAAATCATATACTCAGGAGTCATAAAATTATGGAAAACAGTGTGAGAAATTCAAAATGGATGCTCGTAGGATCCATGCTTATGTTTGGAACGATTGGCATATTCAGGAGGCAGATCCCTCTGTCCTCCAGCGTGATCGCGCTTGCCCGGGCGGTCCTGGGGACGTTGTTTTTGCTGTTTTTAATGGCTGTAAAAGGTTCGCGGCCTTCGGTGAAAGCTGTGACGGCGAATCTTCCCGCGCTCCTGGTTTCGGGGGTACTGATCGGATTCAACTGGATCCTGCTGTTTGAGGCATACCAGTATACCTCGGTGGCGGTGGCTACCCTGTGTTACTATACGGCGCCGGTCCTGGTCATTTTAGTCTCACCCGTTTTTTTGAAAGAGAAGCTTACTGGAAAAAAGCTGGTCTGCGTGGCGGCTGCGCTGGCAGGTATGGTGCTGGTCTCCGGAGTGGCTGGGTCAGACGTCACAGAGGGAGTGGGGAGTTCGGAGTGGAAGGGGATCCTTCTTGGACTGGGGGCGGCGGCCCTGTATGCGGCGATCATGATCCTGAACAAAAAGATCAGGGATATTCCTGCCATTGACAAGACCGTGGTGCAGCTTGCCGCTGCCGGTGTGGTACTGCTTCCTTACACCTGGTTCACGGAAGACATCTCTGCCATTCGCCTGACGCCGGTGGTGGGGCTTTTGCTGGTCATCGTGGGGGTGGTGCACACCGGGATCGGGTATGCGATGTACTTTGGCTCCATGAAGGCGCTGCGAGCGCAGACGGTGGCTCTGTTCAGCTACATTGACCCGGTTACGGCGATCCTTTTGTCCGCCCTGTTTTTAAATGAGCGCATGGGAACTGCACAGATGGCCGGGGCGGTTCTTATCCTGTGTGCGGCGGTAGCGGGGGACATGCCGGAGAAGGTGAGAAGATAGGGTAATAGTTCCCGCTGCCTGGAACTGTCACAAGATATCTGCAAAATGATAAATAAAAGGAATATTGTATGGAAAAATCATAAGAAAGATGATAGAATGAAATCGATTTTACTTTTAAGTTTTTACTTTTAGGAAAAGAGGGAAAGATATGAGCTTGGAAAAGATTTTTCACTTGAAACAGAACCACACGGATGTCAAGACGGAGGTCATGGCCGGTATCACAACATTTATGACCATGGCATACATCCTGGCGGTCAATCCCGATATTCTGGGGAAAACAGGTATGGACAGCGGCGCAGTGTTCACAGCGACGGCGCTGGCATCCCTGATCGCGACGCTGATGATGGCGGTGTTTTCCAATTATCCGTTCGTCCTCGCGCCCGGTATGGGCCTGAACGCTTACTTTGCCTACACGGTGGTCCTGCAGATGGGATACACCTGGCAGATGGCGCTGGCAGCGGTATTTGTGGAAGGCATCATTTTTATCGTTCTGTCCCTGACCAATGTCCGGGAAGCCATCTTTAATGCGATCCCTGTGAATTTAAAATATGCGGTCTCTGCGGGTATCGGCCTGTTTATCGCATTTATCGGCCTGCAGAACGCCAAGATCGTGGTGGACAGCGCAACCCTGGTTTCCGTATATTCCTTTAAAACCTCTGTTGCCAACGGGATGTTCCACAGCGAGGGGATCACGGTAGTGCTGGCGCTTGTGGGGATCCTGGTCACGGGCATCCTGCTGGTAAAGGGCGTGCGGGGGAATATCCTTTGGGGTATCCTGATCACCTGGGCGCTGGGGATCATCTGCCAGGTCACCGGACTGTACCAGATCAATCCGGAAGCCGGATTTTACAGCCTGCTGCCGGATTTCTCCAAAGGGATCTCCGTTCCGAGCCTGATGCCGACCTTTATGAAGATGGATTTTACCTTCCTACTGACCATGGATTTCCTGGTAGTGATGTTTGCATTCCTGTTTGTGGATATGTTTGATACTCTTGGGACGCTGATCGGTGTTGCATCCAAGGCGGACATGCTGGATAAGGACGGCAAGCTTCCCCGCATCCGCGGCGCGCTTATGGCAGACGCAGTCGGAACCTCTGTGGGCGCTGTCCTGGGTACTTCCACGACGACCACATTCGTGGAGAGCGCATCCGGTGTTGCGGAAGGCGGGAGGACCGGCCTGACCTCTGTTGTGGCGGCGATTCTGTTTGGACTGTCTTTGTTCCTGTCACCGATCTTCCTGGCGATCCCGTCCTTTGCAACGGCGCCCGCATTGATCGTGGTTGGATTTTTGATGATGACTTCGGTTACGAAGATTGATTTTTCCGATTATACGGAGGCAATTCCCGCTTACATTGCGATCATTGCCATGCCGTTTATGTACAGCATTTCAGAAGGCATTGCCATGGGGATCATCTCCTATGTGGTGATGAACTTAATTGCCGGGAAAGCACAGGAGAAGAAGATGAGCCTGCTGCTCTATGTGCTGGCAGGGGTGTTTATCCTGAAGTATATCCTGATCTAGTTTAAACTAAAAAGCCTGGAACATGGGGAAATCGTACAGTCTGCGGATTGTACGGTTTCCCTGTTTTTGTTCTACTCAGAAACAGGCTTTCTTTTGTTTGTTCATAAAAAATGTATCTCCGTGGCATACTAAACAGGAAAATGTAAAGGAGGAGAGACATGGAGATTCAGAGAATATTTAAGGGTCCGGGAATAAAACGGCAGATTGCATTTCTGTGTGCGGCATGTCTGGCGGCGTCTGCCATGACAGGCTGCAGTACTGCGGTGACCGGAAAACGGATCGTGCGGATCGCCCACGGACAGTCGGAGGAGCATCCGGAACATATCGGGCTGCTGGCATTCAAGGAATATGTGGAGGAACGGCTGGGAGACAGATACGAGATCCAGATATATCCCAACGAGCTGTTAGGCTCTGCCCAGAAGGCGATCGAGCTGACCCAGACGGGAGCCATCGATTTTGTGGTGGCGGGGACGGCGAACCTGGAGACGTTTGATAAAACCTACGAGATATTCAGTATGCCTTATCTGTTCCGTTCTGAGCAAATATACCAGGATTTTATGAATGACAGGAAGTACATGGAGAAGGTCTATGAGTCTACGGATGAGTCGGGTCTGCGGGTGCTGACCTGGTACGATGCGGGGACACGGAATTTTTACGCTAAAAAACCGATCCGCTCCCCGGAGGATTTAAAGGGAATGAAGATCCGCGTGCAGCAGAGTCCGGCAAGCGTGGCCATGGTCAGGGCATTTGGCGCGGCGGCTTCTCCCATGGGGTTTGGCGAGGTGTATACTGCGATCCAGCAGGGGGTCATCGATGGGGCGGAGAACAATGAGCTGGCGCTGACCAACAACAAACACGGCGAGGTGGCAAAATATTTCAGCTATGACATGCACCAGATGGTTCCGGATATGCTGATCGGAAACTTAAAATTCCTGCAGGGATTGAGTGAGGAGGAGCTGCAGATATTTAAGGATGCGGCGGTGCTTTCTACGGAGGTGGAACTTACAGAATGGGAAAAGTCTGTGGAAGCGGCAAAGAAGACGGCATCGGAGGATATGGGCGTGACGTTTATTGACGTGGATGTGGAGAGCTTTCAGAAGAAGGTAAAGGCCCTCCAGAATGAAATGATCAGGGAGAATCCAAAAATCCTCCTGATCTATGAGCAGGCACAGAGAGCAAATGAACAGGGAACGGAGGTGGAGCAATGAATGTACTTCATAAGGTCCGGGACGGTCTGATGCGCATACTTGGAGCAGCAGCCATTTTCCTCTTTGCAGTTATGACTGTGGTGGGCACCTGGCAGATCGTTTCCAGGTATGTGTTCAACAGCCCCAGCACCGTGTCGGAGGAGCTTCTGACCTATTCCTTTGCCTGGATGGCGCTTTTGTCCTCCGCTTATGTATTTGGCAGGCGGGAGCATATGAGGATGGCATTTTTAGCGAATAAGTTTCATGGAGGCGCGCGGAAGTTCCTGGAGCTTTTGGGCGAGGTGTTTTCCTTTGCATTTGCCGCGGTGGTAATGGCATATGGCGGTGTGGAGATCACGAAGCTGACCATGACCCAGGTGACCGCATCTCTGCAGATACCCATGGGTTATGTATATGTGGTCCTGCCGGTAACGGGCTTTCTTATTATGTTTTTCAGTCTGGTGAATGCCATGGATACGCTGGCGGCAAATTTTACGGATGATTTTTCAGAAAAGGAGGCGTAAGCGTATGGATATTGCATTATTGTCGGGCCTGATCATCTTTGCAGTGCTTCTTGTCATGCTGCTGGCGGGAGTTCCGATCGCCATATCATTGGGGGTATCTTCGATCCTGGCTATCCTGCCGATCCTGGACCGGGGGGCAGCGGTGGTCACAGGCGCACAGCGGATCTTCTCCGGGATCTCTGTGTTCAGCCTGCTGGCAATCCCGTTTTTTATCCTGGCGGGAAATATCATGAACCGGGGCGGCATCGCAGTCCGTCTGATCAATCTGGCAAAACTGGCGACCGGGCGGATCCCGGGGGCGCTGGCCCATACCAATGCGGTGGCCAATATGTTGTTTGGCTCCATTTCCGGGTCCGGCACGGCTGCGGCGTCTGCCATGGGGTCCATCATCGGGCCGATCGAGGAGGAGGAGGGCTACGACCGGGAGTTCTCGGCTGCGGCAAATATTGCGACCGCACCCACAGGCCTTTTGATCCCGCCCAGCAATGTGATGATCACATACTCCCTGGTCAGCGGAGGGACCTCAGTGGCGGCTCTTTTCATGGCGGGTTATGTGCCGGGCATCCTCTGGGGACTTGCCTGTATGGCAGTCATTTTTTTCTTTGCGAAAAAGAAAGGCTATTTGAGTACACGCGCCTTTGAGCGGTCAGAGCGGTGGAAGGTGGTGCTGGATGCGGTGCCGAGCCTGTTTTTGATCGTGGTGGTCATCGGAGGGATCATTGGGGGGATCTTCACCGCCACAGAAGGATCTGTGGTCGCAGTGGTGTATACGCTGATCCTGTCGCTGTTTTTCTATAAGACGATCCGTTTTAAAGAACTGCCGGGGATCTTTCTGGACAGCGCGGAAATGACCGGGATCATTATATTCCTGATCGGGGTTTCCAGCATCATGTCCTGGGTCATGGCATTTACCGGAATTCCCGGCCTGGTGGCGAATACGCTGCTCGGCATCAGCGACAGCCGGATCGTGATCTTTCTGATCATCAATGTGATCCTGTTGGTGGTGGGGACCTTTATGGACATGACCCCGGCAACGCTGATCTTTACGCCGATCTTTCTGCCGGTCTGCCAGAAGCTTGGGATGCACATGGTGCATTTCGGTATTATGATGATCTTTAACCTGTGTATCGGCACGATCACGCCGCCTGTAGGCACTACGCTGTTTGTGGGCGTGAAGGTGGGAAAGACCAGCATCGAGAAAGTGGTCGGGCCGCTTCTTTGGTATTTTGCAGCGATCTTTGCGGTGCTGATGTTTGTGACCTACGTGCCGGGGCTGTCCCTGTGGCTGCCGGGGCTGCTGGGATATATCAAGTAACAGAGGCCGCATCGGAAAAACGGTCAGAAAAATGTAAGGGAACTGTAATGGTTCCCTTCTTGTATTTCCCGGGCCTTTTCCGTATACTTAAATTAGAAATATCGAATATTGATATTTGGGTGGAAGAGGCATGGGGGCAGTGGCTGCCGCAATCAGGAAAAGGAGTTGTTGACGATGGCGAGAGAACCGTATCAGAGCCTGACAGAGCAGATGTACTATATCCTGCTGGCTCTTTTGGAGCCCCGTTGCGGCGTGGATACCTCTCAGAAGGTGTCGGAGATATCCGGCGGACGGCTGGAGATCGGACCGGGTACCCTTTATACACTGCTGGCGAAGTTTGAGTCAGAGGGCATGATACGGGAGACTGCCCGGGAAAAGAGGAAACGGTACTATCAGGTGACGCCCCGCGGCAGGGAGATGCTTAAGGAGGAGTTCCGGCGGCTGAACCGGCTGGTGGAGGAAGGCAGCAGATATCTGAAAGAGACAGGAGGGTGATGACATGAAGGTGAGGAGAACGATCCGTCTCATGCTGTTCCGTGAGTATGAGACAGCGGCATTTGCAGAATATTTGGAAGAGATGGCCGGGAAGGGCTGGTACTTAAAGAAGATTTACAGTAACAGCGTTCTCTGTTTTGAGCGCGGGGAGCCGCGCCGTCTTACCTTTTCCGTGGCGGTCCTGCCGGACAGCTCCGGTTTCGACAGCCCGTACCGGGAGGAGGCGGTCCAGTTCCGGGAGTTCTGCCAGGAGGCAGGGTGGAAGCTTCAGTACGGGGGAACGCTGTGGCAGGTGTTTTACAGTGAGAAAGTGAACCCCCTGCCCCTGGAGACAGACCCGTTTTTGCAGCTCACAACACAGGAGGGGAATTCCCTCTCCCTGGGCAAATGGGCGGCGGTCCTGGCTTTGTCGGGCCTGTTTTTACTTTCGGAGCTTTCCGCTTTGAAAGATCCGGGAAGATACCTTGCGTCGCCTCTGACACTGCGCAGCATGATCGTGCATCTTGTGCTGGCGGTGATATTTCCGGCGGGAATGCTGTACATATGGTTCTGGTATAAGAGGGCGAGGCGCTGCCTGGAGCAGGGGCGGCCTGTGCCTGTGCCGACCCTGCAGAGAGTGAAGCTTCGGAACGGCCTTTGGTCGCTGGCGGCGATTGTCCTGATCATATCGATATTCTGGAGTTCCGGGATATCTGCTTTGACGGCAGTGATCTTTCTGGGGGCATCGATCCTTGCAGTCCTGATCGCAGTTGCGGTCCTCACCTGGGTCCAGGAGCATGGTTCAGGGGACAGGAGAGAGGCTGCCACTGGATATGCTGTGGGATCTTTTATCATTATTTTTCTGATGTTCACACTGGTAACGGGGGTGATGGAGCGTTTCCTGCCAGACGGAGGCGGGGGAGAACCGGAAGCTTATGTGAGAAAGGAACCGTTTCCGGTGACCTTTGAGGAGCTTGGCTATGAGGTGACAGAAGAATGGCACAGGGAGAGCGAGGAGACCTTTCTTGCTTTTTATCAGACGGAAACTGGAGTGCGCCAGGATGAAGATGGGCAGGAGAGCCATCTGACCATGACCTATTATAAAAGCCCTGTCCCGGCCATCATAGCAGGGTCAAAGCGCAGGTACCCGATCGACCGCGGCAATGTCTGGGAAGTCACGAAGTCAAAACATGTGGGGGAAGATGGGGTGACCGTGGAACATTACCGATATCAGGTAGAGAGCGGTTATATGATGTATATGGAGGAATGGGACAGCAATGAACGGGATCTCTTTGTGATCTCGGACCGCAAAAGGATCCTGTCCCTGGAATACAGTACGAAGGTAGAGGAAGCTGCAGTGGAGGCAGCGATCACACGTTTTCGCGGGTCAGGAGATGAACAGTAAGGGGCAGGGAAAACAGATCCGGTATGCCGCTTATCAAGAAAAGAGCGGCACACCGCCTGTCAGGTTTTGATCACTGGTGTTACAGTTTTTTCAGTGCATCCAGAAATGCGTCCACGCCCTCCTGCCTGGTGGCCCAGGAGGTCACGAGACGGATGCAGGTGTGGTCTTCGTCGATAACTGCCTGTTTGGAAAACAGAAAGTCCACTGCCAGCTTTTCCAGCTTATCGTTTGGAAGCACCGGGAACAGCTGGTTTGTGGTGGAATCCCAGTGGAACGGATAGCCGCACTCTGAAAGCCCTCTGCGGAGCTGGTCGGCCATCTCGTTGGCGTGGGAGGCCATATCATAGAACAGATTGTTCTGGAACAGCTCTTCAAACTGGATGCCAAGGAGCCAGCCCTTTGCCAGCATTGCGCCCTTCTGTTTGATCAGATAGCGGAAATCAGGCTTCAAGTCCGGGTGGCTGATGATGAGCGCCTCGCCGAACAGCGCGCCGTTCTTCGTGCCGCCGATGTAGAATAGATCGGTGAGGCGCGCGATATCCGCCAGGGTTAAGTCATTGACCCGGCTGGTCAGCGCCGCGCCCATACGCGCGCCGTCTAAGAACAGGTAGAGTCCCTGCTGCTTACAGAAAGCAGAGAGCGTCTCTAACTCGGCTTTGGAATACTGGGTGCCTACCTCGGTGGAGTTGGAGATATAGACCATTTTGGGCTGTACCATGTGCTCGTCCGTGTGCCAGTCAAGCGCCTTTTTGATATCATCCACAGTCAGCTTGCCGTCCGGTGTGGGCTGTCCGAGGACCTTATGCCCGGTAGCCTCGATCGCTCCGGTCTCATGGACATTGATATGCCCGGTCTCCGCGCAGATCACTGCCTGGTGCGGACGAAGGGCACAGCTGATGCCAAGGAGATTGGTCTGGGTGCCGCCTACGATCATATGGATGTCTGCATCCTCCCGGCGGATCTCTTTCCTGATCAGCTCCTTCGCGCGGTCGCTGTGCACATCCAGGCTGTATCCGTTGTTCTGAACTAAATTGGTTTCCATCATCGCCTGAAGGATGCGCGGATGGGCGCCTTCACTGTAATCATTATTAAAACTGTAAATCATGGAACATTCCCTCCCTGTTGTCGTATCGCAGCCGTGTGGTACCCTCACAGCTGCGTCGTATCTTAAAATCATATAACAGAATCATGGAAAATGCAACGTCCGCCGGGGCGAATTTTTCGAACTGAATTTAACAAACCTGAATTTTCCAAAGGATACTTGTGGAAAAACAGGACAGCATTTATACTATGGTGTAAAGTCCGGCAAGGACGGATGGACAGAGACTGGTAAGGAGAATGCTTATGCTGATAGAATGGATCCAGAATATGGACACAGCCATATTATTATTTATACAGGAACATATGAGGACAGAAGCCTTAAATGGTTTCTGGAGAGCGGTCACTTCCCTGGGAAATGTGGGCTGGTTCTGGATCCTGACGTCGGTTTTGTTGTTTTTATTTAAAAAGACCCGCAGGGTGGGATTGACTGCACTTTGTTCCCTGCTGTTAGGAGTCCTGATCACCAATCTGACCCTGAAAAACCTGGTGGACAGAACCAGGCCCTATGAGACCGTGGCGGCAATCATACCGCTGATCCCCCGGCCGGTGGATTCTTCCTTTCCTTCGGGACACACCTGCGCTTCGTTTGCGGCAGCCTTCATTTACTTTAGAATGCTTCCCCGCTGCTATGGGATCTCTGCGCTGGTACTGGCGGCGATGATCGCCTTCTCGCGCCTTTATCTTGGGGTCCACTACCCGACCGATGTGCTTGTGGGGTTTCTGGTGGCAGTCCTGGTCAGCACGGCGGCGTACCGGACGGTGCAGCATCGGATCGGGGGACAGAACCCGGAATAGCAGATCCCGGCGATTCCTCCGCCTGTCCTGTGCGCTCTCCTTCATTGGCTTCCTGCACGGTACACTCATCAAAAGGCAAATCCTTTACAAAAGAGGCGGAGAGTACCGCCTGAGGCCAGTTTAAACGCACCAGGACATGTTTTTCTTTTTGAATGGCAGCCTGTTTAAGCAGCGCCAGAAGTTCCTCCAGCGACTCCCTGGTCAGATGACCGCCGCGCCAGTGGAACGTGAACATGCGCCCCTTCTTTGCGGCCTGGAGCGCACGTTTTGCCACCTCTTCCTGTTTTGTGAAAGACAGTTTTTTCTCCCGATAGTAGGAGTGCTCCCCGTCAGTGCAGGCGGGGATTTTGTATATGACCGGCTCATGATCCCGGAAAAAACGCCCGTCATCCAGGTTGAAATAGTCATACCGGATCTCATTGTCACAGCCAAGACTGTTGTCGAAGGTTGCATCCAGGTGGTAGTAAGCACCGCCAGTCCGGATCACATTCCACGCATGACGGTATTTGATCTTCTTTTGGGGATTAGCTTCGGAAACGGCGATGATGCACCAGATCCCCAGCCTGTCGCAAAGGACCTTGACTGTCTTTGCGATCCCCTCGCAGACGCCTACTCCCTGCCCCAGCGGGCCGATGATCTCATGAGAGTAGGCTTTTTTCAGTTTGTCATAGCGGACATTGCCGCAGATAAAATCATGGATATACAATTCTTTTTCCTTTTCGTCAAGGTGCAGGGCCGGACGGGCCAGTTTGCTGATTCGTGCCTCCATGATCTTTTGCTGTTCCTGGATTTTACTCTTGTCAAAGAGGTATTCCGGGATCAGCTCCGCGTTTGTGCCGTCAGGAAAGAACCGGTAACGGAATCCACTGGCATAGAAGATCTCGGGGCAATCCAGCCGCAGGCGGAAGAAAATATCGGACAGCTCCCTGCCGTCAGACAGAGGGACCCAAAAAGACGGCTCCAGGTTCTTTAATCCGTTTTTCATGGCCCTGTAGACAGCCTGCTGTGGTTTTGTCATCTGCTCGTAGTAATATGGTTCCATTGGCTCCTCCTTATCTGCCGCCGCTGCATATCAGGTTTGCGGCAGGTTTCAGCCAATTATACCAGAACCGGGATAAAATACAAGATATCCGGTTGTTGAAATGTGCAAAACGTGATAGATTAGACATAGTGAGTTATTTTTAGAAGGAGGGAAACGGAAATGACAGAGCAAAGACCGCTTTCTGCAATCTCAGCCAGCCAGACTGCCGCTGTACTGGATAATGCTCCCGTAGCTGTTTATGTCTGTGCGGCTGACAGCTGGGAGCTGCTTTATGTCAACAGACTGGCGCAGGAGTTGTTCTTCTCTGTGCCCTACAGCCAGGGAATTACCTGTTACGAGGCGGCAGGCTTTGACAGGCCCTGCCTGTTCTGCAGGGCAGACCGGATGAACCGGACGGAGCTGTTTGACCGTGATTTCCGTCATCCCACAAACGGGCGTATTTACCGTCTGAGCGGCAAGCTGATCGACTGGGACGGCAGGGAGGCGCATATCGAGTATATCTCTGATATCACAGAAAACTATGCGGAGGAGGAGAGGACAAAGGCGCTCAGCCGGGAGCTTAAGGAAACCTTTAGCAAGATGCAGGATATCATCAATGCCATCCCGGGCGGCGTTGCGATCTATAAGGTCACGGATATGTTTGAGACCCAGTATTTTTCCGATGGGGTGCCGGAGCTTACCGGATATTCCGTGGAGGAGTACCGGGAACTGGCCAGGCGGGATGCAGTGGGATTGGTCTATTGGGAAGACAGAAAGATGGTGGCTGAGAAGGCGAAAGAGGTGGTCGAAGGCCGTGGTGTTTCCACCTTTGAATTCCGCAAGCAGCACCGGAACGGAGAGATCGTCTGGGTCCGTGCACAGGTAAAATGGCTGGGGGAAGAGGGCGGCTGCCCGCTGCTCCACTGTGTATTCCATAATATAACTGCTTCGAAAGAGGCCCGGCTGGAACTGGATCATCTGGTCAATTCCATTCCGGGAGGGATAGCCAGTTACCGGATAGAGGGCGGTAAGTTCATCCCCACATTTTATTCCGACGGTGTGCTTGCTCTCTCAGGGCATACCCGGGAGGAATTTGCAGAGCTGGTGAAGGCAGATGCGTTGGACGTCATATATGAGGCGGATGTAGACCGTGTAATGACAGCGGCAAGGGCGGCTGTGGAGAGCGGAGACACCCTGGACATCTCCTACAGGATGCGGCATAAGAACGGGAGCCTGATCTGGGTTCATTTGAATGGCAGGCGGATGGGGCCGCTTACGGAAACCATGAGGTTTTATGCGGTATTTACCGGGATGTCCGCGGAAGCCCTGCTCTTTCAGGGGATCGCCAATGAGATGGCGGATGGGATCTATGTGATCGACAAGGAGAATTATGACCTGCTCTATGTGAATGAGGCAAAGGACCTGTTCCAGAATTCCTCAGGCTGTGTGGGCCAGAAATGCTACAAGGCCCTGCATGGAAAAGAGGAACCCTGTGAATTTTGTACGCTGAAGACTCACGAGGCGGACGGCAGGCCCCATGAAATGAACATGAAGGGGACCGGAGAGTTTTACAGTACCAGCTTTAGGGAAACAAACTGGAACGGTATCCCGGCCTATGTGAAATATATTCAGGATGTAACGGAGGAAGTGAAGCTCCGCAGAGAGAAGGAGCGTCTGGAGCAATATTTTGAGACGCTGGTCAAAAATCTGCCCGGCGGCGCCGCCGTGGTGTGCTGCAAACAGGACGGGAGCATGCAGCTGGAATTTTTGTCGGAAGGTTTTATGAAAATGACCGGCATGACGCGGGAGGAAGCCTGGGAGCTTTACAGGCAGGATGTTTTGGCAGGCGTTCATCCGGAGGATACTGCTTTAGTGGAGCGGTATCTTTCGGATTTCCTGGCAGGCGGAAGCAGCCATGGCGAGATCATATACAGGATCAGAAAGGGGCGCGGAGATTATCTGTGGGTCAGAAATACCCTTTCCGTCATACACAGCGCCGATGGGGAGAGCAGGATCTATGCAAATTACCATGACGTCACAAGGGAGCGGGAAGAACAGACGGAGCTGCGCCGCCGGTATAAAGAACTGATCATACAGCACTATAAGACGCCGGGGCCGGATGTTCTGATCCTGGGCCATTGTAATGTCACAAAGAATCTGATCCAGGAGATCAATGACCAGACCGGAGCTCATCTGCTGCAGACCTTTGGCATGAGGCGGGAACAGTTTTTTACTGGCCTTTCAGGTTTTATTGTGGAGGAGAGCGAGAAGAAGGCCTTTTTGGAAACGTATCTGAACGCGCCGACTCTTGCAGCCTTTGAACGGGGAGACACGGAAGTCGTCCAGAACTGCTTTGTTAAGATGTCCAGGGACAGGCGGGGACGTTATGTGCAGTTTAAGATGAACCTGGTAAAGGAGCCGGATACAGGAGATATCACCGGAATACTGACCGTTACGGATATTACAAAAGAGCTGATCGCCGACAGGATCCTGCATCAGCTCACGATCTCCAGCTATGATTTTGTGATCGATGTGGACTTGGATCAGGACAGCTTCCACATCCTGGCGGGGAATACAAATATTGATTTCCTGCCAAAGGGAAACAGTTACTCCGGACAGATGGAGTTCATGATCGAGAATGCGATCTTACCCAAGGACAGGGAGAAATACATAAAAGCCCTTGATCCGGCAGAAGTGCGCCGGAGGCTGGCAGAGACCAGCTCTTATACGTTCTCCTTTTCCGTGGCAGATGAACACGGGAATATCCGCACGAAAAATATGACGGTTTCGGCGGTTGATCTGCGGATTGGACGGGTCTGCCTTGTGAGGACGGATATTACTGAATCTGTGAGAGAACAGCAGGGTCTGCTCAATGTGGTCGCGTATACCTTCGACCTGCTTGCATTTATCAACATAGATACGGGAAGCCTTATGCTGTACACACGCCAGGTCGTATTGGAGAACCTGCCGCCGTTTACAGTGGAAAAGTACGGGGATGTTTCTGTGAAACGTCTGTCGGAGCCGTATGTGCTGGCAGGAGAAGGGGAGGAGACACAAAAGCAGTTCCTTCTGGAAACCATGCTGGAGCGTCTGGAGGAGAAGCCGGCCGGTTATGATTTTGTGGCGCCTTACCAGGCTGCGGACGGACTGCGGTATAAACAGGTCAATGTGCTGTGGGGAGACGAGATGCACAGGACGATCTGTATGGTGAGGGCTGATGTGACGGATATGCTGGCTGCAGAACGCCAGACGAAGGAGGCGCTTAGAGAGGCGCTGAACCGGGCAGAGGAGGCCAGTCAGGCAAAGAGCAGTTTCTTATCCTCCATGAGCCATGATATCCGTACGCCCATGAATGCCATCATAGGGATGACCTCGCTGGCCCAGGCAAAACGCAATGATCCCGAACGGCTGGAGGACTGTCTGCAGAAAATCACCTATTCCTCCAGGCATCTGCTGAACCTGATCAACGATATACTGGACATGAGTAAGATTGAACGGGCCAAGATCACCCTGAACCGGGAGCTGGTCAGTCTCCCGGAACTGGTGGACCAGCTGTCAGCCATGATGGCGCCTCAGGCGGGGGAAGCCGGACTGCAGTTCAGGGGCGGCGTGAAGAACATCAGCCATCCCTGGTTTTATGGGGATGCCCTGCGCGTCAACCAGATCCTGATCAATATCCTGGGCAATGCGGTCAAGTTCACTCCTCCGGGCGGAAACGTAGAATTTTGGGCGGAAGAGCTTTCTCCTGACGGAAAAGAAGGAGTTGTGTGCTACTGTTTCACCATACGCGATACGGGCATTGGGATGTCGGCGGATTTTTTAGAGCACGTCTATGAGCCGTTTACCCGCAGCAGCAAGGCTGCACATGTGGAGGGGACCGGTCTGGGTCTCAGCATAACCAGAGGACTTGTGGATCTGATGGAGGGGGAGATCGCGGTGGAGAGCGCGCCTGGACAGGGGACAACCTTCCGGGTGAGACTGGAATTTGAGGCGGCCTTTGAGGACGACGCCCGGAACCTGTCTGTGGAGATGTCGGAGCAGGTCCGGCTGGCTGCTCAGGCAGCTCAGCCAGGCCGGACAGCCGGGACGGGGGGTTATGATGAAAATGTGATCGAAGGCCGGCACTTTCTTGTGGTGGAGGACAATTCCATCAATTCGGAAATACTCTGCGAGCTGCTGAAGATGCACGGCGCCGATTCGGTTGTGGTGACGGACGGAAAGCAGGCGGTGGAGCTATTCCAGGCAGAAGGGCCGGGGACCTTTGACGCCGTGCTGATGGATATCCAGATGCCGGTGATGAACGGTTACGAGGCATCACGCGCCATCCGAAGCCTCAAACGGAAGGATGCGGCTTCCATCCCGATCATCGCAATGACTGCCAACGCCTTTTCAGAGGACGTCCAGATGGCGTTTGATGCCGGTATGGATGCCCATGTGGCAAAGCCCGTCGATATCCCCAGGCTCCTGGGAACCCTGGGCCGGGTGCTGGGGCGGCAAAGAGGGGGACCAACGCCTTGTGACAACGAATCATGAATAAATACATAAGCGCCGGCAAAAGGGAAAGGCCGGCGCAGAAGAGATAGTCGCAAAAAAAGAACAAATGTTCTGATTTGCGGCTATACTTTTTGGTGGGGGTGTGTTATAATTTGTGGAGAACAGGGAGATATTAGAGTTGCTCAATATCTCACATCTATACCGTTCAAAGAAGTATTAGAAGAAAACATGCACATGGCAATTCATAGAGAAAATAAATTAGAGCAAAGACAGTAATAAAAGTCGCTGTACGCAGCAGTTTTTGCCATTTTTAACAGCTTAAATGACATGGGTGCAACACCCTAATAACTGCTTAAAAAAATACTTCAAAATCACAAATGGAGGTAGGGAGTATGGATCATTTTGAACTAGTATCAGAATATGCCCCAACCGGTGACCAGCCCCAGGCGATCGCTGAACTGGTAAAAGGTTTTAAAGAAGGTAACCAGTTCGAAACTTTATTGGGAGTCACTGGTTCCGGTAAAACTTTCACCATGGCGAACGTGATTCAGGCTTTGAACAAGCCAACTCTGATCATCGCCCACAACAAGACGCTGGCGGCTCAGCTGTACGGAGAATTCAAAGAATTTTTCCCCAACAACGCCGTGGAATATTTCGTCTCCTACTATGACTACTACCAGCCCGAGGCCTATGTTCCGTCCACGGATACCTATATTGAGAAGGATTCCGCCATCAATGACGAGATCGACAAGCTCCGCCACTCTGCCACAGCCGCCTTGTCCGAACGCAGGGACGTGATCATTGTAGCATCAGTTTCCTGCATCTATGGTCTGGGCAGCCCCATTGACTACCAGGAGATGGTGATCTCCCTGCGTCCCGGAATGGTGAAAGACCGGGATGAGATCATACACAAGCTCATCGATATCCAGTATACCCGAAACGACATGGATTTCCACCGGGGAACCTTCCGGGTGCGGGGAGATGTGCTGGAGGTATTTCCGGCGTATTCCGGGAGCGAGGCGTACCGCATTGAATTTTTTGGGGATGAGATAGACCGCATCACCGAGATTGACACATTGACCGGGGAAGGGAAGCTCCAGCTGGGACATCTGGCTGTCTTCCCGGCATCCCACTATGTAGTGCCAAAGGAAAAACTGCAGCTTGCCACTGAGAACATCCTAGAGGAGCTGAAGGAACGTGTGGCGTATTTCAAGAGCGAGGATAAGCTGCTGGAAGCCCAGCGGATTTCGGAGCGGACGAATTTTGATGTGGAGATGATGCGGGAGACGGGGTTTTGTTCCGGCATTGAGAACTATTCCAGGCATCTGACTTTTGGGAAGCCGGGAGAACCACCGTGGACGCTGATCGACTATTTCCCGGATGATTTCCTGATGATCATCGACGAGTCTCATATCACGCTGCCGCAGGTAAGAGGGATGTATGCCGGGGACCGCTCCAGAAAGACTACGCTGGTGGATTTTGGATTCCGCCTGCCGTCGGCGCTGGACAACCGGCCCCTCAATTTCACAGAGTTCGAGAGCAAGATCGACCAGATGATGTTCGTCTCTGCGACGCCCAATGTCTACGAGTCGGAGCATGAACTGCTGCGCGTGGAACAGATCATCCGGCCGACCGGACTTCTGGACCCGGAGATCTCTGTCCGTCCGGTGGAAGGGCAGATCGACGATCTGGTTTCCGAGGTGAATAAGGAGGTGGCGGGGCATCATAAGGTCCTGATCACGACGCTTACGAAACGGATGGCAGAGGATCTGACTGATTATATGCGTGAGGTCGGCATCCGGGTGAAATATCTGCACTCGGATATCGATACGCTGGAGCGGGCTGAGATCATTCGGGATATGCGCCTTGACGTGTTTGACGTGCTGGTGGGGATCAACCTGCTGCGTGAGGGCCTGGACATTCCGGAGATCACGCTGGTGGCGATCCTGGATGCCGACAAGGAAGGGTTCCTGCGGTCGGAGACCTCCCTGATCCAGACGATCGGGCGTGCGGCCCGGAACTCTGAGGGACATGTCATTATGTATGCGGATAAGATCACGGATTCCATGCGGGTCGCTATCAGCGAAACCAACCGCAGACGGCAGATCCAGCAGAAATACAATGAAGAACACGGGATCACTCCGACCACCATCAAGAAGGCGGTCCGTGACCTGATCGCGATCTCTAAGGCGGCGGAGCGGGATGCATCTGCGGACGAGAAGGATATGGAGTCCATGGATGCCAAAGAGCTCAAGAAGCTGGCGAAGGAACTGCAGAAGAAGATGCACCAGGCGGCGGCGGAGCTGAACTTCGAGGAAGCTGCCATGCTGCGTGACCGGATGCTCCAGGTGAAGCAGATGCTGCTGGAGGTGGAGTCTTAAGACATCCGGGCTTATTGAGAAATTATCTCATATGGTTTTGGGTACCCTTATTGACAAAGGAAGTCAATAAGGGTATATTTTTCTCAGGTATCAAGATAGGGGAGAAACCGATGAAGCTGAATGAAGGAATGATAGGCTGCACTTATCTGGTGAAAAGTGTGGTTGTGGATGATACGATCACCAGGCGTCTGGAAGCGCTTGGAGTCAATGAACTGACTCCGGTGACGATTCTGAATAAGAAGGGCAGCGGCTCTGTGATCTTTAAGGTACGCGGTACGCGCCTGGCAGTAGGCGGGAGGATCAGCGAGGGTATCCAGATAGAGGAGGGCCAGGCAGATGCAGGACGCTAGACAGCAGCGGATCCAGGGAGGAACGGACTCTCAGGAGATCCGCGTAGGCTTCGTTGGGAATCCCAACTGCGGCAAGACGACCCTGTTCAATGCTTTTACGGGAGCGAACTTAAAGGTTGCAAACTGGCCGGGAGTGACTGTGGAACGGGTGGAGGGAACTACCACCTACAAGGGACGCCCCATCCGGGTCATCGATCTGCCGGGCATCTACAGCCTGACTTCCTACACCATAGAGGAGATCGTCACAAGGCGCTGTATTGAGGACGGCGAGGTGGATGTGATCATCAATGTCGTGGACGCCTCCTCCTTAGAACGCAATCTGTATCTGACCATGCAGCTTTTGGAACTGAAAAAACCGGTGATCCTGGCGCTGAATATGATGGATATCGTAGAGGAGCGCGGCATGGAGATCGATATGCACCGGCTTCCTGAGATGCTGGGACACATTCCGGTCGTACCTGTGTCTGCGCGGAAACGCACAGGGCTGGATGTGCTGATGCATGCGGTGGTCCATCATTATGAGGAGGAGCCGCAGGGAGTGGTGATCCGCTATGATGAGGAGATTGAACAGAAGATCACCAGGATCGAGCATATCCTTAAGGCCAAGTACGGCGAGATGGAGAATATGCGGTGGCATGCAGTCAAGCTTTTAGAAGAAGACCGGGAGGTTATGAATGATCATCCGGTGGATTTGAGCCATATTGTTGAGAACAGCTACGAAAAGAAGATCATCAACGAGAAATACGACTATATCGAGGAAGTGATCCAGGAATGCCTGTTCAACAAGGAGGAGAAGGCCGCCGCCACTGACCGGATCGACAGCTGGCTGACCCATCCTGTGTGGGGGATCCCCATCTTCCTGGGCATTATGGCAGGGGTATTTTTCCTGACCTTTACGGTGGGCGATTTCCTGAAAGGATATTTTGAGATCGGATTGGAATGGTTTTCCGGTTCTGCACTGAATCTGTTGGAGCAGCTGCAGGTTTCCGGCTGGCTGATCTCACTGGTGGTGGACGGAATCATCGCGGGTGTGGGCGGAATCCTTACCTTCCTGCCGAATATTTTTATTCTGTTTCTGGCGCTGGCCTTTCTGGAGGACAGCGGTTATATGGCCCGTGTAGCTTATGTGATGAATGAGATCATGGGACGGGTAGGGCTTTCCGGCAAGGCATTCCTGCCTATGCTTCTTGGGTTCGGGTGCACGGTTCCTGCGGTGATGGCATCCCGGGCGCTTGCAAGTGAGCGGGACCGGAGACGGACCATACTGATCACGCCGTTCATGTCCTGCTCTGCCAGGCTGCCGATCTATGTGTTGTTTGCGGAGATGTTCTTTCCGGGGAAGGCTCTTATGGTGGCATATTCCCTGTATGTGATAGGTCTGGCGGTAGCCATTCTGGTGGCCTTTATCCTCCGCAGGATGGACAGGTCCGGCACGGAAGACACGCTGCTCATAGAGCTGCCGGAGTACAAGACGCCCAACAAGCGGACCGTCTTCATCTATGTTTGGGATAAGGTGAAGGATTACCTCACAAAAGCGGGAACCACGATCTTTGTGGCATCCATTATCCTGTGGTTTGTGATGAATTTTGGCATCCACGGTTACATATCAGATGTGACCCAGAGCTTTGCTGCCATCGTAGGGAAGGCACTGGTTCCGCTGCTGAACCCGGCGGGACTGGGAACCTGGCAGATTGCCGTGGCGCTGATCTCCGGTCTGTCGGCAAAAGAAGTGGTAGTATCCAGCTTTTCCGTACTGTATGGGATCAGCAATATCAACTCCGCAGCCGGTATGGCAGAGCTTACCTCCGGTCTTGCGGTGGCGGGCTTTGGCAGTGCCAGCGCTTATGCCCTCATGGTATTCTGCCTGCTGTACTCCCCATGCGTGGCGGCAGTTGCCACCATTAAGCGTGAAACAGGATCCTGGAGGTTCACGCTCGGCATGGTGGCATTCCAGCTTCTGGTGGCATGGACAGCCGCGGTGCTGGTATATCAGATCGGAATCAGGTTATGAGCATAAAGGGAACTGGGGAGTGATCCCATCAGTTCAGTGATGCCGCGCCGACTGTTTTGGCAGCGTGGGATACGATGCGGAGCTGGTCGTCCGCGCGGGTGTAGAGATACACCTGATTGGAAAGCTGGTCCTCCATGGGGACCTCCTGACGGTTGATGCTGGTGACCATATAACTTAAATCTTCATAAGATGTCCCGGACAGATCCGGGGTAATCAGAACTTCGTGGATACTGGACGGGAGGATGATCAAATCCCGGTCCAGGGTATCTGCGAAGTTTTTTAATACGTCCTGGTATATGATGCATCCGGCTCCATAAAGCCCGTTTATATTAGAAAGCACATACAGCGGGGAGACTCCCTCCTCGTCATCCAACAGCGCTTCGATCAGCTCCTCATCAAAGCCGTCTGCAAGATTCTCCCTTGCGATCTCCTTCATCATGTCGGTCATACTCTGGATCTGGGCAGGATATTCCCGGGGGGTGTTTTCAAGGGCCAGTTTCCACAATTCTTTCTCCGTTACATTCCAGCGCTTCACATGGTCGTTGTGGATCAGAGCGGTCATCTGGCCGGAATCATTGCGTTCCAGAAAAAGATAAAACAGGATGGACAGATCCAAAAAGGGCAGGTTCGGCACGTCTGACAACAGCTTCTGGTTGGAGGCAGTGTGGACGATCCGGAACATGATCCGGGATTTCAGGGCTTCAAACTGCGAAAGGTCTGCTTCTTTTAAACAGTCCGGCGCCGGTGTGGAACGGTAAAGCTTCAGGATGTCAGCCAGGACCTCCTCCATGTTCATCCCCAGTTTAAACTGCTCATAATAAGGATTTAAATAGATGGTAGGCGCCATATCGATGCCGGGACCGCAGATCGTAAGCCCGTCCAGTATGACGCCGTTGTTTTTGGGAAGCGGGCGGATCGTCATGTGGTAATCCTCTCCCAGAGCTGCCTGTAAGTGACTGGTGACCGTAGTGAGAAATGTCTCGTATACCATAGTATACCTCCTTTAGTAGAAAATCAGATTGTTGCGTGACATGCAGGGAACATGATTCTGATGAAAAATGATAACCTGTGAATGCCGAATACCAGAAATGGTAAGCATCATTATAGCTGATTTCCGGCTGGTGTGCAAGCGGAAAATAAATTTAATAAAAGATTTTGTTGTAGTTTCGATGGAAACCAGATAGAATATGAGAGTGCAGGACATTCTGTCCATACAGAAATGAAAACTGCATTTGAAGAAACCAACAGGATATATAAGTGAAAATATAAGGATACGGACGATATGAGTCAGATAATAAAGAAAGTCGGGATTTTATTTGGAATTTTTGCAGCGGCACTGCTGGTATATTTTTTTGCGGCCAGAAACAACGAAGGGCAGGCCAATGAAGTATATGTAGCCATGGGAGAAGCAGCTTTGCCGGTGGTAAACGCCGAGATGTACGGGCGGAGCATGAACCGTATGGCAGGATATTGCCGTGAGATGGACAATTCCGTGGCGGGAGATGTGCTGACGATCATTCCGGAGGACCGGGCGCTGGCGCTGGATATCACCGGCGGAGGCGATAAGGTGCTGGGGATCAGCTATGAGATCCGGAGCATGGACCGGGAGCGTCTGGTGGAGCGGACCCGGCTGGATGACTGGGAGGAGACAGAGTCTGGTCTCCGGGTAGTCCTGCCGATCCAGAACCTTCTGGCAAGAGACAGGCAGTATCTGCTGCGGCTGGAACTGAATACGGAGCAGCATGGTCCGGTCTATTATTATACCCGGATCCTGTGGACAGAGGACGCCACGATCCAGTCCATGATAGACCTGGCGGTGGATTTTTCTGCAAAGACCTTCAACTATGAACAGGCCAGGGATCTGGTCACTTATCTTGAGACCAATGCCACGGAGGATAACAGTACTTTCGGGAAAACCTCCATACGCTCCAGTTTTTCCCAGCTCACATGGGGGAGGCTTAAGATGCAGCCGATGGGCGAGGTCCAGGTAAAGCTAAAGGAGCTGGATGGGATCATGTGCAGCGTTCAGCTCAACTTCCTGGCATCCCGGGAGGGCGAGGAAGGCATCATGGAGACTTACGAGGTGGAAGAGAACTTTACCATGAAGTGGAATGAGCTTCGCACCTACCTGATGGATTATGAGCGGGAAGTCAACCAGGTTTTTCAGGGGGAGCGCACGGATTATTCCGGTAAACGCATCCTTCTGGGGATCACAAATGACGACAGGGTGGAAGTGAAGCGCAGTCTGGACGGGAAGGTGTATGCTTATCGCGTAAACCGTGATCTGTGGACCTACCGGCAGGATGGACATGAGCGTCATGCGGTCAAGGTATTTTCCTTCCGTGACGGGAATACGGCGGATGTACGCAGCAATTATGATCAGCATGATGTGCAGATCCTGTCTGTTGCAGACAGCGGAGATGTGGATTTTCTGGTGTACGGATATATGAACAGAGGCAACCATGAGGGCAGCACAGGCGTGGTGGGATATCATTACGATGCCGGGGAGAATGCGCTGGAAGAGCTTTTCTTCATTCCGTTTTCAGGCTCCTATGAGGCTCTTGAGGATGATCTGGAACAACTGGTGTACCGGACCCAGGCAGATATGCTGTATCTGTTCGTGGATCATGCAGTTTTTGGGATTGATCTGAAGAGCCGTGAGAATATGGTCGTGGCGGACGCTCTCGCGGAGGGCAGCTATGCCGTGAGCACAGATAAAAAGCGGATCGCATGGCAGGACGGCGGGAAGCTTTATGAGTCGAAGACGGTGCATCTGATGGATTTAGAGACCGGGGAAAAGCGGGAAATACACGGAGCTGACGATGAGTATGTGAGGACGCTCGGGTTTGTTGGACGTGACCTGGTATACGGGATCGCGAAGGAGACGGATGCCTGGCTGATCAATGGGCGTGTGGAAGACCTGCCGATGTACAGTGTGAAGATCATAAACGATCAGATGCAGGAGGAGACCAGCTACGAAAAGAGCGGTTATTATGTTTCCGGCGTGCATGTGGAAGAGAGCCGTATCCATTTAAGGCGGGTTACCCGTCTGTCTGAGCAGAGCTATGTGGAGGCAGAGGAAGATACGATCGTGTGCAACGTGGATATGGGGCCGGGGAAGCTGGACGGCATCGGCTGGTACGCTTCCCAGGATAAAGGAAAGCTGTACTTTGTCCAGTTGGACGGGGAGACGAAAAACAGCCGGAATATCCGCCTGTCAGTGCCAAAGCGCGTAAGCTTTGACCAGGCAGATATCCTGGAGCTTAAGTCCAATTACCAGGTACAGGGCATGCAGTTTTATGCTTATGGCAGCGGACATCTTTTAAAGGTCACCATGGATTTTGCTGAGGCTGTGCAGCTTGCCTATGACAAAATGGGGTTCGTGACGGATGCTAACCGTCAGATGCTGTGGAACCGGGTGAACCGGGGAACGATCAAAAATATCCGCGATCCCCTCACGGCCTTTGCGCCGCTGGAGCGTCATCTGGAGGGATTTACTTCGAGCAGGACCTATAATGACGGGGTGGTGCTTCTGGACAGCAGGGGCTGTTCCATGATGCAGATGCTGTATTTCATCGACCAGGGGATTCCGGTGCTGGGCTACACGGGAGAGGGGGAATACCTGATACTCTGTGGTTTCGACCAGTACAATGTGAATGTCTATAACCCGTCTACCGGTGAGATTTACAAAGCGGGATTAAACGACAGCACCGAGTTTTTCCGGCTCCGTGGGAATGACTTTATCTGCGCGGTTCAACTCCAGTAATGCGCGTTTTACTTTACAAATCAGATATATGTGGTATAATCATTAAGAAACTTAAATAGAAAATTAATGATTTTGTAAAGAAATTCATATATATGGGAAATTTTGAATAGAAATTGGCTGAGGTGTGGGATGAATCAATATATTATGAAGGGCGGCAACCCGCTGGTTGGAGACGTAGTGATCGGCGGAGCGAAGAATGCTGCGCTGGGTATTCTGGCGGCTGCGATTATGACAGATGATGACGTTATCATTGAGAACCTTCCGGATGTGCGGGATATCAACGTGCTGCTGGAAGCGATCCAGGAGATCGGCGCCAGTGTGGAGCGTCTGGACCGCCATACGGCGAAGATCAATGCATCCACGATCCGCGAAGTATCGGTGGATGACGAGTACATCCGTAAGATCCGTGCATCCTATTATTTTATTGGAGCGCTGCTTGGTAAGTACAAGAGTGCGGAGGTTCCGCTGCCGGGCGGCTGCAATATCGGCAGCAGGCCGATCGACCAGCATCTGAAAGGTTTTCGCGCGCTGGGAGCAAGGATTGATATTGAGCGCGGTGCGGTAGTTGCACACGCGATCGATCTGGTGGGGGGACATATTTATCTGGATGTGGTATCTGTAGGCGCTACGATCAATATCATGATGGCGGCAGCCCTGGCAGAGGGAAAGACCACCATAGAGAACGCAGCGAAGGAGCCGCATGTGGTTGATGTGGCAAACTTCTTAAACAGCATGGGCGCCAATATCAAGGGGGCAGGCACGGATATTATCCGCATCAGCGGCGTGCGCAGGCTTCATGGCACGGAGTATTCCATCATTCCGGACCAGATTGAAGCCGGTACGTTTATGTGTGCCGCAGCGATCACCCGCGGAGACGTCACCGTAAAGAATGTGATACCGAAGCATTTAGAAGCAATCACTGCAAAGCTGATCGAGATTGGCTGTGAGGTGCTGGAGGGAGATGACGAGGTCCGTGTGGTGGGAAGGCCGAAACAGCGCTCTACCAATATAAAAACACTGCCATACCCGGGATTTCCTACGGATATGCAGCCGCAGATGGCGGTAACCCTGGCCCTTGCCGAGGGGACCAGCATGATCACAGAGAGTATTTTTGAGAACCGTTTTAAATATGTTGACGAGCTTGCCCGCATGGGCGGCAATATCAAGGTGGAAGGCAATGTTGCAGTCATTGACGGCGTGAAGGGATTTACCGGCGCCCAGGTCGAGTCACCTGATCTGCGGGCAGGGGCTGCACTGGTGCTGGCAGGACTTTCCGCAAGCGGTTATACGGTGGTGGATGAAATTGGCTATATCCAGCGCGGATACGAGTGCTTTGAGGAGAAGCTGCAGGGTCTTGGCGCGTCCATTGAGATTGTGGATTCCGAGAAGGAAGCGCAGAAATTCAAGTTGAAGATAGGCTGAGTTTGAGACTGCTTTTAGCAGGGCTTTTTCCAATCAGATGAAAATGGAGAATCAAAGGGTTGTTTTTTAACAGGTGGTGTTGGCTGCTGGTGAGAAACAACCCTTTTAAATTATTCGTATTCTTTCTGTAAGCAAATTGTTAAAAACTGGCCATATTTTAGACACGATTTCCAGATAATATGTTATTATAGAATAAAAGCTTCTGTTAACGTAAAAAGAAAACAGGTGGTTTGAATCAAAGGAGGAGAAGAATATGAAGTTATGGAGAAAAGGATTGGCGCTTGCGATGTGTGCAGGCCTGATGACGGCTGCATTTGCCGGATCGGCGATGGCGAAAGAGGAGAGGACCAAGATCAGCAAAATTGAGCTGACGGTGGACTCTGATATCCAGCCGGGAGAGGACAGCGGTGACGTGTCTGTAACTACAGAAGGCAGCAACTACCGCGTGACGGATGTTGAAGTTGTGAACGATGACGGTGAATGGACCGCCGGAGATAAGCCGAAGATAGAAGTGACCCTTGAGGCGGACTCTGATTACTATTTTGATTCCATGAGTTCCAGCAAGGTGAAGCTGAGAGGCGATGACGCCAGCTACACTGGCTCCCGCAGGGAGGACAGCAGTTCCACCCTGATCGTGAAGCTGACGCTGGACGCGCTGGAAGGAAGCCTGGAGATCGACGAGGTTTACTGGGAGGAAGAGACCACACCCATTGCTCAGTGGGAGAAAACGGATGGCGCCAAGAACTATCAGGTGCGTTTGTACCGGGGCAGCAGTTCCGTGGGAGAGTCGGTGACGACCACCAACAGATATTACAATTTCGCTTCCAGGATCACAAGGACCGGCGAGTATTATTTCAAGGTCCGTGTTGTGAATAATAACAACAAAAAGGGCGAGTGGTACGAGTCTGATTACCTTTATGTAGATGATGAGCTGCTTTCCAAGATTCAGTCCGGCACCTACAATTATAAGAGCAATGACTATAACAGCACCAACACCAGTTCAACCCCGGGAACCTCCACTGCACAGTGGATCAAGGACAATGTGGGCTGGTGGTACCGTTACGCGAATGGTTCCTATCCGACGAACGGCTGGCTGCAGATTGGCGGCATCTGGTATTGCTTTGACAGCGTGGGTTATATGCGGACCGGGTGGATCCAGTCCGGCAATGCCTGGTACTACTGTGATACCAACAGCGGCGCGATGCTGACCAACACCAGGACACCGGATGGTTACTGGGTGGATGCAAACGGAGTGTGGATCCAGTAAGCAGATGGGATGTGGATTTGATTTAACGCAGATATGACAAAATGAAACAGCGTATATTTTCAAAATATACGCTGTTTCATTTTGTAAGCACGTCCGGCGGATGCATGTTCTTAAGCCCGCATCCCTCTCTACGCCTCGGTTTTCCAGAAGCCGTGGAGATTGCAGTAAGCATAGGCTGCCTTCGGCTGATCCCCTTTTTCGATGGAAAAATGAGCCACAGGCTCACAGTCCGGGCTTAAATGGATCCTCTGTACACAGCCGGCTTTGGTCACCAGGCACACCCAGTCGATGCTGTGCTCCTCCGTCATGGGATGGAAATTGCTTCCTACTTTGACCGTCACGTGGGTGCCGTCTGTCTCGATCACCGGGAGATGCTTTTCGGCAGCTCCTTCGGAGATATTGGGAGTCAAAGGCTCAAAAGGCTTAAAACAGTCGGGGAGAGCGGCGTTTGCGGAGCCGCAGATCACTTCAATGATGGTGGTTCGTTCCTTATCCGTCAAAAATAAAGGTTCATTTTGCATGGGAGTCCTCCGTTTCAATCATAGATTTCTTGGGTTTCTGCATTAGTATTCCGGCAATTCGTTATGGATATTCGGGGAAACCCAAGGTATATTTTTCTTGACAGGTTTTGGGTTATCTGTTAGTATATTTCATGCAACGATAGAACCAACAATTGAAAAGTGCGTAATCCCTTATTCAGAGTGATGGAGATACAAAGGATCTGTGAAGTCACGGCAACCCCGAGCGGAATGCAGCGTGCCTGGTGCGATACCAGGTCGGCAGGAGCGGGCGGAAGGTGCCAACCTGAGCGAGAAATCGAGCAATAAGAGGATTTGATATAGTGAATAGATCAAGTCCGCAGTATGATTGCTACGGGCTTTTCTTTTGTTTTGAAATGAAGGAGGATTTAAAGTGGAGAAATTATTATTTACTTCTGAGTCTGTAACCGAAGGACATCCGGACAAGATGTGCGACGCTATTTCCGATGCGATCCTGGATGCGCTGATGGAAAAAGACCCGATGAGCCGTGTGGCATGTGAGACCTGTGTTACCACCGGCCTTGTGATGGTCATGGGTGAGATCACGACCAATGCATATGTGGATATCCAGAAGCTGGTGCGTGAAACGGTCCGCGAGATTGGATATGACCGTGCCAAATACGGCTTTGACTGTGATACCTGCGGTGTGATCGTGGCGTTGGACGAGCAGTCTTCTGATATTGCGCTGGGCGTGGACAAGGCGCTGGAGGCGAAGGAGAATACCATGGACGACGATGCGCTGGATGCCATTGGGGCGGGAGACCAGGGTATGATGTTCGGATTTGCCAGCAATGAGACGGAGGAGTATATGCCGTATCCGATCGCTCTGGCGCATAAGCTGGCACGTCAGCTGACGAAGGTGCGCAAGGACGGCACTCTGCCTTATCTGCGTCCCGATGGAAAGACCCAGGTTACGGTAGAATATGACGCTGAAGGCAGACCGGTCCGTCTGGATGCAGTGGTTCTGTCCACTCAGCATGATGAGAATGTGACCCAGGAGCAGATCCATGAGGATATTAAAAAGCATGTTTTTGATGTGATCCTGCCGGAGGATATGGTGGACGGTGAGACCAAGTTCTTTATCAATCCTACGGGGCGTTTTGTGATCGGCGGGCCACATGGTGACAGCGGCCTGACCGGACGGAAGATCATTGTGGATACCTACGGCGGATATGCCCGTCACGGCGGCGGCGCGTTCTCCGGGAAGGACTGCACAAAGGTAGACCGGTCTGCGGCTTATGCTGCCCGTTATGTGGCAAAGAATATCGTGGCGGCGGGTCTGGCTGACAAGTGTGAGATCCAGCTGTCCTATGCGATCGGCGTGGCGCATCCGACCTCGATCATGGTGGATACCTTTGGAACCGGGAAGTTGGGGAATGAAAGGCTGGTGGAGATCATCCGCGAGAACTTTGATTTAAGACCGGCGGGGATCATAAAGATGCTGGATCTGCGGCGTCCGATCTATAAACAGACTGCGGCGTATGGACATTTCGGGAGGACTGATCTGGAATTGCCGTGGGAGAAAATGGATAAAGTTGAGGTATTGAAAAGATATCTTTGATTTGGCAGAAGTACGCAGCGACGCAGACCTGGGCGGGCGGGGGAACGGTGGAAAACCCCGTCGGCTCACGGCTCCGGAGTGAAGAACCGGTAACTGAAAAAACGGCTCCAATCAGGGCAATGGTCACATTCGCAACCCCCGCTTGATGCGGGTCTTGTTCAGGTGACCACTGCGCGCGGGACTTGTGGTCCCGTGCTCGGCCCTGATTGGAGCCGTTTTTTAGTAACCGGTTCTAACACTCCTTCACAGATCGCCGACAGGGTTTTCCACCGTTCCCCCACCCGCCCAGGCTGTGTTGCTGCTGTGTACTGGCTGCGTGAGGAATGATATGGTTTAAGGAAAATGTAAGACAACGTAAGGCGGCGGGGACTTGTATTTGAGGGGGGATTGGGTATAATAGGGAAGACTTACATCTTAAGGAGGAGACAATATATGGTAATGAAGAGAGGCCACATCGGAAGGCTGGCGGCGGTGGTATTGGCAGCGGTGATGGGGATGGGGAGTATAGAGGCTTTTGCGGATACTGTTACGGAGAGCGCGGCGGCAGAGAGTACAGCTCCGGCGACTCCGGCGCCGACGGAGTTTGCGCATATTCTGACCTGCGGGATAGAGGGCGGGAATCAGATCGCTATCCGCGGGCAGATGGAGGGGACATGGTCGGACCCGGCTTTTTATGACAATTATCTGTATCTGTTTGAACTGCAGCCATATGAGGATGAGATCGGGGACAGGACGGATTATCTGGCTTGGATCACCAAGGGGGATGCCCTGTCGTTTGATGTGCCTCTGAATCTGGGTACGGCAGAAGACCGGCTGTATTCCAAGTTTGTAGTGGCTGTGTTTGACGGGCAGAAGTATACGAAGGTGAGTAATACGGCTTATGTGACGAACCCGGAGGCGGTTGCGAAGCATACGGACCCGTATAAGAACGCTCAGACCAAGAAGGGGCTTTTGATCGAGAATACGGACAGCATGGTGGCGGATGCGTTTGAACTGGGCGTCAATCATGTGATCGTCAATATTCCGTTCCATCATATTCTGGGAGAAGGGATCAATTATGAGTATGACGGGAAGACCTACAGCTTTAACAAGGCTTTGATGGAACAGTATGACAGCACGATCCGCAAGATGTCGGAAAAGAGCATGACGGTGACGGCAGTGATCTTAAATGGCTGGAATGACAGTACGCCGCAGCTGGTATATCCGGGTGTGACGAAGCAGCCGGAGAACCAGGTGTTCTATTATGGGTTTAATGCGTCCACACAGGAAGGATATGAGACGATCAAGGCGATCGCATCGTTTTTGGCGGACCGGTACAGCAGCCTGCGTTCTCCTTATGGGAAGGTATCTAACTGGATCATTGGAAATGAGATCAACAACCAGCAGTGGAATTATATGGGTGATATGCCCATTGACCAGTATGTCCATGAGTATGAGCGGGCATTCCGGGTGTTCTACACGGCGATCAAGAGTACGAACCAGAATGACCGGTTGTATTTTTCAACTGATTATAACTGGAATCATGATGCAAATGGAAAGAATAAGTACAATGCAAAGGATATTATCGACCGGTTTGCGGATATGACGGGAGCGGGCGGTCCTATGGACTGGGGACTGGCGTACCATCCATATTCCATTCCCATGACGGAGCCGGAGTTCTGGGATGACGACCAGACCGGGCTGATCACCTATGATGCTGGTTCTCCAGTGGTGAATTTAAAGAATTTGAGCGTGCTGACGGATTATATGCAGAACGGCAATATGAGGAATCCCAAAGGGGAGGTGCGTCATATCATTCTTTCAGAGCAGGGCTTTACTTCTAAGAGCCTGACACGGGGCGAGAACAATGATCTTCAGGCAGCGGCCATCGCTTATGCGTATTATATTGCGGACAGCAACCCCTATATCGATGCATTTATTATGAGCAGACAGGTGGATGCACCGCTGGAGGTGAATTCGTCCCTGATGTTTGGATTGTGGCACTGTGATATGACCCGGCCCAATGAGATCATTCCTACTATGAGGAAAAAGGCATGGTCGGTTTATAAGAATATCGACAACAGGAAAACAACGTTGGAGAATACGGAATTTGCAAAAGAGATCATCGGGATCCAGAAATGGAGCGATGTGATCCCCAACTTCAAATGGAAGTCGCAGGAATAGGCAAAAGCCTATTCCTCCGGCGCGACAATCTTGGCGATCATACGGTTTGGCAGGCAGACGATCAGCTCGCCGTTCATGGTGATGCGCCCCTGGTGGATGCAGACCTTGTCCGGACAGGAAGCTTCGCTGATCCAGACCACGCCGTCCTGGATGATCAGGTGGTTGGTGCCGCCGTTGTAGCCGTCTATGACGGTGTCGGTATCTTTTGTCAAGTCGAAGGTGACGACGGTTTGTCCGTCTACCGTGACTTCCACGGTGGCTGCCGGCTTTTTGTGGATCATATAGTTAACCAGGAATCCTCCTGCTGCGATAACCAGTACAATGGCTATCAGCAGCAGGTCTTTTTTTTGTTTGAGCATGGGAATAACCTCTTTCTAAAACACAGTTTAAATGGTATACTTAAAATCAGAGTCTCGTGGACGGGACTCTCAATGTTTGAAACTATAACACAGATACGGTGTGATGTCAATTTGCAACCGTTGGAAGGAGATAATGCAGTTTATTTATGGAGAGAAAACATAAGGGCGGCCGGGCAGCCGGCAGGAGCCATCCAGCCGGACATAACAGGGCTAAGAGTGTTGCACTGTATGGTCTTTTGATCGCGCTGGCATTTATATTCAGTTATATTGAGGCATTGATCCCCATGCCGGTACCGGTGCCTGGCGTGAAGCTGGGGCTGGCGAATCTGGTGAATGTGGTTGGGCTATATACGGTTGGCATTGTAGGAACGGTGGCGGTGTCCCTGGTACGGATCGTGCTGGTGGGATTCACCTTCAGCAACCCTGCCAGTATGATGTATTCCCTGGCAGGAGGGGCCTTCAGCCTGGTGGTCATGGTGCTGGCAAAAAAGAGTGGCTGGTTCTCAAAAGCCGGGGTCAGTATCCTGGGCGGCATTTTTCATAACATTGGACAGCTCACGGTGGCTATGTACGTGACCGGGACCGGCGGTGTATTTTCTTATCTTCCGGTGCTGATGGTGGCTGGAGTGATAACCGGCGGCGTGATCGGGATCCTGGGCGGCATGATCGTGGATCGGATCGCTCCGGTCCTCCGGAATATATGATCCCGGAATATATGAATTTGATAGAAAATCAAAGGATATTCTATGGTTTTTTGAAAATCAGGGGTGTATACTTAAAAAGAGATTGGAATAAAAACGGGAGGTTGAGCATGGTAAACGAAGCGATTAAAAAACTGGTACAGTATGGTCTGCAGACAGGTCTGATTGAGAAGACGGATGAGATTTACGCGGCCAATCAGATCCTGGAGGCTCTGCATCTGGAGGAGTATGAGGAACCGGAGCAGGATTTTTCAGAGGTGGATCAGGTGGAGAGCCTGGAAGACATCTTAAAGGAGCTTCTGGACTTCGCCTGTGAGCAGGGGATCATTGAGGACAGTATCGGATACCGGGATCTGTTCGACACGAAGCTGATGAACTGCCTGATGCCGCGTCCTTCTGAGGTGGCGGCAAAGTTCTGGGGGCTGTATGAGGCTCAGGGAGCGGAAGCGGCCACGGATTATTTTTATAAGTTGAGCCAGGATTCGGATTACATCCGCCGTTACCGGGTGTGTAAGGATAAAAAGTGGGTGACCAGCACACCTTACGGGGATCTGGATATTACCATCAATCTGTCAAAGCCGGAGAAGGATCCAAAGGCGATCGCGGCGGCCAAGCTGGCGAAGCAGAGCGGATATCCCAAGTGCCTTCTCTGTATGGAGAATGAGGGTTATGCCGGGCGTCTGAACCATCCGGCGCGGAATAATCACCGGATCATCCGCATTACGGTCAATGACAGCAGCTGGGGATTCCAGTATTCTCCGTATGTATATTACAATGAGCATTGTATCGTATTTAACGGACAGCATACGCCGATGAAGATCGAGCGGGCGGCGTTTGTGAAGCTGTTTGATTTTGTGAAACAGTTTCCTCATTATTTCCTGGGTTCCAATGCGGACCTGCCGATCGTGGGAGGCTCTATCTTAAGCCATGACCATTTCCAGGGCGGACACTATACCTTTGCCATGGCGAAGGCGCCGATAGCGAAGGCCTATGTGATGCCGGGCTTTGAGGATGTGGAGGCCGGGATTGTCCACTGGCCCATGTCGGTCCTGCGCCTGCGGGGGGAGGATCCGGACCGGTTGATCGATCTTGGCGATAGGGTTCTTGCGGCGTGGAGAGGCTATACGGACGAGGCGTCCTTTGTGTACGCTGAGACCGATGGGGAGCCGCACAATACGATCACGCCGATCGCCAGGAAAAGCAGCGATAAGTACGAGCTGGATCTGGTGCTGCGCAACAATATCACCACGGAGGAATTTCCGCTGGGCGTTTACCATCCTCATCAGGAGCTGCATCACATCAAAAAGGAGAATATCGGCCTGATCGAAGTGATGGGGCTGGCGGTGCTGCCTTCCCGGTTAAAGGATGAGCTGGCGCTTCTGGGTGAGTACATCGTGGCGGGGAAGGATATCCGCAGCAATGAGATGCTGGAAAAGCATGCCGACTGGGTAGAGGAGTTTATGCCCCGGTATGGTGAGATCACTGCCGAAAATATAGAAGGGATCCTGCAGGACGAGGTGGGCCGCGTGTTTGCCCGTGTGCTGGAGGATGCCGGGGTATATAAATGTACGCCTGAGGGCAGAGCCGGGTTTGGACGGTTTTTGATAAGTGTAGGATTTAAGGGACAAGCATAGAAAACAAAACAGGTATAATATAAGGTGACAGGAAAAAGGGCAGGTGCAGGGAATAGTTCCATAATAAGCAGAAAATAGAGAAAAAGGAATGATGGACTTTGCATCATTCCTTTTTTGTGTTATGATAAAAAAGCCTGTGCCCGAGAGCAGGGGCAGATGATGAAAGCGAAAAAGGAAAAACAGAACATAGAAAAGGTGTTATATGAAAAAAAGATTGTGTTTGATTTGTGCGGGACTTATTTCTCTGATGCTTGCAGGCTGCGGACAGAAGCAAAAGACGCTGACGTCCTTTGACGTCCAGTATCTGGACTATTTTGATACGTTTACAACGGTGACGATCTATGCGGAGGACAAAGCACAGTTCGACGGCTATGCACAGCTTGTAAAGTCGGAGCTTCAGTATTACCATCAGGTCTTTGACATTTACAACAGCTATGAAGGGGTCAACAATTTAAAGACTGTCAACGACAACGCGGGGATCGCGCCGGTGACGGTGGATCAGGATGTTCTTGATATGCTGGAATTTTCTCTTCAGGAGTATGAGCTGACGGACGGAAAGGTCAATGTCGCCATGGGCAGCGTGCTGTCGATTTGGCATGATTACCGCGAGATGGCAAAGGCAAACCCGGAGCATGCCCAGGTGCCGGATATGGACATGCTTTTAAAAGCGGCTGAGCATACGGATATTCACAGAATGGAGATTGATAAGGAGGCTTCCACGGTTTATCTGCCGGACAAGGATATGAAGCTGGATGTGGGCGCCATTGCAAAAGGATATGCAGCGCAGCGGATTTCAGAGAAGCTTAGGGAAGCTGGCGTGACTTCGGCACTTTTAAGCCTTGGAGGTAATGTTGAGACCATTGGAGCGAAAGGGGACGGCAAGCCCTGGCGGGTAGGTATCCAGAACCCGGACCCGTCCGGCGGGCAGAGCTATCTCCATGCGCTGGACTTAACGGACATGTGCCTGGTGACCAGCGGGACCTACCAGCGGTATTATGAGGCAGATGGTGTGCGTTACCATCATATCATCAATCCGGATACGCTGATGCCATGGGATGAATACCTTTCTGTGACGATCCTGTGCAGGGGAAGTGCGAAGGCGGATGCACTCTCCACGGCGGTGTTCAATATGAACCTGGAAGAAGGAAAAGCATTGATAGAATCGCTGGAGGATACGGAGGCTCTGTGGATCCTTCCGGACGGCAGTGAGGTGGAAAGCTCCGGGCTTAAGGAATTTATGGAAGTTTAGCTTGAAGGAAGATACGATAGATTGACCTGGAGGAATACAGAAGATGGAAGTTTCAAAAAAGAAGTCCCTGCGCAGCAGCGCAATGCTGGCGCTGACTGCGCTCATCTGGGGTGTGGCTTTTGTGGCCCAGAGTGAGGGAATGAACTATGTAGGCGGTTTTACATTCAATTGCTGCCGGTTTCTGGTAGGCGGTTTTGTGCTGATCCCGTGCATTTTCTTTTTGAGAAAGGTAAATGGGACCCAGCTGGAAGAATTAAGCGTTGCTGACCGGAGATCCCGGAGGCGGGTGGGTCTGACCGGAGGTATTTGCTGCGGTATATTTATCTGCATTGCCAGCAGTCTGCAGCAGTTTGGGATTGCCTATACAACGGTCGGAAAGGCCGGTTTCATCACGGCGCTTTATATTGTGATCGTGCCGTTGTTTGGCCTTTTTTTGAAAAAGAAAGCAGGCATGAATATTTGGGTTAGTGTTGTGATCGCGGCGGTGGGGATGTACCTTCTCTGTATCACAGAGGGATTTTCCATTGGTCGGGGAGATTTTCTGGTGTTTTTGTGTGCTATAGGATTCTCTCTGCATATCCTGGTGATCGATTATTTTTCTCCGAAGGCGGATGGGGTGGTGATCTCCTGTGTGCAGTTTTTTACGGCGGGCATCATATCCTGCGTTTTGATGATGGTTTTTGAGAAGCCCTCCTGGAGCGCTGTCTTTTCAGCCTGGGCGCCGGTGTTGTATGCGGGCGTTATGTCCTGCGGCGTTGGGTATACGCTGCAGGTTGTGGCACAAAAACATGTGGAGCCCACCGTTGCATCTCTCATTATGAGCCTGGAGTCGGTGTTTTCCGTGCTGGCCGGATGGGTGCTGCTTGGGCAGAGCCTTTCTGCCAGAGAGTTGTTGGGGTGTGTATTCGTGTTTGGGGCTATCATACTGGCGCAGATTCCGGCAGGATTGTTTAAGCGGATGTATGACAGGGCGTGATCAGCCTGTCCCGGGAGCCTGAAATGGGTGATCCGGGACAGTTGTTTTAATGTTGCAATTTTATGATGACTGTGTTAAAGTATGGTTACCAGATGATAGCTCGTCATATAAAAACTATCACCACATTTTTGTCGTTGGGAATTCCCTGTGCCGTCCGGCACAAAGTGTCTGAATCTGACATTCCGCCTGTTATCAGGCAGAATCCCGGTAAAGATCGATTAAGTATGAAAATTTAGGAAGCTGTTGTCTGGTCTGTAAAAAAACAGTATAATGGAGATAGTTTTTATATGGCCCCCAGGGAGGAGGCTGTATGTATAAGACCAGAGAACCGTGCACAGAGCAGGCAGAGTAAATGGAGCGGGAGCCTGTGAGGATTTTTGTGATAGGGGGATATTGTATGCAGATAGCAGAAAGCGAGTTGTTTTTTAAGGAATTCCGTGTGATCTTGTCTGAAGAGCTGGATAAACAGCTGGAAGAAAAGTTGGAGCGGAAGCTGGAAGAAAAACTGGAGTGTAAGCTGGAAGAAAAGTTGGACCAGAAGCTGGAGGAAAAGCTGGATCAGAAACTGGAGGAAAAGCTGGACCAGAAGCTGGAAGAGAAGCTGGAACAGAAACTGGAAGAAAAATTGGAGCAGAAGCTGGAGGAAAAGCTGGACCAGAAACTGGAAGAGAAGCTGGAGCTGAAATTAGAAGAAAAGATGGATCAGAAGTTTGATCATAACTTGGATCGAAGGCTGAATCAGACGTTCGATCAGAAGCTGGCGCCAATTTATGAGGAATTGAAGAAGATTGACCGTCTCGACGGCAGGGTGGCAAATCTGGAAGAGGGCCAGGAGCGACTCAGCAGTAAGATCATAAACCTGGAAGAGGGCCAGAAGTGTCTCAGCAGCAAGATCATAAACTTGGAAGAGGGTCAGGAGCGACTCAGCAGTAAGATCACAAGCCTGGAAGAAGGCCAGGAGCGACTCGGACTGCTGGTCAGCAAAAATGGCCGGCGGATTGAGGATGTGGATATCCATGTAAGCAGTCTGGAGCTGGATGTGAAACGATCTGAGAGAGCAATCCGCGCTGATATTTCCAGGCTGAAGGATGCGAATGATACGCTGATAACGGTACTCGAGTCGAAGGGGATCCTTCCATTGATGCAGTAAATCAGAATAGCCACAGACAGCAGAATAACAGACAAAAAATAGCAGACACAAAGCAATAAAATCGGCATGCACACCAAAGGATAGGTTGCATGCCGATTTTCATGTTTTCAATATGTATTTTGTTTATTGTATTGTAACTGTTCAGGATGGTTTATCTTCTATTTCTGCTCCTGTTTTTCAAGCTCCGCCATCTTCATTGCACGGACTTTGAGCGGCAGGCCGAACAGAGTGATGAAGCCGTCTGCATCGTGATGGTCATACAGATCGCCAGTGGTAAAGGAGGCCAGGGATTCGCTGTATAAGGAATATGGGGAAGTGGTCCCGGCCTTGATGATATTGCCCTTGTACAGCTTGAATTTCACTTCGCCGGTCACATACTGCTGGGTGGACTCCACAAATGCCTGGACTGCTTCGCGCAGAGGGGTAAACCACTTGCCCTCATATACGATCTGGGCGAATTTGTTGCCCATATCCTTTTTCACCTCCATAGTGGCGCGGTCTAATACCAGTTCCTCCAGCTGCTGATGTGCTTCCATCAGAATGGTACCGCCAGGGGTCTCATATACGCCGCGGGATTTCATGCCCACAACGCGGTTCTCCACAATGTCCACGATGCCGATCCCATGCTTGCCGCCCAGGTCATTCAACTTGCGGATAATGTCGGAGACCTTCATGCTCTCGCCGTTGACGCTTACAGGCACGCCTTTTTCAAAGGTCATGGTAATGTACTCGCCTTCCTCCGGCGCTTTCTCAGGACTTACGCCCAGCACCAGCAGATGGTCGTAGTTCGGCTCATTTGCCGGGTCTTCCAGTTCCAGGCCCTCATGGCTGATGTGCCACAGGTTACGGTCGCGGCTGTAGCTGTTGTCTGCGGAGAACGGAAGATGGATGCCGTGCTGCCTGCAGTACTCGATCTCATCTTCGCGGGACTGCATGGTCCATACGTCGGTCATGCGCCACGGAGCGATGATCTTTAAATCCGGAGCGAGAGCCTTGATACCAAGCTCGAAACGGATCTGGTCGTTCCCTTTTCCAGTAGCGCCGTGGCAGATAGCAGTGGCGCCTTCTTTTCTGGCGATCTCAACCAGACGTTTTGCGATCGCCGGGCGCGCCATGGAGGTTCCGAGAAGATACTTATTCTCGTATACTGCATTGGCCTGAACGCACGGTACGATATAATTGTCGCAGAAATCGTCCACCAGATCTTCGATATACAATTTGGAAGCGCCGGAAAGCTTTGCACGCTCCTCCAGGCCGTCCAGTTCGCTGCCCTGTCCGCAGTCGATGCAGCAGCAGACAACTTCATAATCAAAATTTTCTTTCAGCCACGGAATGATCGCTGTGGTATCCAGGCCTCCAGAATAGGCTAAAATAACTTTCTCTTTCATCTTCATAATCCTCCTCAGTCTTATAATAACGTTAAAATAGGATGTTCTTGTTTGATTTGACTTCATAAATATACAACAATTTATTGGATAATGCAAGTATAAAATGAAATTTTTTAAAAATATATTGCATAATATTCATATATAATGTATAATTATGAAATCTCGTGAGAGAAACGCGAAAGGCGTCCGGCCCGAACGCTGCGCAGGACGGTGGAAGGGGCGGAAATATTTGGGAAAAGGCTTTCTTTATAGACGGAAAATTACTATAATAAAGAGAGCACAAAATGTATGATTATGAGAGGGAAATGCATATGATTAAGGTTGGGATTATCGGAGCTACTGGATATGCCGGTGCGGAATTGGTGCGGCTTCTGCTGCAGAGGGATGATGTGGAGATCGTGTGGTACGGTTCCAGAAGTTATGTGGGCGAGGATTTTGCTTCTATTTATAGAAATGTCACTCATCTGGTGGATGCAGCTTGCAGCGATGATGATATGGCGAAGCTGGCAGATCTGGCGGATGTGATCTTCACGGCAACGCCCCAGGGATTCTGTGCCACGCAGGTGACAGAGGAGATCCTGTCAAAAACAAAGATCATTGATTTAAGCGCGGATTTCCGTATTAAGGATGTTGATATTTATGAGCGGTGGTACAAGTTAAAGCACCCGACCCCGCAGTTTATTGAGGAAGCCGTCTATGGCCTGCCGGAGGTGAACCGGGAGGAGATCCGGGGGGCAAGGCTGATTGCCAATCCGGGCTGCTATCCGACCTGCTCCTTTCTGACCCTCTATCCTATGGTGAAGGAAGGGCTGATCGACACGGATACTATTATTATCGACGCCAAGTCCGGTACCTCGGGGGCAGGAAGGAGCGCCAAGGTGCCAAGCCTTTATTGTGAGGTCAACGAGAGCATGAAACCGTACGGGGTCGCAAGTCACCGCCACACACCGGAGATTGAGGAGCAGCTGTCCTATGCAGCGGGCAAACCGGTGACGATCAGCTTTACTCCCCACCTGGTCCCCATGAACCGGGGGATTCTGGCGACAGCGTATGCGAAGCTTGCAAAAAAGGTGACCGCGGAGGAAGTAAAGGCGGTATATGATAAGTATTATAAAGAGGAGTATTTCGTGCGGGTGATGGATATCGGCATGGTGCCGCAGACCCGCTGGGTAGAGGGCAGCAACTTTGCTGATATAGCATTCCAGATCGACCCGCGGACGGACCGCATCGTTATGATGGGAGCTATCGACAATATGGTGAAGGGCGCCGCAGGCCAGGCCATGCAGAACATGAACCTGATGTTTGGGCTGCCGGAGAATATGGGGCTTAAGCAGATTCCGGTATTCCCGTAAGGAGAATGGAAATGATCAGATGATATGTCCCAAATGTGGAGCGGAGTACCAGGACGGATATACGGAAGCGGCAGAAACAGAAGAAATGACCCTTCTCCATACGATACTGGGCATATTCGGAATTTTAGTGCTGTACCGATTGCTTGTGTCGCTGTACATATTATTTCAGACTGCTGTATAACAAAAAGCCAGAAAGGGATTTGAAAATGGGAGGGACCATGAGTATCATCATCCGGGAGATGACTCTGGATGATTATGACGGCGTATATGCACTGTGGATGAGTATCCAGGGCTTTGGGATCCGCAGTATTGATGACTCCAGGGAGGGAGTGGCCCGCTTTCTGAAGCGTAATCCGACCACCAGTGTGGTGGCAGTGCAGAACGGGCGGATCGTGGGAGCGATCCTCTGCGGGCATGACGGCAGGCGCGGCTGCTTCTACCACGTATGCGTGGCGAAGGATTACCGGCAGCACGGGATCGGGGACCGGATGGCGCAGTTTGCCATGCGTGCGCTTAAGAAGGAGGGCATCAGCAAGGTAAGCCTGATCGCCTTTAAGGATAATGCTGTGGGCAATGCTTTTTGGAAAGGCCTGGGCTGGACCGAGCGGGAGGATCTAAACTATTACGATTTTACCCTGAACCAGGAAAATATCACAAGCTTTGTGAAGTGATCATAAAAATGAAAATGCAGTAGGGAGGAATATGACATGAATATAATCGAGGGCGGCGTGACCGCAGCGGCAGGTTTCAAAGCGGCATCCACCGCGGCAGGGATCAAGTATAAGGACCGGAAGGATATGGCGTTGATTTGCAGTGAGACGCCCTGCAGGGCGGCAGGTACATTTACCACCAATGTGGTAAAAGCCGCGCCCGTCAAGTGGGATAAGCAGATAGTGACAGAATCTGATTATGCCCAGTGCGTGGTCATCAATGCGGGGATCGCCAATGCCTGCACTGGCGCAGAAGGATATGGTTACTGTCTGGAGACTGCCAGGGCAGCAGGCGCAGAGCTGGGGATCCCGGAGCAGGCGGTTTTAGTGGCTTCCACCGGAGTCATTGGCATGCAGCTTCCTATGGATAAGCTGAAGGCGGGGATCCAGGCAATGGTCCCGGCATTGGATGGCAGCCTGGAGAGCGGAACGTCAGCGGCCCAGGCGATCATGACCACGGACACAAAGAAAAAAGAAGCGGCTGTACAGGTAGAGATCGGCGGAAAGACCGTGACGGTGGGCGGTATGTGCAAAGGCTCAGGAATGATCCATCCCAACATGTGCACGATGCTTGCATTTGTCACAACCGACCTGGCGATCTCCAAAGAGCTTTTGCAGGAAGCGCTGAGTGAAGATATCAAGGACACCTACAATATGATCTCCGTGGACGGTGATACCTCTACCAACGATACCGTTCTGCTGCTTGCAAACGGCATGGCGGGGAATCCGGAGATCACAGAAAAGAATGAGGACTATGAAGCGTTCTGCAAAGCGCTCAACTACGTCAATGAAACCCTGGCAAAAAAGATGGCGGGGGACGGCGAGGGCTGTACCGCGCTCTTTGAGGTGAAGGTGGTAGGCGCTGAGGATAAGGCTCAGGCGGTGACCCTGTCCAAATCCATCATTACTTCCAGCCTGACAAAAGCGGCGATATTCGGACATGATGCCAACTGGGGAAGGATTCTCTGCGCCATGGGTTATTCCGGCGCGCAGTTTGATCCGGAGCAGGTGGACCTGTACTTTGAGAGCGCAGCCGGAAAGCTGCAGATCATAAAAGACGGCGTGGCGCTTCCATACAGCGAGGAGGAGGCGACGAAGATCCTTTCCGAACCGGAAGTGACAGCCATTGCCGATGTGAAAATGGGCGATGCCTGTGCAACTGCGTGGGGCTGCGATCTAACATTAGATTACGTGAAGATCAATGCGGATTACCGGTCATGATGTGTTGAGCGGGGACAGAGGCAGATCATCGGTCATGATGTGCAGTAATACAGGGAATGTGGAGGAGCGAGATTATGAATATGGAAATGAATGAGATGCAGAAGGCGGAGGTGCTGATCGAGGCACTTCCTTATATCCAGAGATTCAACCGGAAGATCATTGTGGTGAAATATGGCGGCAGCGCCATGGTGGACGATCACTTAAAGCACCAGGTCATCCAGGATGTGGTGCTGTTAAAGCTGGTGGGATTCAAACCGATCATCGTCCATGGCGGGGGCAAAGAGATCAGCAAATGGGTGAACAAGGTAGGCATGGAGCCGCATTTTGTAAATGGCCTGCGGGTCACCGACGAGCCGACCATGGAGATCGCCGAGATGGTGCTCAATAAGGTCAACAAAAGCCTGGTGCAGCTGGTCCATGAACTGGGCGTCAAGGCGGTGGGCATCAGCGGCAAGGACGGCATGATGTTAAAATGCAGGAAGAAATATTCCAAAGGCGAGGACATTGGCTACGTGGGTGAAATTGAGAAGGTGGATCCCCAGATCATCTACGACCTGCTGGAAAAGGATTTCCTGCCGATCATCTGTCCCATCGGTTTTGATGACAATTTCTTAAGCTATAATATCAATGCGGACGATGCAGCCTGCGCCATCGCCCAGGCAGTCCACGCGGAGAAGCTGGCATTTTTAACGGATGTGGAAGGGGTGTACCGGGATTTTGCAGATAAGAAATCCCTGATCCCTGAGATGACGGTGGATGAGGCGCAGAAGTTTGTGGAGGGCGGAAGCCTGGGCGGAGGAATGCTGCCGAAGCTCCAGAACTGCATTGACGCCATGAACAACGGCGTGTCGCGCGTACATATTGCAGACGGGCGGATTCCCCATTGCCTGCTGCTGGAGATATTTACCAACCGGGGGATCGGAACCGCAATCTTCAAATCCGATGAAGAACGTTACTACCGTGATGAAACAGGGACGGAAAAATAGAAGGGGATAGAGATGGAACAGATAAAAGAAATAGAACAGCATGGAACCGGACAGAACAAGACGGCACAGAACAAGACGGCACAGTACATAGACCGTGCAGAGCATGTGCTTTACAAAACCTACAACCGTTTCCCGGTAGTGTTCGACCACGGGAAGGGCGTAAGACTCTATGACACGGATGGGAATGAATATCTGGATTTTGGCGCAGGGATCGCCGTCATGGGACTGGGGTATGGATGTCCGGAACTGGATGAGGCCGTCAAGGAGCAGGTGGATAAGCTGTACCATATTTCCAATCTGTTTTACAACGCGCCGGCTGTGGAGGCGGGAGAGAAGCTTTTAAAGGCATCCGGAATGGATAAGGTTTTCTTCACCAACAGCGGGACTGAGGCCATAGAAGGAGCCTTAAAGATCGCGAAGCGTTACGCATACGATAAGGGGATGGCGCCGGATTATGAGATCATTGCCATGAAGCATTCCTTTCACGGAAGGAGCCTGGGGGCATTGTCCGTGACGGGCAACGACCACTACCAGGAGCCGTTTGCACCGCTGATCCCCAATATCAGGTTTGCAGAATTTAACGATCTGGAGAGCGTCAAGTCGCTGTTTGACGAAAAGACCTGCGCCGTGCTGATGGAGACCATCCAGGGCGAGGGCGGCATCTATCCGGCGGAGGACGCATTCATCCAGGGGGTGAGGAAGCTGTGTGATGACCATGACGCCCTGCTGATATTTGATGAGATCCAGTGCGGAATGGGACGTACCGGGGAGATGTTTGCCTGGCAGGGATACGGCGTAAAGCCGGATGTGATGACATCTGCAAAGGCGTTGGGTAACGGAGTGCCGATCGGCGCATTCCTGGCCTGCGGCAAGGCGGCGTCCGCCATGGTACCTGGCGATCACGGCACCACCTACGGAGGCAATCCGCTGGTGTGCGCCGCGGCGTCAAAGGTGTTGGATTTGTTTGAAGAGAAGCATATTACAGGACACGTAAAAGAAATCGGCTCATATCTGTGGGAAAAGCTGGACAGATTGCCGGATAAATACGACTGTATTACGGCTCATCGGGGCAGGGGACTGATCCAGGGACTGGAGTTTGACCGGCCGGTGGCTCCGGTTGTCACCAATGCGCTGTTGGAGCAGAAGCTGGTGCTGATCAGCGCCGGGGCTCAGATCATCCGGTTTGTGCCGCCGCTTGTGATCAGCCGGGAAGACGTGGATGAGATGGCCTGCCGTTTAGAGGCTGCCATTTGCGCAGTTACAGAAGTTGAATAAATGGCCAGACTGTATTATAATAGTTTTTAAAGATATTAGTAAGACTATTACAAAAGAGGGGGATGCAGGATGGCAAAGAAAGGTTTTTTCACTGAATTCAGGGAGTTTATCAGCCGCGGCAACGTGATGGATATGGCAGTCGGTGTTATCATCGGCGGCGCGTTTTCCAGCATTGTGACGTCACTGACGGAGGATATCATTTCCCCGATACTGGGACTGTTCGGCGGGATGAATTTTGACCAGCTTTCTGTGAACATTTTTGGTGAGGTAACACTCAACTACGGCAAATTCATCACGGCAGTTGTGAATTTCCTGATCATGGCGCTGATCATTTTCTGCATGGTAAAGGCGATGAACGCGATGGAGGCTGAGGCTGTGAAGCTGGCTCATTTAAACGCCAAAGAGGAAGCTCCGGCGGCGCCCACCACCAAGATCTGTCCTTACTGTAAGTCGGAGATCCCGATCGACGCGACCAGATGCGCGCACTGTACGTCCGAGCTTCCGGTGGAGCCGGCGGCAGATGCAGCGGCAGAACCTGTGGCGGAAGCATAGGCAGAATTAACAGCAGGATCAAAGAGAGAATCATAGACAGAATTATAGAAAGAATCAGGTACATAGCGTAGTATGTTCAAACGGGCAGGAGACAGAATCCTGTCCGTTTTTTTGCACTGAAACCGCCGGGTTTATGAAAAAAACAAGAGTGTTTGGAAAATATTTCAAAACAGACAGGGATGTGTTATACTGAAACCAGTGAATGAGCGGACTGGGCGCCTGAGCGCGCAGTGGAAAGGAGAGGTTTATGGCGATATGGAAATGTAAGATCTGCGGATACATTTTTGATGAGGAAAAGCAGGGTAAAACCCTTGAAGAAGCCGGTGCATGCCCGGCGTGTATGCAGCCGGTGAGCGTGTTTGAGAAGATTTCCGGAGCTGTGGAGGGGGCGGATGACAGCCGGAGTGAAGCCGCTGGAGCCGGGACGGAATACTCACAGCCGGAGGATCTGGACTACCCGGAGGAGTTTGCACGGGCGGATGACAGCTGCCGCTATATGTCTGAGATCCATCAGATGGCAGTCAGCGGGAAGAGCATCATCGATGCCATGGGGACCAGGATGCCCATGCCGGACTGGGATGACATCCTGATTTTGGGGGCGCAGCTGAATCCGCCGCCGCTGATGGAGCATGACGAGGTAGACACGACCACCGTGATCGGGAAACATGCCAGGAAGCCGATGGTCCTGAAGAATCCGGTTTATGTGTCTCATATGTCCTTCGGCGCTCTGTCAAAAGAGACCAAGATCGCGCTGGCGAAAGGCACAGCTATGGCAGGCTCCGCCATGTGCAGCGGTGAAGGCGGGATCCTGCCGGAGGAGATGGCAGCAGCGGGCAAATACATATTTGAGTATGTTCCGAACAAATACAGCGTGACTCCGGAAAACTTGAAGAATGTGGATGCGATTGAGATCAAGATCGGTCAGGGAACCAAACCCGGCATGGGCGGGCATCTGCCCGGCGGCAAGGTGACTCCGGAGATCAGCTGTATCCGCAACAAGCCTATGGGAAAGGACGTGATCAGCCCGTCCAGATTTGCAGAAGTACAGTCCAAAGAGGATCTGCGTGATCTGGTGAGCCAGCTAAGGGCGGCTTCAGAGGGCAGGCCGATCGGGATCAAGATCGCAGCAGGGCGGATTGAACGGGATTTGGAGTTCTGCGTATTTGCAGAGCCGGATTTTATCACCATTGACGGGCGCGGCGGCGCTACGGGGGCAAGCCCGAAGCTGGTACGGGATGCCACCAGCGTTCCGACTGTCTATGCCCTTTACCGTGCGAGGAAATACCTGGATGAGGCGGGATCGGACATCCAGCTGGTCATTACCGGCGGACTGCGGGTATCCTCTGATTTTGCCAAGGCGATCGCAATGGGAGCCGATGCGGTGGCGGTGGCGTCAGCTGCCCTGATCGCGGCGGCCTGCCAGCAGTACCGGATCTGCGGCAGCGGAAGGTGCCCGGTAGGGATCGCCACTCAGGATGAAGCTTTGAGGAAACGTCTGAACCAGGATGCGGCGGCGCTCCGCGTGGCCAATTTTCTGAACTGTTCCTTAGAGGAGCTTAAAACCTTTGCAAGGATCACCGGACATGCCAAACTGCATGATTTGTGCGTGGACGATCTGTGTACTGTCAACGGGGAGATTTCAGACCATACGAATATCCCTCATGCGTAGAAGGAGAAGAACATGATCGAGAAAGAGATATTAGGACAGTGGGTGGACACTCTGGCGTCTAAAGCGCCGGTTCCCGGAGGCGGCGGGGCTTCCGCTTTGGGCGGCGCCCTGGCGGCTGCTCTGGGACAGATGGTAGCCAATCTGACTGTAGGGAAAAAACGTTATGCAGATGTGGAGGAGGAGATGCAGCAAAGCTTGTTTGCGCTCAATATCCTCCAGATGGAGCTGATGGCTCTGGCTGACAAGGATGCGGAGGTGTTTGCGCCGCTGGCAGCATCATACGGGATGCCGACAGAGACGGAGGAGCAGAAGGCGGAGAAAGAGCGGGTCATGGAAGCGAATCTTCTGGCAGCCAGCCTGGTGCCCCTTAAGATGATGGAGAAAGCATCGGCGGTCCTGGACATCCTGGGACTTTTAGAGGAAAAGGGGAGCCGCATGGCAGTATCTGATGTGGGGGTAGCGGTTCAGTTTGCACGCGCCGCATTAAACGGCGCGGTCATGAATATTTATATCAACACGCGTTCCATGAAGGACCGTGAAAAGGCAGAGGAGCTGAATGAAAGCGCCCGGAAGCTGATCGAGACCGGCACGGCCCAGGCAGATGAGATCTATGGGAAGGTACTTGCACGTCTCCAATAGAGATGGGGAAAACAGGAGGATCATGATGGTTGTATTAAAAGGGGCAGAGGTTTCTGCAAAGATCAAAGAACAGGTACAGGAGGCGCTGGGGCGGCTGGAGGGCAGAGTCCCGAAGCTGGCGATCGTCCGTGTGGGTGAGAATCCGGACGACATGTCATATGAGCGCGGCGCTATAAAGAAGATGGAGAATTTCGGATTGCAGGTACAGTCCTGTGCTTATCCCGCCGATATCAGCGACGAGGCGTTTAAAGAGGCGTTTGCAGAGATCAACCAGGACCCGGATGTGACCGGCATCCTGCTTCTGCGCCCGCTTCCCAAGCAGATCTGTGAGCGGGATATTGAGCAGATGATCGACCCGTCAAAGGACTTGGACGGCATATCCCCCGCCAACATTGCAAAGGTGTTTTCCGGCGACAGCACCGGTTTTGCCCCGTGTACGGCGGAGGCGGTCGTGGAGGTGCTGAAAGCCAATGATATCCCGATCACCGGGAAGCGCGTGACGATCGTAGGACGCAGCATGGTGGTGGGAAAGCCGCTGTCCATGCTGATGCTGAAAGAAAATGCCACAGTCACCATCTGCCATACCCGCACACGGGATTTAAAAGAGACCTGCCGCAATGCGGAGATCCTGGTTGCCGCCGCAGGCCGGGCAAAGATGCTGGACGGCAGCTATGTGGGCCAGGATGCCGTGGTCATCGATGTGGGGATCAATGTGGATGAAAACGGAAAGCTGTGCGGTGACATGGACTTTGAGACCATACAGGATACCGCATCTATGGCGACTCCGGTTCCAGGAGGAGTGGGTGCAGTGACTACAGCGGTGTTGGCAAAGCACCTGGTGCGGGCAGCGGGCGGTATGTGACTGACGCCGGGTGAGCGGGCTGTGGTTGCTGACGAGACGGGAACGGTGCGGCCGCTGCAGCTGCGGAGGGCAGCCGGGCGGATACTGGAGAGGACGCGATGGGGACAGTTTCTTTGAAAAAAGAAAATACATTTTTACGGATCGTACACGGGAATGAGGTCTATTATGGCGGGGACCAGGACTGGTTTGATACTACAGTCGCAAAGTACAGCGGGTGCGGTACCGTAGCGGCAGCCGATATTACCGCATATCTGGCAGGACGGCAAAGGGGACTGCAGGGGTTGTGCCATGTGCCGGGTGATATTTCTGCCATTCGGAAGGAAGATTTTTTGACGCATATGTGCGAACTTTATGCATGGGTGAAGCCGTGGAAAGTGCCGTTTGTGTCAGAAAAACATCCGCCCTGGAGAGGCTTTGGCTGGGGGCTGGGCGTCTGGCCTCCCTGCCGTTTCGCCTGTGGGGTGAAGCGTTTTGCCCGGTCCCGTGGAATCCGTCTGGAGTCTGTAAAGATAAGCAGCAGCCGTTCCATGACGGATCTGACAGACTTCATCAGAGACAGCCTGGAGCGGGATTGTCCGGTGGCAATGCTGATCGGAAGAAAGCCGCGATATGAGCGGCAGCTGGTAGAACGGCCGGATGGTTTCAAATGGATGCAGACGCACTTTTCAATGCACTGGGTTGTAATAACCATGTTGACAAAACAGGCGGGAAAGGTTATTGTTAAAGTGTCCACCTGGGGCGGATACTCCTGGCTGGATCTGGAAGCATGGCACCAGGCAGGGGGGATCATCCCCGGGCTGGTTAGTTTTAAATGGATGAACGAAGTGTGAGGATAGAGTTGTGAATAGACTCTCAAGAGAATCAAGAAGGATAAGCCAAAAAGGATTTACACTGGTGGAGCTGATCGTTGTGCTGGTGATACTGGGAATTCTCGCAGCGATTATGGTTCCTTCTTTGATTGGGTGGATTGATAAGGCGAAGAACCAGGATGCCATTTTGGAATGCCGGAGCGTGGTGATGGCGGCCCAGGGACAGGTGGCGGAAGAATATGCGAAAGATTCAGGCAAAGGCCTTCAGGAGACAATGAATCGGGCGGAAACAAAGAAAGCGGTTTTGGAAATTGCAGGGGTTGGAGGAGATTCCTCTATTGCACGAATAAATAGAATCTTACTTGATTCATCTAATGTAACAGAATTAAGATATAAGAGCTCAAAGGGCATATACGTTATTTATGATTCAACCGGTAATCCGGTGTATAAAATTGATGAATCAATCAGTACAGCAAATGATGCACCAGGATATCATCAGCAGGTAACTGATATCAAAGATGATGTGAACGCCTGGGATAAAGAATTTTTTGTAGATGAAAATGGAAAACTGAAAGATAAATATAAGGGACTGATCACTCAAGCAGAGTTGGATAATAATCCGACAAAGAGGTTGCAGGTGGCATACATTGAAAAGTATGGAGAGTTTCCTGCTGTCGATTGGGATCAGTTTAAGTTCCCGGATGGCTATAAGTTTACCCCAAAGGAGGCTGTCTGGCGGCCTATTATAGCCAAGGATAAGAACGGCGGTGAAGTGGTCATCATGATAACTTCTGATAACAGGACAGGGAATGGTAATGCTACAATGGTATACTGTAATGGAATGTATTATTTCCATCATAACAACTATGGAAATATTGATTCTGCATCCGTCAGTGATTTAAGCTTTAATATAGATACGTTGAATAGCGATCCACAGTGGGTCGCGTATAAATAAAAGTAAGCAGTTGGGTGGAACTCATTGGAATCCTGCCCTATTACTGCGTCATGGCTGTAAAAGCCATATAAAGCCGGAAGTCGTGGGAGGTCTGTGAAAATAACAGCCTCCTTCTTTGTTGGATCAAAATGTAACCACAATGTAACTCTTATATAGTATGATAGAAACATAAGATACACCTATAAAGTACAAGAGTATTAAGTTCTTAAAAATAGACAGAAAATGCAAACGGGGAAGGAATCTGAGGAAATGCCAGAAGAAGATGATAATACTTTAAAAGTTCAGATGCTGGGTGGATTTAAGATGATGTGGCAGGGAAAACCGATCTTGCAGGGCAAGAATCTGGGAAGTAAGACGCTGCATCTTTTATTGATCCTGATCTATGCAGGGGACTCAGGCGTCAGGCGTGAGCGGCTGCTGGAGCAGCTCTATGCGGACTGCGATACAGAACAGGCATCCAATTCCCTGCGGGCAACTATTTATCGTCTCAGGAAGGACCTGGCGGCAGCAGGTTTGCCAAAATGCGAATACATATCAACAAAAAGCGGTATATATCGTTGGGCCACAGAGAGTATCGAGATAGAACTGGACGTGGAGGCGTTCCAGCGGTATGCGACTGATGCGCTGGGCGAAAAGGATGTGGAACTGAGAAGGAAACTTTTAGGAGAAGCATGCCGCTCCTATAGTGGAGAATTTCTGCCGTTATTGACAGGCGATGACTGGGTGGCAGCGGCAAATTGGAAATATCAGGAGCTTTTCTTTAAATGCCTGCGGGAGTTGATCAGTCTTTTGCGGGCTCAGGGGAGGTATCGGGAGATATTGAACTGCTGTGAATATACGCTGAAAAAATTCCCGTATGAAGAGTGGCAGCTTGTAAAGCTGGATAGTCTGACTGCTCTGGGAGAGTACAAAAAGGCGCTGGAGTATTACGAACAGATAGCGCAGCACAATGCACAGGAGTTTGGGATCCTGCCGTCAGACGATATGGTAAGACGTTACCGGGCCATTCGTAATGGTATACAGTTTGAGGTGAACAGTATCGAAGATATTTACCATCATCTTCAGCCAGAAACAGAGGTGTATGGAGCGACCCGCTGCGATTATCTGACATTTGTAGATATATATCGCTATCTGGTGTGGGTGCTGGAGCGGCACGGTATATCTGCATATCTGACGTTGTTTACTATTGTAGATAAAGACGGGGTGCCGTTGGAGGACCCGGAGCTTTTGACGGATACCAGGCAGGTTTTGGAGACATCGATCCGGAATGCGGTGCGCAGGGCGGACCTTTACAGTTGTTATGGAAAGAATCAGTTTTTGATGCTGATGACAGGGACAAATGAGGAAGGCTGTCAAGTTGCAAAGGAACGGATCCAGAGCAATTTTCGCAGACTGAACCGACGAAAAAAAGTCATGATTTGTGACAGTTTCTGTCCGGCCATTCAGATTGCAGATGAAGACATTCGCAGACTTGAAAACGCCAATGTAAAAGAATGGGATTTGGGGTTTCAAAAATAGAGAAAATTTTTAGAAAAAACAAATAAAGTAACGCCTGGCATAACGGTTGATGGAGTATAGTGTAAATAACAATGGATGAGTATGACCACTTTGTCATTTTATGATAATTTTGGGAAAAGGAGAACATGGTATGTGGAGTAAACTGCGTAAGAATTACAGACGTGCGATAGCATTTATGCTGATCGTAGCCATGACATTTACGAATGTTGGAACGAATCTGACCATTGCTTTTGCAGCAGGTGAAGAGGAGAACTCACTGTTTTTGTTGAGCGGTGATGATATAAGGGAGGCAATCGAAGATGCGGTTGACAGCGGAGATGTTTTTGACTTTGCATCCCTGAGCATGAAGGCCAAATCCAAAAGTCTTCTGACGTCCTACCAGAAATTGATAGGAGGCAAGCAGGGGGCTGTTTATGAACTGGATGTGGAGGTCGACGACAGATATGCGGCGGAAGACACCAGTCTATCCGTATTTTATAATGCAGGAACGGAAGATGTGGTATTCCTGTTCGTAAACGAGAGCGACATGGTCATGACCTTCCGTGCAAACGTTGACGGATACGAGACCGCCCGCATTACGGTGAATCCTAATACTGCTAATGTAGATACTGACGAGGAGGATCTGTCCTTCGCAGAAGACTACAGCGATACGACAATGATTGACGATGAGACCAAGAAGGTTACTGGTGAGGTTGTAAAACCCACGGAAACTGAGAGCGGTGTATCTGACGAGACTGACAGCGTGCCGGAGAAAGATACTGAGATTTCTGGGGAAAATAATGCGGCAGATGAGAATACAGATCAATCTTCCGAGGCGGATTCTGAGACGGAAGATGTGACGGAAGCAGATAAGGCGTCTGAGGCAGAGACTGGAGCGGCATCTGAGACTGAGGCTTCCACAGAGGCAGAAACCGATTCAGCTCCTGAAATCGAAAAAACCACAGAAGCAGTTCCTGAGACAGAAACAGAGGCGGAGACTGAGGCAGCTTCTGAGACAGAAGCAGATGAGCCGGACGATGCAATGGATGGAGAGCTGTTGGGCATTTCCAATCATAAAGTATTCCGCGTGGCAACTTCCGAGATTATTGATGAGGAGGAGACCCCGGAGGCAGAAGACAAAGCAGTCGTAGAAGAGATCCCCACAACAGAGCCGGAGACCGAGGCGGCTACAGAAGCTTCTGAGGAAGAAACCAAAGCTGAGATCACAGAGGAAACTTCTGCACCGGCTGAGGAAAGCTCTGAAGCAATCGAGGAGACCACAGAGCCGTCTAAAGAAAGCAGCGCAGCAGAAGAAAGTTCAGCAGCAGATGAGACTCTCACCGATAATACAGTGAAAGACGAGACTGGTGCGCCGTCAGATGGAAATGCGTCCAACGATACCATAACTCCGGATGCCAGCGACGATGTAAACACGAGTGCCCCCCCCATTTCTGAGGAGGACGGACAGCTTCTGGAAGACGATATCAACGGCACCATCCAGCTTTTTGGAGATCTAAAAGGTAAGGCATTCAATACTGTTACTATCTGGGACTCGGCCAACGCGAGGGCTTACCGTGTGGCGCTGGAAGATTTAAAGGGCGCTGAGGAGGTTGAAGGTACATACCATGTGGATTATTCCGTAGATCCGGTTGGATCGGCTGACATTGTTGGTGCGTATACGGTTATGGAGGGTGAGGACCTGTATTTTGGGGTGAACCCGCAGGTTGGATATGAGTTGACGGGTGTGACCGCGAACGGAGCAGAGCTGGAAGTAATAGAGACGGCGGATATTGCCAGCGCTTCTGATTTGTCACAGTATGAATATGTATATGTAGTAGAAGCTGTGGAGGAAGATTTAGAGATTGTAGCTTCTTTGGAAGAGATGGATGGCATGGACCATCCGGAATTCAGTCCGGAGCCATACGTGTCAAGTGATGGCGTTATCATCACCGTCCATGCAGATGAAGGAATCATTCCAGAGGGAACAAAACTTGAAGTGACTGAGGTGACGGCAGAACTGGCAGATGCCGTAAAAGAAAAGGTTGAAAACGATTCTGCAGCAGAAAACACTCCGAAGATGGTAACCTCTGTACTGGCTTATGATATCAACCTGATGCTGGATGGCAAGAAGCTTAACAACACATGGTCCCAGGGGGGAGAAAACTTCGTAACGGTTGAGTTTTCCGGTCAGAGGATCAGGGAAGCCAGCAGAGAAGCCGATCAGATCCAGGTGGCAACTCTGGAGACACCGACGAAGACTGTTGAGGCAGCCCTGGGAGGAACGGAAGAGATAGCTGTGCTAAATCAGGTATCTGCCGACAACATAGAAGTAGAGGCGGATGGAAAAGAAACCTTTGATGTCAGCGGGAATTTTGATTTGGATAAGGTGGAGATTGAGGCTACGCATTTCTCCGTTTATACAGTTACATTTTTGAAGGAACTTACCAGAAAAACGCTGAATGTACATCTGGTAGACAGTGAGGGAAGAGAACTGGAAGCCGGAACAAATCTGTTGGAGTTTGGACTGGGGGAAGATGCAGTACCAGTGACATCTTTTGTAGAAGCGCTTATTACTGTAGAAGGAACAAGTTACAACTTTGACAGGGCAACACTGGCAAGTGATCCGGGCAGCATAGAGATCAAACAGATAAAAATGATCTCTGATACGCTTGTAGGACTTGACAGCATGGGGAGGGAAACGCCCATAGAGGATACGTTGTACTTCTGGTATAAAGCTGCTGATACAGTACCTGTATCAATTTATAAAGATAATCAATTAATAGAAAAGGTATTTATCCCGCAGGGAACGATCAATGAAAACAGCCATGTGATAGATGGATTGGATTTTGTAGAGGCAAAGGTAGGGGCTAGCCCGGCTAACTATGCCCAGGTATATTATGGGACCATATATTGGAGTTATGTTGGTGAGGGCGAGACCATTGCGGATGTACCGGCTGTAAAACTTGGCGAGAATGATGCGATCAAATTATATTACAGGACTCACATCGAGTCTTATCGGATCAATGCAGAGGTGAAAGGAGCAGTCTCAGAATCATCCAATAAGATTCTGCAGTGCCCGGAAAAGGTGGATGAAGGGAAGGGATTTAGCTTGCTGGTTGGCGTTGCACGAGGATACAGGGTTGATGTGACGGTCAACGGATATTCAATCAGTGAGAGCAAAAACAGCGATGGGATCTATGAGGTTACCCCAACTCAGGCAAAACCTAAAAGTGGCAGTAATGCAATCCTGGTTATAGTGACTTATACAAAAGTAGCTACGTATGATTATTGGGTTGTTGATAAAAACCTGAAGAACTGGCATAACGCAGATTGGAATACATATGACGAGAATAATAAGCCTACGCCTTCTATTGGAGATCCTGATAACAAGACGTCATATAAAGCAGGCGAGCCGTTCTGGTTTAGTGTAACAACACAAAAAGATTCTGACTGGCGCATGGATTCCTTTCAGATCAACGGAGAGGACATCAGAGTTCCGAAGACTTTTGATGTAGGGGCGAAAGCGGAAACGACCTTAAAGACAGGTACGGCAGTTAAGATTGAACTGACTAAAAAAACAAAAACAAACTCCAATCCCAGATATACGTATACCATCACAGTAACGAATGCATATGAAGATATTAGGGTGACAAGAGGGAATTTCCGTGGAAGTACATGGCCAGAAGTTATGCCAGAAACTATAATTGGTGTTGGCCTTGAGACCCTTGACAAAAATAATAAGCCAGGGTGGGATACTGTTACAGTGAGTGGGCCTTTGGGGAATTACAACAGAAATACACTGGAATTCCGCTATGAATTGCAGCTGGGATATGATAATGCCGAGGTTCAGTATACTCTGGGACCCAATGGTGCACCTGTCTATCCTCAAATTACCGAAGGAGAGGATGGTAAAAAATATTTCTCTGTCACAAATGATAACTTTAACAAAGTGAAATTGGTGTTCTTAACAGTCAGGGCACACCTGCAGACTTATAACATTGCTTATAATTCCAGTGAAACAGAAACAGGGAATCTGCCAAAAGATTTGAAAGCTTATAATATTGTAGATAATAAGCTGATCTATATCTCAAATCAGATTCCGTTTACGGAGGGCAAAATTTTCCAGGGCTGGAAGCTTGGTGATAACGATAGGGTTTATGCTCCCGGTGATGTGATAAATCTGGAGGATGTAATAAAATATGCGAAAGAAACTGGGACAGCAGATCGGAAATCCATAGAACTGGAAGCAGTCTGGGTATCTCCTGAGATAGCAGAGTATGCACCGTATGCTGTATATACATATTTTGAACAGGCGGATGGAAGTTATGAAGCAGCTGATGAGCCGTTGATATCAGGGATGGCGCCGATTCATACGACAGTTGGATATTTTCAAAATGTGGCAGAAAGGACCGGCTATGCATTTAATCCTGGAAAATCTAATCGTGAAGTAGAAGTGACGACAGGCACCGGGGTAAGCGAGATCAAACTATATTTCGATTTGATTGAATATACGATCACATACCATAATGTTGAAGATGCCATTCACTCCAATCGAAATTCATACAATTATCTGGATCAATTCCAGTATGGGGATGCGACCAGAAAGGCGTACACATTTGATGGATGGTATAGTGATGAAGCGTATACTCAAAAAGTCACCAATCTCGAAAAGTACACTACCGGCGATAAAGATTTGTATGCAAAGTGGATTCCAAAGGAAATCACAATAACAGTGACAGGCCATAAGACGACTGTAGATTACAATGGGCAGCCACATACGGTAGAAGGATTTGACGTCAGTGATCCCCGTGTACAGATAAAGTTGGTTTCAGCTTCTGCAAATAAAGCGAGTGTCACTCAAACGAATGCGGGTAGTTATCCGATGAACCTGGCGCCATCTGATTTTGAAGCGTCAAGTGATGAATTTTTGATCATTCATATAAATGTTGTTGATGGTGGTCTGATTATTAATAAATCTGACATCGGATCCAATATTACTCTGGAAACGAGAGATGTAAGAAAAGTATATGATGGTCAGCCCCTGATGCCTGGGATTGCAAGCGCGGAAGATATAAATGGTGAAGATGTAAAAGTAGAGTATAGTACAGACGGCAGGAGTTGGACGGAGAATGCTGCGGATATTGCGGTAGAAGATGTGGCAGAGATGACGATCCAGGTACGTGCGAGCGGAAAGAACTATACTGGCTATGCAAAGGGAACACAGAGCCTGATTATCAGCAAACGCCCAGTATCCATAACAGGAGATGGGTGGACAGATATACAGCCGTATACTGGAAACGCTTATACTACAAGCGGCTATACAGTGGAGCAGTTCAGTGAAGCTGAGGATCGTGGTTTGGTTGCAGGACATGATCTGGGCGGGCTGAACTACCGATTGAGTGGAACGGATGTAGACACTTATACAGGTGCCTTTACGGGGACTGCAGTCATCATGGATGGGCAAAAGAATGTGACAGATAACTATACGATCACAACAGCGTCCGGATCCCTTACAATCGTTGAAGGCGATATTAAAGGTAACATACAGTTGACGACGGTTAACGCAGGAAAAGTATATGATGGTCAGCCACTGGAAGCAGCAGCGGCGAGCGCAACGGATATTCATGGCGGAACTGTATTGATAGAGTATAGTGTGGATGGTATAAAATGGACGACCGATAACACCAGCATTACAATAACAGATGCGGTGGATATGACGATCCAGGTACGTGCATCCGGCAAGAACTATGACGGTTATGTGACCGGTGAACAGAAGCTGGTAATCACCAGACGGCCGATATTGATAACAGGCACCGGATGGCAGGAAAAACAACCATATACAGGGACTGCCTATACAAAAACTGATTATACCGTAGAACGTTTTAATGGAACGAAAAACAGTGGACTTGTAATAGGGCAGTCAGTAAATGAGGAGGACTACAGCTACCGGATTAGCGGTACAAATGTGGGAACTTATAAGGGAGCGTTTACTGGCAGCGTGAAAATTCTGACAGCTGATCATAAGGATGTGACAGAGAATTATATTGTCACCGAAACTGCAGGCAGTCTGGAAATTTCGCAGGCACCTGTAGAGGCATTTACCGGAATGGTGAATCTTGATGACTGGACTTATGGTGAAATTGCCAGCGAGGTGACTGCGAGTGTAAATGGAGGTGATTATGCACTTCCGACTTATACTTACAAAAAAGCTGGTGAAGACGACAATACTTATGCGGCAGAGAAACCAACGCAGGCAGGCAACTATGTTGTGAAGGCAACTTGGGCGGCAACGGACAATTGTGCAGAGATCAATGCGACAGATCCGTTTACAATTAAGCAGAGAAGGGTGATCCTGGAATCTGGCGGTGGAGAGAAGCCGTATGATGGCATCCCATTGACGAATCAAACAGTAGGATATGCAAAAGGTAGTCTTGAATTTGTCAATAACGAGGCGAGTTTTTTGGCGACAGGAAGCCAGACCGAGGTGGGAGATAGCAAGAACACCATAGAGGTGACATATGCGGAAGGTGCGAACCCGGACAACTACAATGTAAGTGTGAACGAAGGTACCCTAAGCGTATTCACCAACACAACAGGCCTGACTGTGTCGGCAGACGATGTGACGAAGATCTATGACGGAAACGGATATGGAGTGGAAGCAAAGGCAAGCCTTGTGGATGCGGCTATACGTTACCAGGATGTAAATGGAAACTATACCTTAGAGACGAGTCCGTTATTTAAAGATGCAGGGACTTATATTGTGGGTTTCCAGGCAACGCGGACCGGATATGAGCCAAGTACGGGACGTGCAACTGTAACAATAAGCAAGAGAACAGTGTCGTTGGAATCTGGTGGCGGAGAGAAACCGTATGATGGTACTCCACTGACGAATCAAACAGTAGGATATGCAGAAGACAGTCTTGAGTTTGTAAAAGGTGAAGCGAGTTTTGCAGCGACAGGAAGTCAGACCGAGGTAGGCAACAGCAACAATACCATCAAAGTGACCTATGCCGAAGGCGTGAACGAAAACAACTATAATGTGTCTCGAAACGAGGGAATACTGACTGTAAACCGCAATGAAACAGGCCTTACTGTGTCAGCGAATGATGTAATTGTGATTTATGACGGAACCTCATACGGAATAAAAGCGGTAGCCAATATTGCAGATGCGGTAATTCTGTATCAGGACGATGATGGCAGGTATACGTTGGGAAAGAGTCCATTATACAAAGATGCAGGGACTTACACCGTAGGCTTCCAGGCTGTGCGGAATGGGTATAAGCCAAGTGTGGGAACTGCAATTGTGACTATAAATAGGAGGGATGTCTCGCTTGTATCCGGTGGTGCAGAAAAGCCATATGACGGTACCCCACTGACGAATGCGGAAGCAGGTTACACAAAAGACAGCCTGGAGTTCGTAAAAGGCGAAGCAAGCTTCAAAGCAGCAGGAAGCCAGACTGAGGTAGGTTACAGTAAGAACACGATCGAAGTGACTTATACAGAAGGAGCAAAACCGGATAACTATAACGTAGCCCGAAACGAGGGTACACTGACTGTAACACTCAATGAAACAGGTCTGACTGTGCTCGCAAACAATGTGGCTAAAATCTATGACGGAAACTCATACGGAGTAGAAGCAAAGGCAAATGTAGCAGATGCGACCGTACGTTACCGGGATGCAGAGGGGAACTATACCTTAGAGAAGAGTCCGTTATACAAAGATGCTGGGACCTACAGGATAGAATTCCAGGCAGTTAAGGACGGATATAAGCCAGCGACGGGAACTGCGACTGTAACGATAAGTCAGAGAAATGTTGTTTTAGAGTCTGGAGACGGAGAGAAGCCGTATGATGGCACTCCGTTGACAAATACAGCAGTGGGCTATATGAAAGACAGTTTGGAGTTTGTAAAAGGCGAAGCAAGCTTCAAAGCAGCAGGAAGCCAGACTGAGGTAGGTTACAGTAAGAACACGATCGAAGTGACTTATACAGAAGGAGCAAATCCGAATAACTATAATGTAGTTCGAAACGAGGGTACATTGACTGTAACACTCAATGAAACAGGTCTGACTGTGCTCGCAAACAATGTGGCTAAAATCTATGACGGAAACTCATACGGAGTAGAAGCAAAGGCAAGTATAGCAGATGCGACCGTACGTTACCGGGATGCAGAGGGGAATTATACCTTAGAGAGGAGTCCGTTATACAAAGATGCTGGGACCTACAGGATAGAATTCCAGGCAGTTAAGGACGGATATAAGCCAGCAACGGGAACTGCGACTGTAACGATAAGTCGGAGGAATGTTGTTTTAGAGTCTGGAGACGGAGAGAAGCCGTATGATGGCACTCCGCTGACAAATGCATCAGTAGGTTACATGAAAGACAGCCTGGAGTTCGTAAAAGGCGAGGTGGAATTTAAAGCAGTAGGAAGCCAGACTGATGTGGGTTACAGTAAGAACACGATCGAAGTGACTTATATAGAAGGATCAAAGCCGGATAACTATAATGTGTCTCGGAACGAGGGTACACTGACTGTAAACATAAACAAAGCGGGCTTGACGGTGTCTGCGAAAGATGTGACGGAAACCTATAATGGAAACGAATATGGGGTGGAAGCAAAGGCAAGTATAGCAGATGCGACCATACGTTACCAGGATGCAGAAGGGAATTATACCTTAGAGACGAGCCCGGTATATAAAGATGCAGGAACCTACATGATTGGTTTCCAGGCAACGCGGACCGGATATGAGTCAAGTACGGGAACTGCGGCAATAACCATAAGCAAGAGGAAAGTAACCCTGAAGTCTGGAGGTGGAGTAAAGCCATATGACGGTACTCCGCTGACGAATGAACAGGTAGGGTATGAGGAAGGCAGCCTGGAGTTTGTAAATAATGAGGCAAAATTTGCGGCGGCAGGAAGTCAGACCGAGGTAGGGCACAGCGATAACGTTATAAAAGTGACCTATGCAGAGAACTCAAATCCGGAGAATTATGATGTGATTCTGAAAGAAGGTTCGCTGATTGTAAACGTTAATAAAACGGGCCTGACGGTGTCTGCAAAAGATGTGATAGAAACCTATGACGGAAACTCATATGGGGTAGAAGCAACGGCAAACGTGGCAGATGCGATCATACGTTACCAGGATGCAGAAGGAAATTACACCTTGGAGACGAGCCCGTTATACAAAGATGCAGGAACCTATATGATTGGTTTCCAGGCAATGCGAACCGGATATGAGCCAAGTACGGGAACTGCGGCAGTAATCATAAATAAGAGAGCAGTGTCACTGGAGTCTGGAGGCGGAGAAAAGCCGTACGATGGCACTCCGCTGACGAATGCGACTGTTGGTTACGTGAAAAATAGCCCGGAATTTGTAAATGGCGAAGCAAACTTTACTGCGACAGGGAGCCAGACCGAAGTAGGGAATAGCAAAAATATCATAGAAGTGACTTATGTGAAAGGAGCGAACCCGGCCAATTACAATGTAACTCGGAATGAAGGTGTACTGACTGTAAATATTAACAAAGCGGACTTGACGGTGTCTGCGAAAGATGTGACGGAGACCTATAGTGGAAATGCATATGGGGTGGAAGCGAAAGCTAGTATAGCAGATGCGACTGTACGTTACCGGGATGCAGAAGGAAACTACACTTTAGAGACGAGCCCAATGTACATAGATGCGGGAACGTATACTATAGGTTTCCAGGCAACGCGAACCGGATATGAGCCGAGTACGGGAACTGCGGCAGTGATTATAGGTCAGAGGGATGTCACTTTGGAGTCCGGAGGAGGAGAGAAGCCATATGATGGCACTCCGCTGACGAATGCGACCGCAGGGTATGCAGAAGGCAGTCTTGAGTTTGTCAATAACGAGGCAAGTTTTTCGGCAACAGGAAGCCAGACCGAGGTTGGAAATAGTAAGAACACCATAGAAGTAACATATTCGGAAGGAGCGAACCCGGATAATTACAATGTTATTCCGAATGAGGGTATATTGACTGTAAATATCAATAAAACTGATTTGACCGTAGGAGCATCAAATGGTGGCGGCGTATATAATGGGACAGCATATAAGCTGACCGATATTGGAGCCAGTATCGCAGATGCAACCATCGAGTATAAGGTAGGGGAAGCTGATTGGAGTACTGAAGAACCGAGCCAGACCAATGTAGGAAATCAGACCGTCCAGGTAAGAGCCAGCAAAGAGGGCTATGAGACGACAGAGCCGGTGACGGCAATGATCGAAGTAACTCCACAGCAGATAAATCTTACTGGCGCAACCAATGAGGTGATTTACAATGGCTCAGAGCAATACGCCGAAGGATTCACACCAATAACGTTGACCAATCCTACTGCCACGGCATCTGTTGCGGAAGGTAAAGAGGCCAAAGCAGTAGGAACGGACGCAAGCGATACCCCATATATGATGGGCCTTACAGACGCTGATTTCAGAATCACAAATGAAACCACAGGAGAAGATATCACAGCGAACTACAGCATCACATATGTAGACGGCTGGCTGAAGATCAATCCTGTCGAAACCGAAGTGATAGTAACTGCCAACGATGCCAAATACATCTACGACGGCGCCCCACACGGGAAATTAACAGAAGGAGCCCCCGCGTCCATAATCGGTCAGCTTTCCAATCACAGCCTTGGCGGAATCACCATAACCGGAGAGGAAACCAATGCCGGCACTTATGAGAATAAATTAGTACCGAGTGAACTGAAGCTTGTAGACGAAAATGGCAATGATGTAACAAAGAACTACACAACAATTACTTATGTACCTGGAAAACTGGATATTGAAAAACGCGATGTCACCATCACAGCCCAGCCAGCAGAGAAATTCGCTGGTGCAGCCGATCCGGCATTTACCGCAGTGATAGACGACAACGTAGTTCCAGGCGATAATCTGGCATACACGTTAGCGCGTACAAATGCAGGAACAGAAGACGGTGAGAAGTTTGGCGTTTACGGCGATGTTATACAGGTTCTCGTAGATGACAAGAGCGAGGTAAATGCAAACTACAATATCACAGTCATTCCGGCGGCATTTACCATCTGGCAGGATCTGCTGGAGGTTACAAAGACCATAACCAATGCTCCGGCACCAGGATTGGGCTTTGCAGAAGGTGATGAGATCCGCTTTAACATCAAAGTCACCAATGCAGGAAATACCACATTGAATAACATCACAGTGGAAGATCAGCTTGCAGATGCAGAGATCCTCCCAGGCGAGGGCTACACGGTAGATGCAAATACCGCAGTAATTGAAACCATGGATCCGCAGACAGAGGTGAATGTGGCGGCCAGATATGTAGTAAAGGCAACTGATGTCGGCAATCCTGAGTTTAAGAATACAGCGGTGGTTAAATCCACAGAAACTGAAGGCGAAGGCAGTACGGATCCGATTCCGACCACTGGCCTGAAGGTTGAAAAGTCTGTGACAAATGCAGGGACTGCCGAAGGCGGACTGTTCCAGAAGGATGATACGGTGAACTTTGATATTAAAGTCACCAATACCGGAACCACGGCGGTCACTTATTTCCGAGTGATTGATCAGTTGAATGGAGCAGAGATCCAGCCTGGCGCGGGTTACGATGTAGAAAATGGTTACGCCACGGTTCAGCATTTAGCTGCCGGAGAAACTATCATCATAAAAGTCACTTACAAGGTAAGCGAAGCAGACTTGCGGAAAGAGCATTTCACCAATATAGCTGTAGCAGAATTTACAACACCTGGTGGATCGAAGACAGAAGAAGGCGAGACGCCTGATATACCTAAAGTTGATGCGGAGCGCAACTGGACGGTAACCAAGGCAGTGACGAATCTTCCGTCCAGAGGATCATTTAGGATTGGAGAGGACGCCCTGTTTGACATTACCGTAACCAATACCGGGAACCAGACTCTGGAAAATATCAAAGTTACCGATATTTTGTCCGGAACAATGCTGATAGCCAAAGATGGTTATACGCTTAATGCAGACGGCTCAGCAACCATAGCATCTCTCAGAACAGGGGAGTCGGTAGTGCTTAATGCAGCATACAAGGTGACCAGAGATGATGTTAGAAATAAGAGCTTTACAAACATTGCAGTAGCAGCAATAGGAACGGAAGAAGAACGGGGAGACACCGGAGCAATCGCTACAAGCACCGCAAATGGCGGTGGTGGTGGCGGTGGCGGCGGTGGAGACTCCTCCGGACCAAACGATAACGGCTCAACGCCTTCCGGCGGTCCTGGAGAAACAACCACAACTATTCTTCCGGAAGATGTGCCATTAGCATCTCTGCCGATTGATAACATGTCCAATTCGACTGTTGTGATCGAGGATGAAGATGTACCCCTAGGTGCATTGCCAAAGACCGGAAGAACCGGTGCGAATGGTTTGATACTGCTTTTGTCCAGTATGATGCTGGCAGCATTTGCAGTAACAACAAGAAAGAAGGAAGACGATAACTGATCGTTTCCGTACAGAACAAGAAAGAGTGCCTGGGACTTTTGTCCTGGGCGCTTTTTCAGTGGATAAAATGTTTAAAGATAAATATAGCCAGGCAGGATCCATTATAAATCTTGCTACAGATATTGCAGAATGGGAACATCATTACACGGTTGTGGACCGATGGTATCCGACGTTATCAGCGGTGTCCCCAAGAAATGAATGAAAAAGATAACATTTTATGATTACGGGCATATCCTGAAAGAAAAGGGATATGCCTGAATATGTCTAATCCAATCAATCATTCACTCGCCGACTGGGCGAGATGCCAGATATGTCCATGGTGCAGTAATTGCGGCAGACCGTCAAAACCATGGATTCCACCCAGACCTCATCGTCCACAGCCGCCGCCATGGGGGCCACCGCCCCGGCCCGACGGTCCACCGCCATGGGGACCACCTGGACCGCCGCCCCCACCGCCTCCGGGACCTGGGCGTCCACCTGGACATGGCAGGCCACCCGGCCCACCTCCGCCGCCTAAACCCGGTCGTCCGCCGTGGGCATGGTAGCGTCACAATCGTGCAAAGGATTCTAAAATGAAATTAACTGGCAATAATATCACAGAGTCAAAAGAACCTCAAAAACCCTAAATTACGCAAAAAATGCACAAATAGAAAAATATAGTTACAATTTATGGAAAACAAGGTTAAATGCAGCTAAAAATTTGACGGAAATTACAGGTATGTGATATAATAGCCACGATAGCAGTGAGCAGTGCGTGAACATGTGCATAGAAGATGGCGTTGTGCTTGCACAAAAGCCATCTTCTATGCACATGTTCACATAGGGCGAAGTCCGTGACCTGCGTATTGAACATTTGGCACAGTTTTCCGAGCCTGATGCGAATGTGCACATAGGGCATGGAGCGAAGCGGAATTGAGGTGTACTGCGGATAAGAAACGTGATAAGGCCAAACGTCGATTCTGCGAAGCAGAATCAAGTCTGTTAATCAGACTAATCCCAATAAGGCAAATCCCGTTGTATTCCACACAAAGTCCATCATCCGGCCCGGCGAAGTCAAACTGCGAAGCACCCCATGGAAGTGACAACTACATAGCCATGGACGAACCATTATGATCCGGCGCGAGGAAAAACCAGGCTACCGCCCAGGCCGGCGGTAAGCGAAGCAATCCGAAGCAATGGAAAATCAAAAAGAGAGGTAATAAGAATGAAGAAAATGATGAAACAAATCAGGGGGGGGGGCTGAAACATAACTCCCGAAAAGGCTTTACACTTGTAGAGCTGATTGTAGTGCTGGTGATTCTGGCAATACTTGCCGCGATCATGATACCGGCAATGAGTGGATGGATTGATAGAGCAAAACAAAGACAGGTGCAGTTGGAAGCCAGAAATGTAGAACTGGCAGCACAATCAGGGCTATATGAGGCGTATGCGAATGCAGATACATTTACTGGAGGCCATAATACTTATAAAGGTACATCGGCTACCGGGGATGCAGATACTTATAATCTTCAGAATTATATTGATGAAATTTGCGGAGACGGCTGGGAAGATAAGACAACACTCTGTTCTATAACTTGGAGTGATAAGGCGGTCATTACAGAATTTAAGTATACATCAAATGGAATCGCAGCAACATACACTCCAACAGCAGGTTGGACGTTTAATTAGCTTGTGGTATTTATGGAAAAATGAAGTGGTAAAAATGAAAATTGAACTAGATTTTTATCACTGTTTAAACCCATAATACTTTAACTTGAACTGAAATTAAATTTCCTTTCACCTGATTTTTGTTCTATAAATCAATCAATAGTGATTTAATTAAAACGTTTAATAGTATATATTGAGCATTTTATTTAATCGAGTTGGAACTAAAAATCAAAAAGTATAAGCGAATTATATGGTGAAAGGAATTATTTAGTATGAACAAGTTCATGAGGAAGTTGTGGGCAAAACAGGAGTCCAAGAAGGGCTTTACGTTGGTTGAGTTGATTGTGGTGTTGGTAATTCTGGCAATTTTGGCAGCGATAATGGTTCCTGCATTAATTGGATGGATAGATAAAGCAAAGGAAAAACAAGCAGCTATTAATGGAAGAACGGTATACTTAGCGGCACAAACAATTGCATCTGAAAAATACGCAGAAGCGTCCGGTGAAACGGGTGATACATTTGCGGATGTTTTTGGTACAGGTTTTGAAGTTAAAAATAGTGGAAATACGGCAGATTCTGTTGCGGAAGAAATTGCAACGTTAGCAGCAGTTACGGATACATATACTGCAACTATAACTGCTGCTGATGGTGTGGTTACAAAGGTAGTATATAAACAGGGAGATATGGAAGAAATCACTATAGGAAAATAGTAAAATATTGTTACTTTCAGTTTGAAATGGAGCAATTAATGTTGAAAAGGGTGAGGTTAGTTATTACGATATTGATAGTAATGGTTTTGGTGGAGGGATGGAGTTATGTATGTGTTTTCACCATCCTCACCCGCCACACCCTCTCCGAGGCCAAAAACGCCGAATTCGCCCTCCGTCTCCTGGCGACCGAATACTACGGCAGGGACCAACGAATCTACGACCCGCTCACCCCCGACGGCCTGGCCGAGGGCGTAGCGGAGGAGGTTGCAGATTTGAGCGGAGCCGAAGGCGAACTTGTCTTAAGCTCCTGGGATGCGGCGCGGCGTGCGCCACGAAGCTTCATCTACATAAAAGAAAAAGTGGTAGTGATTTACAACTATGACGATCAGGAAGGCAACTGCTGGAAGCTGTATTACCAGTTCCGCAAGGCGGCCCAGCCTGACTGGTCGGCACAGGCAGAGGCACCGGCGGCAGAATGATGCTGCCGGATTCCCTGCATGACTGAGAAGAAAGCTTCAAGAAGAATCGCTATAAGAAGAATAGCCATAAGAAAAATAGCCATAAGAAAAAGGAAATATCCCATATGCTACAGATTGCAGAACTAACTTTAGCAGCACTGATCTGGCTGTTCGGCGCCAGCATATTTTCATTCCTCAACGTGGTGATTTACCGCGTGCCGAAGGGGATGTCTTTTGTGAAAGGCTGTTCCCACTGTCCTGACTGTGACCACCGGCTGTCGGGGCTGGATATGATACCGGTGTTTAGCTGGCTGTCCCTGAAGGGGCGGTGCAGATATTGCGGGGGCAGGGTGTCTTCCCGCTATACATGGATTGAATTGTTTGGGGGCTGTATAGCCCTTTTGTGCGTTTTTAAAATAGGCATAAATCTGGCAGCTTTTACCATTTTTGCATTCCTCGGGATGCTTACGGTGGTTGCTTTTGTGGATATAGATACGATGGAAATACCCAATGGATTTGTTCTTGCGATCCTGATCATTGCACTTGTTTCCATCGTGACATTGCCGGGGGTATCCCTGGCGGAACGGCTGATCGGCGTATTGTCTGTCAGCCTGCCTCTTACCCTCATTACCCTGGCGGTGCCTGGGGCGTTTGGGGGAGGCGATATCAAGCTGATGGGTGTCTGCGGCCTGCTGCTGGGGTGGAAGCTGAATCTGGTTTCCCTGTTTCTGGCGGTGCTGACCGGGGGCATATATGGGATATACCTGCTTTCAACTGGTAAAAAAGGACGGAAGGAACACTTTGCTTTTGGTCCGTTTCTCTGTCTGGGTATGTTTGTGTCCATCTTCTGGGGTGGACAGCTGACTGCGTGGTATCTGGGCTTGTGCGGCCTGTAAGGAGACGCAGGGCAGAAACTGCAAAATAGGATCAAAAAGGAACTGACAGGGGGGGGGAACGCCATTGCCGAAATATAAATACCGCGCTACCAATACCAGGGGCAGGGATGTCAAAGGTGTGATGACGGCAGCAGATGAAAATGAGCTTTATGAAAAACTGAAGAGCGAAGAGAAATATCTTGTTTCAGCAAAAGAAGTCACAGCCAGGAAGAATACGCGGCCGTTAAAAACCCAGTCCCTGGCGGATTTCTGCCGGGAGATGGGAACCCTTCTGTCAGCCGGTGTCTCCCTTGTGAGGGCGCTTGGTATGATCGCGCAGAATGAAAGTATCCGTCCACGTGAACGGGCGGTGTACGCGGAGCTTCTTCGTCTGATCCGGCAGGGCGTTGCGCTTTCCGATGCGATGGAATCCATGGACGGCGTATTTCCGGCTATGATGATCAATATGTTCCGGGCGTCGGAGGCGGCGGGGAATATGGATCTGACGGCTAACCGGCTTGCGGAGCAGTATTCCAAGCAGCACCGGCTGAATTCCAAGATCAAAAGCTCCATGACTTACCCGAAGTTTCTTGGATTTTTGATCGTCGTTGTGGTTGCGATCCTGATCGGATATGTGCTGCCGCAGTTTGAATCCCTGTTCAGCCTGATGGATGAACTGCCGCTGCCCACGAGGATCCTTTATGCCATAACCGGATTTACGAGTAAATACTGGTATGTGGTGATCTTTGGGATTGCCGCGGGATTGATCGTGATCCGTTCCATATGCAGTATTGTTGCAGTGCGGCTCGCATTGGATAAAATGCTGATCCATATGCCTTTGATCGGCAAGCTGTGGAAGGTCATCTATACGGCGCGGTTTGCGCGGGCCTTAAGCTCTCTTTACAGCGCCGGTATTCCGATCGTGACGGCTATGCAGATTGCAAAAAGCTCCATTGGCAATACCTATATCGAGAAGCAGTTCGATACGGCGATCCCGGTTGTCCGGGGCGGCGGGAATTTAAGTGAGGCCATAGAGCCTCTGGACGGATTTATCAAAAAGCTGGCATTTGCGGTCAGGGTCGGTGAAGAGACCGGAAGCCTGGATGTGATGCTGAATTCTACAGCGGAGGATCTGGAATACGAGTCTGAGCTGGCGATCAATAAAATGGTGACATATTTAGAACCGGCAATGATCATTTTAATGGCTCTGATTGTCGGATTCATTATGATTGCGGTGATGATGCCGATCTACGCATCCTACTCTGCGATTGAGACATCTGCGTATAATTAGGAGGACAATAGGCGTGAGTACAGTGATATTTCTGTCAAACAGAGATGTAAAAGCGGTAGTCGGCACCGGCAAAAACGGCAGGATGACGGTTACCCGGGCGTGCCGTGCCCAGGCGCCGGACGGCAGCATCATCAATGGACAGGTCATTAACGAGGAAGCTTTTGATTCGTTTTTATCGGAATTCTGGGAGGAAAATGAACTGCCCAGAAAGGATGTGGTCCTGGTGCTTGGAAGTTCCCAGGCAGTGAACCGTGTGCTTCAGGTACCCAAAATGTCCCACCGGAAGCTGATGGACCATCTGCCCAGGGAATTTGCCACTGCGGAGGAACGCAAGGATCCGGCATTTGGCTATGTGGTGCTGGGACAGGAAGGGTCTATGGTGAATCTGGCTGCCACGATGATAGACCGCAGCTATTTGGAGCCGCATCTGCAGCGCTTCAAGAACATGGGCATTAAGCTTAATTCCGTTGTCTCGTCGGCAGTAGCAGAGATCATGAGCGTGGACTGCCTGTCCTACATAAAGGGAAAGACCTGTATCATCCAGGGGCTGGACGGCATGAGCCTGACCAATATCCTTTATGTGAACGGAGCTTATTTCCAATACAATTCCAGCCGTATATTCGGTGAGCGCGGGACTCCTGCATTTGGCATAGAATGTGCCAGAAGCATCAGCAATATGCAGCAGTTTTTAAAGACCCAGCAGGTGGATGAGGTCATGACCCACGTGTATCTGGGCGGGGAATTTCAGGATGAAGATGTGGAGATCTGCCGGGAGAGCATCCAGCAGATGGATGACAGCCTGGACGTAGAGAAGCTCTATGAAGAGCAGGACGGCGCTGTCCGGTTCCAGGCGGACGGACATGTCTGGTTTGAGAATTTTATCATGATGATGGGCGGGCTTTTGGCTCCCAGGGGAAAGAGCAATTTATTCTACCAATATAGCCAGGACCGGGAGACCGTGCGGCGGCACAGGGAGCTGCTGCGGTATGTGATTCCTGTGGCGCTTGCGGCATTTCTGCTGGGAGGGATAGGCGTTGCTCAGGCAGCCCTGTGGTTTGCCCGCACGGAGGTAGTGAACCGGCAGTTTGACTATCTTGACAACCAGATGGTCATCGAGCGGGCCGCGGAGTACGACCGCCTGGTCGGTGAGAATGCGATGCTGGATTCCCGCATCGGCGTGATCACAAAGACCGTTGAAAACCTAAACAGCTATCCTGTCTATACAAGCCAGGTGAAACAGGCCATACTGGAGTGCGCGGCGGGAGTTGCGTCTGCTGACGTCACGGATGTCGACCTGGCTACCGGTACTGTTTCCATCAGCGCATCCTCTGGAAACGCAGAGGGCGCCCACCAGTTTGTGGACCGCCTGGAGGCGAGGACAGATCTGTTTCAGGCTGTTTTCTACGATGGGTTCCAGTTTGATGAGAAGAGCGGTTTGTGGAAGGCGTCGGTGAAGGGATATCTCACCCCGCCGGAGAATGGACTTGAGGAGGTGACCCCATGACGACCAAGATGACGGAACGGGATAAAAAGCTGCTTATGGGCCTGGGAGTGTTCTGCGTACTGGCGTTGTATGTTGTCATGGTCTTTATGCCCCTCTATACGGCCAATGCGGCCATGAAGGATCAGATTGAGGACAATGAGATACGGATAGCCGAGATTGAGGAGAAGGAACTGTACCTGCCCACGGTCCGCAGTGAAAATGAGTCCCGCTTAGGGCAGCTTGAGACGATACAGCAGGATCTCTATCCCAGATTGAAGAGCCAGGAGATCGATCGCCTTCTGACGGAAAAGACCATGCTCCACGGGTTGTCAGCCAGAAAGCTTCAGATCACAATGCCGGAAGAATCCGCCAATGTGGCCGGTTATGGGCGTTCTAACGACGACGGGAGCAATCCGGACAAAAAGGACGGCGTGTGGGTCGCTTCCGTGACCATGGAAGTGGCAGGTTCTATGGCGGCTATGGATGGCTTGATCGATGATCTTGCCCTGGATACGCCGGGCGTCCGCGTTACACATATCAGTTGGAGCAGCGACAGGCGGACCACGGATGAGCTCACCGGAATGTCGGAGCGGTATGATATCCTGAGCCTGGGGCTGGAAGTGCTGATGAGCAGGAAGGATTAAGACAGATGGACAATGCAAAAGGTTTTCGGAATGTCCGGATTGGTGACGTTTTAAAAGAATACGGCTATGTAAATGACGAGCAGATCAGCAATGCGCTGGAATATCAAAAGACCCACCGCGGCGTCCGCCTGGGAGGCGCACTGGTGGAGCTGGGATATATAACGGAGCACCAGATGTTAGAAGCGCTGGCAGCCCGCCTTGCGCTGAAGATCGGAGATGTGGGCCAGGCCCATGTAGATATCCAGGCGGTACAGCGGATCCCGGTGGAGATGGCGGAGAAATACAGGATGCTGGGGATACACGAGGATGGGGACACCCTGACTGTGCTGACCAACGACCCGCTCAATTTCTACGGGTTGGAGGATGTGCGCCAGGCAACGGGAATGAGCCTTCAGCTTATGCTCTGCGAGGGGCAGGCTTTGGACAATGCAATCCGCTATTATTACTCGGAGATCAAGGCGCGTAAGGCGGCTTCCGTAGCCAATGACAGCCAGCAGCCGGAGGTGGAGGAGCTGAATGTGGAGGAGGGCGATGACGATATACCGGTCATCAACCTGTTAAACAGCCTGATCCAACGTGCTTTCCACAACAATGCCAGTGATATCCATATCGAACCCTTTGAGGACAGGACCACGGTCCGCATGAGGATAGACGGCGTGATCGTGGAATTTGTGAACCTGCAGAAGAGCCTCCATGCTTCCCTGATCGCTCGTATCAAGATATTGGGAGATATGGATATTGCAGAGCGGCGCGTTCCGCAGGATGGCCATTTCCGCATGAAGGTGGAAGACCAGATGGTCAATATGCGTATTTCCGTGATCCCAACGGTGTTTGGTGAGAAGGCGGTTATCCGTCTGCTGGCGGGCAATTCCAGGATCGATTATCCAGGGACCTTCGGAATGCATCAGGAGGATTACGAGAAGCTGAACCGGATGCTGCGTTCCCCCAATGGCCTGATCTACATGACGGGGCCGACCGGTTCCGGTAAGACCACGACCCTTTACATGATCTTAAATGAGCTGGCAAAACGTCAGGTGAATATTTCCACCATTGAGGACCCGGTGGAGCGGAACTTAGATAAGATCAACCAGTGCCAGGTGAACAATATGGCGGGTATGACCTTCGAAAGCGGCCTGCGCGCCCTGCTGAGACAGGACCCGGATATCATCATGGTCGGTGAGACCCGTGACAGCGAGACGGCTTCCATATCTGTCCGCGCGGCGATCACCGGACACTTAGTTCTCTCCACCCTGCATACCAACGACGCCCTTTCTGCGATCGTGCGTTTGGAGGATATGGGAGTGGAGCCTTACATGGTAGCAAACTCCTTAGTTGGCGTGGTGGCGCAGCGTCTGATGCGCAAGCTGTGCCCGGAGTGTGCAAAAGAGATCGAGACAGACGACAAGAGCCGGGATTATTTGGAAAAAGATATCCCGAAGATCAAAGCTCCCGTAGGCTGTCCGAGGTGTAACCACACCGGTTATTCCGGGCGTATTGCCATCCATGAGGTGGTATACGTGGATAAGGAACTGCGGAAAATGATCTCGGCAGGAGCAAATATGGATGAGATCAAGGTTTACGCCATCCGGGAGCTGGGGATGAAGACCTTAAAAGAGAGCGGCGTGGCCCTGGTAGAGCAGGGCGTCACCAGCATGGAAGAACTGGTGAAGGTGGCGTATTACGAGTAAGCGGCACAGTATGAATCAGGAAAGGAAATAAAATGGCAGATATCATACAGAACATAATCGAAACAGGACGTCAGATGCGGGCGTCAGATGTGCATATCTCAGAGGGGCTTCCCATGATGTTCCGCATTGACGGGACGATACTGGAGGCGCCCATCCAAATGAGCGCCTCGGAGACGGCCCAGGCAATCCTGTCCATGCTGGACGGGGGGCAGGCGGAGAGGCTGAACGCAGGAGAGGACTTGGACTTTTCAGTGGAGCTGCCGGGCGGCGAACGTCAGAGAGTCAATGTGTTCCGTCAGCAGAATAAACTGGCGGCAACCATCCGACTCCTGAACAATCATATCCCCACCTTGCAGGAGTTAAAACTTCCGTCCGTACTGCAGAAGCTGGCGGAGGAACCCCGCGGGCTGATCCTGGTGACAGGTCCGACCGGAAGCGGTAAATCCACCACCCTGGCGGCCATGATCGACTATATCAACCAGAAGCGCGCCGAGCATATCATAACCATAGAAGACCCGATCGAGTACGTATACGAGCGGAAGCTGGCCCTGATCCATCAGCGGGAGACCGGCAGGGATGTGACTGACTTTGCGTCCGCGCTGCGCTCCGCCCTTCGTGAAGACCCGGATATCATCCTGGTGGGAGAGATGCGCGACTACGAGACTATTTCTGCGGCCCTGACGGCGGCAGAGACCGGACATCTGGTCCTTTCCACCCTGCATACCACAGGCGCGGCCCAGACCATCGACCGCATCATCGACGCCTGCCCCACAGGCAGCCAGAACCAGGTGCGGACCCAGCTTGCAGGAGTACTGAAGGCGGTGGTCACCCAGTGCCTGATCCCGAAGCAGACCGGCGGCCGGATCGCCGCCACGGAGATCCTCTTGGGAACCGATGCCGCCATGAACCTGGTGCGTGAGAACAAGTGCCACCAGCTGGGCAGCGTGATGCAGTCCGGCAGGGCGCTGGGGATGCACTCCTTAAACAGCGAGCTTGCAAGGCTGGCGGGCGAAGGGGTGATCAGCAGGGAGTACGCTTACCAGTATTCCAATGACAAGAGGGATCTGGAGCAGTTTTTGGCGTAGATGCACGGGCGGAATGAAGAGGAAAAGCAGCAGAGATCATCAGTAAATGCAGTGAAAGCGGCAGAAAGAAATAGATACAGGAAGTGCGCATATGAATGCCAGCCATAAAAGGAAGACAGAAAACAGCATATGGAAAAGATCCCAGGGCAACGGCGGCTTTACTTTGGTAGAGCTGATCGTGGTCCTGGTTGTGCTGGGGATCTTGATGTCTGTGGCGGTGATGAGCCTGGTCGGGTGGCAGAAGCATGCGGACTTCAAACAGAATAATGAGGCGGCAAAAAGTATATTTACGGCGGCGCAGATCCAGCTGACCCAATATGGGGAGCGGGGACAGCTCACTGCCCTGAAAAATGAGATCACCAATGATGGAAAAGAAAAGACGGGATACCTGCTCAGTGAGGAAGGGATCGATGACAGTTCCCTGTGGCAGCCAGACGCCAACAACAAGGTTACGCAGACGAGTCAGGTGTACTATCTGAAGGCAGAAAAAGGCGATTATCAGATATACCGCAATGCCCTGAAAGGGAAGACTACAAAAGAGCTGAAGGACGTTGTCGAGAGCGGCGCCCTGAAGCCGGGCCGCACGCTTGTGGAGTGCAGAAGGCTGAAGGCTCTGTTTGATATGCTGGATCCATACATAGCAGATAAAAGTATCCTGGATGCAGCTATCTGTATTGAATTTGATCCAAACCCAAAGGTAGCGCAGGTATACTCTGCGTTCTATAATCCCAGGCTGAAAGGCTTTACCTATCATTCATCGGAGCTGGATCCGATGTTTGCGTCCATCGACAAGGACGGCAGAACAGTGAAACAGAGGCGGGAGAAACAGGTTGGGTATTATGGTGTGGAAACACTTTCGGTAGGTACAGATAACGATCTTCGCCGACCGATCATCAACAATGTAAGATTGAATAATGAGGATACTTTAAACCTCTCCTGGTCAGTCAGCCTGAAAGGGGAGAAAGGTTCAGAAGCGCTGGAGGAAATGTTCTACAGCCTGGATATTTACCGGGCGGATGGAGAGGATGACAAGACCAGGCTGGGTAACATCACGCTGGGAACAGCAGATGCCGGTCTTAATGTCCAGGACGCCGGGAATGGTTTTTATTATGTAAATGCATTATACAAGGTATTGGAATCCATAGATCCAGATGGAACGGAGCACTGGAGAACGGTCGATGACGGGACTGGAGCAGGGAATACCGCTATGAGTTTTCCCGTCAAGGTGAACAAGACGGACGGGACGATCGTTTTGACTCTGGATGCTGTCGATATCAGTGCAGATGAGAGCGCAGACACGACAGACATGTTTTACAGCGCCTCGGTGGAACGCCTGATGTTGGATGCAGAGAATATCTACATTTATGTCAGTGGAATGCGGCCGGGAGTCTATGAGACCACCAAGCCCAAACGGAGCAATACAGAACACCAGTATTTTGGCCTGTTCCAAAAAGAAGAGACAGACACAGAGGTGAACCGCGTCTGTACGATCTTAAATACAAGACAGTTCAATAATATCCGTTATTATGAAAAGAAGTATCCGGTTTCCGGTGGAAAAAAGGTAAGCACCGAATACCGCCTGCTGGCAGACTTAGACTGGACGGCAACTGTCAACAGCGGAGTTGTCTATCAGGGTACGGCCTCTCCGGTGGTCCCCGAAAGCCTGGACAGTCTGCCGGAAGACGAGAGGGCTGCGGTCAATTTCAGACCGGTGCTGAGCCTTGGCAGGAATTCATGCCTGACGACTACAGAGAGCGGAGCGGCTCATACTCTGAAGAATTTTCAGCTTCATCTCACCAATGTGCCGACTGTGGTGGAGGGCAGCATCGTCCCGAAAAATACAGTAGGTCTATTTGTGCTGAATCAGGGTGTGATCGAAAACCTGGTGATGGAAGCGGTACAGGTACGCGGCGCTGAGCCGGGAAGCATCGTAGTAAGCTCCGGAAGCCATATCGATGCAGATGATGTCTATAAGATGGGCGCTGCCGGTGCATTTTGCGGTCTGAATCAGGGCAGCCTCTCCAATCTGGAGGTTCAGAGCGGAAGGGTCAGCGGAGACAGTCATGTGGGCGGAATTTTCGGCGCGGTCGATACAGGCAGCAAAAAAACAGCGGGAGTCGGGGAAGTCCTTCTCACCGGGCTTGTGAACCGCGCAGAAGTGACCGGCAATCTGTATGTGGGCGGCATTGCGGGCAGCCTGCGGGCGGAAAAACAGGGCATTACCTTAAAGGGATGCTCTAACTATGGAGCAGTTTCCGGTGTAGATAAAAGCACGGGCGTCCCAGATCCAGATTCTTATTATATTGGCGGTATTGCAGGATATGCTGAGCTGACAGATTCAGCAGTGGGGTCGGCTGCACTTAGATTTGACACCTGCACAAGCTCTCCTTCATTTGAAGCGGAGAGAGTCCAGGAAATCCTGGCTGATATAGAAGCAAGTATCAGAGAGGACCGGGAACCGACGGAATTAAGCGGCATCTATGTGGGCGGTATCGTGGGCCTAAACAGGGGAGCTGCCATTGAGAACTGCGATACCCTGCGTGAGACAGCTGGTGACAAAGGATATGTGATCGGCAAAAAGTATGTAGGAGGTATTGTCGGTTTTAATGAGGGGACCACAGGTATTACCGGTGGAGACCGGGGACGCAACCAGACTCAGGTCATCGGTATGGATTTTGTGGGCGGCATTGTCGGATGCAATGCGGTCGGAGCGTGGGAGGATGATAAACGGGAAGCCAGGATCCTTTCCAGGGCAGAGGCCAACGCGGCGGCCGGGAAACCTGCGGAGGATGCGGAGGATATTTATATCAGCAACTGGGTCAATGAAGGCGCGATCATTGCGTGCGGGGATTATGCAGGTGGGATTACCGGATATAATCTGGGGCAGATCCGGGGATGCAACAGCGATGTGGATTACTCCGACGAGATCAAAAACTCAGCGCAGGTGACAACGGATTCTCAGTACGCAGGCGGTATTGCAGGTTATAATGCAGGCCTGATCGACGGGAGGCTGAATGCTGCCGACAGCAGTATCCTTTCTGCGGTCAGCGTCATATCAGGCAAGAATTTTGTGGGCGGGATCGCTGGCTATAATGATGTAGGCGGCAGGATCAACCACTATGAGCTGCGCGGCGGTTATATCAAAGGGGAGAAATTTGTCGGCGGCTTTATCGGGCTCAATGCAGACGCCAGTGTATTTGACACCCGGGTTTATTCTAACCCAAATGAAGTGAGGGGCGATTATTTCACAGGCGGGATCATCGGCGCGAACCTGATCCCTACGGATCAGGATATAACAGCCAGGTTTAAGGCAGATAACTTCCTTGGAAGCCTCCGGGCAGACAGAGGAGCATTTGCAGGCGGATTTATCGGTTATAATTATCTGCTGAAGGCGGACACGGAAGCGTCAGCGATCGATCAGGCTGTCAACCTCTTATGTACGGCAGGAACGCTGCCTGAGATCACAGAAGATATGAGCCTTACAGGTATCAGCGACATGCTTCAGAATCTGGAGCTGCCGCTGGAACAGCTTCTGGCCGGACATGAGAATACAGTCAACAAGCTGACCATTACCGGAGATGTGATCGATGAGAGCATCCTGGATACCCAGGCGAGGCTGGGAAATATCTCAGCATTGGTTTATGTGGGCGGCGTGGTGGGCTATAACCAGAGTTCCACCATTCTTGAGATCAGCAATGTTGAAAATATCACGCTGGTGGAAGCCACTGCCTATATTGAGCGCGAGGAGTCCGGTACTGTCACAGACCAGGATGGAACCACTCATAATGTGACGATTGGAGTGGATCTGGAGGGCAATACAAAACTTTACTCCTATGCGGGAGGGATCATCGGCAGGGTGGCTCAGAATGTCACTCTGGAAAACTGCAAGAACCGTGATGTGGGCGAAGTGCGCTCTCAGGGTACGTATACAGGCGGCCTGGCGGAACTAAACGAAGGCAGGATCCTGAACTGCAGGGCGGGAAGCCTGGGAGATGGGACCCGTGACTATATCGGAGGACTGGTTGGCGTCAATCTGGGAATCATAGAAAACTGCAGTGTGTCCGGCATGATCATGGGGAATTCCCGTATCGGCGGTCTTGTTTCTGAAAACTACGGTCAGATCATCAATCCGTCCGTGGGTGCAGCAGAGGGCTGTTACATCGAAGTCACCGGACAGGACGCGGGCGGTGTAGCCGGTTATGGGTTTGCAGGCAGCAGTGTGACCTGGGACAAAGGCGTGAGCATTGATATCAATATCAACGGAAGCGGACGGCGTGTGGGTGGTGTGATGGGAACCAACGAGGGGACTGTGACGGTAGCCATGGCCGGGAGCAGCACGGACCAGGTGATTGAAAATATGGAAGGCAACAGTGTCATCGGCCATAGTTATGTGGGTGGTTTCATTGGTGTACAAAAAGGAAAAGCCAGCCTGCAGAATATGCATAACTATGCGGAGGTCCAGGCAGAGCAGGGATTCGCAGGCGGGATCGCCGCGTGGGTTTCCCAGGCCGCTTCCGGCGGCGCGGGTGAAAGCACAGACGGCTCGGTGATACAAAATTGCAGGAATTTTGGCGCCATAAGCGCCCTGACAGAAGGCGACGATGATGATATCGAGTTGTTTCCGGGAGAGACCGAAGAAAATGAAGACAGCGGGATCATCGAGGCAGAGGATGATGATCTGCTTAGCTCCGCGGCAGGCGGCATTACAGCCGTCAATTTTGGAACGATCACAAAGTGCGTGGATTATGGGATCGTGGACGGCGGGAATGGCTACAGCGGCGGAATCGCAGCATTAAACTATGGAAAGATCTCTTATTCCAGAGTTGGCGGAAGCGCTGGAAACAGCACGGCCAGCGGAGACAGGATGGAGCTGAGCGGCAACCAGTATGTGGGCGGTATTACAGCCAAGAACAAACCGGATGCGGTGATTGAAAATTGTGCGGTCCTGGCTTTGGAGCTGCAGAATAAAACCTTTACCGCAGAAGGGTATATGGGCGGCGTGACCGGAGAGAATCTGGGCATGATCGAGAACTGTACGGTAGGTGTGGATTGGGAGCCGGAGCAGACAAAAAACGAGAACAGCAAGTTTGAATACGGTGACTGGCATGAGGCGGCTACCAAAGGGGTTATGGAAGCGGTACATACTGCCAGAACTCAAAATAAGGCAAATTCAGATGATGCTTACACACTTGAGAATGACGATAACGCAGTGATCCTGAAGTCCAATTCCGCAGACGTTTCCATGGGAGGAGTAGCCGGTATCAACCGTTTCCCGGAAGAAGCAGGCAAAAATGAAGATAATGGAACGATCCTGGGTATCGATGAGGATAACAGGGGAGACCGGGCGTTTACTGTGGTACTGGCGGAGCTTGGATTTGCGGAGCGGTCTGAGAGTTATTATGGGAACATGGGCGGCGTTGCCGGTGTCAATCAGGGTACGATTGAATCCTATGAGTTTAATGGATTTATCCATGGAACGGCTAATGATCCGGGGAATGCTCCGGAGTATAATCCCAATTATGACTATGAGCAGACGGACAGTGCGATCTATGGCTATGGCGGTATCGCAGGGGTGAATGGCGATGACAGAAGGCGGAGCGATGCCAAAATCAACCGCTGTCTGATCAATATGGCGCGTGTCAACGGGATCGGGAGTGCGACCAACCGGACCAACGTGGGTGGAGCTGCGGGCGTCAATGGCACGGATTCCGAGATCAGCCATGTCCTGTTTGGGAACAAAGACAGCCTGGAAGGACTCTATACAGGCGGATCGGAATATTTTACATCTACCCTGGGCGGAGTGAAACACGAGGGAAATGTCTGGATAGGGACAGATCATGAAAAAGGCGTTGGTCATGTAGGCGGAGTGGCCGGCTACAATCAGGGCGCTGTTTCCTATGTAAATGACTGGGAGGATTATAAGGATAACCGGGACCGGTATTATACGAAGGATGGTTATGCAGATGTGGATAATGGTCCGGATGCAGAAGATTTTGAAAAAGCAGAGACGGATTTTTCAGCAGTCATCATCTACAGTACCGGACATACAGGCGGTGTGGCAGGCTATAACAGAAGGACCGGATCGATCCGCAATGCGGTCACCGGGAGACGATGGGTTGTGGGCGCCACGAAGCAGGAGCAGGACAATGGTACCGGCGGAATCATAGGCTATAATATCTCAGAAAAGAATCTGGAATACTGTGACAATCATGCCAGGGTATTTAAAATGGTAGGAAACTCCGTTGGCGGTATCATAGGAAGAAACGAAAATGCGACCACCAGCTCCTGGAGGTTCTATGATTGCAGGAACTACGGGACCGTGAAAGCGCTGGCACGTGGCGGCGGAATCCTCGGACAGTTAAAATACAAGGGCGGTACCTTTGAAAAATGTGAAAACTACGGGACAGTCATTGCAGACAATGATGCCTGCGGCGGTATCATTGCCATGACATATGGCCTGAATCTGGCGGAGGTTATAAACTTTATTGACTGTAAGAACTTTGGGGATATTGGCGTGGCAACAAGAAATACGCCAACCGGCGGTATTGTAGGTCAGGCAGACGGCGCCTACAATTCAGGGCGTACGGCCAATTTTTATAACTGTGTGAACACGGGACTCATCGGAGGGAATGGAACAAATGGCAGCGCTGGTATATTTGGCCTTCCGAGAAGCATGAAAGCTAATTTTTATTACTGCAGGAACTACGGTTATAATATGAACGGCAAAAACAACAATTTTGGCGGGATCTATTATTCTGGAAATTCCATTAAGATGACAGAATGCTTTGGCGTGACAGACAGGGCGGCAGCAGGATATCCGATCTCTCAGAATGCATCCTCATCTGTGGCGGGAGGGTATTACTTTGCAGGCAATGCGGGCAGCAGCAGTACGGCGCAGCAGAATACAGACAAACAGTTTGGTATCCCGCTCTATGTGGAGAAAAAGGGAAATATCTATACGGCGTCCAGTATTATATCAGGGGCTAAGATCGATACGCTGGGAACTGATAATTCCCTGGAGAACCTGCTTTTGAAGACGCATGTGGATAAAAGGCAGAATGATTCCAGATGGTCGTATCAGCTGTATCTGAATGCAGACAAATATATGGTCCTGTCAAAAGACGAGAAAGTGCCGGAACGCCCGGAGATCAGCAAGAAGGAACCTATGGGAGGACATTACCGGATCTCCTGGAAGGGCGACGTCCAGGCCCAGTATTATTATGTAGAGTATGTCTACTATGCGAATAATGAGGATGGAACGATCCGCGAGCTGGGTCAGACAAACAATTATACGGCTTATACCAACTCCATTGATATCCTTACAGATTACAGTTATGGCGGGGTGGCGGCAGACGGAGTAAAGCTCCGGGTACGTGCGGTTGTAAGGACAACAGAAGGAAAAGAAAGCATTTCTGACTGGTCTGAGCACTCAGAACTTAGTTTTGGCATAGCGCTCCCGATCCCACGGGTGCACTGGGAACTGTCAAGGCTGGATCAGGATAAATGCTACCGCATTATCCTGGACAATAAAAGTGAATATGAAGAACTGAAAGAGGAATATCCTGAACTGGACCTGAGCAGGATTGTGATCAATACATGGCTGATGAAAGGTTCAAGTAAGGTTGACGGAACTCAGAAAACATTTACCGTAGAGCAGGGAGCGTTGTTGAATGCCAGCGGCGGTTATGAATTTTTGGCAGGCTATGATAATTCAAACCGCTATCTGGTTGCCTATGCATCCACTACGGTTGATGGATTTGACCGTTCTGCTGAGGGCATCAGAGAGGGAGAGCTTCCCTCCAAAAATCAGTATGTTAATGGAAACGGCACATCCGTGCTGATGGCAAATGCCAGACTGGAATCTTCCGGAGAAACAGGATTTTTCGGCGATACCATGACGAGCCTTTATTATCAGACCACATTGACGGCTATTGATCCATGGGGACTTAATTACCGGACGGAGCTTGTGGCGACGAAGAACGCTCTGGGAATTCCTGTGGCTTATTCTGTATCGCCGTTTACCAGAACATCACCGGCAGGGACGCTGACCAGCAAGATCGTCCTGATTGGCCTTCCAAATGATTTTCTTGACAAGGAACCGGAGGCTGCGGGCGGCGGTTATATCTACGACAACGTTAAAATCCGGATGTATCCGACTAAAATGAGCAATGATATTTTCTTCCAGGGCTGGCAGGTCAGATTGCCGGACGGCAGAGAGACAATGTCTCTGGAAGAACTGTCAGATCTTCAGGTAACAACAGGCGGACAACTGGGAAAGAAGGCTTCGGACCCGATGCTGGTCAGTGAGAATGGCGGCAAGAAGACCTTACAGCCGGGATATGTGATCGAATATGCTGGAGACGATGAGTATACGCTGTATTACAACACTTTGCTGCGTGAGATGGTGAAAGCCAGCAATGATGGGGAAAACAATAATAATAACTGGAAATACACCAATAATGGACAGAAGAATACCTACCGGTACCGCCAGGTATTCTATCATCCGGTGGATCTGGATACGGAGCTGAACGGAAAAGGGATACAGCCGGAGCCGATCGCTTACGTCAATGCGCGGACAATAAAAAACAGCGAGGGGGAGACTGTCTGGGAGGATGGTGACTACCAGACGACAGATCATTTTACCCTCACCTGGGACCAGGCTTATGTGGATGGTGACACGCCTGCCTACGGAACCGCAGAAAATCAGTATAAGATTGGAGCGGAGTACATGTTGTCCGTAGATGGGATCAGCCGGAAGACCTCGGAAGCAGGGACCGTCACGGAACAGATCACGCCTATTGTGACCAATGCCGGTTTTAAGACGGAGAACAGGGCGGAGTACAATACGTGGACAGCAAATTCAGCAAACTGGTCCTATGATTCAGTACGCGTGACCTTGACCCGTCTGGGAGAGACCGGTACCGGCGGAATCACAAATAAGTTCCCGGCTACCTATACAAAGGAATATCCTTTGCGGAAACGCCTGGCAACGATCGGCAAGCCTTCGATCTCCAACAGGACTGTGGATGGCGAGATCCAGAAGGATGGCCTGGAGTATGTGATCAATTGGACCGGGATTGACAGGATGAACCTGACTGCGCAGGAAAAGGCAGACCAGAAAGAGGCGTTCCGGCACTATGAAGTTGTGGTTGCCGGTAAGACTTCGGGGACTGTTTATACAGGTTATACACCGGAATATGATATGGCAGCCAGTTCAATGTATCTGGATTTTTCAAAACCGGTCGCATCTGCTGATGGGGACAAATACTTTTACCAGGGTGAGAAGATCAGTATCACAGTTACCGCCATTGCCAGAGCGGATAAGAATACCTATCGGGACGGTATCACCAGCGCAGCGCTGGAGACCGATATTCCGATCCGCCTGGAGGCGCCGGATATGGGCAGTGACAGCGACTCTTCGCCCAATATGACTGCTGACATAAAAACGCTGGTAAGTGTCGGGGAATTTGAAAAGGGCTGTATCACCCTGCACATGGAGCGGCGTACCGGAGTGAAGTATCAGATCGCGCTTCAGGTATTTGAGACACGGTCGGATGCGGAGAATAATAAAAATCCTGTAGGCGAGATCCAGGGCCTGCCGAAGAAGAGCGATGAAAACCGCACATATATGAGTGAGCAGACGGACGACTGCATCTATAAGGTGACGGGCATTCCTGCGGAATATGCAGGTAAATGGCTTCGGGTGATCTTAAGAGGCGTTTCCGACAACAGTATCAGTTCTCTGTGGACAGAAGATGATGTGGATATGGAATATTTTGACGGGACGTCAATCAAGAACCACACAAAGGTAGAGCCATACCGTCTGTTCCAGCTTCCGGCAGTTCAGGTAGAACCGGTGAAACTGGAAGAATCCGTAGGAACAGAGAATCACGAGTATCATTTATTGATGAATGGACAGCCTGACAGCCGGTATTCTGTGACAGCAGTACAGAATGTGGTGACCTTTACTACGGTGGACTATGCGGACGACTACCAGATCAATCTGATCCAGACACCTCAGACTGCAGAGCGGACGGCTTCCCCATCGAATGCGGAAATGGTGGCATCTGATGTGATTCAGATGAAGCTGGTGCTGGATGATGACGGAAACGGCTACACGGTGGAATACCAGTCATCCGAACTTTCAGACGCGGTTGCGGCTGATGGAGATGACGGGACGGCAGAGGTACAAAGTATCCATCTGACAATCGGAGGAGACCCGGCAGCGCTTCCATACAAAAAAATCATACCTGTCGTAGAGACCGACGACGGCAGATATACATTGCAGGTAGAGGCGTATATAAAGGCAGCGCGGGATGAGAAGACGGGTAAGAATGTGATTTCACTTGTCTTGCCGGATTCAGAATCCATTGACGAAACGTCAGGGGGTGAGATCGAACTTCCGGAAGGTGTGAGTCTGGAATATACAGAGCAGATCCTGATCCAGTCACTGGCAGAAAATGAACCCGGCTCCAGCGGTGTGAGTGATCAGATTTATTATGATTCCGACTGGGCAGCAGCGGGCAGGACGGATAACAAGCTTACGGTAATATCAGAAGCGATACCAATGCCTGAGATGGCGGCAGACGGTTCTGATGAGCCAGGACTGGGCGCCGGAATTGACGGTGAATTGGTGAAAGAATCAAATTACACAGGATTTGCTTATGAGCTGGAGGATGATTTTAGCGGCACAACAAGATATCTTGTGCGCGTAACGGATGAGGACGACAATCTTTTAGGGATCTACAGCGTTCCGTATAACAGTAAGACCAGTAAGAGCGAGTATGTGGAGAATGTCTGGCTCCCCATTGAACTGGCAGCGGATACCGAGCGGACGGTAAAACTGAACTTTGCCAGCATAATCAGCTTAAAGAAAGGGAGCAGCGGCAGGTATGAGGGCGGTCTTTGCAGGTTCTCGGAGGAAACTTATGAGCTTGTTCTCCCGCCGGTAACACCGGTAACGGTGGTTTCACTTGCACAGTATACGTCCGAGCCGATCGTTTGTGAAACAACAGTAAACGGCAGGAGCCGGAGTGTGCTGACCCGTAAGGTAACAGCCCGACAGAGGCAGGTTGAGTGGTTCTACCGGTACAAGGATACGAAGACGGCCGGATATGAACTGACTGTTCGTGGTGGAAATATGGCAGAGGATTATTCGCTGGAGTTAGATCTGACCAGAGATGAATTTGGCAGGTTTGAAGGATTAAAAGAGTATATGACGGCTGAAGGGAGGCTCCTGTACTCCGTGGCATACGACCTGGAGGGGGATATGATTCCGTTTACATCGGACGTCCCGACAGCTTCTCCATCCGATGCGGCACCGGAGAGAGCTACGGACAGCAATGCGACTCCGTCCGATGCAGCGCAAAACAGGATTCCGTCCCTGGCAACATCCTCTGTGATGGATCAGCCGGGAATCCTGATCCTGAACTGCACACTGCGCGTGGAAGAAAAGAAGGATGGACTCAAATTCATCCTGACCCTGCCGGATGCAGCCATAGGACAGTTGAAAGGGAATGCGGCGGAGCAGTATCAGAATTCGGAGTATTATTACGACGGCGGTCTCTATAACACGGAACAGATTTCCGTGTATCCGACTGTGGTCAGCCCTTATTATGAACTGCCGGAGCAGGAATGGTTTGCGATCCTGCATTCTTACCGGGATGAAGAAGAGGCTGGAACAGAAGCGGATTCAGAGGATGGGGAACTGCGCAACAATTTGACCCAGTGACAGAAGCAATGCGAAATAATGTAAAAAACAATAAAAACGTAGAAGGAGGTGCGGTTATGAAGAAAAGGCAGGAAGGCTCTGCAATGATACTGGTCATGTGTGTGATGATCTTTGTTATGGCATTAAGCCTGGCATTGCTTCTGACCGCATCCGTCTTGGCTATGAATGCAAACCGTTCCAATCAGAAGGAGCAGTGCCGGATTGCAGCAGTTTCTGTGTCCGAAGCGCTTCGGGATGAGATCTTAACATATGGGAATTATGCCACGGAGCCAAAGAAAGGTGGTCCGACAGATACTCTGGCAGGAAAGCTGCACACGGTGTTTTCTGAAGATTGGGTTCAGTATCACAGTGACGCCAATACAATTGAGCAAATTCGGATTGATGCAAAGGGCGTTTACAATTATGAATTGGTAAATGAATATATGCCTTCCACAAAAACCATGGTTCAGATGTACTGGACTCAGGCGGAAGAACAGGATCGTGTAGTGACTGATGATGTTGTTGTTCGCAGTGAGAAATTCAATGAAGTAACCTTGTATGTTAAGGTGACCTGCATGGTTGGGGAGGAGGCAAGTACAATTATAAGTACCTATAGGCCGCAAAACATCAAGCTTGATCTAGTCAATGAAGACTATTCCTGGGAATGGGCTTTTGACGAAAATGTGTGGGAAGGCGGGGAAGTATGATGAAGGAAAACAAAAGTACGACCAGCGGAACCACTATGGTGGAAGTAATGGTTGCATTTGTGATCCTGGTGCTGTTCATGGGAATATTTTCCCAGGCTATGGGACTGGCAGGGAGGATGATGAACCGGTCTACAGACACGATGGTGAAATATCATCAGCTGGCAGGCGACTATTTTCTGGAAAAGGCTGATTCGGTCAGCGAAGACGCAACCGTGCTTAAGTTTAAGCGGGTGACCAAGGACGGGGCGGATACCGGAGATGGCTTTGAGGTACAGGCGAAGGTTAGAACCCATACGAAAAGTGTGGCTGGAGGAAGTTCAGAGATCCGATTGTATGAGGTAGAGAATGCAGTAAAGCCGTGAAAGCAGTCCAGAAACGAGAAATATGAAATCATGACGAAGGGAGGCGGATGGCATGTGGAGACAGCGGTGGTCTAAGGTGTGGAAGGAAAAATCTGGTATCACATTGGTGGAACTGATCGTAGCCTTTGCATTGATCGGTCTTTTCATGACCGCGGCATCTTTTGTGCTGACATCCAGCCTCAGGCTGTTTACGCGGATGCAGTCTGTATCCAGCGCGGTTACTGTCAGTGATATCCTCCTGGATAAGATAGCTGGTGAAATCTCAGCTGCAAAGCAGCCCCATATGCAGGGTGATGTTGCGTCTGATCACGGAGGATATTACATCTGGCTGGGAAAAGACGGGAACATGGATTTTGGCTCTGGTTCTGAGTGGATCACCATGTGGAACCGTAGTAAAAGTCCTCTGGCAATCTATGCGGAGCCGGACGGCGCTTTGTGCCTGCGGTATTATGAGACGGTCCGGGGCGAGGTGGGAGCTGCGATTACCGGTGCTTCAAAAACAGTTCCGGAGATGAACTGGCATTTTGATAATGGCGTTTATATGGGCTATCGCATTACGGAAGGCGGACTGACCTTTTCAAGAGAAGACCCGGAGAATCATCCCAATGTGATCCGTATTGATCTGGAAATCCACAATGACCGGACAGGCTTCACTTACCGGTCTTCCCGGTATGCGGAGTGCTATAATTATAAGCTGGAACAGGTTAAAAAATATCTGGGGGTTCGTCCGGACAAGTTTGGAATGCCGGAAGATACGCCGCCGGTGGAAGCAGAACATTTTGTGATCAAGTATGATGGGAGCGGAGGCGGCGGTGGTACTGAGGAACCGACAATCCCATATGGGGTAATATGTTACTATGGCAATCAGGTGATATACCAGAACGATAATGTTGGACTTGCATATCCAAACGAAAAGAAATACCTTAAACCGGATGAAATTCCAGATATAGACGGATATATATTTAATGAAGATGATTCATATGATTATCTGCTGGGGATAACCATTCGTGAAGAAATCATGACAGAGAAAGACAATCGTTTTGCATTGTATTATAATAGAGCAGAAGAATCAGCTGTAGGATTCACTATCTATTATAAATCTGCCTATACGGGGAAGGAGATAAGGGAGAAAAGGGTCATTTCCGCAAATTACGGTGATAAGATAACTTTTGAGGCAGTAGATATAGATGGATATAATCTTAACGGACAGTGGTGGGTCGAGACGGAATACACAAAAGATAATTACGAATACGTCTTTTATTATGAGCCATTTGTAAATAACTATAGAATCGTTTTCTATAGAACAGGTGGTGAGGATTTGGCTGTTCTGCAGGGGAGTATCCGGACTGATGAAACGGTAATTCTTGATGTGCCGTATGATAAGCTGTATGGTTATAAAGTAGAGGAAAAGAATTATAATGGTGTTATTCTTAAAGATGGGAAATGCCAGCTAACTGCAGGTGGATGGGGAGATTCAAAACGGTACGAAGTTAGAATACCCTGTGATCCAGTTGACGTGCCATATACGATTTACTACAAATGTGGTGATATTTTATTGGCGAAGGATACGCTTGCCAGTGGAAAATACGGTGATACGATATGGTTGAGTCCAAAAACCTTTTCAGGTTATTCGCCAAAAGTATGGTCTGCATCTTTGAAGCTTGATCATGTGGAAGGGTGTCAATATACATTTGAATACACCATGAATGAAGGGGGCAATGATGCTCCGTTTCATCCGGCAGGTTCCAATATCGAGATTGAGATTGAGGCTAAAACGGAACGAGAACCAACCAATCTTGAAAATCAGATCGCACAGGATATATTCCGGTTCTTTAACGAAGGATGGAATAAGATTGAAATTTGGGGAGAGAAGTACCTGACCGGCGCATATAAGATATTTGAATTAGATGGAGAAAAGTATGCAGTGGCAGGTGGAACCAACAGGGAAGATTTTGAGAAAACATTACAGGAAAAACTGGTTGGGCAGGAGGGAATAGATAAGGACAATATCATTGAGATCAAGGAAGACGATATATCAAATGAAAAAGACAGGCGGATATTCCTGGAGTACATTTTAAAAAATGCGGGAGCATCGGAGGAGTATATAAATGGGATCCACAGTATTGATATAGAATTCGACGAAGATGATAATCCGAAAAGACTGGAGAAAGTCTCTTTCAAAAATGAAGACGGCGAAGAGATAAAAATCAAATACAAAAAATAATATGATTACAAAAAGGAGGAACATCCACATGTCCAAAGTACTACTCATCAACGGCAGCGGCAACGAGCACGGCTGCACTTACACCGCCCTCTCCGAGGTAGCGGCAACATTAGAAAAAGAAGGCATCACAACCGAGATCATCCAGCTTGGCAAGGACCCGGTCCGCGACTGCATTGGCTGCGGAGCCTGTGCAAAGCTTGGGAAATGCGTCTTCGATGACGACCTGGTAAACCAGGTGCACGAAAAAGCTCTGGAAGCGGACGGCTTTGTGTTCGGCACGCCGGTATACTATGCGCATCCCAGCGGAAGGATACTTTCGTTCCTGGACCGGCTGTTCTATTCCGGCGGCGGAGCATTTGCGTTCAAGCCAGGAGCAGCGGTGGCATCGGCAAGACGGGCGGGAACGACAGCGTCCCTGGATGTACTCAACAAGTACTTCACCATAGCTAGGATGCCGGTGGTATCGTCCAATTACTGGAATATGGTACACGGCAACACGCCGGAAGAGGTGAAGCAGGACCTGGAGGGCCTGCAGATCATGCGGGGCATCGGCCAGAACATGGCGTGGATGATCAAATGCATTGAGGCGGGCAAAGCGGCCGGGATCTCATATCCGCAGACAGAGAAAAAGGTAAAGACCAATTTTATCAGATGAGAGGCACGGAACCGGTAGAAATACTGGTTCCGTTTTGTTATACAAAGCTTTAGATTACAGTTTACTATTTGCAAATATTTTTAGCAGTTACAAAAAATAGGATAAATTTACATAAAAAAGACACTTATTACTTGCAGTTGACACTCAAATTCAGTATACTATAAGGGAGCAATACTTTTGAATGTGCATCATACAAGACGCAGGAGGATTCGCAGGAAATATTCTGTGAGCGCCTGGGTCCTATATTTTTGACAGGAGGCACTGGAGAGGAGACACCCATGCAATACATACCAGCCAAAACCATTGTGACCAAGACGAAATCCAACGGATGGTTCGGCATGGATTACAATATGAATATATACCGTGGCTGCTGCCATGGCTGCATTTACTGCGACAGCCGTTCAGATTGCTATCATATTGATGATTTTGACACGGTGCGGGCCAAAGAGAATGCGCTTTCGGTCATCCGGGACGACCTGCGGCGGAAGGTCAGGACCGGGGTTGTGGGGACCGGGTCTATGAGTGATCCGTACAATCCTTTTGAGAAGGAGCTTCTTCTGACCCGGCACGCGCTGGAACTGGTGGATGCCTTTGGGTTTGGGATAGGGATTGCCACAAAGAGCACGCTGCTTTTGCGGGACATCGATATTTTGGAGGGGATCAAGGAACACTCCCCGGTGCTCTGCAAGGTGACGATCACCACGGCGGATGACGGGCTGTCACGCAAGATAGAACCGGGAGCGCCGGTGTCCTCGGAGCGTTTTGCCATGCTGGAGGAGCTGAGCCGTCACGGGATCTTCCATGGCATCCTTCTGATGCCGGTCCTGCCGTGGCTGGAGGACACGGAGGAGAATGTCCTGGCGATCGTGCGGAGAGCGCATGAGGTAGGAGCCAGGTTCATCTTTGGGGCATTTGGAATGACCCTGAGGAACAACCAGCGGGAATGGTATCTGGACAGGCTGGAGGAACTCTTTCCCGGACAGGGACTGAAGGACCGGTATCTGACACGTTACCGGAACCAGTATGAGTGCCATAGCCCGCAGGCGTCATCACTTTATAAACTGTTTGCATCAGAGTGTGAGAAATATGGGATCCTTTACAGGATGAAGGATATCATCTGCGCGTATAAGCGTGGCTACGAGATGGAACAGCTGAGTCTTTTTGATATATAATACGGTAATCCGGAGGAGAACATGGGGAGTAAAAAGGGGAAGAAAAATGACCGGGTCAGATATTTCCGTTTTGCAGCTGTATTTCTGGCTGTTAATATCCTGGCCATTCTGCTGATTGCAGGCAGGGAGAAAGATTATGTGCAGAAGAGTTTTCTTGATCACGGGGCGGATTGCCAGGAAAATGTGTCGGAGGTGATGGACAATTACCGTCATTCCTTCAAGCTTTTTGCACAGATGATGGCAGGCGAGATTGAGAATAAGCCGGATCCGGATGACATCTGGAACTATTTAAAGGGAATCGACCCGAAGCTGATGGCGATAGAGGGTGATACCTTTGATGGCTTATATATGTATTATAAAGGGAGATATTTATACAGCTGGAATACCCCATATTCCGAGTATGAGGATACGGGGTATGACCCAACTGAGCGCCCCTGGTATCTGGATGCGGTGGCGGGAAAGGGAGAGATCGTATTCACGCCTCCTTATATGAGTTATGCCAACCATTATATCCTTTCTACCATCTCACAGCTCCAGCCGGACGGGGAGACTGTTTTTGCCTATGATATCAAGATGGGGGATATCCAGCGGCTTGTGGCGGACCTGCAAACGTTTGACGGGGAGCAGTTGATGATATTTGATGCCAATGGCACGATTGTCGGCAGCAGCAATGAGAGCTATCTGGGCGGGAGCCTCACATCATCCCTTGATGAAGCCAGGGCGGTTGTGGCGGATTTGGAGGAACAGCTGAACCGTTCTGCTGTAAATGTCGGCGAGAAGACAGATAAGCTCAAGGATGAACTGGTGTCGGCCTCGGCATTTCTTTCCATGCGTGAGGATTTTGACCAGGATCTGCACAGTCTTCTTGAAAATGACAGAAAAGTAATGCGTGTGAATCTGGATGGAAGGCAGAATTATGGATATTTTCTGAATGGAGAAGGATATCGCTTTCTTATTTTTGTCCCGGTATGGACCATGCTGAAAGCTACTGTGCAGGTATGGCTTTTGCCGCTTCTGGCATTGGAACTCCTTCTGGTCTATATTCTGGGGCGGGTGAGCAAGGAGCAGAAAAACCGTGAACTCAAAGCTGCCTACGTGGAACTGGGACAGACACAGAAGCGTTTGGAGATCGCGTTGTCCGCGGCGCAAAAGGCTGCGGCGATCGATGACCTGACGGGTCTTATGAATTTCAAGTCGTTCCGTAAAGGGGTTGGCGAGCTGCTGGAGTCCATGGAGCCGGAGGAGGCAGGGATCCTGATCATGATCGACGGAGATCATTTTAAGGCTGTGAATGATAATTTCGGGCACCAGGCGGGAGATGAGGTCATCAAGCTTTCTGCACAGATGATCATAGGACGTATCCGGACCATAGACCTTGCGTCGCGCCTGCACGGAGATGAATTTGCCATCTTTGTATGCAGCACGGATGATTACCAGGTGGCAAAACGGATCATGGAGGATATTAACAGCACCTTGATGAAAGAGGCGCAGAAGCGCAATATGCCTTCTATCACATTGTCAGCGGGGGCGGTTGTCGCCAGACAGGGGGACAATTATACTGCGCTGGCAAAAGCGGCGGATGCGGCGCTTTATGAGGCAAAGAAGACTCACAACGGAGGATTTGCCGCGGCGGAGCTTCCGATGGATTGACAAGCGGTATGCATTGTGATAGACTTACACCATAAATGGAAACCAGAAAGGGGTGGAAGGATGAGATAACAGTTCTTGCGGATGTAACTGCATAATGGAATCATGCGGCGGATGCTGCAGTTTTTGTTATGCCTGATTTGCAAGAATGTTATTTCATCCACGCCTCTTTTTTTGTACGCAATTTTTCGGATTCATGGCAGGAAGTATGTAAGGTACGAGGGCGTACCGGTGGATTCCTGGGAGGATACGGCGGCGGGATGCGGATTCTTGCAGTTGTTTTCCGGCCTGCGGCCGGTATTCTGACAGGAGGGATGCATATGTCATTGATCCAGGTAACGGATTTATCATTTACTTATGAGGGAAGCTATGCCCCGGTGTTTGAGCATGTCTCATTCCAGATTGACACGGACTGGAAGCTGGGTTTTACGGGACGGAACGGACGGGGCAAAACGACATTTTTAAGACTGCTTATGGGGGAGCTTGAGTACACCGGCAGGATCAGCTCCAGCGTGGAATTTGACTATTTTCCGTTCCAGGTGGAGGATAAGGAGCGGGAAACGCGGGAGGTTTTAGAGCAGGTGCTCGGGGATACGCCGTTCTGGCAGCTGGACCGGGAGCTGTCGAGGCTGCAGGTGGCGGAGGATGTCCTTTACCGTCCATTTTCCACCCTGTCCAATGGGGAACAGACGAAGGTACTGCTGGCGGCGCTGTTTTTGCGCGATGGGCATTTTCTGCTGATCGACGAGCCGACCAATCATCTGGACCGCGAGGCGAGGCAGTTGGTCAGCCGGTATTTAAACAGTAAAAAAGGTTTTATCCTGGTGTCCCATGACCGGGCGTTCCTGGACGGATGCGTGGATCATATCCTGGCGATCAACCGGGAGGATATTGAGGTACAGAAGGGGAACTTCTCTTCCTGGTATGAGAACCGGCAGAGACAGGATGCTTTTGAACTGGGGGAGAATGAACGGCTGAAGAAAGATATCAGGCGGCTTCAGTCGGCGGCGCGCCAGTCGCGGGACTGGGCGGACAAGGTGGAGGACACGAAGCTCGGGTGGTGTCCGAAGAAAGCAAAGACCTTTATCGGGACTCGTGCGTATATTGGTGAAAAATCCCGGCGTATGCAGCAGCGCAGGAAGAATCTGGAGCGGAGGCAGGAAGCTGCTATTGAGGAGAAGCAGGACCTTCTAAAGAATGCAGAGTCTGTGGAGGATCTAAAGCTGTTCCCGCTGACACACCATTCAGACAGGCTGGTGGTGTTGGAACAGGTGGCGGCATGCTACGGGGAACCGCCCAGTCCGGTATGCCGGGCGGTGGGCTTAGAACTGAGACGGGGCGGCCGGGTGTCCTTTCAGGGGAGGAACGGCTGCGGAAAGTCCAGTCTGATCAGGCTGATCCTGGCGGGGGCAGACGAGGGGCGGGACGGCGGACCGCACGGTAGATCAGAGAACGCGCTGTCCTGTACAGGAAAGCTATGGGAAGCTGCGGGCATGAAGATTTCCTACGTTTCCCAGGATACCAGCTATCTTCGCGGCAGCCTGAGCCAATATGCCCGGGAATATGATGTGGAGGAACAGCTCTTTTATGCCCTGCTCAGAAAACTGGATTTTTCGCGGGAGCAGTTTGACAAGCCGATGGAGACTTACAGCGAGGGGCAGAAGAAAAAAGTACTGATCGCGCGCAGCCTGTGTGAGCAGGCGCATCTGTATATCTGGGATGAACCGCTGAATTTTATCGATGTGTACTCCAGGATGCAGATCGAGGCGCTGATCTTGAAATTCCAGCCAACCATGATCCTGGTGGAGCATGATGAGACATTTACCGAAAAGGTATCGACGGAGGTCCTGGAGATCGTACGGTGTTAACCCGCGTTACAGAACGATTAAGATAGAAAACGGAGGAGAGAAGATGGAGATCAGAAAAACAACCGCACAGGAGACAGGCGCAGTCCTGGAGTTATATGCACAGGCCCGTCGGTTTATGAAAGAGCACGGGAATCCGGAGCAGTGGGGCAGTGTCTATCCCCCCAGGCAGCAGGTGGAGCAGGATATCGCGGAAGGGAAAAGCTATGTCTGCACGGAGGACGGAGAGCTGTTGGGCGTCTTTTATTTCGCAAAGGAGGACGATCCGGATTACCGGGTCATCCATGACGGCAGCTGGCTGGGCAGCGGGCCTTACGGGGTGATGCACCGGGTCGCGGCGCCGGGTAAGAAAAAAGGAGTGGCGACGTTCTGTGTAAACTGGTGTTATGAAAAGAGCGGCGGCGATCTGCGGATCGACACCCATCGTGACAATCTCCCCATGCAGGGGATGCTGGAAAAGAATGGCTTTGTCCGGTGCGGCATCATCTGCCTGAAGGACGGCGGGGAGCGGCTTGCTTATGAGAAGACGGAGTGTGCACAAAAGAATGTGTAGCAATTCTTGTCCGGATATGGTAATATGATAGTTACACCGAAGATGAGGCCGGTTCCTGAGACGGGGAGCCTCATACATGAGAGGAGGCACGCAGTTATGAGTAGAGTAATTACGATCAGCCGTGAGTTTGGAAGCGGCGGGCGCGAGATAGGGTTCCGTCTGTCGGAGAAACTGGGGATCCCGTTTTATGACAAGGAGATCATATCCCTGGCTGCGGAAGACAGCAATATTGCAGAAGAGGCGTTCGATGCCAATGACGAGGTGATCGGCAGGAAAGAGCGGATCGACCATGAGTATGTGTCGGTGAATCCATTTTCCCCATTATATGAAGTGCCGGTTTCTGACCAGGTATTCCTGGCTCAGTCCCAGATGATCCGCAAGCTGGAGCAGTCTGGTCCCTGTGTGATCATCGGCAGGTGCTCGGACATCATCGTGGAGGACGGCTTCCATGTATTTATCTGCGCCAGCATGAAGAAGCGTGTGGAGCGTATGCAGAGGCTGGAACCAGGCGAGACTGTGAAGAAGTTAGAGACGCGGATGCGTGAGATCGACAGGAAGCGCCGTGATTATTACCAGTATTACAGCGGCAATGAATGGGGCAGCCCCCGCAACTATCACCTGAGCCTGAACAGCGGGAAGCTTGGAGTGGAGCAGTGTGTTGAGATCATTGCGGATTGTGTTCAGAAATATAAATTATGATCATTTCAGGACGAATGTTCTGAAAGATAGACAAAGCAATGTATAAAAGCGGGTCACTGCAGGGTTTCTGCAGTGACCCGTTTAAAATGTAGTCATATCGACCTCATAAAGCATGTGGTAATGGTTGAAGGTTACATACATAATTCCGGTATGATAGTCAAAAACAATTTTGTTGTTGTGTGGATTAGGCTCCGCACCAAGACGTATGCCCGTATATTCCATTAGAGTTTTATTTGGCCTCCGGGGATCTGTGTTAGCGGTGTTTTCAGCATGATTCAGATAGGTAGTGGCAACCATTGGGGGAGCAGCCAGTTCTGCCGGTGTCCTGACAGGAAGGCGATTTTGCGCATCTCCGTGGAAACTGCGTATTGCGCCGGGAGTATTGTCTGTGGTGACACCGGGAATCTGACGGTTCGCAGGTCCGTCGTTTTCGGGGGCATGCAAAAGACGGTCTGTGCGGCGCCGGTCCAGGGCTCCGTTATTGGTTCTCCAGGTATAATATATGTCAAACAGCAGCTGAATGAGCTGTGGGGAGTGGAACTCGGCCCGAAATTCCTGTACAGTCATATGTACTGTCTGTGGGACGTATTCCAATCCTGATTTTTGATCCGCTGTAAGCGCAATTCCTTTGGATTCAAAAATATCGTTTGACTGTGCCTGGAGTTCGGGAGCACTTGCCGGAGCCGGATCTACGTATCGGGTTTGGGTTTCCAACTGACGACAGTTTTCTGGAGCCTGGTTCCAGAGCGGGGTCAGGGCAGCAATCAGGCGTTGGCTTGCATTTTGCAGAAGAGGTCCCCTTTCAGCCAACGGAAGGTTCATGTAATATTGGATCGGGGTTAGGAATTCCAGCAGCTCGTCCAGTTTATCAACTGTTAAGAGATCATTCTGCGTAGTATCATCGGTCCAGCCAAAATTCCGGGTATAAAGCTCTTTTATAAAATCAATCTCAGGTGTGAGGACGTGCAGCGCATAAATGTATTGAATACGGTTTAAGGGAAGTGCAGGAGCAGTACCGGCAGGGTTCTGCATTGCCTGGGCAAACGTATTGTAGTCCTGGGTTATCTTTCTCTGGAGGACGCCTGGGAAAGCAGAAGGGGGATTCTTGCTGTTAACTGTTGTCATCCTCTGGAGAAGGGACTGGTTTCCCAAGATATTGCGGAAAACAGGTACAGTATCTTGTTTGATGTGCGGCAGATGCAAATACATGGACAACCTCCTTTTCATTCTTTATATATTAACTATAGGGAAGAATAGGAGGTTGTTCAAGAGAAGATTGCGAAAGACAGATCCAGACGAGTGAATCACTGAAAACCAGATCATTTTAGTGGCGTATCAGACATAATTCTCCCGCATCAGCGCGATCTCCGCCGCATATCCGGGAAGCTCATTGGGCGTCTCTAAGTAAAATGGCAGGTCTTTGAGGGCCGGATGATTGACCACGCGGATCAGGGCCTCTTTGCCGATGTGTCCCTCTCCGATCTTCGCATGGCGGTCCTTGTGAGCGCCAAGAGGGTTCATACTGTCGTTCAAATGAATCGCCCGCAGACGGGAAAGACCGATGACCCGGTCAAACTCCGTGAGGACTTCATCCAGATGTCCGGCGATATCATATCCGCCGTCCCATACGTGGCAGGTATCCAGGCAGACGCCCATCTTGTCCGTCAGCTCCACCCGGTCCAGGATCTCCCGAAGTTCTTCAAAACGTGCGCCCACCTCGCTGCCTTTTCCGGCCATGGTCTCAAGGAGCACGGTGGTGGACTGTTCCGGCTTTAATATCTGGTTCAGCATATCTGCGATGTAAGCGATCCCAACCTCAGTTCCCTGTTTTACATGGCTTCCGGGATGGAAGTTGTAGCAGTTGCCCGGCGTGTATTCCATCCGCTCCAGATCATCAGCCATGGTGCGCCGGGCGAAATCCCGGAGGCCCTCATCGGCGGAGCAGGCGTTCAAGGTGTAGGGGGCGTGGGCCAGGATCCGGTTGATCCCATGCTCTGCGGCCCAGGCAAGGTACGCCTCCACGTCAGAGGGGACGATGGCTTTGGCATTGCCTCCCCTGGGATTGCGGGTGAAGAACTGGAATGTGTTGGCGTCTATCTTTACAGCATCCTTCCCCATGGCAAGGTAGCCCTTGGAGGAAGACAGGTGACATCCGATCGTAAGCATAATTTATCCTTTCTGAATCTGTATCCTGTTACTGTTTTAATATAACCTGCCTGCTTTTAAAAGTAAAGGGAGACTTTTCAAAAAAAATATGCTAGAATGATTTTCATGTTGTATATTAGGAATCAGAATTCCGGGGAGAATAGTGATGGAAAAGAAACGAATGATACGGGGAACGCTGCTGACACTGGCGGGCGGGACCATGTGGGGATTTTCCGGCACCTGCGGCCAGTTCCTCTTGCAGACCAAAGGACTGACCTCCAACTGGCTGGTGCCGGTGCGCCTGCTTTCGGCGGGGGCGCTTCTGCTTTTTATCTGCTGGCTGAAGGACGGCAGGAAGGTATTTGATGTGTGGAAGCGGGATGCGGCCAGCATCCTGGTGTTTGGGATCTTTGGCATGAGCATGTGCCAGTACACCTACTTTACGGCGATCGGCGCGTCCAACGCGGGGACGGCGACGGTGCTGCAGTATATCGGCCCGGTGCTGATCCTGATCTATCTGTCTTTGAGGAATAAAAAGCTTCCGAGGCCGTCGGAATTTTTGGCGATCACCCTGGCGGTGGCAGGGACGTTTCTTCTGGCGACCCATGGGAAACCGGGGAATATGGTGCTGTCGGGAGAGGCCCTTGCCTGGGGGCTTTTGTCGGCGCTGGCGCTGGCAGTCTATACGGTCCAGCCGGGACGCCTTCTGGAGGAGTACGGGTCTGCGGTGACTACAGCCTGGGGCATGCTGATCGGCGGCGTGATGCTCTGTACCATATTCCGCCCGTGGAATATGGAGGTGGCTATGGATACGGAGGTGCTGGTCGGCATGGCGGCGGTGGTGATCATCGGAACGGTCATTGCGTTTTCTTTCTATATGGAAGGAATCCGGTGCGTGGGGCCGAAGAAAGGCAGCCTGTTTGCTTCGATCGAACCGGTGTCTGCGACTGTGTTCTCTGTGATCTGGATGCATGTGAGCTTTGGAGCCATGGACCTTTTGGGGTTTGTCTGCATCCTCTCCACCATATTTCTGCTTGCCCTTGATAAAAAGGAATAGTATAATGAAATAAAATTACATGAGGATGGAGCGTGAAGAAATGAGTGGTAATCAGAGCGTAGTGGGGGCGATCTGTTCCTCCTATGATTCCTATTTTGATGCGGAAAAAAAGATTGCTGATTGTATCATTGAGCATAAGGAGGCGGTCGTCGATATGACCGTTGCGGAGCTGGCAAAGGCCAGCGGCACCAGCGACGCCACCGTATCCCGGTTCTGCAGGCGGTGCGGGTTTAAGGGGTTCCATCAGCTGAAAATGTCCCTGGCGCGGGAAGTGGTGGAGGAGAAAAACAGTACGATCCAGGTATCCAACGATATCCTGAGGGAAGACATTTCGCAGTCGCTGCAGAATATCCTGGCCAACAAGGTTGCGGAGTTGACCCAGACTCTTTCCATGATCGATCCGGACAATCTGGAAAAGATCCTCCAGCTCATCGAACAGGCGCGGACCGTGCAGATAGCCGCGGTGGGCAACACCATCCCGGTCGCCCTGGATTTTTCGTTCAAGTTAAACCAGCTGGGGATCCCTGCGGTGGCAGGGACCATCTGGGAGACCCAGGTGGCTTATACCTTGAATTTAAACAAAGAGGATGTGGTAGTGGTGATCTCCAACTCTGGTACCTCCAGGCGCCTGATGACCCTGATCGAGGGCGCAAAGGAGAACGGATGCCAGGTGATCGCCATCACCAACAACCCGGATTCTCCGGTGGCAAAGGCGTCGGACTGCCATATCATCACGGCTACCAGGGAGAAGCTTCTGCTGGAAGAATTCTGTTTTTCCAGGGTGTCGGCGACGGTTGTGGTAGAGGCGCTGTATCTGTTTCTGGAGGCAGGAAAGGCGGATTCCCGTGATAAGATCCGGCGGCATGAGATTTCCATTGCAGAAGATAAGGATGTACATTAAATATTGATATTAGGAGAAAGAAGCCATGAGATTTGCAGAGCGTATGGACCGGTTCGGAGAGGGTGTTTTTTCCCGGCTGGCAGAGATGAAACGGAAGAAACTGGAGGCAGGGGAGGATGTGGTGGACCTAAGCATCGGCGCGCCGAATATCCCTCCGGCGCAGCATATCCTGGATGCGCTCTGCACTGCGGCGGCAGATAAGAGCAACTATGTCTATGCCATCAACGATAAAAAAGAGCTTCTGGAGGCAGTGGCACAGTGGTACCGCAGAAGGTATGGCGTGGAGCTGGACCCAGAAACGGAGATCTGCTCCCTGCTCGGCTCCCAGGAGGGGCTGGCCCATATTGCCATGTCCATCGTGGATGAGGGCGAGCTGGTGCTGGTGCCGGACCCGTGTTATCCGGTGTTTGCAGACGGCCCTCTTTTAGCGGGGGCAGAGCTTTATTATATGCCGCAAAAGGAAGAAAACGGGTATATCATCCGGCTTTCTGATATTCCGGAGGAGACAGCCAGGCGGGCCAGGTTCATGGTGGTATCCTATCCGAACAACCCGACGACAGTGATGGCGCCCGATTCCTTTTACGAGGAGCTGGTGGCTTTTGCGAAGAAATATGATATCATCGTGCTCCATGATAATGCCTACAGTGAGCTGGTATTTGACGGGAAACGCTGCGGAAGCTTTTTGCAGTATCCCGGCGCGCGGGAGGTGGGCGTGGAGTTCAATTCCCTGTCCAAGACTTACGGGCTGGCTGGCGCCAGGATCGGGTTCTGTGTAGGCAATGAGGAAGTGGTGTCTCACTTAAAGATGCTCAAGTCCAACATGGATTACGGCATGTTCCTGCCGCTCCAGAAGGCGGCTGTGGCAGCCATCACCGGGGATCAGGAGTGTGTGAAGGCGACCTGCGCCGCATATGAAAAGCGAAGGGACATTCTCTGCGACGGTCTGAAGGCCATCGGCTGGGATATGGAAAAACCGGAGGCGACCATGTTTGTGTGGGCGCCTGTTCCGGCAGGTTTTGAGAATTCCGAGGAGTTTGCGGTGGAGCTGGTGGAGCGGTGCGGGGTGCTGTTGACTCCGGGAAGCGCTTTTGGGCCGTCCGGGGAGGGGCATGTGCGCATGGCTCTGGTGCAGGACGAGCCGGAGCTTAAAAAGGCTATTGCAGCCATTGAGCGAAGCGGGATATTGAAGGGGCAGGAGTGAGAGGCCCCCGAAAACCAGGATGCCGGGGATAAGGCCCGGCCGGGAGAAATAGAAAATGGAGGGGTACAGAGTGAGCCGGAATTATAAGATCACCATACAATATGAGGGGACCCGTTACGACGGCTGGCAGAAGCAGGGCAATACGGAAAATACCATCCAGGGGAAGCTGGAGCATGTCCTGGAGCGTATGACGGGGCAGCCGGTGGAGGTCCAGGGCTCCGGCAGGACAGATGCGGGAGTCCACGCCATAGGTCAGGTAGCCAATTTCCGCCTTCCGGACGGGTGGGACCAGGCAGACGCGGTTATGGCGTACATAAACCGGTATCTTCCGGAGGATATTGCCGTGACAGCCATAGAGCCGGTACATGACCGGTTCCACAGCCGTCTCAGCGCGGTGAAAAAGGTGTATACCTATCAGATCGAGACCGGACAGAAGCGGGATGTATTCATCCGGCGTATGCAGTATGGGCTGGGGAAGACGCTGGATGTGGAAGCCATGAAAAAGGCGGCTGTGCTGCTGGAAGGCACCCACGATTACAAGAGCTTCTGCGGCAATCCGAAAATGAAGAAATCCACAGTGCGCACAGTGTATTCCATCACGGTCCATGAGGACCCAAAAAGCAGCGTGGTTTCCCTGGCATTTGTGGGAAATGGATTTTTGCAGAATATGGTGCGGATCATGACCGGCACCCTGATCGAGGTGGGACTCGGCGAGCGGTCCTGGCAGTCCATGAAAAACGTGCTGGAGGCGAAGGACCGGCAGGCGGCGGGAGTTACGGCGCCTGCGCAGGGGCTGTGCCTGGCTGGCGTGCTGTATGAGGAGGAGTAGTTTCATGACTGAATTTTTAGTTAGAACATTCGTAAAAGACTATAAAGAGACAGAAAACCTGGTAGTCAGGACCCGTTACGGACTGCTGGGCAGCATTGTGGGCATCTGCTGCAATCTGATCCTGTTTACGGCAAAACTGCTGACCGGGCTGATGGTCAACAGTATTTCTGTTATGGCGGACGCGTTCAACAATCTGTCGGATGCAGCGTCCTCCATTATCGGTTTTGTGGGCGTTAAAATGGCTGAGAAGCCGGCGGACGAACATCATCCCTTTGGACATGGCCGGATCGAGTATATCTCCGCATTTATTGTAGCGTTTATCGTGATACAGGTGGGTTTTTCCCTGTTCAAGACTTCTCTTGGAAAGATATTCCAGCCGGAGGAGCTGAGCTTTAACCTGGTGTCTGTAGGGATTCTGGTGCTGTCGGTCCTTATGAAGCTTTGGATGGCAGTATTCAACCGCAGGCTGGGAAAACGGATCAATTCTGCGGTGATGCTGGCGACGTCGGCGGACTCCCTGGGCGATGTGGGAGCCACGTCCGCTACGATCCTGTCGATCCTGGTGTTTGGCATCTGGCACGTCAATATCGACGGGGCGGTCGGTCTGATCGTGTCTGTGCTGGTCATGATCGCCGGTGTAAACATTGCGCGGGATACGCTGGCACCGCTGATCGGCGAGCCGATCGATCCGAAGATCTATCAGAGGATATCCGGATTTGTGGAGAAATACGAAGGGGTTGTGGGAAGCCATGACCTGATCGTGCACAATTATGGACCGGGCCACAGTATGGCGTCGATCCATGCGGAGGTGCCGAGTGACGTAAATATTGAGATATCCCATGAGATCATTGACAAGATCGAGCGGGACGCACAGCGGGAGCTGGGGATCTTCCTGGTCATACATATGGACCCGGTGGAGACGAACAATGCCCAGGTAATATCTTTAAAGGAGATGGCGGTGGCGACGGTCAAGGGACTGGATGCGAGACTGACCCTGCATGATTTCCGGATCGTGGAGGGGACCAAGCGGATCAACCTGATATTTGACCTGGTGGTGCCGCGGGAATATACAAAGCAGATGCAGGATGCATTAAAACTGCAGGTATGCCAGAGAATAAGGGAACAGGATGAGCGCTGTTACTGTGTCATTACCACAGAATGCACTTATCAGGTTGAGAGAGATTGAAAATAATTACCAGGATGGTGCAATAAGATCTCTATTTATTGCATTAAACTATCAGAAAGGGTATTCGATTGAACGACGAAGAACTTTTAAGACAGGTGGGTCTTGGCGACAGGGATGCGTTTGGGCAGCTCTATCAGAACACTGACAGGACCATATACAGTTTCATATTGTCTATTTTAAAGAATCCCCAGGATGCAGAAGAAGTGATGCAGGAGACCTATATAAAGATATGGACCTCCGCATCCACATATCAGGCGCAGGGAAAGCCCCTGGCATGGATGTTTACGATCGCCAGGAACCTGTGCTATATGAAATTCCGCGATCAGAAGCGGATGGCGGACATCGGGCTGGATGACCTGTCCGGCGAGGAGATAGGGGAAGTATGCCTTCCTCTGGAGAACCTGGCGGACGCTATGGTGCTGCGCGCAGCCCTGGAGATCTTAAAAGAAGATGAACGGCAGATCGTGCTGCTGCATGCGTCGGCGGGGCTGAAGCACCGGGAGATCGCTGCAGGGCTTCAGATGCCGCTTGCAACCGTGCTGTCCAAGTACAACCGCGCCGTTAAAAAGCTAAAACAATATTTAGGAGAGGGGGGAGCGTAAGTGACACAGAATTCTGACAGGCAAAAACTGAATACGGATCAGATTGAGCTGCATTTGAAGTCGGCTGTGGACACGCTTACTCCCAATGTATTTGACAGGATAGATCTGTCGGTCCCGCAGGATGTGCCGGTGCTGTCTGGCCTTCCGTCCAGGGATGAACATCTTTTGACGCTCCAGAGAAGGATGCGCGGTATGGTCCTGGCTGCGGCAGCCTGCCTCTGCCTGGTGTTGACGGGCGGCGGGGCATACCATTACCAGTATCAGAACCGGCAGGTGGATTCCGTCATCGGAATTGATGTAAACCCCAGCGTAGAGCTGTCCATCAACCGGAAGAACCGTGTGTTGAGCGCCGAACCGCTCAATGAGGATGCACGGGAGATCATGGACGGTATGGACCTGGAGGGCGTGGACTTAAATGTTGCCGTCAACGCCGTTATCGGTTCCATGGTGACCCATGGATATCTGGATGACCTGGAGAATGCGATCCTGGTGACGGTCAGCAATGACAGCATAAGGAAAGCCACGGAGCTGCGCACCAGCGTGGTCGGGGATATTGAACAGACACTGGAGGAGAACCAGGTCCAGGCTGTAGTGTATGACCAGCAGGTGATCGAAAAGGATGAGATGAAGGAGATTGCGGGAGAATACGGAATTTCCTATGGCAAGGCATATTTTTTGATGGAGTTGATCGACCAGAACCAGGCGCTGACCATGGATGATATGGAAGAGCTGTCTTCCCTGTCCATGGAGGAGATCGCGAAGCGCATCACAGAAAATTCCCTGGCTCTCGGCGAGTTTGCAGACAAGGCAGAGGAGACCACTGCGGCTCCGTTCACAGAAGCTGCTACAGAGGCAACTACCACGGCGGAGGAGACTACGGAAGCTCCCACAGAGGCAACTACCACTCAGGAGGCTGCCACAGCAGAGGAGACTACACAGCCCACCACAGAGGAGACCACGCAGGAGGAGCCGGAAGATGTGAAGGCGGACCGGGTCAAGGTTGATTATGCGGAATATGAGGATGGCATGGTATACGTATACTTTGTCACCCATGTGAACTGGAAGAACCCGACCGTATCTGTGCGGGACGAGGAGGGGAATTCTTACGCGGCGCTGGTGGAGGATACCTCCAGCGATGAGTGTTCCATTTCCGTTAAGGGACTCCAGGGCGGAAAGAGCTATACCTTCGTGCTGGGCGGGCTGACCCCGAAGGAGGGTGGCAATGCCACCACCGTGACCGGTTATTTTGAAAAGCCGGAGATCGCCGGGGAGGCGACGGAACCGGAGGAGGACGAGACGGAGGAATCTGAGACGTCTTCCGGCGGGGATTCGGAAAACGCCGGTGAACCGGGCAGTACAGAGGAGAGCGGCGGGAATCATGCCGGGGACAGTACGCAGGACAGTACTGAAGCCAGCACTGGAAACGAGCCGTCTGAAGCAGAGACGACGGAAGAATCCACGGAAGAGGAGACCGGACCGAAGGAGGAGACTGCCAGCCAGGAGACACCTGGCAGAGAGACCTCAGGGGAGGATCATCCGGAGAAGGCAGGCCATGTTCCGGAACAGGACAGCGAAGCTGCCGCACAGTGAATATTTTGAATGCAGAGGGACCATGCCATCAGGACATGGTCCTTTTTTCAGACCGGCGGCAGGTCGCGGGTGACAGAATAAAAATTTTAAAAAATTTCCTGAAAAAAGTACTTGACCGCGGACGCGCTTTCATGTATAATGATTTTCGTTGCACAGCAATGGGCTATCGCCAAATGGTAAGGCAACGGACTCTGACTCCGTCATTTCAAGGTTCGAATCCTTGTAGCCCAGTTTAGAAAATTTCATATTCCGATAGATTGACTATTGGGCTATCGCCAAATGGTAAGGCAACGGACTCTGACTCCGTCATTTCAAGGTTCGAATCCTTGTAGCCCAGCTCGAAGAAAGTCCGAAGACCTTGTATTTACGAAGTCTTCGGACTTTTTTTGAACCCAAGCAGTTGATTCGGTCAGTGCCTCTTTCCATACTCAGATCCCTCGATACTTGCATAACATGCATTTAATATCACAATAACTTGGTATGGCAAGCAGCTGGGGTTAATGCCTCCGGTAGTCATACCCTTTATTTATATCTACAATCCTTCCATTGACCAGGATGCTCTCAGGGGTGATCCATTCGGCATATACCGAATAATTAATTGCGCCTGGAAGTGCGCCTGGGGTCCGCTCGGGTGCTTCAACATCTGATGCCTGCACTTTATCCCACATAATGGTTTTTCCACCCCGTTCCTGCTGGCCATCCGCTTTAATATCATATAAAAGCACATGCAGGTATACTTCATCGGCCTCAAAGGCCTCCTTATATGCAGTGACGCCGAAAGCGTGCTTTTTATCCGGGGAATCCGCAGATGCTATGAGGTGGATGGAATGATAGGCGCCATAGTCAATCTTATAATAATTTTCATAAATCAGATCGGCTGAGTATAAGACCAAAAGCAAAACCACGACTAATAAAATAGCAACTCTTTTTTTGATAACGGATGCACCTCCTCGTATTTTAGTCCGATAAAGCGTTCAATTGAATCTTTATGACATATCCCTGCCAATAGCTGCTTTATCTTTTCGATATTTCTTTTTTGATTTTATCATAATTAGAAAATAATATCAATTATGCAGGAAAATTGTATAAAAGGAAACCTATACCGCCCAGCGCGGACACCTCACAAGACAGCAGCACTTCACTGTATCACATCAATGTCAAAAAGTTAACATAATGTTATGGAAAAATATTTTGTATTTTTTGTCAAGTGGAAAAAACTTGTCAATTTTACTAAAAAAACTAGTCGTATATTGTCTATTTAACACATTGATTTATTATTGTTTATTATATATACTATGCGTGCATGTTAATTTTTTGACAAGATATCTGCACTGGTCGGGAATAACATGACACTATCTGATTTTCAGGAGGATACATAATGGGAGCGAGTGGTTCCAAAAAGGCAATGGCAGAGGATTTGGTAGTTGCAGACAAGTTTCATATGAGTGATTTGATTCACAAGGAGGACTGGCTTTCGATCTGGGGCGCGTTTCTGATGATCGCGGTGGCGGCGATCGGCGTGATCTCAGGCAGCTATGTTTTTAAAGCAGGGACTTTTGGCAAGTGGGGCGATGCGGACAGCGGTTCTATCATGAAGTTTTTTAACGGGAGCGAGACCTGTGTGAAGACCTGGTCCGGCATTCTTTTGACACTGGTGGCGCTGGCGGTCGTTTTTGCCGTAGCCAATAAATTGATGGGGAAAGACTGGAAGAAATACCTGATCGCATTTGTAGGTGTTTTTGCGCTGACGGCTGTAGTCCGCCTGATCTCTTCCCAGGTTGTATTCAGCAAATATTTGGAGTATGCCTTCTGGGCATTGATCATCGGTCTGGTGATCTCAAATGTGTTTACCGTTCCGAACTGGCTGAAGCCGGCGATCCAGACGGAATTTTACATCAAGACGGGACTGGTGCTGATGGGCGCTTCCGTACTGTTTTCCAACATCCAGAAGTTTGGCCTGTACGGTCTGGGTATTGCCTGGCTGGTAACGCCGATCGTTATCATTTTCATGTGGATGCTGGGGACTAAGGGGCTGAAGATGAAAAACAAACCCATGGTCATGACCATTGCGGCGGCAACCTCTGTCTGCGGAACTTCTGCAGCGATCGCGACAGCGGCGGCCTGCAAGGCGAAAAAGACAGACCTTACCTTTGCAGTGGGCATTTCCCTGATCTTTACGGTTATCATGATGGTATGTATGCCGTTGTTCTGTAAAATTATCGCCATGGACCCGATGGTAGGCGGCGCATGGATCGGCGGTACGGTGGATTCCACCGGTGCGGTGGTCCTGGCAGGAAACGCTCTGGGCGAGGTGGCAGGACAGGTGGCAGCGCTGGTTAAAATGATCCAGAATATCCTGATCGGCTTTATCGCATTTGCAGTGGCGGTATTCTTTACCACAAAGGTGGACAAGACATCTGGGCAGACCGTAGGCGCTTCTGAGATCTGGCACAGATTCCCGAAATTCATCCTGGGCTTTCTGGGAGCATCCCTGTTCTTCTCCTTCGTGTTCCAGAATACGATCGGTGTGGACGCGACTGCTGCGATCTTAAGCAACTTGAAAGAATTCCAGACCTGGTGCTTTGCACTGGCATTCACCTGCATCGGACTGGAGACCAACTTTAAAGAGATGGCGGAGCAGTTCCAGGGCGGTAAGCCGTTTACCCTGTACATCGTAGGACAGACCTTCAACCTGGTTCTGACCTTTTTCGTAGCATGGCTTCTGCTGAGCGGAAGACTGTTCCCGATTCCGAACATTATGGTTTAAAAAGAAAGGCGCCGTTATGGAAAACAAGAAAGACGGAAAGATCCTTAAGCTCGCCGGGATTGCGGGCGTGGTCATCTTTATTGCGGCCATCGCAGTGTCTGTGTATATGATGAGCCAGAATATGGGGCAGGTGCCGGGCATTGATTTTGGCCCGGGCCAGTACTACTACACGGACATCCCTGGCTGGCAGAAGTATTTTCTGGTCAATGCCTATGACAATCATGTGCCGCTGGCGGTGCTGATCGGGCTGTTCTTTGCCTGGGGGTATCTGATGTACCGGTTCTGGTGCTTTCTGGACAGACGGTGGAAGGACTGAGCAAGATTTTACAGTGCACAGCAAGATTTTATTGTGGAGAATGTTCATAAAAGAGTGCGGGTTTTCAGAAGATTGTTCTATTGCATATTTCAGGAAAAACATTATAATAGTATACAGGCAAGATTGCGCATATCTTGCCTGAAAACGAAAATGCATGGAGGATGAGAGAGATGGATATTCGCTATTCCGCAAATCAGAGAGATTTCAAACGTTATACTACCGAGGAGACCCGCAGAGAGTTCCTGATTGAGAATCTGTACGCTGCCAATGAGGTAGTTGCCGTATATTCCCACGTGGACCGCATGGTTACCTTAGGCTGTATGCCGACCACCGAGAAGGTTTCGATCGACAAGGGCATCGATGTATGGAAGAATTTTGGCACCCAGTATTTCCTGGAGAGAAGAGAGATCGGTATCTTCAATATCGGCGGCGCAGGCACCATTACCGCTGACGGCGAGGTGTTCAAGATGGGTTATAAGGACTGCCTGTACATCACCAAGGGCACGAAGGAAGTGTATTTTGAGAGCGACGACGCTGAGAAGCCGGCCAAGTTCTATATGGTGAGCGCACCGGCCCACAAGGCCTGCAAGACCACCTTTATCCCGATCGAGAAGGCAGCCAAGAAGCCGCTCGGCGCTATGGAGACTTCCAACAAGCGCGTGATCAACCAGTTCATCCATCCGGATGTTTTAGAGACCTGCCAGCTTTCCATGGGCATGACGGTCTTAGACCCGGGCAGCGTGTGGAACACCATGCCGGCCCACACTCATGAGAGACGTATGGAAGTGTATATGTACTTCGAGATCCCGGAGGACAATGTGGTATTCCATATGATGGGCGAGGGCAATGAGACCCGCCATATCGTGATGCAGAATGAGCAGGCTGTCATCAGCCCGTCCTGGAGCATCCACGCAGGCGCAGGCACCAGCAACTACACCTTTATCTGGGCTATGGGCGGAGAGAACCAGGCCTTTGACGATATGGACGTTATCCCGACTACAGAGCTGAGATAAGCGCAGGAATAAGGAGGACAGGACTATGATTTTTGATCAGGCAAAGAATCTGGATTTTTACCGTACCCTGGGCGTCGAGGGCCGCTACGCAAAGGCAGTGGATTGGCTGAAAAGCCATGATCTGGCTGCTTTAGAGAACGGCAAGTATGAGATCGACGGGAAGAATGTGTTTGCGAACGTGATGAGCTACACCACGATTCCGTGGGAGGAAGCCAAGTTCGAGGCACATGAGAACTACACCGATATCCAGTATGTGATCTCCGGTAAGGAGACCCTGACCTACGCGCCGGTTGACGCGCTCACGGTGAAGGTGCCATACAATCCGGACAAGGATGTGGTTTTCTACGACAACAGCAACCCGGGACTGCAGGTTGTGACTGGAGCGGGAGAGTTTTTGATCTTCAACCCGTGGGACGGCCACAAGCCGAAGGCCATGGCAGGAGAGCCCTGCGAGGTGAAAAAGGTTGTTGTAAAGATCTGTGAGAAATAATAGATCTGCAAGGCGAGATTGCAGAGACAGGCTTCGGGACTGCGAAAGCGGAACCGGGGCCTGTTTTAAATTCTTATGAAAATCAAAGCTCCCAGGACAAAATTCCGATAATATCCCGATAAAATCCCGGCAAAATCGTGAAAAAACAGTTGAGAAACCGCCTGTTGTATGAGATAATGAAATGTATGGTGCCGGCCGGCGGCTTGGAAATGCCGCACGGACAGGCAGAAAGAAGGAAGAAACATGTATTCATTTAACAGCCGGGTAAGGTACAGCGAGGTGGATGAGGACCAGGAGTTGTCGGTCACAGGAATCCTCAATTACCTGCAGGACTGTTCCACATTCCAGTCGGAGGACTTGAAGCTGGGGATCGATTATCTCAATGAGAACCACCGGGCATGGTGGCTGTCTTCCTGGCAGATCGTTATAGAGCGGTATCCAAGGCTGGGAGAGGAGATCGTCGTCAGCACATGGCCGTATGATTTCAAGGGCATATACGGATACCGGAATTTTACGATCCGGGACAGGCAGGGGGATTACCTGGTTAAGGCGAATTCTGTCTGGTTCTTTTTTGACACGGAGGCCGGGCGTCCGGTGCGCGTGGGTGAGAAGGATGTGCGGGGGTACGGGACAGCAGGGGACAAAAAACTTGAGATGGAGTACGCGCCGAGACGGATCGCGCTTCCTTCCCAATATGATGAGGCGCCGGTGATCCCGGTGGCGAGGCACCACATTGATACCAATCATCATGTGAACAACGCGCAGTATGTGGAGATTGCAAGAGAAGCGCTGCCGGCAGGTATTAAAATCCGCGAACTCCGGGCAGAATATAAAAAAGCGGCGGTCCAGGGCGACATCCTGCATCCGCGGGTCAGCCGGGAGGGGGATTGCTTTACCGTGGCGCTCTGCGACGAGGAGGGCACTCCGTATGCGGTCGTATGGCTGCGGGCGGTGATCGAGCAGACCGTTATGGAGCAGGCCGCTGGTCAGCAGAAGTAAAGTACAGGGCAGTAAACATAGTGGTAATAGTGATAATATAGCAGGAACCGGTCGTGAGGGTGCGGCCAGAAAGAGAGAAGAATGATAGAATTAGGTAAAACACAGACACTGGTCGTCCAGCGAGAAAAAGACTTTGGCGTATACTTGGGAGAACCGGGGGATGATAAGCACTCCGTCCTGCTTCCGAAAAAGCAGGTACCGGAGGGGACAAAGCCTGGGGATGAGCTCCGGGTATTTGTCTACAGGGATTCTGAGGACCGGCTGATCGCCACCGCGGGATGCCCGAAGCTGGAAGTCGGGGAAGCGGCGGTGCTGCCGGTGAAAGAGGTGGCAAAGATCGGTGCTTTCCTGGATATGGGGCTGGAGAAAGACCTGCTGCTGCCGTTTAAAGAGCAGAATCACAAGGTGCGTCCCGGCGAGCAGTGCCTGGTGGCGCTCTATATTGACAAGAGCGGACGGCTGGCGGCGACCATGAACGTATATCCCTATATGAACGCAGATTCGCCCTATAAAAAGGACGACCAGGTGACCGGAACGGTCTACGAGATCAATGAGAACCTGGGGGCGTTTGTGGCGGTGGATAACCGCTATTACGGGATGATACCGAAGGCGGAGCTGTACGGGGAGCTGCTTCCGGGTGATACTGTGCAGGCCAGGGTGGTCCGGGTCCGGGAGGACGGCAAGCTGGATCTGAGCCCCCGTCAGAAGGCATATGTGCAGATGGATGCGGATGCGGAGCTGGTGCTGAAGGTCATCGATGAGTTTGACGGCGTGCTCCCGTTCAACGACAAGGCGAAGCCGGAGACCATCATGCGGGAGTTCAAGCTGAGCAAAAACGCGTTCAAGCGCGCAGTAGGCCGGCTTTTAAAAGAAAATAAGATCCGGATCACGGAAAAGACGATTGAAAGGATATAGGAGGACGGTTTTGGACACGATAGAATACTATAACAAGTATGCATCGAAAATTTTTGAAGATACGGTGGATAAGGACACGGAGGAGCTTCGCCAGGAGTTTTCTGACTATCTGGAGGAGGGCGATACTATCCTGGATCTGGGATGCGGCTCCGGTAGGGACAGCCTTGCCTTTTACGAGAGGGGTTATGATGTGACGCCTCTGGACGCGTCGGAGGAGATGTGCAAGCTGGCAGAGATACATACCGGTCTGGAAGTGCTCAACATGGAGTATGAGCAGATGGAGTTTGACGAGGTGTTCGACGGCATCTGGGGCAGCGAGGCGCTGATCCATGTGCCGGAGGCGGAGCTTGACGCCATCTTAAAGCGGGTCATCGACGCACTCTGCCAGGGCGGTATCCTGTATCTGTCGTTTTTGGAAGGCGATTTTGAGGGGTTTAGGAGCGGACGTTATTTCTGTGAATATACCCAGGAGTATTTGGAGCGTATGCTGAAGGAGACGGGCCGCCTGGAGGTCCTTAAGATCTGGACCTCAGAGGATGTGGACCGGGACAGCGGCAGCCGCCTTTTACATGTGCTCGCCAGGAAGAGATCCTGATTGTCCGCGGCAAAAAGGAGTAACCATGAATTTTAACAGAAAGTCTGAGACCCGTGATTACGTGCTGATCATCCTTGGGTCGTTCATCATGGGATTTGCGATCAAGAATATTTATGACCCTGTGGGGCTTGTCACCGGCGGTGTATCCGGCCTGGCTATCATTTTCAAGAACCAGTTCGGGGTAGCGCTCTGGGTGACCAATACAGTGCTCAATATTCCGTTGTTTTTGTTTTCCATCCGGCTGAAGGGCTGGCGGTTCATCAAGCGGACCCTGATCGCAACGGTGACTCTCTCCCTCTCTCTGTATGTGATCCCTGAGATCCCGTTTTTGATGGATGATCTGTTTTTGACTGCGCTGTTTGGAGGCCTGATCAGCGGAGTGGGGGCCGGGCTGGTGTTTGTCTGCCAGGCTACCACAGGCGGCACGGATATGCTGGCGGCGCTGATCCAGAGGAAATACCGGCATTACAGTATCGCACAGATCATGCAGGTGCTGGATGCGGTCATCGTTTTGGTGGGCGCCGGGATCTTTGGCGTCACCTATGCGCTGTATGCGCTGATCGCCATTTTTGCGGTGGCGAAGGTGTCGGACGGGATCATCGAAGGCCTGAAATTCTCCAAGGTTGCATTTATCATCTCGGAAAAAAGCGAGGAGATCTCCCGCGCCGTCATGGCGGAGCTAGACCGGGGAGTGACCGGGCTGCATGCCAGGGGAATGTACTCAGGCGCGGAAAAGAATGTTCTGTTCTGCGTCGTGTCAAAGAAAGAAATTGTACAATTAAAAGAGCTGGTTGTTGGGCATGATTCACAAGCTTTTGTGATCGTAACCGACGCCAGGGAGGTTTTAGGCGAGGGATTTATCGAATTTAGACAGTAAAAGCAGGCTGGAAACAGCCTGCTTTTGTAATATAAAGCACTTTTTTCCGGTCTTAAGCAATTTTTACAAAAAGCAGAAAAACAATTTGGTCAATTGCCATATGGAAGAAAATTTCTTTCTATTGTATCATGATTACAGTAACAAAAACCTATGAGGACTAACAACAAGAGCTGTTTCAGGAGGAAAAATAAGTATGGCTAGTTTATCACTTAAGAATGTAACCAAGGCGTATCCCAACGGATTCGTGGCAGTAAAGGATTTTAACCTGGAGATCGAGGATAAGGAATTCGTTATCTTCGTAGGCCCGTCCGGATGTGGTAAGTCCACCACTCTCCGTATGATCGCAGGTCTGGAAGATATTTCTTCCGGTGAGCTGTATATCGACGGTAAACTGGTGAACGATGTGGAGCCGAAGGACAGAGATATCGCAATGGTATTCCAGAACTACGCTCTGTATCCGCATATGACTGTATATGACAACATGGCATTCGGCCTGAAACTGAGAAAGACCCCGAAGGAAGAGATCGACAAGCTGGTCCAGGAGGCCGCAAGGATCCTTGACCTGTCCCATTTGCTGGACCGTAAGCCGAAGGCTTTATCCGGCGGTCAGAGACAGCGTGTTGCCATGGGTCGTGCTATCGTTCGTAACCCGAAAGTATTCCTGATGGATGAGCCGCTGTCCAACCTGGATGCCAAGCTGAGAGGCCAGATGCGTATCGAGATCTCCAAGCTGCATCAGAGACTGCAGGCAACCATCATCTATGTAACCCATGACCAGACCGAGGCTATGACGCTGGGTACCAGGATCGTAGTTATGAAGGACGGCGTGATCCAGCAGGTGGATTCCCCGCAGAGACTGTACGACAATCCTCAGAACAAGTTCGTTGCAGGATTTATCGGCGCTCCGCAGATGAACCTGATTGATGCGACCGTAGGCAAGGACGGCGCAGACGTTACCCTGACCTTTGACGGACATACCATCGCTCTGCCGGGTGAGAAGGGCAAGGCGCTGGAAGCCGGCGGTTATATTGGCAAGGCTGTTACCCTGGGTATCCGTCCGGAGGATCTGCATGACGAGGAAGCATTCCTTGCAGCATCTCCGAAGAGCGTGATCGAAGCTACCATCCGTGTATATGAGCTGCTGGGCGCAGAGGTTTACCTGTACTTCGATATCAACGAAGCAAACTGCACCGCACGTGTGAATCCGCGTACCACGGCAAGACCTGGCGATACCGTGAAGCTGGCTTTAGATTTAAGCAAGATCCACGTATTCGACAAGGAGACCGAGCAGGTTATCACCAACTAGGATGCATGTACAACAACAGGGCACAGTTGTTGGAAATTTTTGGAAAATATGTTAAATTTGGCAGGCGAGTGATATACTCGCTTGCTTTTTTTTGCAATTTGCATTAAGATATAAGATAAGGATAATTATAATTGTCAGTATTAGCTATGATTGATAGATATGTTGGCAAAATTACGATAAGGAGCGTGTGCTATGATTTCAAATCAGATTCTTCAGACGACCATTGACGGATTAAAAGGCATTACCAGAATTGATCTGTGTATCTGCGATACCGAGGGCAAGGTACTGGCGTCCACTTTCCCGGACGCGGAGGAGTATGAGAGCTCCATCCTGTCTTTCGTGGATTCCCCGGCGGACAGCCAGGTGATCCAGGGCTACCAGTTTTTTAAGGTGTTTGACGAGCATCAGCTGGAGTATATCCTGCTTGCAAAGGGCGGGAGCGACGATGTATATATGGTGGGCAAGCTGGCGGCATTCCAGGTTCAGAACCTGTTAGTAGCCTACAAGGAGCGCTTTGACAAGGACAACTTCATCAAGAACCTGCTGCTGGACAACCTGCTGCTGGTAGATATCTACAACCGCGCCAAGAAGCTGCACATTGAGACCAATGTAAAGCGCGTGGTATTCCTGATCGAGACCAAACACGAGAAGGATGTGAACGCATTAGAGACTGTCCGCAGCCTGTTTGCGACTAAGACCAAGGACTTTATCACCGCTGTGGATGAGAAGAATATCATCCTGGTGAAGGAAGTGAAGCCGGGCGAGACCTATGAGGATCTGGAGAAGACTGCCAATATGATCCTGGATATGCTGAACACCGAGGCCATGACCAAGGTGCATGTATCATACGGAACCATGGTCGGCGATATCAAGGAGGTATCCCGCTCCTACAAGGAAGCGAAGATGGCCCTGGATGTCGGCAAGATCTTCTACAGCGGAAAGAACGTGGTGGCGTACTCCAATCTGGGTATCGGACGTCTGATCTACCAGCTGCCGCTGCCGCTGTGCCGCATGTTCATCAAGGAGATCTTTGAGGGCAAGTCCCCGGATGAGTTTGACGAGGAGACCCTGACCACCATCAACAAGTTCTTCGAGAACAGCTTAAATGTATCGGAGACCTCCAGACAGCTCTATATCCACAGGAATACCCTGGTGTACCGTCTGGACAAGCTGCAGAAGAGCACCGGCCTGGACCTGCGGGTGTTTGAGGACGCCATCACTTTCAAGATCGCGCTGATGGTTGTAAAGTACATGAAATACATGGAGAGCCTGGATTACTAAGATGATAGAGATTTTAAATGTCAGTAAGGCATATGAGACCGGGAACAGGGCTCTCAAGGATATCAGTATCGAGATAGAGGACGGTGAGTTTGTATTTATCATGGGCCGGAGCGGTTCGGGTAAGTCCACGCTCATCCGCCTGCTGCTGAAGGAGGCGGAGCCCACTTCCGGCCGGATCATTGTGAATCATATGGAGTTGAATAAGATGCCGCGGCGATACATTCCCAAGTACCGCAGGAGGCTGGGAGTCGTATTTCAGGACTTCCGGCTTCTTCGGGACCGGAATGTATTTGAGAACGTGGCATTTGCGCAACGTGTGGTCGGGGCGTCCGCCAGGAGCATCCGGGAGTCTGTGCCTGAGATGCTTAAGCTGGTAGGCCTTTCCGCCAAATACAAGTCGCTGCCGCAGCAGCTCTCCGGCGGGGAACAGCAGCGCGTTGCCATTGCCAGGGCGCTGATCAACCGGCCTGAGGTTCTGCTCGCCGATGAGCCGACCGGCAATCTGGACCATGAGAATGCGATCGAGATCATGAAGCTGCTGGCGCAGATCAACAAGCGGGGAACCACAGTCGTGGTGGTTACGCACAGCCAGGAGATCGTAGACCAGATGGGAGGGCGGGTGATCACCCTTGACCGGGGCAGGCTAATCAGTGACGAGACGAAGGGTGGACTTAGCAGTGAGAATTAGTACGTTTTTATACTGCCTGAAACAGGGCGTGAAAAATATATGCAGGAATATCTGGTTTTCCCTGGCTTCGGTAGCCACGATTTCTGCATGTATTTTTTTATTTTGTTTATTTTTCTCAATTATTGCGAATATACAGTATATGGTGAAAAATGTGGAGAGCACTGTGGGGATCACCGTGTTGTTTTCGGAGGATCTGGGTGAAGATGCGATCCTGGCGCTGGGTGAGGAGATCGGTCAGCGCAGCGAGATCAAAGAGATGCACTATGTCTCCGCCGAGGAGGCGTGGGATTCCTTCAAGTCTGAATATTTTGCGGGCAGGGAGGAGCTTGCGGAAGGCTTTGCGGATGACAATCCCCTTGCCGGTTCGGCTTCCTATGAGATCTATCTGAATGATATTGCAGACCAGGATGCGGTTGTGGAATATCTCCAGGGGATTCCCGGCGTGCGTCAGGTGAATTATTCCAATTCGGCGGTGGCGGGATTTTCCAGTTTCAATAAGGTAGTGGGGCTGTTGTCCCTGGTGATCATCGGCGTGCTGCTGGCAGTGGCGGTGTTCCTTATCAACAACACCATCTCAGTGGCGGCGGCATTCCGGAAGCAGGAGAGCCAGATCATGCGTCTGATCGGAGCCACCAATTTTATGATCCGGGCGCCGTTTATTGTGGAGGGCGTGCTGATCGGCCTGATCGGCGCGGCGGTCCCGCTGGCGGGGATGTATGTGCTGTATACCCGGGCAGTGGTGTATCTGATGGAACGGTTCCGCATACTCTCCAATATGTTTTATTTCATTCCGATCAGGGAAATCTATCCCATGATGATCGGAGTGGCGCTGGTGCTGGGTGTGGGGATCGGATTTTTCGGAAGCTTTTTTACCATTCGCAAATATTTAAGGGTATAGGTGATATTGGATGAGACGAGAGAGGAAAAGACAGCTGGCCTCGGCGGTCCTGGCTCTTCTTCTGGCTGTGGCGGGCATCAGTCCGGTATACGCCACGAAGCAGGATGTGGAGGATGCAAAAAAGAAGGTTTCCTCCCTGGAGCAGGAGAAAAAGAAAGTCGAGGACTCCTTAAAGAACCTGGAGGGGTTAAAGAGCGATGCGGCGGCCTATGTAAAGCAGCTGGATGGGAACTTAGAAGCGTTAAACGGGGAGCTGGAACAGCTGGCGGGGCAGATCGCTGCCAAGGAGTCGGACATTGACCTGGCGAACCAGCAGCTTGATGAGGCAAAAGCAGTGGAACATCAGCAGTACGAGGATATGAAGCTGCGCATCAAATATATGTATGAGCGGGGGGAGACCAGCTATATCGACATGCTCCTCCAGGCGGATGACATGGTGCAGCTGATGAACCGTGCGGAATATATCCAGAAGATCTCCGAGTACGACAGGCAGAAGATGGATGAGTATGTGGCGACAAAGGATACCATTGCTGCTCATGAACAGCTGCTTCAAAGTGAACATGCGGAGCTTTTGGGATTACAGGAGCAGACAGAGGCAAAGCAGCAGTCTGTGGAGACCCTTCTGGCGCAGAAGAGCAGGGAGCTTAAAAACTTTGAGAACCAGATCGATGCAGCTCAGGGCCAGATCAGTGAATATGAGAAGGATCTAAAGGCCCAGGAGGGAAGAATCCAGCAATTGGAGGCGGAGATCAAACGCAAGGAGGAAGAGGCCAGGAAAGCGGCGGAGGCGGCAGGAAAATCGTATAAAACAGTCAGTCTTGGGAATATTAATTTTATATGGCCGTGCCCTTCCAGCAGCAGGATCACCTCAGGGTTCGGCGGACGCAGTTCACCGACGGAGGGAGCGTCCAGCAACCATCAGGGAATCGACATCGGCGCCAGCAGCGGATCCGCCATCATAGCGGCAGCTTCGGGCACGGTGGTGGTTTCTACATACAGCTATTCGGCCGGGAACTATATCATGCTCAGCCATGGCGGAGGAGTTTATACGGTGTATATGCACTGTTCTCAGCTCCTTGTCTCGGAGGGGCAGGAGGTGAGCCAGGGGCAGACCATTGCAAAGGTCGGTTCAACGGGATATTCCACAGGACCGCATCTGCATTTTGGCGTCAGGACCGGCGGGCGGTATGTAGACCCGCGCAATTATGTCAGCCCGTAGTGCAGATCCGCGGCGGGGATGGCAATTATATAGGCCGTAAGGTCGGGCAGAAGAAAGACAGGTGACATCATTGGATAGAGAGAATAAGAGCAGAAATAAATTTTGGAAGGGCGTCTTAGTCGGCGCGCTGGTAACAGCGTTTGCCGGGCTTATCATCGTGGGAGTGGCGGCTGGTATCTCGGTGATCGGGCGTTCGGTGATCGATAACCAGCAGAATCAGATCGTGGAGAGTTCAGGCACGGCGCAGCCGGTGAAGCAGGAGCTTGACATGGATGCGGTGGAGCAGAAGCTGGATACCCTGCAGGAGCTTGTGGATTATTATTATCTTTTTGATGAAGATATAGAGCAGGTGGAGGCAGGTATTTACAAAGGGATGCTGGCAGGGCTGGACGATCCCTACGCAATGTATTACACACCGGAGGAATTCCAGGCATTCAATGAAGAGACGGAAGGGACCTACTGTGGGATCGGCGTTCTGGTCAGCCAGAACATCCAGACAAAGATCGTGACGGCCCTTCGGGTATTCCCGAACTCCCCGGCGGAGGAAGCCGGTATGAAGAAAGGGGATATCCTGTATAAGGTGGAGGATATTGAGGCCACGTCCGAGGATCTGGATATGCTGGTACAGCAGTATATCCGGGGCGAGGAAGGTACCTTTGTGAACCTGACTGTGGTGCGGGACGGGGAAGAGATCCCTCTGCGCGTGGAACGCAGGCAGGTAGAGGTAGCCACAGTGGAGCACCAGCTTCTGGAGGATAAGACCGGATATGTGCTGGTGACCCAGTTTGATCTGGTGACCGGGAACCAGTTTATCGCGGCGGTGGAGGATTTAAAGGCCCAGGGAATGGAACGTCTGGTCATCGATCTTCGGGACAATCCGGGCGGTGTTGTGGATTCTTGTGTGGAGATCGCTGCGTATATCCTTCCGGAGGATCAGTTTGACGGGACGATCTTATCCATGGCAACCAAGAAAGGTCAGTCCGAGCGGTATTACTGCGAGGGCGGGCAGATCCGTCATGAGGTGTATGATGGAAAGCAGAAGGACCCCAAATATCCCAAGAAGGATGATTCTGAACTGGATATCCCGATCGCAGTCCTGATGAATGGACAGTCAGCAAGTGCTTCGGAGGTGCTTGCAGGTGCGCTCAAGGATTATGGGAAAGCGGTATTAGTAGGCACAACTTCTTATGGGAAGGGCATTGTACAGAGCCTGCTGCCTTTGGCGGACGGTTCGGCGGTGAAGCTGACCACGGCTCATTATTATACGCCGGGCGGGCATGACCTGCATAAGAAGGGGCTGGAGCCGGATGTGGAAGTGGAGCTGGAGCTGGATGAGGACTTGAAGGGGCAGTATGATGTGCCGCTGGATAGAGATAATCAGGTGCAGAAGGCGATTGAAACGCTGAAAAAATAGAACTTGCCGGGGACACGCGGACGTTCTGTGAGGGGGTAGTGAGGGATAAGAAATCCCCCGGGGCGGCAGAAAAAAGTTTCTGTGTCTTCCTGTCTTCGACAGGGAAAGGCGGGAGTCATGTGGCTATCGGACAGCACTAAAAGCGTGCAGTCCGCTATCCTCACGACTCCCGCCTTTCTCTGTCTGCGAACGGAAGACACTTAGAAATCTTTTTTCTGCCGCCCCGGGGGATTTCTTATCCCGGCGACGGTACTGGTGAACGGCAGCGGGAGCCGGCGGGGAAGTGAATGGGCGGTAGGGGACATATTTACAGGTTGTATCTGTTTCGGCCGGTTTCTTTGGCCTGGTAGAGTTTTTTGTCTGCCTGGCGGACCATGTTGTAGTAGAGGGACTGGTCGGGGGTGGAATAGTGTTCGCCTCCGATGCTGACGGAGAGCTTCATTTCCGGCAGGTCCGGGAAATGGATGTTGCGGACTTCCTGGACGATGGATGCGAGTTTTTGCTGGAAACGTTCTTTTGTTACATCGTTATAGAGAATGATAAATTCATCGCCGCCGTGGCGGATCACGCAGTCGCCGTTGGCGCTTTTGCAGTTGTCTTTTAAGGTCTGGGAGATGGCGATGATCGCCCGGTCTCCGACTTCGTGGCCGTAGGTGTCGTTGATGGATTTAAAATTATCGATATCGACGATCGCCAGGGAATATTTCAGGTTCGGGTCGTTCCATTCTCCGTTGCGCTGGTTGAGCAGTATGGTGTTGACATAGTTTCTGGAGTAACAGGAGGTCAGGCCGTCTAAGTGTGCCAGACGCTGGAGCCGCTCGTTGGCTTTTTTGATCTGTCCCCGGTTCAGCTGCAGGAGGGCCATGAGCAGTGCGACTACAAAAATCACGCAGAGTACTATTGCCAGTTCAATATAGTCGATCCAGCCATCGGATGGGGCTACGTCCAGATGCCAGGAGAGATTCCCGACTGTGAACTCATAGCTGACCGGATGTTCCGGGGCTTGTGATGAGGCTTCCATGATGGTTTTATTTCCGTCATCGTTTTGATACCAGAATGTATAGTCTACTCCCATGTTGGAAAGCGTTTTTAGATCGATCGTTTTCATCAGTTCATCGAAATCGATGGTGACAGTGACGAGTCCCCAGAAGTCCTGGTGACCGTCATTTTCCAGGAAAACGGGTAGACGTCCGGCAAATCCGCTTCCGCCCTGGATCAGTTCAAACGGGTTGGTGATGATGAGTTCTCCGCGTTTGTATGCCGCGATCGCTTCGAGGTTTCCCGGCTTGGTCTCGTCCATAAAATCAAAGCCGACCAGCGCCTCATTTCCTTTTGACGGATAAACTTTTTCTACGATTCCCTGCGGGGCTACGGCGATATTTTTCAGTGCGATCCCGGTATCTTTTTCGGTTTCCTGATAGATGCGTTTGCTCTGCCGCTCAAAGAAATTGGTATCGCCGCCGTTGTCGTTTACCAATGTGCTGAGCATAAAAACTCTGGAAAGGACCGTATCGATCCGGCCGCAGATCAGATTGGACTGGCTGGCGGCTATGTAGCGGTACCGCTCCCGGTTCTGGACTACAGATTGACGTGCTTCGATCAGGTATATTCCTGACAAAAGGATACCGATCACCAAAAACATGATGATCGATATCATAGTTTCTTTTCTTTGCTCACCTTCCACAAGCTTTCTCCCCCTGTTTTTTGTAAAACCCTTTTGGGTCAAGTATAAAGGATTTCATTTCCTAAGGCAAGTATTTCATAATGAACATACATGTAACATTTTGCTCCAGGATCTTCTGGGTGGTTGTGTCGTAGGCCAGCAGAGATGTTTCTTTCAGCAGGATGCCCTGGCCCTGCCGGTAAATGACAATGTCGGCGGGTTCGTTGGTCTTTTGGGGTGTCTTATACATGACTGGATACCTCGATTGTGTTATTGTAAGGCTGTATGATTGAACATATAGTTCGAGTATATCAGAAACTGTAATGAATCGTAAGCTTTTTTTAAATTCTATTCCTGGTGAAATATAGTATACTTATGCTACATGTTCCGGTCCGTGGAAGTATGAGTGCCGGGGATGATTCTGGATTAAGAGAGGTGACAGTTTATGATACATAGAAATATTCTGAAATACAAACGGGTTGCGGTGGCTTGTCTGGCGGCGTGTCTTTGTACGCAGCCGGTGATGACGGCGATGGCGGCTACGATCGTGGCAGGGGAGGGCAGTGCAGCCCAGAGCGGTCCGGGAGGCCCAGGCGGCCCTGGGGCGGCGGCGCTGCAGCCGTGGACGAAGATTGGCGGACAGTATTTTGATGATCAGGGCAATGTGATCAGCGGAGTCCTTGAGCGTGGGATCAGTGTTTCTAAATGGCAGGGGAATATTGACTGGGCTCAGGTGGCGGCGGACGATATCTCTTTTGCCATGGTCAGGATGGTCTCTTACGGGTATGAGGGTGAGATCACCATGGATGAATATTTTGACCGCAACATGCGGGAGGCAAGCGCCCACGGGATCAAGACGGCTCCTTATATCTATCTTCAGACGAAGACTGTGGAGGAGGCGCGGGCTGCGGCGCAGTTTGCGGTGGATACGGCGCGGAATTATACAGTGAATTATCCGATCGCGGTGGATGTGGAGTCCCAGTATATCATGGATCTGTCCACCCAGGAGCTGACGGATGTGGTCAATGCGTTCTGCCAGGTGATCGCGGCAGCTGGTTATACGCCGATCATTTACAGCGATTACTGGAAGTTTACCAATGAGATGGATACCAGCCAGTTCCCGTATGATATCTGGCTGGCCAGGTATGGCGCAGGAGGCGAGTATGCGAACCGGACCATCTGGCAGCCGACAGACAAGGGACGGGTGAACGGGATTGCCGGGGATGTGTGCCTGGAGTTTTCATACAAAGATTATAATGGACAGGATGCAGGGCAGCAGTCTGGAGGCGGTTCCCAGTCTTCGGCCGATATGTCGGTAAGTCTGGAAGGACCAGGCGTGTCCGACGGACCAGGGACGGATAGCGGAAGCAATGACGCGGCAGGTGGCAGTCCGGTGATTACTGCGGGATAAGGGAGGTGCTATGTACCAGTATAGGAAGCAGGCAGGCGGAGCGTGCGGCGCCCCGGCTGAACGTGTTGTGGGGAACCAGCAGTTGCTCAGGCAGATGAGGGAAAGCGGTGTGATTTGTGATGTCGGGGGCGGGAGGACGCCGGTGGTCCAGAGGACTGTCACTGGAATTGGGGAGAAGCAGGAGCAGTATTATGGTCAGGATGTGGAAGAGGGACCGCTGGTTTCTATTAACGGGGATCAATATAAGGCGGGCGAGGAAAATGAAGAACGGGTGACTTTTGAGGACGGTTACCGTTCTTTTGAATCGGACCAGAAAGCTTGCGGCTACAGCAGGATTTTTCTCTTTGAATATGAACAGGACGGAAAGTATATATATGAGAAAACACCGCTTCCGCCCAGCCTGCCTGTATCCTGCATTGAATCTGCCGCATGGGCCATGCATTTGATGGACATTGAAAAATTGGAGGGGAGTGAAGCCAGTATTATAGGGTCTGATTATCCCGGTGCCAAGGTATTCCCGGATTGGATGTATGATTTTGATAGGGAATACCTGGATAAAATATGGCAGGGGTTCCAGGCTTTGGACTCTTCTGCCATAGAAGATTTTACTGCTGTGTCAAAAGCGTATGAGCTGAAGCATTATGATTATCATCCGACCATAAGTGAATTTATAAGCAGGAAGACATCTGTAAAGGTTGTGGGCGGCGGGCCGTCTTCTGGCAGGATCATCCGCAATGTTGACAGTGGAGAGTTGGATAATGGCATGGTTCTTGCGAAGGAATACCGCGGGAGTTTTGATGTGGGGGATGGTATTCTGATTGCCAGCACCGGAGACAATGGTTCAGCTGATTTTCATGCAGTTGCAGTTGTTGCTGTTTTTCCAGATGAAACGATGATCGTGTTGGAGCGGAATGCAGGAAGAACGGTCCTTGGAGAGGGAGACAAAGGCGATAAAGAATGGCTGATGAATGTTTATGAAAACGCGGCTGATTTTTTGCAGACAGCAGAACAGGAAAGTAGCTGTTTTTACAAAATATTTAAACTTGAAGTCCGGTATGCTTAAACCGGAAACAGCGAGCAGGAAGTAGTATAACACAGAGAATAAAAACAGCGGGCATTGTGCAGGCTGCGAACGATAAATGGAGTCCGCAGTGCATTCAGTCCCGCTGTTTTTATGTGGAAGTCAGGGTCGGGGCCGGACTGGCGATCACAGATCCAGCTTTAAGTCCCCCAGCCTGATCCACTCGATCTTTCTTAGGATCTCCCCAAATACCAGCGTCAGAATGGCCGGCAGTACCAGGCAGATCAGCAGGATCCCGAGCCACATATTGGCGCCGCCGCCCATGGCAGTGTAGACGCCGATCGGCCCGACCAGGCCGCAGGTTCCCATACCGGCTCCGGCGTCGATATTTTCCAGATGGAAGACGCAGGTGGCGATCGGCCCGGTCACCATGGAGGCGAGGGTCGGCGCAATCCATATGCGTGGGTTTTTCACGATGTTGCCCATCTGGAGCATGGAGGTTCCAAGCCCCTGGGCCAAAAGCCCGCCCACGCCATTCTCACGGTAGCTTAGGACTGCAAAACCGATCATCTGGGCACAGCAGCCGGCGGTAGCGGCGCCGCCCGCAAGACCGTTTAAGCCCAGCATAATGCAGATGGCGGCGCTGCTGATCGGCAGGGTCAGGGCAATGCCGATGAGAGCGGAGACCAGTATCCCCATAAAGAATGGCTGCATCTCGGTAGTAGTCTTGACCAGGTTGCCGAAGGCTGTCATGAATGCGGACACACCGGGGCCTACGAACTGGGCGATCAGCACACCGGAAATAATGGTCACGCCCGGAGTCACCAGGATGTCCACTCGGGTTTCCTTTGAGACGATCTTGCCGAATTCCGTCGCGACAATCGTGGATACGAGAGCTCCAACCGGCCCGCCCAGGGCGTTGCCTGCGATCCCGACCGTAGCGGCGGAGAACAGCACCAGCTGCGGGGCTTTCAGCGCATAGGCGATGGAAACACCCAGAGCGGCCCCAGTGGCGGTCTTACAGTATTCCGATATGGTGTTAAATAAGGTTACATGGGTTTTGTCTCCGAGGGTGCCGAAGATGGTTCCGATGAGCAGGGAAGCGAACAATCCGAATGCCATGGCCCCCATTGCGTCGATCAGATAGGTTTTGACGGTGATATTGACGTTTTTACGTTGTAGAAATGCTTTTACGCCTGTCTGTTCCATAATAAAATCTCCTTAATATTATGTATTGTGGGACATAAAGGCACACATTTGACTTCCCGGGTCAAAGCAGTTGTGTGTTATATTACCACAAAAACATGGAAAAGCAAAGGAAATCTGGAAAAAAAGATCCGATATTGTTAATTAAATAACAAACTGCAACGTGGAAAATACAGGAAAGTTGTGGTATACTATGAACACTTGGCGAGGAATTTACGAGCCTGGTGAGAATGCATACCTGGACACTTAATGAGAACGAGCCGAAGGCGATGGACGAATTTAGTGACCATGGTATACTATGAACACTTGGCGAGGAATTTACGAGCCTAGTGAGAATGCATACCTGGACACTTAATGAGAACGAGCCGAAGGCGATGGACGAATTTAGTGACCATGGTATACTATGAACACTTGAGAACTAATAAAGGAGGAAACCTGCATGGTACGGAAGATCTGTCCGATATGCGACCAGGTGATGGGCGCGTCTCATTACTGCAAGAATTGTAAAAGCTGGGTGAAGCATCCTTATGTCAGGGACGTTACCTATTATCTAAATGAACGCCATCCTGCAAATGAGTCAGACTGCAGCTATCATGCTGGTTTAGCGCCAGTAGCAGGAAAGTCTGCGCCCGCAGCAGGAAAAAACAGCGGAAGCTGGACACCCAATGGAGACAGGCCATCCGGCGGCAACGGTAGTTCCCCGACGGGCAGCTGGCAGCCGCAGGGCGCACGTAGTACGCAGGGCCAAACAGGCCGTACGGGGAAGCCTCCGGCTCCGGTCCGTCAGGAACGTCCAAAGGTTCCAATGAGTGCCGGAGCAAAGAAAAACACGGGAGCCCTTGTAGTGGTCATTGTCCTGGTGGTCATAAAATTGCTGGGTTCCTGCGCTTCCATGGGGATGGAAGCGTTCAATACAGTCATGCCCAAGAGTCCGGAACCGCAGTATGATGTGGATCTGGGGGATTTTTATGGAGAAGAAGAGACCTGGGATGCGGATTACATAGAGCTGGATGCGGATGAGGTGATCGCGGCCGGGGTGGAGTGCAGCCGGGAGTACCATTTTGCTGTGTCAGGGACAGCGATGGAACAGCCTTTGGCTGAGATCCTGAACCGCCACGGTCTGGATATGACGGGCAGCAATACTTATTCTTATAATGAGCAGTATGACAATGGGGATACCTGGTATGTGACCTGGACCGTGTACGATTTAAATGACGGAGAGAATGGCGCTTATCAGTATGCGGAGCTGGATTATGACACAGCGACAGAGGCGCTCCACCAGATTGATATCACCCTTGAGGACCCGCAGGTTTTGGGGGATGTGTCAGGGGAAGTCCTGGAAATGCTGGAGGAGAGCGGGGCGCTGCTCCCTGGAGAAAACTGTGCGGAGCTTCTGAGCGAGGAGATGCCCGGTCTGCTGATACAGGACGGAAGCTATGAGCTTCAGAGCGGAGCCCTCTCTGTGGATGGGTATTATGAGGGTGACCATTATGTAGTATCCATTTACCGTATAGAGGAATGACCGGCAGAAGGCAGGCCAATGCATTCACTGCTCTAATGCTCCAGCGGAGAAATAATAGACATCAGAGGATAAGAAAAGACATAAGAAGGAGAACAGCAATTATGAAGATCAAAGACATCCTGGCACAGGGGGAGCCGACACTTTCTTTTGAGGTGTTTCCGCCGAAGACAGAGGACAAATACGAATCCGTGGAGACGGCAGCTTTGGAGATCGCCAAGCTGAGGCCTGCGTTTATGAGCGTGACGTACGGCGCGGGCGGCGGAACCAGCCGGTATACGGTGGATATTGCGACTTCCGTTAAAAAACAGGGTGTGACGCCCCTTGCACATCTTACCTGCGTGTCATCTACCAGGGAAAAGGTCCATGCGGTTTTAGAAGAGCTGAAGTCTCACAATATTGAGAATGTGCTGGCGCTTCGGGGTGATATTCCGAAGGACGGCAGAGTGGAGCATGATTATAAATATGCTTCTGAGCTGATTGCGGAGATCAAAGCGGCGGGGGATTTCTGCATTGGCGCGGCCTGCTATCCGGAAGGCCATGTGGAGTCGGCAAACAAGACCGCAGATATCCAGCATTTGAAAGAAAAAGTGGAAGCGGGCTGTGATTTTGTGACTACCCAGATGTTTTTTGACAATAATATCCTCTATAATTATCTGTACCGGATCCGGGAGCGCGGAATCACGGTGCCGGTGATCGCGGGCATTATGCCGGTGACCAACGCCGCGCAGATCAGCCGTATCCTTTCCATGTCGGGCACCTATATGCCAACCCGGTTCAAAGCGATCGTAGACCGGTTCGGGGACAATCCGGCGGCTATGAAACAGGCGGGCATCGCCTATGCCACGGAGCAGATCATCGACCTGATCGCCAATCATGTGAACGGGATACATATTTATTCCATGAACAAACCGGATGTGGCGGCTAAAATCCAGGCGAGCCTGTCGGAGATCCTGTAGAGCTGCGGCGGGGCAGGGCGGCGGAGGATGCAGAGGGAAGGCTTATGGAGACTTGAGATGGAGCGATTTGAATGGAATGAGCGGGAAGTCCTGCGGTATCTGGGCCACAGAGGGCAGGAGATCCCGGACAATGTAAAAGAACTTATGGAATCCTGTGAGCGGGAGCTGGAGCAGACTGCCGCGCCGAGGGCTGTCTGGCGGGAGTATCCGTTTTCCATAGAGGGGCATCTGCTGGATATGACCTGTTTTCAGACAGAGAGCCGCAGCCTGGAGCGGAATCTGAAGGACTGTGAAAAGGTGATCCTGTTTGCGGCGACCCTGGGAAGCCAGGTGGATGTGCTGCTTCAGCGTTATGGGAAGATCCAGATGAGCAGGGCGGTGGTCCTTCAGGCGGCGTCCGTCGCCATGCTGGAGACCTTTTGTGATGAAAAAAATGAAGCGCTCAAGCAGGAATATCTGGAAACCGGCTGGTATCTGCGTCCACGTTTCAGCCCGGGATATGGGGATTTCCCCCTGGAGTGCCAGCGTCAGCTCGTCCCGGCGCTGGAGCTGGGAAAACGGATCGGCGTCACGCTGACGGACAGCCTTTTGATGGCGCCGTCCAAATCGGTGACGGCTGTGATCGGGGCCAGCCGCCTGCCGCGAAACTGCACCGTGCAGGGCTGCGAGGCGTGCGGGAAGAAAGACTGTGCCTACCGCAGATAAGACGGCGGAGAAATGCGGCTGTGGCTGTGAGAAAATACTGACATGAAATAAAGGAGACATCATGGATATTTTACAGGAAATGCAGAACCGGATCCTGTTCTGCGACGGAGGATTGGGGAGTCTTTTGCAGGCAAACGGATTAAAACCGGGGGAGCTGCCGGGTACATGGAACATCAGCCACCCGGAAGTACTGGTGGATATTCACAGGGCGTATCTGGAAGCCGGTGCGGATATTGTGACCACCAATACCTTTGGCGTGGATTCATTAAAATATCACGCAGGCACAGAATATGGCCTGGAGCAGGTCATTACCGCTGCAATCCGCAATGGGAAGGAGGCCATACGCCTCAGCGGAAAACAGGCATATGTGGCGCTTGATCTGGGGCCGACCGGGAAGCTTTTAAAGCCCCTGGGGGATCTGGCATTTGAGGATGCCTGCGGGATTTATAAGGAAGTGATCGAGATTGCTGTCAGGGAAGGGGTGGACCTTATCCTGATCGAGACCATGAGCGACAGCTATGAGACCAAGGCGGCGGTGCTGGCGGCAAAGGAGAACAGCAGCCTTCCTGTATTCGTGACGGTCACCTTTGATGAGCGCGGAAAACTTCTGACCGGCGGCAGCCCCGCATCTATCGTGGCGATGTTAGAAGGGCTGGGTGTGGATGCGCTGGGGATGAACTGCGGCCTTGGCCCGGTACAGATGAAGGATACCTTAAAGGAGATCCTGGCGGTTTCTTCGATCCCTGTGATCGTCAACCCCAATGCGGGCCTGCCGCGCAGTGAACATGGAAATACTGTCTATGATATCGACGCGGACGCGTTTGCACAGACCATGGCGGAGCTTGTGGATATGGGGGCGCGGATCGTGGGCGGCTGCTGTGGAACTACTCCGGAGCATATCCGGAAGTTGGTGGAGCTGTGCCGGGAGAAAACACCGGTTCCGGTGGCAAAAAAGAGCCGCACGGTAGTGGCTTCCTTCGCCCAGGCGGTGGAGATCGGCGGCAGTCCGGTCATCATCGGAGAGCGGATCAATCCCACCGGAAAGTCCAAATTCAAACAGGCCCTGCGGGACCACAATCTGGAATATATCCTGAAGGAGGGCGTGACCCAACAGGATCACGGAGCTCATGTGCTGGATGTGAATGTGGGGCTGCCTGAGATCGACGAACCGTCTATGATGGTGGAGGTGGTACGGGAGCTTCAGAGCATTATCGATCTTCCCCTGCAGCTGGATACTTCCGACCCGGTGGCGATGGAGCAGGCGATGCGCATCTACAACGGCAAACCGCTCATCAACTCGGTGAATGGCAAAGAAGAATCCATGCGCGCCATATTCCCTCTGGTGAAGAAGTACGGCGGCGTGGTGGTTGCACTGGCCCTTGACGAGGAAGGAATCCCGGAGACTGCAAAAGGACGGATCCGCGTGGCGGAAAAGATCTACCGGACTGCGGCGGAGTATGGCATCGGGCCGGAGGATATCCTGATCGATGCACTGTGCCTGACGGTCAGCTCCGACAGCCAGGGAGCCATAACGACTCTGGAGACCCTGCGCAGGGTCCGGGATGAGCTGCATGGAAAGACGATCCTGGGCGTGTCCAATATTTCCTTTGGCCTGCCTCAGCGGGAGATCATCAATGCGGCATTCTTTACGATGGCAATGCAGAATGGTTTGAGCGCCGCGATCATCAATCCCAACTCAGAGGCGATGATGCGCGCGTATTACAGCTTCCGTGCGCTGATGGGCATGGATGCGCAATGTGGAGAGTATATCCAGGTTTACGGCGGGCAGGCCGCGACCCTGGGACAGAGTGCGGTCCGCGGACAGGCGGCAGGCGCGCCGGGGCAGATGGGATCGCGCACTGGTGCAGTGGGCAGAGGAACCGGCAGCGGGAATGCGGCAGCGGACGGCGCAGACAGCATGGGTACGGATGATGCGGGCGCAGTTTTAAGAAACAGCATTGAGCGGGGGCTGAAGGAACAGGCAGCAAAAGCCGTGAGTGTCCTTCTGGAGTCCAAAGATGCCCTGGATATCATAAGCGGGCAGATGATACCGGCCCTGGATCTTGTAGGCAGGGGGTTTGAGAATGGCACCCTGTTTTTGCCGCAGCTCCTTATGAGCGCGGAGGCGGCCAAGGCAGCATTTGAGATCATAAAGGATGCGATGACAAAAAGCGGTCAGAAGCAGGAGAAGAAAGGTACCATTATCCTTGCGACCGTGAAGGGGGATATCCATGACATCGGCAAGAATATTGTCAAGGTCCTGTTGGAAAATTACAGCTATGATGTGCTGGATTTAGGGAAGGACGTACCGCCGGAATCCATCGTAGAGACTGCGGTTGAGCGGCAGGTGAAGCTGGTGGGCTTAAGCGCTCTGATGACGACCACAGTTCCCAGCATGGAAGCCACGATCCGGCAGCTGCGCCAGGCTGCGCCCTGGACAAAGGTCATGGTGGGCGGAGCAGTGCTGACGGAGGAATATGCAAAGACCATGGGAGCGGACCGTTACTGCCGTGATGCCATGGCGTCTGTGAATTATGCGGAAGAAGTGTTCGGGAGCTGATAAAAGAAGCGTCTGCCGAATGAAAAATACCAGAGGTGCGATGCTAAGGAGCATTCGGCCTTCTGGTATTTTTAAATCTTGGGAAATTCTTTTTTTATATTACTCACACCACAGATATAATCCAGGCTCACATTGTAAAAACGCGCAAGGATTATCAGGCTTTCTACGGGAATCCGGGTCCTCCCGCTTTCATAATCGCAATAAGTGCGCTGGCCGATACTTAAGATTTCGGCAATAGCTTTCTGCGTATAGCGGTTGTCCTCCCGCAGCTCCCTGATCATTTCATAGTAAGTCATGACTCCACCTCATAGTTAAATTGCGTCACTATGCACTCGGTGTCAGTTTGTGCAGAACTGCGCATAATAACCTGAGTGTTACACATATTTCTGCACAGACCAAGGGACGGATGAATAGTAACTCAAATTATACAGAAGTTTGGAGGTATTATTGACTTATAGAGTAGATTACACTATAATTAGAGTAATATACTCTAATACTGTACGAAATGCGGAGGATAAAAATGAGCCGGGGATTGTTGGAGAATTTAGCGGAGCAGATGGGCATACTGTATCTGTCAGATCTGCGGATGGCTTGCTGCTGGGACAGACTGGCGCAGCATCTTACTGCGGTAAGTGCGGAGGAGTACTCTCTGGCAGAGTGGCGGGATGCGATCAATTACCTGCTTGGGAGAAATCAGGGCTCTTTCCGGGATGGGAATGAGGCGAGGGATTATCTGATAAAGCAGCTTAAAAAATAAAACACCTGTGGCGGCATCGGGAAAAGCATGATTTCCGAAGTCTACAGGTGTTTTCATTTTTTATTGTTTGTGGCGCAGGGGCGGATCTGTCAGCTCAGCGCCATTTTCTTTATCTGGTCAAGCCCTTTCCGGACCGGGGGCAGGGCGATCACGATCAGGGTCAACGCGCCTTCCGCCAGAATGTAGGAGTAGTTGTAAACAATCGGATATAGCTGGGTTATGGCCTGCGGAAAATCCTCGGGCATGTAATCCATCCAGTACAGGTATCCCCCCAGAGAGTGGAAAAATCCCCTTGCCAGGATACCGAGAAGATAGCCTTTTGCCAGCCCGTTCTTCGAGTTTGCAAAAGCGCCGGCCAGGCCAAGCCCGGCAAATGCCAGCACGTAATCGCAGCAGACCTGGAACAGGGAGAGCACGAACGGTTCCTGCAAAAACTGGAGGATCCCGTAGGCAAGCCCGGTCAGGACGCCAACCCCAATGCCGTACCAGTTGCCGATCAGGCAGATGAACAGCATACTGAACAGGGTGACGGAGCCGCCGTAAGGCATATGGAATATCCTTATGTAGGAAGCGACGAAAGCAAGGGCCATGGCGGTTCCGCAGAATACCAGCTGTTTGGTGGACAGCTTTGTTTTTCGGTTCCTGGAGATCAGGCCTGCGATCAAAAACAGGATGAGGGCGGCAAGGATGCACAATATGTAACCAAATGTGGTCAGACCGCCGTCTGGGGTAACAATAGACATAAAAAATCCTCCTTTGTGGTGTACACAGGAGGGGACTACCTTGAAGTATTAAGCTTCCTTACGCCGGTATGAACCGGATCAAGTAGTGAGGGTCAGATGGAATCTGCATCTTTCTCAGCCAGTAAAGGCTCCCCTAGCGTGATATATTCGTTTCAAACGGAAGTATACTCCATGGAGGATCAGATGTCAAGCGCAGAAATATCTTGAGTTTCCACATTTTGCAGCGGCGGCAGGCGGGGGATCGGACAGCACGGTTTTTGTTCCGGTTTCGGTTCTAAGAAGCTGTAAGACCTCAGGATTTTCTTAAAAACCTGCCAGTGGAAGGGGCAACTCGCTAACGCTCAGACAACCCCTTCCGCTTCCAGAACAGAAAATCCTGAGGGCTAACATCTTCTAAAAACCTGCAAAGTCACAAAAACCGTGCTGTCTGATCCCCCGACTGCTGCCGCTGCAAAATGCGGAAACTCAAGCAGAAATATTTGCCAAAAATACCGCTTGTATTTGCAGGGGGATTTCGGTAGAATAGTAGTAGGCTGATTTTGGGATTCTCTCGGAAAAGGAGAGATGAACATGAAAACAGGAATATCTGGTATGGTGAAGTGGCTGGCGTTAGCAGTATTTGTGCTGGCGGTCGGGTGCTGTTATAGCTGCAGCCTGGGCGGTGAGCCTGTGGGGATATCCCATGCGGAGGAGCTGCAGAGCGAAACGGAAGACGGAGCTTCAAAGGCGTCTGAATCCGGATCGTCAGAGGCGTCTGGACATGGATCAGCGAAGGGGTCTGAACCCGGATCAGCAGAGCTGTCCGGAGATAGCCGGAGCGGCGGACAAAGCCAGGAGGAAGTCGGGACGGCAGGAGATGGAAGTACAGAATCCAGCCCGGTACAGACATGCTTTGTACATGTGTGCGGCGAGGTGCAGCGTCCGGGAGTCTATGAGCTGGCAGAGGGCCAGCGGGTTTTTGAGGCAGTGGAGCTGGCGGGCGGATTTACCGCAGATGCGGCGGAGAGCTTTCTCAATCTGGCGGAACCGGTCAGGGACGGCATGAAGGTCCAGGTGCCGGATAAGGCTATGGCGCAGGACAGCGTGGCGGCCGGCCTTCCAGGCGGCGGTATTTACAGCAGCGGGGGGATCATCATTCCGGGCGGTGAGAACGCGGATACTGCCCATACAAAGATCAATATCAATACCGCCTCAAAAGAAGAACTGATGACCCTGCGGGGAATCGGGGAGGCGCGTGCGGAGGATATCATCCGTTACCGGCAGCAGCGGGGCGGATTTGAAAGTATTGAGGATATCATGAAGGTGTCCGGGATCAAAGACGCAGCATTTCAGAAGATAAAAGATGACATTACTGTGTAGGTCATAACGGGAACATAAGAAGAGACATCACCGTGTGGCGCGGCACGAGAGCACTGGAAGAGACATCACGGTTGGGATAGAGGAGAGAATATGGCAAAGATATTGGTAGTTGACGATGAAAAATTGATTGTAAAAGGGATCCGCTTCAGCCTGGAACAGGACGGCATGGAAGTGGACTGTGCATATGACGGGGAGGAGGCCATCAATCTGGCAAAGCAGAAGGAATACGATGTGGTGCTGCTGGATGTGATGCTCCCGAAGTTTGACGGGTTTGAGGTGTGCCAGGCCATCAGGGAGTTCTCTGAGATGCCGATCATCATGCTGACGGCAAAGGGCGGGGATATGGATAAGATCCTGGGGCTGGAGTACGGCGCTGACGACTATATCACCAAGCCGTTCAATATCCTGGAGGTGAAAGCGAGGATCAAGGCTATCATGCGCCGCAATTCCAAGAAATCCAGGCGTTCCGGCCAGTCTGAGAACCGGGTGGTCACAGCCGGGGATTTAAAGCTGGACCGGGAAGGCAGACAGGTGTTTATCGGTGAGAAAGAGATCAATCTGACTGCAAAGGAGTTTGATCTTTTAGAGCTTTTGGTGTGCAATCCCAACAAGGTGTACAGCCGGGAAAACCTGCTGACTTTTGTGTGGGGGAATAAGGCTTCCGAGTCCGGGGATGTGCGCACGGTGGATGTGCATGTGCGGCGGCTGAGAGAGAAGATCGAGCCAAGCCCCAGCGATCCCAAGTACGTGCATACCAAGTGGGGCGTAGGATATTACTTCCGGGCACAGTAACCGGAGAGGAGGAGAATAGAACATGGACGTTTTGATCAGGCAGGTGATACCGGACGATCTGGACGCTGTGGCCCGGGTGGAGTCGGTCTGCTTCCCGGAAGCAGAGGCGGCAACCCGGGATTCTTTTTCACAGCGGATCGCAGCTTTTCCGGAGAGCTTTTTTGTGGCGGAGAAGGATGGGGAGATCGTTGGATTCATTAACGGATGCGTGACGGATGAGAGGACGATCCGGGACGAGATGTTCGAGGATACCGGCTGCCATAAGGCGGATGGGGCCTATCAGAGCATCTTCGGCCTGGATGTGGTTCCGGAGTGCCAGCATCAGGGACTGGCCTCCCGGCTGATGAGGCATCTGATCGAGGATGCCAGGAAAAAGGGCAGGAAAGGGCTGATCCTGACCTGCAAGGACAGGCTGATCGGATTCTACGAGGGATTTGGCTACCACAGCCTGGGCGTGTCGGATTCCGTACACGGCGGGGCGGTCTGGTACGATATGATATTAGAATTTTAGCATGACATGGATAATCTAAGAAAAGAGGCGCTCTATGGAACAGGCAAAGTCGAAGAATGCATGGAGAAGACTGGACAATACCGCAAAGATATTTCCTGTGATCGCAAATGAGAATATGAGCCAGGTGTTCCGGATCTCCGCGACCCTGAAGGAAGAGGTGCAGCCGGAGCTATTGCAGCAGGCGCTGGAGGATATTCTGCCCCATATGAGGAATTTCCAGGTAAAGCTGCGCAGGGGCATATTCTGGTACTATTTTGAGGAGAATAAGAAGGTTCCGCAGGTGCAGCGGGAGAACACCTATCCCTGCCGGTATATCGATCCCCATGGGAGCCAGAAGTTTTTGTTCCGTGTCACCTACTATGAGCGGAGGATCAACCTGGAGGTGTTCCATGCCCTGACGGACGGGCTTGGAGCGGTGAATTTTTTAAAATGCCTGACGGAGCAGTATCTTCGTCTGACGAAGGGGGAGTCGGGCTACTGGACCGCAGAGGATGAAAAATGCCCGGAGGAACAGGACTTCCAGGTACAGGACAGCTATCTGGAGAATTACCGTGAGATGGAGCATCACAGCTACAGCTCCCGCCCGGCTTTCCGGCTGGAGGGAGATTATCTTCCCCTTGGTGCGGGGCAGGTGCTCCATGGCTATGTAAAGGTGGCGGAATTAAAGAAAGTCTGCCACAGTCATGGGGTCAGTATCACGAAGTATCTGGCGGCGGCGCTGATCTGGTCGGTCTGGCAGGAGTATTTAGAAGGCGGGACCTCCGGACGCCCGGTGGTGCTGAATCTGCCGATCAACCTGCGGGCATTTTTCGGATCGGATACCATGGCGAACTTTTTTGCAGTGACCATGATCGGCCATCTCTTCCGGAATCCGGATATGACATTTCCTGCACTGCTCAAAAAAATCAGCAGGCAGATGGATAAAAAGATAGACAGGGAGAAGCTGGAGGAGAGTATTTCCTACAACGTTTCCAATGAAAAGAAATGGTATTTAAGAGCAATCCCGCTGGTATTCAAAAGCCTGGCGCTGGGGCTGGTGTTCCGGCTGAAGGACCGGGCCTATACGATGACGCTCTCCAATGTGGGACCGATCAAAATGGAGCCGGAGTATGCGGATTCTATTGAGCGGTTCCATCTGATGATCGGCGTGTCCAGGAGACAGCCGCTCAAGTGCGCGGTCTGCGCTTATGGGGATGAGATGGTGGTGACGTTCACCTCGGTGTTTGCAGACAGCAGGCTTCAAAAGAGTTTCTTTGGCAGGCTCAGGGAAGACGGTGTGTCTGTGCGCCTGGAGGGGAACGAGCTGTGCGCGGCGAAAAAGAGGACCATGTATCCGCGGATCAGAAAGGTGCTGATCCTGCGCAAGGGAGGAGAGGCCAAAGCCACCCGCATGGCAAAGCAGGTAGGCCATACCGGAGAGACTGCGGCGCGGGGGCTTTTCGACTATATGAGCGGAAGAAGGAACTGGAAGGAAGAGCTGAACCGGCGCTTCCATATCTGACAGAAATGGTAAAACAGGAGGATGAATGAGGGACCAGAAGGTAAGCCTGCGCGGCAAACTGGTGCGGGACATGATGAGGAACATGATGGATTCCGCCATGGGGCATAAGTTTCAGACCGGGGAGTTTCGTATGAACCCGGTGGAACCGGCATGGATCTGTCCGCCGGATTTTGAGTATGAGATCGTGGAGATGGATGCGTTTAAGATGGAATATCTGCGTCCCTCCGCGGTGTGCACCGGGCGGGTAATCCTGCAGATCCACGGTGGCGGCTATATTGGTCCGATGAAGAATACCTACCGTGATTTTGCGGTCCAATATTCCAGAAGGAGCCTGGGCGGCGACGTACTGACCGTCGATTACCGCGTGGCGCCGGAGCATCCGTATCCGGCGGCGCTGGAGGATGCGGTGGCTGCTTACCTGTGGCTGATCGAGGAAAAAAAGTATGCGCCGGAGAAGATCATTATCGCCGGGGACTCGGCAGGCGGCGGCCTTACCCTTGCCCTGACTCTGTATCTGCGCGATCACTCCATACCCATGCCGGCAGGTATCATTGTGATGTCGCCCTGGGCGGATTTAACCTGCAGCGGGGAGAGCTATACGACCAACTATTCCCGGGACCCTCAGTTTGGGAACACGAAGGACAACATGCTGTATAACAGCAGTTATATTGGAGAAGCTGACCCGACAGACCCGTATATGTCCCCGGTGTTCGGCGATTATCATGGTTTTCCGCCCACACTGATGCAGGTGGGCAGTGAGGAAGTGCTGCTCAGTGATACGCTCACTGTGGCGGCAAAGCTTCGGGCTTCCCACGGCAGGCTGAGGCTTTCCGTGTATGACGGGATGTTCCATGTGTTCCAGATGGCTCTGCGGCTGATCCCGGAGAGCCGGGAGGCCTGGGCAGAGGTCGGGCGCTTTTTGAAGATCATCTACGGGATCGACCGGAAGGTGACCGGTATGCCGGTCAAGGTGGTGAAGTCCGGGAGAAAACGGAGTTTGGAAAGTCACCGGAAGACCTATGAGAAGGTATAGGACGGCTTGAGAAAGTCCAGGAAGAAACGAGTGGCGGTAATTAGGAAAAGGAAACCATTATAGATATGAAGATTACGCTGATAACCGTAGGAAAGATCAAGGAAAAGTTTTATACGGATGCGATTGCAGAATACAGTAAGCGGTTGAGCCGGTACTGCAAGCTGGATATTGTTCAGGTAGCAGATGAAAAGACCCCGGATGGAGCCAGTGAGCTGCAGGAGCGGCAGATCAAGGAAAAAGAAGGGGAGCGGATTCTGGCGCAGATTAAGGACGGCTCCTATGTGATGGCTCTTGCCATTGAGGGAGAAATGCTGGACTCCGAGGGCCTTGCAGAGAAGATTGACAGGTTAGGCGTCGGAGGACAGAGCCAGATCGTATTTATCATCGGCGGTTCCCTCGGGCTTTCTGATGCGGTTATGAGACGGGCAGATTATAAGCTGAGTTTTTCTAAGATGACATTCCCGCATCAGCTGATGCGGGTGATATTGTTGGAGCAGATTTACAGGAGCTACCGGATTGTACATGGGGAACCATATCACAAATGACAGGGAGAGAAAAAATTACAGAAAATAGGTTGTATTTATCCTATAATTATCATATACTAAATAGAGAGGTGATGAATATGATGATAAATACGGATAATCTTGTGGCGATGACTGAGGCAAATCAGAATTTTTCAAAAGTAACCCATATGGTGGATGAAAATGGCCTTGCTGTGATTCTAAAAAATAATAAGCCTAAATATATTGTGGTAGATTTTGAAGAATATGAGGTAGTGAAAGGAATTCAGGAAGCCAGAAGAAGGAAGATAAAAGAAACTGCGGATACCTTAATTAAAGAGAACATGGAAGCTTTTCTGGAGTTAGCGAAATGATTATTTTGACAGTGGATGAAATAATAGAAATTCACAGCCTGTTAATAAAGAAAACAGGTGGATTGGACGGGCTTAGAGATAAAGGTTTACTGGAATCAGCTGTTTTTAGTACTTCCAGTGGATTTGGAGATATAGAGGTCTACTCCACAATAGAAGAAAAAGCTGCCAGGCTTGCTTTTGGTATTGTGAATAACCATGCTTTTTTAGATGGAAATAAGAGAATTGGGATGTTATCTATGTTAATGACACTCAAGCTAAACCATATTGATTTGAAATATAGTCAAGAGGAATTGATTATATTAGGATTGGGGGTAGCAGGTGGAACTGTTGATTATGAAGGCATTTTAAAATGGATTATGGAGCATAAAATAGTATAAATATGGGATATTTAAACTAGATTTGCTAAAGGAATGACAAGAGATTAAAGGCTAAAGGCAGTTAAATGACGACATTATTAGTATCTTGACAATTAAGGAGGATGTAACCCAAAAGGGTATGCCTTCTTTTTTTATGTCATATACTTCAAACATAGAATTCTATGTTTAAAAATCAGTGAAGATAGTATATAATTCTAGTAGGAATGATGGTTTCACCGTTGGTAGCGTTACGGAGAACCATATCACAAATGACGGGAGGTAATTATGATTATATCTGTAACAGAAGAGATGCGCAGAAAAATGACAAAGGACGGCAGCGTTTTAAAGTACTTAAGGAACACTGGCGGGATGAATAAGGGATGCTTTGCAGGTGGCATCTTTCTGGTGATTACTGCAGTCGTATCAGGAGTTTTATTTAAGTCCATACCAATAATAGGTCTTTTTTTTGGAGGAATCTTTGGTATACCCGGAGTGCTTATGCTTCTAATGGGTTTTATTTTACAAAAGAAAAAAGTGAATGGTTATCTCAGCTTTTATCAGAAGGAATCAGGGTATGGAGCGGAGGAGATAAAACGGATCGACCAGGAACTGTTGGCTTCTGACGTAATTTGCATCAGCACTATGCCTGCAGGCACTGCGCTGAAGGACCTTCAGGTTGGATGTTTCATAACCAGGAATTACCTTGTTATGCCGTCGCCATTAGGAAAGAGTTACATAAGAAGGCTTGAAGATGTGATGGCAGCGATTTATTGTAAAACAATTCCCGGGATCGGTGGTTATAAGCAAGGTCTGGTTTTTGTTTCGAAACAGGATGATGAGCTCTATTATAATGCAAATTTTACAATAACGAGCTGTAATGAGGTTATCCAGGCGCTCCATGACAGGAATCCACAGATCATTACAGATCAGTTTTACGAGCGGGATGGGGTGCAATTTGACCTTTTGAAAGATTGGAGAACGTTAAACAATTGATAATGACCAATCATAATACCGTCAAAGAACATAAGCTTCACAGGATCGGGGTGATCTCCGATACGCATGGACTGCTCAGAGAAGAAGTAAAGGCAATCCTTGCCACCTGTGAAGTGATCTTGCATGGCGGGGATATCGACCGGGAGGCCCTGCTCCATGAACTGGAACAAATTGCTGCGGTCTATGCGGTAAGAGGAAATAATGACAGGGAGTGGGCTGAAAATCTGCCAAATAGCCTGGATATAGAATTATTTGGCTTAAGGATTTATATAACCCATGATAAAAGGCAGATTCCTGAGAACACAGAGAATTTTGACCTTGTGGTTTATGGACATTCACATAAGTTTGATCTGGATCAGAGAAATGGGATTACGATGTTGAATCCGGGAGGCTGTGGCCCAAAACGTTTTCACCTTCCGGTTACTATGGCGGTGGTTGAGGTAAAGGACGGGGAAGGAATATATAACATAGAAAAATTTGAATTATAATACAGGTACTTGACAAAATGGTCAAGTACCTGTATTATAATAGTCAAGTACATTACTTTTTGAAATAAGAGATGGAGGACAGTTAAAATGAGTGAAGAAAGTAAAAAGTTAATGAATCTATTAATGAGACTGGAAGGCTTGCTGCGCAGGCAAATGATGGGCGGAAGACAAAGAGCAGTGATGAATCCTCACAGAGGGCAGGGGCGGGTACTGTCCATATTGAGAATGAAGAGGGAAATCACACAAAAGGAACTGACTTATATCCTGGATATGAGCAAGCAGGCGATCGGTGAGCTTTTAAGCAAGCTGGAGCATTGCGGCTATATTACGAGGACGCCGTCTGAGGAAGACGGCCGGGTAATGATCGTCACGCTGACGGAAAAAGGACGGACGGTATCGGATGAGATGGATCTTGATGGAGATGGGTCAGAGGACCTGTTTCAGTGCCTGACCCGGGAGGAACAGAAGAATCTGGGTGAATACCTGGAACGCCTGATCGCATCATGGCAGAATGATGGAACCCTGGACAGGAGGCACATGGGACAGCGCAGAGGTGGGGATTACCGGGACCGGGTATTTGAAGGTGACGTAGAAAACAGATTTGGATTCGAACATTTCCCGGGAACCGGACCTTTTAGGAGGTGATATTATGGCTGATGGAACATGCAGGCAGGAAAAAGGATACAAAACAAGCATCCTGATGGCGTCAGGGAATTTCTGTCTGTTTCTTGTGTATATTATTGTGGGAACAATGGGGAACAGTATTGCCGTCGTCTCGGAAGGAATAGATAATCTGATCGATGCATGCAATTCTCTGCTCATGCTGCTGGGATTTAAGATTTCCGGCAGGGGGAAAGATTCAATGCACCCCAATGGACATGGACGGATTGAGTATATTACAGGACTTCTTATCTCTGAGATGGTCCTGCTGGCTGCATTTGCCCTGGGGAAAGAATCTGTAGGGAGGCTGCTTCATCCAGAGCCGGTTGGAGCGCTGTTCCCGATCCTGCTGACGGCAGCAGCCGGGGCTGGTGTGAAGATGGCGATGGCGAAGTGTATAGAGAAGGAAAATAAAGAGATGAAATCCCCTGCGATGGAAGCGTATCAGAAAAATGTGCTGGCGGATATAAAGGGGATCATTCTGGTTGCAGTGACTCCTGTCCTTCACCAGCTTACCTCGCTGCCTGTTGACGGGATTGCAGGTCTGCTGCTTGCAGGTATGATAGCTGTGGATGGGATCAAGTCATTTATGAAAAATGTCAGTCTGCTTTTAGGGGAAGGCTTGAGCCAGGAGGAGACAGAGCGGATTGCACAGATCCTTCGTCCCTACGGCAGTGCGGTCCAGATGGAGCTGTTTGAATTTCACGATTATGGGCCAGAGGAGAGGGGCGGGATCATGGTTCTGTCTGTCCATCCGGGAATGCTCCATCATGGGATACAAAGTATTATGGACGACTGCAAACAACAGATCGAGGCGCAGCTGAATATCCACGTTTCTGTGTACATTCATATGAACAGAGAAAACACACCGGACAGGGCATATGCGTCGCCGCGCTTTGACACAGTCAGACAGTATTTGAAGTTATGGACCTCTGCCATGGACCGGAGTAAGAGGCGAGGAAATCCTGAATGGTAAACGGAGTTAAGCCTCTGGACGAACTCTGATCCAGGGGTGAAATTGAGAGAGAAAAATGGAGATGGAGATTCTATGTTTCAAAAACCTGATTATATAAAGGTACTAAAGATAGCCGCTGGGGCTGGCATGGCTATGGCTCTGGCGGAGGGGCTGGGGCTGAACTATGCGGCTTCAGCCGGGGTCATCACCCTGCTAAGCATCCAGGATACGAAGAAGGAGACGATCCGTGTGATGGTGCGCCGCCTGTTTTCCTTTGGGCTGGCTCTTGCCTTCTCCTTTGCCTGTTTTTCTGTGTTTGGATACGGCGCGCTGGCTCTGGGGGTTTTTCTGCTGTTTTTCTCCGGTGTGAGTTTGGTGCTCCATATCCCGGAAGGGATTTCCGTGAATACGGTGCTGATGACCCACTTTATGGCGGAGCAGTCCATGTCGTTTCCGGATATTGTCAATGAACTGGCCCTGCTGACCGTCGGCGCGGGGCTTGGGGTACTCTTGAATCTCTATATTCCTGGAAAAGCAGAACAGATCCGTGTAAAGCAGAGGGAGATCGAAAGCCGCATCCGGGGGATCCTGGAGAGTATGGCGGATATGCTGTCGTTTCTGCCACGGGAGTGTGGTGCACAGGGGCCATGCAGCTCACTTGAGCGGTCAGAGAAGCTTGGAAACAGCTTGAAGGAGCTGGAATCAAAGCTGAAAGAAGGCGAGAAAAACGCCTACGAGGAGATGGAAAACAAACTGCTCACGGAGACAAAATATTATCTGCGGTATATGAATATGCGGTGGAACCAGTCTGCGGCGCTGGGACGGATCGCAGAAAATATCGGTCATCTGCGGATGCTGCCGGTCCAGTCAGAACAGATTGCAGAGTTTATCCGGCAGATCAGCGCGAGCTTTCATGAGTACAACAATGCCTTAAGCCTGTTAGCAGAGCTGGACCGGGTAAAGGAAGACATGAGGACGCAGCCCCTTCCGGATACCCGTGAGGAGTTCGAGAGCCGCGCGGTATTGTACCGGATCCTGCTGGAACTGGAGCAGTTTTTGGAGATCAAAAAGAAGTTTGTGGAAGAACTGACGGAGGATGAGATTGGGAAGTTCTGGGGAACTCAAGAAGGAGATTAACTTGATTCAGCGGTGTAGATAGATTATAATCATATGGACAAGATGTGTATGAACAGAATGACCCCGCGTTTTAGCGGTATCTTCGTAAAAAGGAGGAATACATCATGAAATTGGCAGAAGCGCTCAGCCTGAGGGCTGACCTGCAAAAAAGACTGGCACAGCTTAGGGTCCGCCTGGTGAATAATGCGAAAGTCCAGGAAGGGGAACTGCCGTCGGAAGCTCCGGAGGATCTGCTGGCGGAGCTGGACGAAGGCATTTTGCTTCTTGAAAAACTGATCCGGAATATCAACAGGACAAACTGCGGTACCGTCGTGGATGGGGTTTCCCTGACGGATATGATAGCAAAACGTGATGCGCTGGCGCTGAAGAATTCGATCCTTCAGGATTTTGTGAAGTGCGCAAGTGAAAAGTTTGAGCGCTATTCCAGCAGTGAGATCCGTATCAAAAGCACGGTCAATGTCAGCCAGATGCAGAAAGAGACAGACCGGATCTCCAAAGAAATGCGGGAACTGGACGTGAAGATACAGGGCCTGAACTGGACTACGGAATTGATCGAGGACTGACAAAAGTACATCTGATAAGCGGCTGGAAACAGAGCAAAGAAAAGCTGACATTTTGGCAGCCTTGCAGGGCGAGCAAGATCTCTGGTGATTGAGAATGAATCACTACCTCCTTGGGCAGAGCGGAACATGATGCACGATTGATTGAAATGTTCAGTATTGTCAGACGGGTAAAGATAAGGTGTATTGTTAATACCATATTGCTGACTGTGAGGCGGGTGGGACAGGGGATATCAGATTGTAGAAATGTCAGAAAATCGAAAGAAATTTTCCATATTTATCCGCCGGATCTATGCTATAATGAGATTATGAAAAACAGGTATGTCAGAAGACAGATAAAGGAGGATACGTTATGAGACATATGAAGTTTGGCAGGCGGCTGGCTATGCTGGCGGCAGTCGCATTGTTGTCCGTGGCGGGTACGGTGACTGCATGGGCGGCGACCAGGCTGGCTACAGTCCAGGACACTTATTGGGATGACGATGATATCACGATGGCAAGATGGGAAGAGGTGGAGGATGCGTACCAGTACGAGGTCTATCTTTACCGCAATGAGAGCCGTGTAGATACCTTTAAGACAAAGAAGAATTATTTTAATATGGAACGGAAGATGACTGCGGAGGGAGAGTACACCTTCAAGGTCCGCGCCCTCGCCAAGAATAAGTCCAAGGAGTTCCGTGACGGTTACTGGTCGGACGAATCCGACGGGATCTATATCGACGCATCCTTTGCAGAGCTGATGAAGAACGGCGGCGTGATCGATACCCAGAACTCCGGCCCGGGAGCCACCGGCACCCCCGGACAGCCGGTGAAGGATACCAGCGTGGTATATAAAGCCGAGTGGCTTTACAGTGATCAGGCCCAGGCGTGGTGGTACCGCAATTCAGACGGGACGTTCCCGGCCAACACCTGGTGGCAGGACCCGGCGACCACAAGATGGTATTTCTTCAATGAGCAGGGTTATATGATGACCGGATGGATCGACTGGAACGGGCAGCGCTACTATTGCCTGCCGGCAGCCGATACGGCGGCCGGACTTCCTGCGGGTTCCATGGTGACCGGAGAACGGAACATAGACGGTGTAGTTTACCGCTTCGATGGCAACGGAGTTTTACAGACCTCATAAACAAGGACAAAGTGCAAGCATAAATCAGCCCTCCCCTCATATATTTTATTAAGAGGGGAGGGCTGATTTTGGATAAACGGGAAGAACTCATCAAGATTTTTTCCAAAGATATCAGAAAGATTCTGCAGCAGACAACTGTGGACTTTGAACAGGTGCAGGAAATCCGTCTCAGGATCCACGCGCCGCTTCTTATGATCTTCAATAATCATGAATTCTACATTACTCCAGAAGGAAATTTAAGTAAACGTGCAGATGAGGCTTATCTGGTGTCCAGACAGGCGCTCAAGGAAACTCTGGAATATATGAGCAGTTACTCCCTGTATGCATTTGAAGAGGAGATCAAGCAGGGGTTCATAACCATACAGGGGGGACACAGGATCGGTATCGCCGGGAAGACCATCACAGATGAGCATGGGATCCGGAGCATGAAGTTCATATCCTTTATTAACGTGCGCCTTTCCCATCAGGTGAAGGGCTGTGCCAGTATGGTGCTGCCGTACCTTTATGAGAGCGGGGATATTCTGCATACGCTGATCATTTCTCCGCCGCGCTGTGGGAAGACCACGCTTCTTCGCGATATCATCCGTCAGATCTCCAACGGGACAGGAACGGAACCGGGGATGACGGTGGGAGTGATCGATGAGCGGTCTGAGATCGGGGCCTGTTACCAGGGCGTTCCTCAAAATGAATTGGGAATCCGCACGGATATCCTGGACTGCTGTCCCAAGGTCCAGGGGATGATGATGCTGATCCGCACCATGTCCCCCAGGGTCATTGCGGTGGATGAGATCGGGAGCAGGGAGGACTTAGAGGCCATTGAGTATGTGATGAACTGTGGCTGCAAACTGATCGCTACGGTCCATGGCAGTTCTATTGAGGATATCAAGCAGAAGCCGGTGCTGCGCAAAATGGTGATGGAGCGGTGGTTTGAGCGGTATATTATCTTAAATAACCGGGGCAGGATTGGAAATGTAGACCAGATTTATGATTCCAGGGGTACCAAGCTGTACCCGATCGGGGTGGAGTGCCTATGACAATACAGATGTGGATGAAGATAGCCGGGGCATTGATGGTGATAGCCGGTGCCTCCGGGTTTGGCTTCTGGCTGGCGGGGCAGTACGGGCAGAGGCTGCGGGAGCTGGAGCAGCTCAGACAAATGATATTTTTGCTTAAGGGACAGATCCTGTATGCCAATGCCCCTCTTTCGGAGGCGTTTGAAACCGTGGGCAGCAGGACGGAAGGCGCGCTTTCGGATTTGTTTATCCGGGTTGCAGAGAGGATCGACGGACAGCAGGGAGAATCTTTTTCGCAGATCTGGCAGGAGGAGGTGTCCCAGCCGGGAAAGCCGGGGGGAGGACTGGCCATGTCAAAGGCGGACAGGCAGACGCTTAAATCTCTTGGAGAACATCTGGGATTTTTGGACCGGGATATGCAGGAGCGGAATCTGCTCCTTTATCTGGAACAGCTGGACATGCGCATCCAGCAGATGCGGGAACACAAACAGGAACGGTGCAGACTGTACACCAGTCTGGGCATTATGGGCGGGCTGTTTTTGACAATCCTGCTGGTATAGGGGCAGACGAAGAGGAGAATGAAATGGGAGTGAATCTGATATTTAAAATCGCCGCGGTAGGCATCCTGGTTTCGGTGATCTGCCAGGTGCTCAAACACAGCGGAAGGGAGGAACAGGCATTTTTGACCAGCCTGGCGGGACTGATCCTGGTGTTGTTCTGGATGGTGCCTTACATATATGAATTGTTTGAAACCATTAAAAATCTGTTTGCATTGTAGGTGATGGCATGACGGTTATTACGATTGGGATCGTGGGAATTACAGCGGTGCTGCTGGCCGTGGAGATGAAGAACATGAAGGGAGAATACGGGATCTACCTGGTGATGGCGGCTGGATGCTTTATTTTTTTCTACGGGGTATCCAAGATGGAGACGATCTTCGACGCCATGAGGAGGATCCAGGAGTTTATAAAGATTAACCAGGTATATTTGAGCACCCTGATCAAAATGACTGGAATCACATATATCGCTGAGTTTTCCTCCGGAATCTGCAAGGACGCGGGATATGGAGCGATCGGAAACCAGATTGAGATATTCGGGAAGTTGTCAATCCTGGCGGTCAGCATGCCGATCGTGCTGGCGCTGATGGAGACGCTGCAGGGATTTCTGGTATGAAGGGGCGGGACAATGGAAAAGGGGGCGGAAGATTAGCTGTCTTATTGTGTTTTTTGTCCGTCTGTGTATTCTGTTTTATACCGCGGATCATTTCTTACGGTGAGGAGCTGGACATGTTTGAGTCTGTGGAGGCGGCCCTTGGTGGGGAACAGATGGAAAACTGGGGAGATATTGACCGTTTTCTGCAGGAGGAAACAGGCGGGAGCGGGCAGGGGATATCTTTTACGGAGCTGGTGAAAAAGCTGATGGCGGGAGAAGGCAAAGAGGCCGGGCGGATGCTTTTGGACGCGGCAAAACAGGCGCTGTTTAAAGAAGTCTCAAATGGGGGACATATGGCCGGACAGCTTCTGGCGCTGGGGATGATCGGAGCTGTGTTTGCCAGCTTTTCTGAGATATTTTCCGGGAACCAGATTTCCGAAACCGGGTTTTTTATGACCTATTTAATGGCGTTTACGGTGCTTGCCGCTTCTTTCTTCGAGAGTACCCAGATTGCCATGGAGGTACTGGAGCGTCAGGTCATGTTTATGAAGGTGCTGCTGCCGTCCTATTTTCTGGCGGTGGCATGGGCTGGGGCCAGCGCATCCTCGGCGGCATGGTACGAGGTGGTGCTGTTTTTGATCGCGGCGGTGCAGTGGCTTTACTTAAATCTGCTGATGCCTCTCGTCCGGGTGTATATCCTGTTTGTGATGGCGGGGCACATGGCAAAGGAGGACATGCTGTCGAAAATGACCGAGCTTTTAAAGACCGGGATCCAGTGGGGGACCCGTTCCCTGATCGGGCTGGTGCTGGGGTTCCAGCTGATCCAGGGAATGGTGCTGCCCTATGCGGACGCGGTGAAGTCAGTCGGGGTACAGAAGCTTTTACAGGTGATCCCGGGAGTCGGCGCCGGGGCCGGCGCAGTCACAAAGCTGATCCTTGGTTCCGGTGTGCTGATCAAGAATACCATGGGTGCGGCTGCTGTGCTGATCCTGGTGCTGTTAAGCCTGATCCCAGTGCTGAAGCTGGTGGTCCTGCTGGTGATGTACCGGACTGTTGCGGCGGTATTGGAGCCGGTTGCAGACAAACGGCTGGTGGGCTGTATCAGCGGCGTTGCAGACGGACAGAAGCTGCTTTTAGGGCTGGTCACGTCGGGGCTTCTGTTATTCATCATCACGATCGCGCTGATCTGCACAGGCACGAATGTTTCCTATCTGGCATGAGAGAGGGGCGGGATATCGGATGGATGGAATCTATGGATGGATACGGAACCTGACCGGTTTTTTTCTGTTTATGTCGGTGATCGACAACCTGCTCCCCAACAAGAAATACGGCAAATACGTCCGGCTTTTTTCCGGGATGATCCTGATCCTTTTGGTCTTGCAGCCGCTGACCGGAAGCCTGAGGCTGGAGGATAAGATCGCACATTACTATGAATCTTTTGTGTTCCGATACCAGGCGGAGGACTTACAGAGTGAGATCCTGGGCATCGAGAAGCAGCGCCTGACCCAGATGATCGACCAGTATGAGCACGCCGTAGAACAGGACGTGGGACAGATGGCGGAGGATATGGGATTTTCTGTCCTGGAATGCAGCGTCACCATAGACGGGGAGGAAGGGACGGAGCGGTTTGGCACCGTGACGGGCATAAGCCTGCGGCTTACAAAGGATGAGCCTGGACAGGAGGAAAGTGGAACAGGTACGGTGCAGCCAATCACCCCGGTGGAGCCGGTAACAATCGGAAAAACGGAAGATTCGCGCCAGGAGCCTCAAGAGCCTGCGCCAGACTGGCAGGAGGAAGCTGTGGATGTCTACAGCCGGGGACGGGAGCAGATGGATATTGAGGTAGGTAAGCTCAGGCGGAAGATAGCATCTTATTATAGTCTGGAGGAAGTATATGTGGAAATTCAAATCGTGGAAGGGTAAGGATAAATGGCTGTTTCTGCTGACCATCGGAGTTATTTTATGCATTCTGGCGATCCCTACAGGCAGCGGGAGCGGCATCTTCGGCGGCGGGGATAGCCCTGGAAGCGCAAAAAAGACCGGAGCGGAAACGGAGGCAGACGGAGCCGGTTCGGATGCAGATGTGGGAGCGGAAGCAAAGGTCACGGATAAGGCCATCCCTTCCGCTGCAAAACCGGCCTCCGACTATGAGCAGCAGCTGGAGCAGCGGGTAAAGGATATCCTGAAAAATGTGGATGGCGTGGGAGAGGTGGAGGTGATGATCGTCTTAAGATCCTCCGCGGAAAAAGTGATCCATGTGGACGGCAGCAGCAGCCGGTCCATCACAGATGAGACGGACAGCAGCGGGGGCGCGCGCAAGATTGAGAGTGAGGAGCAGGAGACGAGCACCGTGCTGACTACGGTGGGCGGCAACAACGGCCCGATCGTAGAGAAGGAGCTGTACCCTGAGATATCAGGAATCGTGATCAGCGCGTCCGGAGGAGGAAGCCCAAGAGTGCAGGAGGAAATTTCTTCTGCCATGCAGGCGCTGTTCGGACTGCCGGCTCATAAGATAAAGGTGCTGAAGCGGGTGGAATAAAGACCACCCGCTTTGACGTTGTGCTAATCATGCTGTCTGTAAATTATGAAAGTTCCAAATCCGCCGAAAAAACAATAACGGCATTTCCGGATATTTGAACGCTGACAGGTTTTTTATCAACGACGGACACATGGACTGTCATAGTCCCGGTCCGGCCGATGGCTTCCCCCTGGACCGCTTCAAAAGAGAATTGTCCGTGATGAACGTCCGCTATGCCGAAATGAACAAGATACGCGCCCAACGGACCGTTGGCATTGCCGGTTACGGGATCTTCTGCAATCCCGATGACGGGAGCAAACATACGGCCGTGGACGAGAGGGGTATTTCCCTCATCCAGGATGAAGACGTAATAACCATTGCATCCAATGATTTCACTGATACGGGACAGTCCGGCAAAGTCGGGCTGTAAGCTGTGGAGCTGTTTCAGATTTTTTATGCCAACCATTACTTTTGAATGACCGGTTGAAGCGATCACCATCGGGCAATCTGTGCGGAGATCTTCTTTTTTTAAACCCAGTGCATGGACGATCATACTCTGATATTCCGGGGAAAGCGGTGAACCGATCTGCACATCCCCCTGCGTCATAGTGATCAGATAATCGTTGCCTTTTCGGCAAATATCAACGGGAAGGATTCCCGCTTTCGTTTTCTGCAAAATCCGGCAGTCAGCAGGCAGATGATTTTCCATAGCATAGGTATAGTGCGCTGCTATGGTGGCATGTCCGCAGATGGGCACTTCGCGGACAGGTGTAAAAAAGCGCACCTGGATATCGGAGTCTCCTCCGGACTTTCTAAATATAAAAGCTGTTTCTGAATTGTTCAATTCTCTGGCGATCTGCTGCATTTGCAGATCAGACAGACCGTCTGCGTTGGTTATGACTCCTGCAGGGTTTCCGGTAAAGCATTTTTTTGTAAACGCGTCTGTTTGATACAGGTGATAAATTTTGCCCATGGCGGGGATCTCCTTGTGTGATCATAGTCTTAATGCTATTATAAATGAAAAAGTCTGTGGCGCAAGAATGCACTTTTTGGTGAGTTGCTTACCAAAACGTAAGGGAGGATGTAGATGGGGGATATTTATTTTCAGAACAGAGAAGCTTATAAAAAAGAATTTGATTGTTCTCTCGGCTTTGCCATGGCAGTGATCGGAAGCAAATGGAGGGCGGTTATCCTGTGGCATATAATGAAAGCTTCACCGATCCGTTATGGAGAGCTGAAATCCCGGATCAAAGGAATCAGCCATAAGGTCTTTACGGAGGAGCTGAGACAGCTGGAGGAAGATGGACTGATCAAACGGACAGCATTTGCGACCGTGCCGCCAAAGGTCGAATATACTGTCACAGAATTAGGAGAGACTTTGGAGCCTGCATTGACTGAGTTGTGCAATTGGGGGAGAAGGTATATGCAGTAGAAAATTGCGGGCTGATCCAGATATATAAGGCGTCAAGAAACACTGATTGGCGAAAACAGGCTGATTTTGGCGAAAACAGGACTTGACAGCCCTTTCCTGGAAAAATTGGCTGCTTTTTTAGAAAAATTGGTATACTAGGGGGCTTGACAAGGCGGATCATAGATTTTTGATAAGTAAAATAGGCCGGGACAGGCATAAAACCAGGATATCGTCATAAGATAAAAGTACTAAAGCGGGTGGAATAAAGGAGTGTCAGGTATGAAGGAAAGGAAACCGGGAAAGCATCTGAAAGATGTGAATATGAAAAAACTGTTCAGGAGGAATCAGATCATCATTACGACCCTTGCGATCATGATCGCGGCGGCGGGATATCTGAACTATGCAGGCAAGAAGGAGCTGGAGGCAAGTGCGGACAACACGGTGTATCAGGCAGGCTCCATGGAGATTTCAGATGAAGACCTTTTAGCGGAAAACCAGGCGGCCAGCTATGATGTTATGGGTGAGATTGAAGAAGCCCAGCCCCAGGCAACCGGGGAGAATCTTCAGGCAGAGGCTGTGGGCAATCCGCAGGCAGAAGCCGCCGGCGCAGCCGATGCGGGAGCGGGCCAGGGCACCCAGCTGGCGGAGATTGAGAGCTGGGATGAGGGTGAGGAGGCCGGAATGGATAATCCGGGTGAAGCGGTCCTTACCAGCGGGCTTACGGTATCTGACTACATAGCAAACGTGCAGCTCAACCGCGAGCAGATCCGTGCCAAGAATAAGGAGACCTTAAACAGTATCATCAACAACACAGCGATCGAGGAGGCTGCCAAGCAGGAAGCCATCCAGAATATGATCGCCATGACTGCCATTGCGGAAAAAGAGAATGCCGCAGAGACTCTTCTGCAGGCCAAAGGCTTTGCTGATCCGGTGGTCAGTTTGACCGACGGGAAGGTGGATGTGGTGATCAACGCTGCCACCATTACGGACCAGCAGCGCGCCCAGATCGAGGATATCGTAAAGCGCAAGACCGAAGTCCCGGCTGACGGTATCGTGATCACTCTGCTGAACCTGGAGGAATAAAATAGCCCTTTGCAAAAGCCACCTGATTTGTTATAATAGAACCAGTAACGAATCAGAAGCACACAGGAGGTATGACCGTGGCAGAACTGGAAGGAAGAAATACCCACAAGGTATATGAAAAAGATACAATCGGAGAAGTCCGTATCGCGGACGAAGTGGTGGCGATCATCGCGGGCCTGGCGGCAACGGAGGTGGACGGCGTGGATTCCATGGCCGGCAACATTACCAATGAACTGGTAGGCAAGCTGGGCATGAAGAATCTGTCCAAGGGTGTGAAGGTGGATGTGACGGAGGAGCACGTTTCCGTGGATCTGTCCCTGAACATCAAGTATGGCTACAACATCCCGGACGTGAGTGAGAAGGTTCAGGAGAAGGTGAAGTCCGCCATCGAGAACATGACCGGACTGACGGTCCTGGATGTGAATATCAAGATCGCCGGAGTGAACATGGCAGAAGAAAAGTAGAGATAAAAGAAAAGCTTTGTTAAACCGCTGTCTTATGGACGGCGGTTTTTTTCGGATATGCCCGGTAACCCTGATTCATGACGGGCTGACCGTATATCCGGCCACTAAAGAATCGTTAAGCTATGATTTAAGAACTTGCAATTGCTGGAAAATGTGCTATAATGCTTCCTTGTGCAAAGACACAGATCTAAAATAACGTATGTTAATAATTGCATTTAGGAGGCAGTATTTTGAAAAAGCTGATTGTTTTTCTGGGAAGTATCGCGGCGTTATTTGCGGTGACGCCCATCACATGCCTGGCAGCAGAAGGCGGGGAAGCGGCGGCAGGAGCCGTGTCCATGGCATTCTGCATCCCGTTTGCAGGACTTCTTTTATGTATCGCAGTGCTTCCACTGGTGAAGCCGGTATGGTGGGAGGAGCATCAGCCGCTGGCTGTGGCCTTCTGGTCTCTTCTTTTTATCTTGCCGTTTGCGTTTTCCTTTGGTGCAGGGGAAGCCTTTGAGACGGTGCTGGAATGCATCATCGATGATTATCTGACCTTTATCATCCTGCTGTTCGGGTTGTTCTGTGTGGCGGGCAATATCACCATGGAGGGCGACCTGGCGGGATCACCCCGCGTCAATGTGGGGCTTCTGCTGATCGGAACCCTGCTGTCAAGCTGGATCGGGACGACCGGAGCCAGTATGCTGATGGTGCGTCCGGTGATCAAGATGAACTCCTGGAGGAAACGGAAATGCCATATCATGGTATTCTTTATCTTCCTGATCTCCAACATCGGCGGCTGTTTAACTCCCATCGGAGATCCGCCGCTGCTCATGGGATTCATGAGGGGCGTGCCGTTTTTCTGGAGCCTGCACCTTCTGCCGGTGCTGCTGTTCAACGTAGTGGTGCTGCTGTTTGTTTTTTACTGGCTGGACCGGCGCGCATACCGGAAGGATATCGCGGAGGGCTTAAAGCCGGATATCAGCAAGCCGGGAACGGAGCTTAAGATAAGCGGGCTGCATAACCTGGTATTCCTTGTGATGATCGTGGCTGCGGTGATCTTAAGCGGGACTCTGCCGGGACTGGCGGCGTTCCAGGATGCGGAGGGAGCGGTCCGCGGGATTCCGGTATTTCAGGAGATCCGGCTGACGTATCCGGAGCTGATCGAGATCGCTCTCATCCTGTCAGCTGCATTTCTTTCCTTTAAGACCACCAACCCGGAGATCCGCAGGAAGAACCACTTTACCTGGGGTGCGATCAAAGAGGTTGCGGTGCTGTTTATTGGGATATTTATCACCATGCAGCCGGCGCTGATGATCCTGAAGGCGAAGGGGGCGGAGCTGGGGATCACGGAGCCTTATCAGATGTTCTGGGTGACCGGCGCATTGTCCAGCTTCCTTGACAATACCCCGACCTATCTGGTATTTTTGACTACGGCCGGATCGCTGGGCTTTACAAGCGGGATGGCCACTACCCTGGGGACGGTTCCCGTCGCCATGCTGGAAGCGATCTCCTGCGGCGCGGTATTTATGGGAGCCAACACCTACATAGGCAACGCGCCGAACTTTATGGTCAAGTCCATTTCGGATGAGAACGGTATCCGGATGCCGTCGTTTTTCGGTTATCTGTTGTGGTCGCTGGCATTTTTGGTACCGGTATTCGTACTGGATATGCTGATATTCTTTTTGTAAGGAGGGGAACGGAAGATGGAATATACTCAGGAAATGCTCCGGGAACTGGCGGAGCGCATCTATGATCTGGATGCGGAGGTTTATGCCCAGCTCGGATCCTCTTTGGGACGCGTGTTTAACCAGGACCGGGAGGGCTGTGTGGAGGATATGGTGGAGCTGATGACCACCAGGGGACAGGGACATAAGCTCCGCAGTGAGCTGGCCCTGATCAGTAATATGGCAAGGACCATCCCGGATAAAGAGATCCGCAAAATGGTCATGACAGAGTACAACAATATCCTGCAGCAGGTGATCGCCCTGCCAACCAGCTTTGGCGACGGCGATGTGCTGGACCAGGATATGGCAAGCTTAAATGCCTTAAACCTGCGCGACCGTTTTGCAAAAGGGGACCATCTGATCATCTGCATCGGCCGGACCTATGGCTGCGGCGGCAATGAGATCGGGTTCACATTGGCGGATGCGCTGAAAATCAATTATTATGACGCGGAAATTTTCTCCGAGGTGTTAAAACGGCTGGATGCGGAGAAGGATGTGGTGGTTGACCGGGCAGGTTATACTTACGGACCGGAGCAGAAGAATCTGGAGCGGGCCTTTGAGGCGGCAAAAAAGATGACGCTCAAAGAACATATACGCCAGTTTTCCCGCTACCATGGCCTGTCCAAACGGGACGCGGTATTTTTCAACCAGAGCGATCTGATCTGCGATATGGCAAAGAAGGAAGATTTCATCGTGATGGGACGCTGCGCGGATGTGATCCTGACCAATAACCGCATCCCCCATATCAGCATCTTTATCACCGCGCCTTTCGAACAGAGGCTGAGGCGGACCATGGAGGTCCACAAGCTGAATGAGAAGCAGGCGAGACGGCTTTTGAAGAAGCTGGATATGCAGCACCTTCACTATTACAAGTACTATACCGGGCGCAAGTGGGGCAATTCGGTCAATTATGACCTGTGCTTAAACAGCGCCGCGTACGGGATTGAGGGCTCGGTGGATTTTATACGGAGAGTGATCGCCCAGAGCGAAGAACGATAATGATTTAAACGCGAATAAAAGCTTAATAAAAAAGGCAGATATCTGATATGGACGATACAGGACCGTCCGGCGGATATCTGCCTTTTTAATGTGTGCCAGGTGTGCCAGTTACAGGCGGCTGACGGTTTTCTACCAGCGGAACACCACGATCCCTGCGATCGCGATCAGGGCGCCGATGACCTTTTTCCACTCAAACGGAGCTTTGTCTACGCCGAACAGACCGAACAGCTCGATCCCGTATGCGACGATGATCTGGGTGATGACGATCAGCAGGGTGGCCTTGGCAGGCCCCAGACCGTCCATGCTCCTGATGACGGTATAGGTGATGAATGCCCCGATCACACCTCCTGCCAGCATGTACCAGGGCCGGACCTCCAGGATGGCTCCCACAGGGCTTTTATCGGCAAAAAAGTAAAGGATGATGCAGGTTAAAAAGGCGGTGAGCTGGACCCAGCCTGCGGACACCCAGATGCCGGTCTGTTTGGTTACTTCTGTGTTTAAGACGCCCTGGATGCTCATCAGGGCGCCGGAAATCAGCGCGATCAGAAATCCCCACATAATCAAAATCCTCCTGCTTGAAAATTTGTTCTCTCTCCCCTAGTATTTTCGGATTTTGGAAAAATATCCGTCGTCTTGTCTTTTTCTCCAAACCTGTGCTATACTGGTCATGCAGTGGGAAATGCAGGAGGAGAATATGAACGCATTTACCAAATTGATTCAGGAAGACATGAAGCCGGCTCTCGGGGTCACGGAGCCGGGGGCGATCGCTTATGCGTGTTCCAGGGCGCGCAGCTATACAAAAGGCGATGTACGAAAAGTGACCGTAATACTAAATTCAGGGATGTACAAAAACGCATTTACCTGTGGGATCCCCAATTCCCCATACGTGGGCAACCAGTATGCAGCGGCACTTGGAGTCGTCGCAGGACGCTGGGAAAAGGGCCTGTCGTCCCTTGCGGAGGTGACGGCGGCGGACAATGCGGCGGCGAAAAAGATGATCGACGAGGGAAGGATCGAGGTGCGCCTGGGGGAGATCTCCTCGTGCATCGATATAAAGGCCAGCATTGAGACGGACCAGGACGAGTGCAGTCTGCATATCCGCGACAAGCATACCCATGTGGTGGAGATCCGGCTGAACGGAAAGGTGATCTTCTCGGATGCACCGGAGGCGGATGGAAAAACGCCCTGTCCGACGGAGTCTGCCGGGGCCGCGCTGAACGCGTCTTTCGGGACTTCAATGTGCGCATCGGATGACCCTGTGGAGATTCCAAAGATCCACCGCCACACGCTGGCAGAGATTTTAGAATACTGCAACCGTGTGCCTCTGGAGGAGATCGCATTTCTGCGGGAGGCCTATGAGGTGAACTTGGAGCTGTTTGAAGCGGGCATGGCCAGTGACCGCACCGTATTTTTGAAAAGCCTGCTGCGCGCCAACGGAGGCCATGTGATCTCAGGGCAGGAGCTTTTGACGGCGCAGCTATTGTGCAATGGGACGATCGAAGCGCGTGTGATCGGGCTGGATAAGCCGGCGATGAGTATCACCGGCTCCGGCGCTCACGGGATCATCTGCACCATGCCTCTCTATGCGGTATGCCAGGTCCATGGTTATCCGGAGGAGAAGCTGCTGCGCGCCACAGCCCTCAGCTACCTGGTGACCATGTACATCAAGGAATATTCCGGGAGGCTGTCTGCGTTCTGCGGCTGCGCGGTCGCGGCGGGGACCGGAATGGCCTGCGCCTGCGTATATTTAAAAGGCGGCGGGCTTTTGGAGATGCACCGCACAGTCAACAATATGGCGTCCAGCATCACAGGAATGATCTGTGACGGCGGGAACCAGGGCTGTGCGATGAAAGGCGTGGTGGCGGTGGACGCCGCGTTCCGCTCTGTGGGCCTGGCGATGGAGGGGGTCTGCGTGGAGGACGTCCATGGCATCAACGGCAGGACTACGGAGGACACCTTCCGCTATATGGGCAGGATCGCCTCTCCCGGAATGGTGGAGACAGAGGGCGTGATCGTGGGTATTTTTGAGGAGAAGCAGGCCGGGCAGGGACAGGAGGCAAATAGAGGGTGAAAAAGAGTATTGCGGTGATCGCGCTGGACCCGTTTGCAGGAAAGGCCTATGCCCAACAGGTCCGGCAGGTATTCGGTGGACGGGCGGTGGTGCGCAACTACAGTATCATGGACGGGACGGCGGCCCATATGGAGCCGTGCGACCTTTATATGGGGTCAACGGACGCGTATGACGCCATGAGCGCGCATGGGGTGTATCTGCCGGAGGCTGCCCAGCGGATGGAGATCCAGGTGACTTACAGAAAGGACAGCATCCGCCGTTTGCAGGAGATCCCAAAGGGGACGAAGGTGCTGTTCGTCAATATGACGGAGACCATGGCGAGGGAGGCGGTGACGCAGCTTGAGCAGTTGGGGGTCACCCACTTGAAGTTCCTTCTCTATGCGCCTGGAGTGGAGCTTACAGAACGCACGGAGATCGCGGTGACGCCGGATGAGGAGCGCTATGTGCCGCAGGGGATAGACCAGGTGGTCAATATCGGGCAGAGGACCTGCTCGGCGGATACCATGATCGAGGCGGCGATCCGGCTGGGCCTTGATGAGCTGCTGGAGGAACCGGTATTTAAGCAGTATCGGGATTCGGTCTGCACCAATACCTGGTATTTTGACCAGATGATGGACCGGTCCCGCAGGCTGGAGAGCCAGTTTGATATTTTGATGGACGTGCTGGACCAGGGTGTGGTTGCGGTCAATGAACACGGGGAGATCTATGCCATCAACCAGATGGCGCGGGACATCACCCATGTGTTCGGCAACACCGCACTGCGCCAGCAGGGGGAGAAGGTGTTTCCTTATATTCCCTTTGGAAAATGCTTGGAGGAGATGTCGGAGACCGAGCCGAAGGTGGTCCGGGTGGCAGACAGCCCGGTCAGTGTCCATGTGCGGCCTGTGCTGCGCAGAGGGAGCTGTATTGGGGCGTTTGCCATCCTTCAGAAGTTCAATGAGATGGAGCGGCGTCAGAATGAGCTGCGCGGGCAGCTGATGAAAAAAGGCCAGGGACACCGGGCAAAGTATTGTTTTGACGACGTGATCGGGCAGTCGGAGCCGATTCTGAGAACAAAAGAGATCCTTAAGAAAATGGCGCAGACCGAGTCACCGGTGCTGCTGATCGGGGAGACCGGCACCGGCAAAGAGCTGTTTGCCCATTCGGTACATAACGCTTCCAGAAGGAAAGGGCAGCCCTTTGTGGCGATCAACTGCGCAGCCATGCCGGAAAACCTTTTGGAGAGCGAGCTGTTCGGTTACGAGGACGGCGCGTTTACCGGAGCGAGGAAAGGCGGCAGGCCGGGCCTGTTCGAGTTTGCCCACCAGGGTACCCTGTTCTTAGACGAGGTGGAGGGCATGAGTCCGGCGCTTCAGGTGAAGTTGCTGCGCGTTTTGCAGGAGCGGGAGATCATGCGGGTGGGCGGCAACCAGATCATCCATGTGGATGTCCGGATCGTGGCAGCCACCAATGAGGACCTGGAGCAGAAGGTGGAGGACGGGAGCTTCCGGCGGGATCTGTATTACCGCCTGAATGCGCTGCCGGTGCTGATCCCGCCTTTGAGAAACCGGGGAGATGACGTGTTTTTGCTGCTGGAGAAGTTCCGCCAGGAGCTGGGCGGCCACTTTACGTTGAGTGAGGAGATCTGCCAGCTGTTCCGGGAGTACCGGTTCCGAGGGAATATCCGGGAGCTGAGAAACATTGCGGAATACTTGAACTTTACTGGACATTCGGTCATTACAAGAGAAGACCTGCCGCCGACGTTTCAGATGGAGGTGTATGCGCGGGAGGACTTGCCTTTGGCGATAACGGAGCGGTACAATCTTGAACTGACAGCTCGGGAATATGCAGCATCGCTGCCGGCAGAGGCCGATCAGTTCGTTCTCCAGACGCTTTTTGCAGCCTATCGTGAGGGAAGACGGATCGGCCGTGAGGGAATCCTTGCAGAGGCGGGAAGACGCGGGTTGACCATGAGCCAGACGCAGGTCCGCACGATCCTTGGCAGGATGGAGGAAGCGGGATATGTGACTGTGTCGAGGGGACGGGGCGGAAGCGTGATAACGGAAAAAGGAATGGCGTATTTGAGAGACATTTGAGAAATGTTTGGGAAATCGGAATAGGCAGATATATATAGAAGGCGGCAATTGCACCAGTTGAAGCTCAAATTTTGAAAGATAAAAACCAATAAACAACCAATTATTAGACGCAAAGTAACCAATAAACCAACCAATAAACCCATATAACCAATTGTTTTACAGAGAAGATCCAGATATCAGCCTGGGTCTTTTTATTTTTCAATTTTTTCTTAAAGTTCATAAACCTGATAAAATCGTGAATTACTCGTAAAAATATAAGAAAAATGGAAAAGGTTATTAAAATTCCGGGGATTTTTAAAAAGTTGGCATGGCATTTGCTTATATAAAGGGTATCAAACCGAAAGGAGCATCAAAATGAAATATAATTTTGACGAGGTCATTGACCGCAGCGGCAACCGCGCGGGAAAGTATGACGAGAGAATGAAAAAATTTGGGACCATGGACGTGATCCCGCTCTGGGTGGCGGATATGGATTTCCGCACGGCCCAGCCGGTCATTGACGCCTGTGTGGAGAAGGCAAAGGAGGGCATCTGGGGATACACCTCCAGGCCGGATTCTTACTTTGACGCGATCATCGGCTGGCAGGAGCGCAGAAACGGCTGGACCATCGAGCGCGAGAAGATGAGCTGGAGCCTGGGGGTTGTCCCCGCTCTGTCTGCACTTGTAAAGCTGTTTTCCGACGACGGCGATTCCATTATGATCCAGACTCCGGTGTACTCTGAGTTCTACGATGTGACGGAAGCCTGGGGGCGGACCGTGGTGGAGAACCAGCTGGTGGAAAAGGACGGAGCCTGGACCATCGATTTTGAAGATTTTGAGCAGAAAGCGAAAGACCCGAAGGTGAAAATGTTTTTGCTGTGCAGTCCTCACAATCCTCTTGGGATCGTATGGACAGAAAAGCAGCTCCAGCAGATGTTCGACATCTGCGAGGCAAACGGGGTGCTTCTGGTATCAGATGAGATCCACTCTGACCTGGTCTTCCACGGGAAAAAGCATATTCCCACGGCGCTGCTTGCGGGTGCAAAGGACAAGGTGATCAGCTGTATATCCGGCACCAAGACCTTCAATCTGGCCGGGCTTCAGGCGTCTGCCACGGTCTTCCCCACGCTGGAGATGAAGGAGCGGTATGACCGGTTCTGGATGAACCTGGACATCCACCGCAACAATGCCTTCAGCTCCGTGGCCATGGAGGCGGCATTTACGAAAGGGGAGGAATGGCTGGAGCAGCTTTTGCCGTACTTATCCGAAAACTTTGATTTTATCCGGGACTACTGCGAGATGTACATCCCCAAGATCAAACCTACGGTCCCGGATGCGACTTACCTGGTATGGCTGGACTGCCGGGAGCTGGGGATGGACAATGAGACGCTGCGCCGTTTCATGATCGAGAAGGCAAAGCTGGGACTGAATGAAGGGTATACCTTTGGACGCAGCTTAAGCGGTTATATGCGTCTCAATGCGGCCTGTCCGAGAAGCGTACTGAAAAAGGCGCTGGAACAGCTGAAGGAAGCGGTTGACAGGCTTCCGTAACAAACGAAAAATTGGGGTCAATAAGCAAAGGAGAGAAATGGTATGAATAAGAAAGAAATATGGAAGAGCTACCGGTTCCCGATCCTGCTGGTGCTGGGAATTCTGATCGGTTCCGGTTTTGGTGCGGTCGCGGGAGATAAGGCGGCGATTGTGAAGCCGCTGGGGGATATTTTTTTAAACCTGATGTTTATGATCGTGGTTCCCATGGTGTTTGTTTCCATATCCAGTGCAGTTGGAAGCATGGTGAACATGAAACGCCTGGGCAGTATTTTGGGAAGCCTTCTGATCGTGTTTGTGGGTACGGGAGCGGTTGCGGCAGTGCTGGTGCTGGCAGCGGTCAATATCTTCCCGCCGGCGGCGAACACCTCGATCACACTGGCTGCGGCTGAGATTGGGGAGGCGCAGAATGTGGGCGATATGATCGTAGGCGCTTTGACGGTATCGGATTTCCCGGAGCTGTTAAGCCGTGAGCATATCCTGCCGCTGATCATCTTTTCCGTCATGTTCGGGTTCTGCATCAGCGCCTGCGGCGGCGAAGAATGCCCGGTAGGGAAAATGCTGGTCAGCTTAAACGCGATCATCATGAAAATGGTCAGCCTGATCATGAAGCTGGCTCCGATCGGGCTGGGAGCTTATTTTGCAAACCTGGTGGGCGAGTTCGGACCGAGCCTGATCGGGGACTATGGACGCGCAATGCTGCTTTACTATCCGCTGTGCCTGATCTATGTACTGGTATTCTTCCCCTTGTACGCGTACCTGGCAGGCGGAAAAGAGGGCATCAGGCGGATCATAAAGTATGTGCCGACGCCGGCCCTGACCGCGTTTGCGACCCAGAGCTCCATGGCAACCCTTCCGGTCAATTTGGACGCCTGCGACAAGATGGGGGTTCCAAAGGATATCCGCGAGATCGTACTGCCCATGGGGGCTACCATGCACATGGACGGCTCGGTGCTGTCCTCCATCGCGAAGATCGCATTTTTGTACGGAGTGTTCAACCAGCCGTTTACCGGGATCGGAACCTATCTGATGGCGATTGCCGTTGCGATCCTTTCCGCTTTCGTGCTGTCCGGCGCGCCTGGCGGCGGCCTGGTGGGGGAAATGCTGATCGTCAGCCTGTTCGGATTCCCATCGGAAGCGTTCCCGCTCATTGCCACCCTGGGATTTTTATTTGATCCGGCAGCCACCTGTTTAAACGCTTCTGGTGATGCGATCGCCTCCATGATGGTCTCCAGGATCGTGGAAGGCAAAGACTGGGTCAAGGGCTGTTTCGCAGCCGGAGCAGCGGAGTAGATATCACCTGGTCTGTTACATAGAGTAAGAAAATTAAAAAAGAAAATAAGATTGAATGAAAAAGGAGAAAAATGTTATGAAAGTAATCGTGATTGGAAGCCATTTATGCCCGGATACCCTGTATGCCCTGTGCAGATTGAGAGAGAAGAATGCAGAGATCGATTTTAAGGACTTATCCGCGTCCCTGCCGGATCTGAAAGCCTATCTGGCGGTCCGTGAGACAGAACCCCAGTATGAGGCTGTGAGAGCCGGGGGCGGCATTGGGATTCCGTTCTTTGCACTGGAGGACGGGACAAAAACCCTGGATCTGGACGAAGTGCTGAAAAAGCTTTAAAAGCCATGAAATGAGGAATACAAAACGAGGAGGAGAAAACCATGAAAAAAATCATAGCGACAGAGTCAGCGCCGGGAGCCATCGGCCCCTATTCCCAGGCTGTGCGTGCGGGAGATCTGATCTTTGTATCCGGGCAGCTGCCCATTGACCCTGCAACCGGAGCGTTTGCCGGGGACGATATCGTTTCCCAGACACGCCAGTCCCTTAACAATATCAGACAGATCCTTGCAAGCGAAGGCGCTTCCATGGAGCATGTGGTCCGCACCGGCGTATTTTTAAAGGATATGAACCAGTTTGGAGAGATGAACCAGGTGTACGGCGCCTTCTTTGAAACGGACTGTCCGGCCAGGGCGGCAGTGGAGGTGGCGCGTCTTCCCAAGGACGCCCTGGTAGAGATCGAAGCGGTCGCATGGTGCCCGCAGAAATAATGTGAGAAGGTACGGGAGCGCAGGCGGACCAGACAGGGAGGCTGCTCAAACAGGCGGAATCAATAAGAAGATCATTTCCCACTGCAAACGAAATGAAACGCCTGATCAGCAGCTATCCGCAGGGGACGCCTTCCCGCTCCCATATGCCGGCATGGCCGGGAAAGGAGCTTTGATGAATCCGGAGGATTTGAGATATAAAACTTATGTGCAGATACTGAAAGAAGAACTGATGCCGGCCATGGGCTGTACGGAGCCGATCGCCCTGGCTTACGGCGCGGCAAAGGCCCGGGAAGTGCTGGGAGCCATGCCGGAGAGGGTAGAGGTATGGTCCAGCTATAATATCATTAAAAATGTAAAGAGCGTCATTGTCCCCAACACGGACGGCATGAAGGGGATCGAAGCGGCGGTGGCTGCCGGGATCGTGGCGGGAGACGCCTCAAAGATCCTGGAGGTCATTTCTGAAGTCACTTACAGCCAGAAGGTGGCGATCCGGGAATTCCTTGAGACGGCGCCCATTGCGGTGAAGGCCATTGACGGGACACTGACCTTTGATATCGTGCTGGTCCTGCATAAGGGGGACGACAGCGTGAAGCTGCGGATCGCCCAGTACCACACCAATATCATCCTGATCGAGAAAAACGGCAACGTTATGTTCGAGACAGAGACCAACCGGCATTTAGACCAGGGCCATGAGGCTGCACAGGACTCTGACCGGGAAGGAGGCCTGACCAATAAAGAACTTTTAAACTTAAAAGACATCCTGGAATTTGCAGATACTCTTCTGTTAGAGGATGTAAAAGATATTCTGGACCCGCAGATCCAGTGCAACATGGCGATCGCAGAGGAAGGCTTAAAGAACAGCTACGGAGCCAACATCGGCAGCACCTGGCTGGCCTCCTATGGAAACGACGTGCGCAACCGTGCCATCGCCAAGGCTGCGGCAGGAAGCGACGCCAGGATGAGCGGCTGCGAGCTTCCAGTGGTCATCAATTCCGGCAGCGGCAACCAGGGGATCACCGTATCAGTGCCGGTGATCGAATACGCCCGGGAGTTGGGCGTCGGAGAAGAAACAATGTACCGCGCCTTAACTCTCGCCAACCTGATCTCCATCCATGAGAAAACCGGGATCGGCCGTCTGTCCGCCTACTGCGGCGCGGTCAGCGCAGGATGTGCCGCAGCCTGCGGGATCGCGTATCTCAAAGGCGGCCGCTACGAAGAGATCGCCCATACCCTTGTAAATTCCGTGGCGATCACGTCCGGCATCATCTGTGACGGAGCCAAGCCATCCTGCGCAGGCAAGATCGCCGCCAGCGTCATGACCGGGATCCTGGGATACGACATGTACAAAAACGGCGGCCAGCAGTTCAAGTCCGGCGACGGTATCGTAACCTGCAACGTGGAGGCAACCATCCGCAACGTAGGCCGCCTCGGAAAAGAGGGCATGAGAGAGACTGACCGGGAGATCGTCAAAATGATGATCGGCGAATAAAAAATAAAAAGATGATTCCCATGATAAAGAAACCCTAAAAACGGACTCACCAAATGGAAGCTCTGTTTTTAGGGTTTTCTTGCTCCTGAAATACATGTGGCGATTCCGCGTTTTACAGCGGCGGCAGTGGGGGCGGGGAGCGGCAGGGGTTTTTGTGACTTTGCAGGCCATTAGAAAATGTTAGGATCCAGGATTTTCTGTTCTGCCAGGGGAAGGGGTTGTTTGAGCGTCAGCGAGTTGCCCCTTCCCCTGGCAGGCTTTTAAGAAAATTCTGGATCCTTACATTTACTTATGGCCGAAACCGGAACAAAAATCCCTGCCGCTCCCCGCCCCCACTGCCGCCGCTGTAAAACGCGGAATCTCTCGAAACCGTTGTGAAACTGAAAAAAATATGATATGATAATGCAAAGCTATGATTTCAAGCTGATAATATGGCGGCAGAAATGAGTTTAATGCCAGGAGGAAAGATAGATGACCAGAAGAGAAATGCGGGAACACTGTTTTAAAATGCTGTTTGGGGTGGATTTTTACCCGACAGAGGAGACCGCAGGGCAGGCAGAGCAGTATTTTAATTCGCCGGAGGAGGACGATACCGCTGAGGACGGTACTGTGGAGATTGTCCACCAGGTGGATATGAAGGAAGAGGAACGGCAGTTTTTGATCGACCGCATGGAGGGAATGGCAGCAAAGATCCCGGAGCTGGATGCGAAGATCAACGATGTGGCGCAGGGATGGAAAACCCGCCGTATGGGCAGGGTAGAACTGACGATCCTCCGTCAGGCTCTTTACGAGATGGAATATGACATCGAGGTGCCGTCAAAGGTAGCGATCAACGAGGCGGTGGAATTGGCGAAGAAATTCGGAGGCAAGGATTCACCGGCATTCATCAACGGAGTGTTGGCGAAACTGGTGACCACGGAGTGATATGGCGAGTATTTATTCAGTTTCACAGGTAAATTCTTATATTAAAAATATGTTTGCCCAGGACTTTGCCTTGAGCCGCATTTCCGTGCGGGGCGAGGTGTCCAACTGCAAATATCACACGTCCGGGCACATTTATTTTACGTTAAAGGACAGGACCGGGACCCTCGCGGCGGTGATGTTTGCCAGCCAGCGCCGGGGTCTCTCTTTTCAGTTACAGGAAGGGCAGCAGGTGGTAGTGACCGGAGCTGTGGATGTGTATGAGCGGGACGGCAAATACCAGCTCTATGCCCGGAAGATCGAGCAGGACGGCAAGGGAGACTTGTTTGAGCGGTTCCAGAAGCTGCGGGATGAACTGGAGGAAATGGGGATGTTTGCGGCGGAGTACAAGCAGCCTATCCCCAAATATGCACGGAAGGTGGGTGTGGTGACAGCCAGCACCGGCGCTGCTATCCGGGATATCATGAATATCACCTCACGGCGCAATCCTTATGTACAGCTCGTGCTATACCCCGCCCTGGTTCAGGGGGAGGGCGCAGTGCCGAGTATTGTGGCTGGTATCCGTACCCTGGATGAAATGGGGCTGGATGTGCTGATCGTGGGCCGCGGAGGAGGTTCTATCGAAGACCTCTGGGCATTTAACGAGGAGCCGGTGGCAAGAGCCATCTTCGAGTGCCGGACCCCTGTGATCTCGGCGGTGGGACATGAGACGGATGTGACCATTGCAGATTACGTTGCGGATCTCCGGGCGCCTACGCCGTCAGCTGCGGCGGAGCTGGCGGTATTTGATTACCGGCAGTTTGAGGAGCAGAGGCAGGCTTATCTGGCGGCGCTCAACCGCGCTATGGAGCGGCAGGCGGAGCGCCGCAGGTACCGGATGGAACAGTACCGGCTGAGGCTGAAGCTGCATGACCCGGAGCGGCAGATCAGAGAGAAGCGGCAGCGGCTGGCGGATGACCAGGAGCGGATCCAGGCGATGATGGAGCGGAAGCTTTTAGATGCCCGGCACCGGCTGGCGTTGGCAGGCGGACGGCTGCATGGGCTGTCACCCCTTGAAAAGATCAGTAAAGGCTTTGGTTTCCTGACCGGCGCAGACAACCGCAGGATCGAGCATGTGCGGGATGTGGAGGTGGATGAGGCCATCACGATCCGGATTTCGGACGGGCGGCTGACTGCGAAGGTGACGGAGCGGGAAGAATTGTAGAAGAAGCCGGAGCAGGAACGGTCTTAACGAGACCACATTGGCAGAAAGGATATGGGCATGGACAAATCAATCGAGCAGACCTTTGAAGAGTTGGACCAGATTATGGAAAAGCTGGAGGCGCCGGACACTACCCTGGAGGAATCCTTTGCCTGTTATGAGGCGGGTATGAAGTTGGTCAAGGCGTGCGGCGAGAAGATAGATAAAGTGGAAAAACAGATGATCATCCTACAGGGAGGCATGGAAGCAGATGGAGATGCGTGAGGCGCTTAAATTGCAAAACGGACCGGAGATGCAGGAAAAGCTCCAGATGCAGGCGGAGCTGAAAATCAGGACGGCAGATGTGGAGGCCGTCATCGAGCGGTATCTGCCGGAGGAGACCGGCCATCAGAAGACTATACTTGAGGCGATGAATTACAGTATGCGTGCAGGAGGCAAGAGGCTGCGTCCTATGCTGATGCAGGAGACCTACCGGTTGTTTGGCGGCAGCGGACCTGAGATCGAGCCGTTTATGGCGGCGATCGAGATGATCCATACCTCATCCCTGATCCATGATGACCTGCCCTGTATGGACAATGACGAGCTGCGCCGCGGGCTGCCGACCACCTGGGTGAAATTCGGGTATGATATGGCAGTGCTCGCAGGCGACGCTCTGCTGATCTACGCGGTGGAGACGGCGGCAAAGGCATTTGCACAGACAGAGCATATGGACCGGGTGGGCAGGAGTATCGGCCTTCTGGCGGAAAAGACCGGGATCTACGGGATGATCGGGGGCCAGGTGGTAGATGTGGAGCTGACTAACAGGCCGGTGCCGCAGGAAAAGCTGGATTTCATTTACCGGCTGAAGACCGGAGCGCTTTTAGAGGCGTCCATGATGATCGGGGCGATCCTTGGCGGGGCGGATGATAAGCAGCTGGCGGCTGTGGAGCAGATGGCTTCCGCCATCGGGCTGGCTTTCCAGATCCAGGACGATATCCTGGATGTGACCAGCACGCCGGAGCAGCTTGGCAAGCCGGTGCTCAGTGATGAAAAGAATAACAAGACGACTTATGTGACGCTGTTCGGTATCGAAAAGGCAAGGCAGGATGTGGAAGAGATCTCGGAGAAGGCAGTGGGACTGCTTCATACATTGCCGGGGAATAATCCATTCCTGGAGAGCCTGATCCAGATGCTGGTGACACGGGAAAATTGACCGCAGAATGTGCCGGGAGGTTTTTCGGAGGACAGCGGTACAAGGGATCTATGATTTTAGGAAGAACAGAAGGGTAAAGAGCCATGATTTTGGAGCATATCGAGGGTCCATGGGATGTGAAAAAGTTAAATCCGGAGGAGCTTAAGACTCTGGCAGCGGAGATCCGCCAGTTCCTGATCGAAAAGATCAGCGTGACCGGCGGCCATCTGGCGTCCAATCTGGGGGTGGTGGAGCTGACCATTGCCCTGTATCTTGCTTTTGACCTGCCAAAGGACAAGGTCATCTGGGACGTGGGGCATCAGTCCTACACCCACAAGATCTTGAGCGGACGGAAGGAGATGTTTGACGATCTGCGCCAGTATGGGGGCCTTAGCGGTTTCCCGAAGCGGAAGGAAAGCCCTTACGACGCTTTTGACACAGGACACAGCTCCACATCCATCTCTGCCGGGCTTGGCATGGCGCAGGGGCGGGATCTGATGGGCGGGGACTACGCGGTGGTGTCTGTGATCGGAGATGGAGCTTTGACCGGGGGCATGGCGTATGAGGCGCTCAACAATGCCGCCCACTTAAACCGGAATTTTATCATCGTATTGAATGACAATAACATGTCCATCTCAGAAAATGTGGGGGGCATGTCAAAATATTTAAACGGTATCCGTTCAGACGCCGGATACAATGAGCTGAAAAAATATGTGTCCGGGACGCTGGCGAAGATCCCTGTGATCGGGGAAGGGCTGGTGGATAAGATCAGCCGTACCAAGAACAGCATCAAGCAGCTGGTCATCCCCGGAATGCTGTTTGAAAATATGGGAGTCACCTACCTGGGACCTGTGGACGGCCATAATGTAAAAGCCATGGTAAAGATTTTTAAGGAAGCGCGGAAAATGGACCATGCGGTCCTGGTGCATGTGCTTACCAAGAAGGGCAAAGGTTATAGTCCGGCGGAGAAAAATCCCTCCCGGTTCCATGGGGTTGAACCCTTTGACATTGCAACGGGGAAGGCCCTGAAGGAAAAGGTCTATCCCAGCTATACGGATATATTTGCCAAAGAGCTGTGCAGGCTGGCGGAGGGCAACCCGCGCATTGTGGCAGTGACGGCAGCGATGCCGGACGGGACAGGTTTAAAAGCCTTCAGCAAACGATATCCCGACCGGTTCTTTGACGTGGGGATCGCAGAGCAGCATGCGGTGACCTCCGCGGCCGGTATGGCGGCGGCAGGGCTAAAGCCGGTGGTGGCAGTTTACTCCTCCTTCATGCAGAGAGGCTTTGACCAGATCCTGCACGATGTCTGTATCCAGAATCTTCCGGTTGTGTTTGCGCTGGACCGGGCCGGTCTGGTGGGAAGCGACGGCGAGACCCATCAGGGGATCTTTGATCTGTCGTTCCTCACCTGCATTCCAAACATGAGCGTGCTGGCGCCGAAGAACCTCTGGGAGCTGCGCCAGGACCTGGAATTTGCAGTGAACCAGTATGAAGGCCCCATTGCCATCCGCTATCCACGGGGACAGGCATACCGGGGGCTGAAAGAATTCACCCAGCCGGTTGAGTACGGAAAAGGGGAAGTCTTATATCAGGGCAGTGAGATCGCACTGCTGGCAGTGGGAAGTATGGTCAGCACAGCGGAGCATATCCGGGACAAGCTAAAGAATGAGGGGTATGACTGTACCCTGGCAAACGGAAGATTTATCAAGCCCATCGATTTTGAACTGGTGGAACGGCTTGCCCAGAGCCATAAACTGATCGTGACCCTGGAGGAGAACGTGCTGCAGGGCGGTTTTGGACTGGCGGTAAAGGCTTATATACAGGAGCATGATCCGCAGGTGAAGGTTCTCACGATCGGACTGCCGGATGCCTATGTGGAGCACGGCAACGTATCGCTTTTGAGGGAAACCTTAAAGATTGACAGCGATTCCATCATAAAGACCATGAGGGAATTCTATCCGGCGCTGGGTGCGGAGAGAGAGGAAGACAGATGAAAGAACGACTGGATATCATGCTGGTGAACCGCAGCCTGGCGGCGTCCCGGGAAAAGGCGAAGGCCATTATCATGTCCGGGATCGTCTATGTGGACGGCCAGAAGGAAGACAAGGCAGGTTCCATGTTTGAGGAGACGGTGAAGATCGAGGTCCGCGGAGCCACATTAAAATACGTGAGCCGAGGCGGGCTGAAGCTGGAGAAGGCGATGACCCATTTCGGAGTAGAGGTTGAGGGGAAGATCTGTATGGATGTAGGCTCCTCTACCGGCGGTTTTACCGACTGCATGCTGCAAAACGGCGCGGTTAAGGTGTATGCGGTAGACGTAGGGCACGGACAGCTGGACTGGAAGCTGCGCAACGACCCGCGCGTGGTCTGTATGGAAAAGACCAACATCCGCTATGTGACGCCGGAGGATATCGCGGACAAGATCCAGTTCGCTTCCATTGACGTTTCCTTTATCTCCCTGACAAAGGTATTGGGGCCGGTACAGAAGCTTCTCAGTGAAGACGGGCAGATCGTCTGCCTGATCAAGCCGCAGTTTGAGGCGGGCCGGGAAAAGGTAGGCAAAAAGGGTGTGGTGCGGGAAAAGAGCACCCACCTGGAGGTCATAGAGAAGGTCATGGCGTTTGCAGCCGGGATCGGATTTGAGATCCTGAATCTGGAATTTTCGCCGATCAAAGGGCCGGAGGGGAATATCGAATATCTGCTGTATTTACAGAACCATGGGGATGAAAGTGCGGTCCGGGAGGCCGGTCTGACAGACGATGTAGCTGAGGATATCCATATGGCACAGGCGGCAGATGGCAATATGAACGCCGGGCAGCAGACTGAGGTAAAGGCGTGCACGGCACCTGGGGCAGACGCAAAGGCGGTTGTGGAGGCGGCGCACCAGACTTTGCAGGCGTAGCGTTTGTTTTTCGACAACATCAGTATACGACAGGAGAAGGACATGAAGCATTTTTATGTGATAGCCAATCCTCTGAAGGAGGGGGCGGCACAGACTGCGGAGCGGATCGCAGAATATCTTCACAAACGTGGAGCCACCTGCGAGGGCAGTGCACAAAAAAAGCACTGCGGCGGCTCCGGAGAGGGTTATACCGATATCAACTGTATCCCTGCGGATACCCAGTGTGTCATCACCTTAGGCGGGGATGGAACCCTGATCCAGGCGGCGCGGGATCTGGTGGATCTGCAGCTTCCGATGATCGGTGTCAATCTGGGGAATCTGGGTTATCTGACGCAGGTTTCCAGGGGTGAGAATATCGCACCCATGCTGGACGCCCTTCTGGCGGATAATTTTACCATAGAGAAGCGGATGATGCTGGAGGGACGGATCGTGGGGCCTGGCGGAGTGCGGAAAGGGATCGCATTAAATGACATTGTCCTGACCCGTAAAGATGTATTACAGATGCTCAAATTCCAGGTTTTTTTAAATGGTGAGTATTTTAACGAGTATATGGCGGACGGTATGATCGCGGCGACGCCCACCGGTTCCACCGCGTACAATCTGTCGGCAGGCGGGCCGATCGTGGCGCCCGGCGCACAGCTGATGGTACTGACGCCCATCTGCTCCCATTCCTTAAACTCCAGGAGCATTGTGCTGTCGCCGGAGGACAAGGTGAGCCTTCGTCTGGTGCAGCAGGGCGGCGAGCAGACCGCTGTATTTGACGGGGACCAGGTGCTGGAGCTGAGACAGGGGGATTCGCTGGAGATCTGCCGATCGGAGAGCTGCACGACTTTGATACAGCTTAAGAATGTATCATTCCTGGAAAATTTGAGGAGCAAAATGGATCGCATTTAAGACCGGAGGAAGATTTATGAAACTGGAACGACACAGCAAAATAGTGGAACTGATTGGCAAATATGAGATTGAGACCCAGGAAGAGCTGGCGGAACGCTTAAAAGAAGCCGGATACCATGTGACTCAGGCCACCGTGTCCCGGGATATCCGGGAACTGAAGCTGACCAAGATCCAGGCGGAGAGCGGCAGGCAGCGGTATGTGGTCATGCACAGCCAGGGGGCGTTCAGCGACAAATATATTCGTATTTTAAAGGATGGTTTTGCATCCATGGATATGGCTCAGAACATTCTGGTGATCAAGACAGTCTCCGGCATGGCTATGGCGGTGGCGGCGGCGCTTGACGCCATGCATTTTCATGAGATCGTGGGGTGTATTGCAGGGGATGACACGATCATGTGCGCGGTGCGGAGTGTGGACGACACCATTTTAGTGATGGATAAGATAAAGAAGCTGGTGGCAGAATAGGGGGAGTAAACCATGCTGTTGGAGTTACATGTTAAAAATCTGGCCCTGATCGAGCAGGCGGATGTGGAATTTTCAGAGGGTCTGAATATCCTGACCGGTGAGACCGGCGCGGGTAAGTCGATCATCATCGGTTCCGTGAACCTGGCCCTGGGGCAAAAAGCATCGAAAGACATGATCCGCAGCGGGGCGGAGTATGCCTATGTGGAACTGATCTTCCAGGCGGAGGAGGACAAAATAGCCGCCCTTACAGCGCTTGACGTGTACCCGGATGAGAATGGCCTCCTCATAATCACGAGGAAGATCATGGCAGCCCGCAGCGTCAGCAAGATCAACGATGAGACCGTGACGGCGGCAAAGCTGAAAGCCGTGACCAGCCTGCTCATCGACATCCATGGTCAGCACGAGCATCAGTCTCTGCTCCATGCATCGAAGCATCTGGAGATTCTGGATACCTATGCAAAAACCCGGATCAGCCCAATCAAAGAAGAAATATCAGGACTGTACCACCAGTATAAGATTCTTTGGGCGGCCCTTGAGGAAGCAGGCGGGGACGCGGAGAGCCGGAAGCGGGAGGCGGATTTTTTACAGTTTGAGATTGACGAGATCGAGCAGGCCGGGCTGAAGGATGGGGAAGAAGAGCTTTTGACGGAACAGTACCGGAAATATTCCAACGGACGTAGGATTCTGGAAAGCCTGTCGGCGGCATATGAAGCCGTGGATTCAGATGGAGTAGGGAGGGCGCTGCACCAGGTGAGCAGTGTGGCGGCCTATGATGCGGATATTAAGCCGATCGAGGACCAGCTTTACGATGCGGAGGCTATTTTAAATGATGTGCACCATGCCATCGGCGAGTATTTGGAAAACGTGGATTTTGACGAGGAGGAGCTGGCGCGTATTGAGGAGCGCCTGGATCTGATCCATAATCTTCAGGCAAAATATGGAAATACTGTCGTTCGTATCCATGCGGCCCTGGAAGAAAAAAAGGCGCGTTTGGAACAAATTGAGCATTTTGATGAATACCGGAGGCAAACGGAGGCAAACTATAAAAAAGTAACAGAAGCTTTGACAGACCGGTGCGAAGCGCTTTCCGGGGAGCGGCAGAAGGCAGCCAGGGTACTGACAGAGCGGATCCGGGAAGGTTTGGTGGATCTGAACTTTCTGGATGTGCGTTTTTCGATGGAGTTTAGGCGTCTTTCACAGTTTACGGCCGGTGGGTTTGACGAGGCAGAGTTTGTGATCTCCACGAACCCGGGGGAACCGGAACGGGCGCTTGGCAATGTGGCTTCTGGTGGTGAGCTTTCGAGGATCATGTTGGCGATCAAGACGGTGCTGGCGGACAGCGATGAGATTCCGACACTGATCTTTGATGAAATTGATACGGGGATCAGCGGGCGCACGGCGCAGAAGGTGTCGGAAAAGCTGGCGATTATTTCCAGGGGACATCAGGTGATCTGTATTACCCATCTTCCCCAGATCGCTGCCATGGCGGACTGCCATTTTGAAATCGCGAAGTCGACGGCGGATGGGAAGACAAGGACGAGGATCGCCGCTTTAAATGAAGAGCGGATGGTGGAGGAACTGGCGAGGCTTTTGGGCGGTGCGGAGATCACCGAGGCAGTGGTGGAGAATGCACGGGAGATGAAACGGCTGGCAGGTGGGACGAAAGGGAGGCTGCGGGAGCGGTTGTGATGGCTGGCATATTTTCATGCGGGCGGGCGCCCTGTGAAAAATGGCTAGTCCGGCCATGCCATTCATAATCTGGCAGGGTTACGTTTTGGCAGATGGGTGTTGGGTTGGCTGCCAGATTATTCATGCGGGCGTGCCGCCCTATAAAAAATAAACCGCAGATTTCCTTATGCGAGCGAGCTCGCAACGGGAATCTGTGGTTTATTTTTTGCATGGATTTTTGGCTACGTCAAAATCTGACAGTGTGTTTTTCAATAATACTCACATACTAGAAAGGAGCTTAAAGCAGGCTCCTTTTTCGATTCAACGGCAAAAAAGTGAGGAGGTATGTGAGATGACGGGCAGACGGAAGTTTCGCAGATGTTTGATATGGACATTCTGGGCAGGGGTTTTGTTCACATTGGGGTTTACCTGGTTTTATATGGAAAGGCGGATTCCGGACCACTTGAATATTGTGGCACAGGAGAGGGAGGAACTGGATCTGGAGCTCCCTTTTGATGTGACTCTTTTCAGCGAGAGCGAAGAGGTGGTATTGGGCAATGAATCGGACATCCCATCCAATCAGATCCGGTTGAAAACGGATGAATCTCTTTCGTTATATGCAAAGAACCAGGGCAGCTACCGGATCGGCTTGAATCTGTTTGGAAAGATCAGGTTCAAAGAAATCCAGGTGGATGTGGTGGACAGCCAGTATGCGATTCCCTGTGGATTACCCGTAGGAATTTACTTAAAATCAAAAGGGGTTATGGTGATCGGAACCGGACAGATCGTCGGAGAGGATGGCCAGGAGGTGGAGCCGGCCTACGGTGTACTTCAGACCGGTGATTATATTGAGGCGATCAATGGACAGCCGCTTCGTGACAAGGAAGCGCTGATCACGAATTTAAACCATCTTGAAGGAAGCGAAACGCTGCTGCGGATCCGGCGCCAGGGCGAAGAGATGGACGTTCGGATGAATGCGGTAAAAACGGAGGATGGGAGCTACAAGCTGGGAGCCTGGGTAAGGGACGACACTCAGGGAATCGGAACCATGACTTACATCGACATGAGCGGTAACTTCGGCGCCCTGGGCCACGGTATCAGTGACAGCGACACCGGGAAAGTGGTGGAGATCGAGGAAGGCGCTCTCTATGAGACAGAGATCCTGGGGATAGAAAAGGGGACCATAGGAAATCCGGGCGTTATGGCCGGTGTAATATACTATGGTCCAGGGTCGCAGTTGGGGACGATCACGGATAATACCGATATCGGGATATTTGGAAAAGTGAACGATAAGATGAAAAAGTCACTCCAGGCCCAGGCCGTGGAAGTAGGCTACCGCCAGGATGTGAAAAAAGGCCAGGCCTGGGTGCGGAGCGATGTGTCGGGGGAACTGAAGGACTACGAGATCGAGATCCAGAAAGTGGACTATAACCCGGTGCAGCAGAATAAGAGTATGGTGATAAAAGTGGTAGATGAAGAACTTTTGAGGCTGACTGGGGGGATCGTGCAGGGTATGAGTGGCTCGCCAATCTTACAGGATGGGAAGCTGATCGGGGCAGTGACCCATGTGTTTGTGCAGGATTCAACCAGGGGGTATGGGATATTTGTTGAAGACATGCTGAAGCATTGAGTCCGGGCAGGACAGGAGTGAAAAGGAGGTGATGCAAGCTTGCTTGCGTGAGCCTCCTTTTTGCGAGTGGCCTATGCGGCGAAAGCCGCGCAACCGATGGTGCGCGAAGCGTGCCAGCGGTTGCCGCCCGGACGGAGCAGCGGGAGGCGAGAAAAAGGTGATGCAAGCTTGCTTGCGTGAGCCTCCTTTTTGCGAGTGGCCTATGCGGCGAAAGCCGCGCAACCGATGGTGCGCGAAGCGTGCCAGCGGTTGCCCCCGGACGGAGCAGCGGGAGGCGAGAAAAAGGTGATGCAAGCTTGCTTGCGTGAGCAGTCTTTTTGCGAGTGGCCTATGCGGCGAAAGCCGCGCAACCGATGGTGCGCGAAGCGTGCCAGCGGTTGCCGCCCGGACGGAGCAGCGGGAGGAATCAAAAAATAGTCATAATTCAAATTTATTTAATCGGGTTCTAAAAAACCAAAGCGAATTTATACAGATAAAGTACTAAAAATACAGTAGTAATGTGATATAATAAATGTGATTGATTATGGTTTTATGTTCTCCCAAACATAACCATAGGATACATGCCGTTAATAGAGATATACCAAACAAATGATGGTGACGTTCGAGTTACTGGTAAACGAGTATTTATGCTATGATTTTACATCCTGAGAAAATAAAACTTTAATTAGACATGAGTAAGAGGAACGTCGTATCTAATTTACTTATTTTTTGAGTAAACACATTTAACAACGAGAACATTTTTATGAAAATAATTATCTCATCTCCTAATATGTTTTGGGATGTCAACATGAATTGTATGTAAAATACAAACTGTGTTACGAACAGTAGCACAAAGTTATGACATGAAATGAATTGTTTGACAGTTCCATCCGTTCATATTAAAATGAAAAAACAAGTTACGTATCTGTTCGTTTTAGGCGGATAAGGCGTATGAAATATGAAAGGGAAAGCGAATGGAAAATCTAATTATTTCATCACCTTGTTTTGAACACAGGGGACTGATTCCAGTCGAGCATACCGGGTATGGCGCGGACAGCTCCCCCGAACTGGTGTTGACCGGATTAATCGAAGGTGCCGTGTCAATTGCAATTATTATGGATGATATGAGCCATCCCATCCCAGCATATAACCACTGGGTTATTTGGAATATTCCTGCTACATCGGTCATTCCGGGGAAAATACTTTATGGAGAACAAGTGGGTTCTTTAGGAGGCGCTATACAAGGACTTGGCTATGGAAAGCACAGGTATCGAGGGCCAAAGCCACCATTTCGGTGGTCACATACTTACCATTTCAATGTATTTGTTCTGGATTGTATGCTGGATTTACCAAGCACCTCCCGTAAAAAGAATTTAATGGCTGCCATGCAGGGGCATATTTTGCAACAAGCCGTTTTAGCAGGGCATTATAATTGAGGCGCTCCTTCTTGAGTATAAGATGTACTACCATTTTATTGTTTCAATCGTGGCAAGCAGGGCACAACGGTACATACCCTTGTGCTTTCACTTGTTGGGGTACTATCATACCCCAAGCCCTTTGAACGCCCCTTTCTGGGGCGGCAATGCTCCTTAGGAAGCTACAACAAATAGCAGTCTATCCCTGGTCTTTCCACCGTTATTTAGACCTTCCTGTATGGAGTGCACATCCCTCGTGTGACACCTAAATGCAGACAGTCGATTTTTCTACCCATACTCTAAAAAACACGCTTCTAATGTGTGATAGTGTACCGGATTTACCAACTGGAGAAGAAAGCGTTGCGGTGCCAAAATGGTGCCCAACCGGCTGTCCTCTTAAGTGTGCGTATTGTTTAAATCCGCAGTGTAGTGATGAAAATACAATTCGCGCAGAATATAGTCCGAAGGAACTAATAGATATCATTGAAATTGATGATATATACTTCCGGATGACAGAAGGTGGGGTCACATTTGGCGGAGGAGAACCACTTATACATAAACATTAGTGAAACAAGATAGACGGATTCACTGACCCCATGGTAAGAATACAACCTACACCAAATAACCTAAAAAATCCTTACAAAAAAGGAGACCCCCCTCATGCCAACCATACCCCCGTCCCGCCCACACCCCATCCTCCCGCTCCAAACCGAATTAGAGCTAAATATCCCGCCCGAAACAATCATCCAGAGGCTGCAAAAACTTTCGGCTGGAAACGTCGCATACTCGCCAACTGGACATACGTTCCGCCTCCTGGCGCTGATTAGAGGCATTTTCGGAGCGCGCATAGGCATAGATCTTTTTTACATAACAGGAACCATCAGCCCATGCCTGGAAAACCACTCCGTGAATGTACGGTACGTCATATATCCAGGACTAATGTTCTGGCTGTATTGCGTCCTGGACATCCTGTTCAATCTGGCCTGTTTTCTTCTCAACCGGCAAAGCCTGTCTCTGTGGCCCAATCTCCTCATAGGATCGCTGATCATCATGGCGGGCAGGAGCCACCAGAACCGGTGCAGTAAAAAAATAAAAACATTACTTCAGGATGGCAGGATATTATTTGAAATCTGAAAAAGGCAGTGCCTCCGAAAACCTTTATTTTAAAAGCCTGTTACATTTCCTTCTGTACCACGTTATATCTAATATTGCATACTTTGTCGAAACTTGCGACTGAATCTCGTTGCGCACAGACAAAGTAAGCGACTATAATACAATTTACAACAAGAGAAAACAGGAGGAAATGGAGAATGTCAGATTTAAATGTTGCGATTGCAGAGGATAACCCACAAATGCTCAGTTTGTTGAATAATATGCTGGAGGAAGAAGACGGATTCTGCGTGGTTGGAAAGGCAGATAACGGAGAAGATGCTTATGATATGATCATGAAGACCAACCCGGACCTGGTCCTGATGGATGTGATCATGCCGAAGCTGGATGGTATTTCCGTCATGGAACGGGTGAAAAAGGAGCGCTATGGGAAACGGATCCCGTCTTTTATCATGGTAACAGCTGCAGGCAATGACAATGTGGCGGCGGATGCGTTTCAGTTGGGTGCCAGCTATTACATCATGAAGCCGTTTAACCGGGAAGTGGTTATGGATAAGATCCGCCGGGTCTGCAGAGGGAGCGCAAAATTAAGCAGCAATGAAGAGATGAAACGGGTCAGTCCATACGTTGACAAGAGCGAGTACATACGCCAGAATCTGGAAAATGATGTGACACGTCTCCTCCATGAGATCGGGATTCCAGCGCATATCAAAGGATATCAGTATCTGAGAGACGCCATTGCTATTTCTGTAGAAGAGGAGGATATGCTGGTGTCGGTGACAAAAGTCCTTTATCCGACGATAGCAAAACGGCATAACACTACCTCAAGCCGCGTAGAGAGGGCGATCCGTCATGCGATCGAGGTGGCATGGAGCAGAGGAAGGCTTGACACGATCCATGAACTGTTCGGTTATACGGTCAATAATGGCAAAGGCAAGCCAACCAATTCCGAGTTTATTGCGCTGATCTCTGATAAGATCAGGCTGGATTATAAAAGAATCTCATAGTTTTTCAAAGATTCCGCTTCCTAAATCGGCCTAAATATTGTATACTGATATTTAATGAATGTCTGCGATTTTTTTCAGACGGATGTTAGAGGAGGGTATTCGATGAAAAATATTCTGTTTGTTGCATCAGAGGCCGTACCGTTTATCAAGACCGGAGGACTGGCCGATGTAGTGGGGTCTTTGCCGAAGTGCTTTGACAAAGAGTTTTTTGATGTGCGCGTGATGATTCCGAAATATCTGTGCATCAATGAAAAGTGGCGCAATGAGATGACCTATGTGAATCATTTTTACATGGATTATCTGGGGCAGAGCCGGTATGTGGGAATCCTGGAATATATATATGACGGAATTACCTTCTATTTTATTGACAATGAAGCTTATTTTAATGGAGCAAAGCCTTACGGTGACTGGTTCTATGACCTGGAGAAGTTTTCCTTCTTCTGTAATGCGGCGCTGTCCGCACTGCCTGTCATCGGGTTCAAGCCTGATGTGGTGCACTGCCATGACTGGCAGACCGGCCTGATACCGGTATACTTAAAGGACCGGTTCCACGGAGGAGAGTTCTTTTCCGCAATGAAGTCGGTGATGACCATCCACAACTTAAAGTTCCAGGGTGTGTGGGATGTGAAGACGATCAAACGGTTTTCCATGCTTCCGGATTACTACTTTACTCCGGATAAGCTGGAGGCATACAAGGATGGCAATATGCTGAAGGGCGGCATCGTATTTGCAGATGCAATCACCACCGTGAGCCAGACTTATGCAGAAGAGATCAAGATGCCGTTTTACGGCGAGGGCCTGGACGGTTTGATGCGGGCAAGGGCAAACAGCCTGCGCGGGATTGTCAATGGCATTGATTACGACGAGTTCAACCCGGAGACTGACAGCATGATCGTACAAAACTACAGCGCCAGGACCTTCCGCAAGGAAAAGGTTAAAAACAAACGTGCGCTGCAGGAGCAGCTGGGTCTGCCGGTAGATGATAAGAAGTTTATGGTGGGTATTGTTTCCCGTCTGACAGACCAGAAGGGGCTGGATCTGATCCAGGCCGTGATGGATGAGCTGTGCAGCGAAGACATCCAGCTTGTTGTGCTGGGCACCGGAGACGAGAAGTATGAGAACATGTTCCGTCACTATGACTGGAAATATCATGACCGGGTTTCCGCTCAGATATACTATTCCAATGAACTGTCACACAAGATTTATGCGGCATGTGACGCGTTCCTGATGCCGTCCCTGTTTGAGCCGTGCGGCTTAAGCCAGCTGATGTCGCTGCGCTACGGCACCGTGCCGATCGTGCGGGAGACCGGAGGACTCAAGGATACGGTAGAGCCGTATAATGAATTCGAGAACAAGGGCACAGGATTTTCCTTTGCCAATTATAACGCCCATGAGATGCTGGATACGATCCGCTATGCAAAGCATATCTACTACGATAAAAAGCGGGAATGGAACAAGATCATTGACAGGGCTATGGCTGCGGATTTCTCATGGCAGACCTCAGCGCTTAAGTACCAGGAGTTGTACGACTGGCTGATCGGGTAAGCTGGTTTTTCTGGAAACTATATGCAGGGATTGAACGAAGGACAGGTGAGATAATAGCAATGGGAGCGTTGCGGCTGACGCCGGCTGAACGCCGACAGATGAAACAGTGGATGGAGAATGAGGACTGGGCCGAGCGGCGCCTTTACGCCGGGGATATGGAGTACCTTGCCTGTGTGCAGGACATCCTGGAGCATCCGGTGTTCTGTTCCATGGACCATTACTATCAGCATGGAACCACCACCTGTAAAGAGCATTGTGTCCGGGTGTCCTATTTGAGCTACCGGATCTGCCGGAAGATGGGATGGGACAGCCGGTCTGCAGCCCGTGCGTCACTTTTGCATGATCTGTTTTTGTATGACTGGCATACCCATGCAAAGCTGACAGGGCAGCGTTTCCATGGCTTTACCCATCCGAGGACGGCCCTTAAAAATGCGGTCCGGTATTTTGAATTGACGGAGCAGGAACAGGATATGATCCTGAGACATATGTGGCCGCTGACTCCGGTTCCGCCCTCCACGCGTGAGGGCCTGGCTGTTTGTTATGCAGACAAGGTATGCAGTTTGGCGGAAGTTGTGGAGAATATACGAGACAGGATACGGAGTAAAACAGGAGTACGACATGACATTCTGGGAAAAACTATTTAGTAATGAAATCCTGATCAGCGCCCTGGTAGGATGGACGGTGGCGCAGGTACTGAAAACGATGCTGGATTTTGCACTTAACAGAAGCTTTTCGGCAGAGCGGCTGGTAGGCTCGGGCGGTATGCCCAGTTCCCATTCAGCCACGGTCTGTGGACTGACGACCAGTGCGGGGCTGTGCTATGGAGTCGGCTCTTTCGAGTTTGCCATATGTTTTGTGCTGGCGTCGGTGGTGATGTATGATGCGATCGGTGTCCGCCAGGAGACCGGCAAGCAGGCGAAGCTTTTGAATATCATTATGGAGCAGGACTTTTTTAAGCTGGATAATGAGCATTTCCAGAAGAAGCTGAAGGAGTTTGTGGGACACACGCCGCTGCAGGTATTTGCAGGTGCGGTGTTGGGGATTCTTCTGGCGCTTCTGGTACATCAGGCATATATATAGGCCTGATCTGGGAGATGGGAAGCCGCCGGAATGCGAGGTGTTCTTTCATGATCAGCCCAGCTGTAAAGTAAGAAGTAGCAAGATTTGTCGAAAAATGTCATAATTATTGTTATAAAATGGAATATTCTGCGTTTATGTAATGGGTCTGCCGTTTTTTTCGGCAGGCTTATTATTTTATGAAACGGGGAATATGAACTATGAAAAAAGAACGCGAATTTGTATGGGAATACAAGGGTAAACTGATCCATCTGTATGAACGGGAAATCTACTATATCCACTTGGAACAGAGGGTGATCTATGTACATACGAAGACGCAGGTCTATCCGATCGGAAACCGGATCAATGATGAGGAGGAGCATTTAAAGGGGATGCCGGTCATCCGGCCGCATTATTCTTATCTGGTCCATCTGCGGTACGTGCAGGTGGTTGGGCAGGATGAGCTGATCATGCGCAACGGCGCCCGGGTGCCTGTCAGTAAGACCCGGAGAAAGCAGGTGCGGGATACGGTGAGGAGTTATTTTGACCAGAAAAACTGCAAGAAGCTGGGATAAAATTGCAGAGAGAAAGTCATTTTTGGAAGTTTTATTGTGGCTGGACAAAACCTGTGCTAGAGTATGTCTGTCACAATTCGACAGTGTTCTCGCTGTCTGCCATCCATATCTGCAGGGAATCTTACCTGATGGCGGTAAGATTCTTACTGCCTCAAAGGCAGGACATGAAAAAAAGTAGAAGAAATACAGGGAAATGCTTTGGAAATGAATTGACAGTCCCAATAGAATATGCTATGATAAATCGGTATGAATTAACGCCGAAACCCAGTCGTCCGGATACTCCAACCGATGACCTGGTTTGCGGTAAGACTAAAAATAAAGGAGGAAATCATTATGATTTCAAAGGAAAAGAAAGCAGCAATCATCGCCGAGTACGGCAGAAAAGCTGGAGATACCGGTTCACCGGAGGTTCAGATCGCGATCCTGACTGCAAGAATTGCAGAGCTGACCGAGCATTTAAAGGAGAACCAGAAGGATCATCATTCCAGACGTGGTTTGCTGAAGATGGTAGGACAGAGACGTGGTCTCTTAGACTACTTAAAGAAAACCGACCTGGAAGGCTATCGTGCGCTGATTGAAAAGTTAGGCATCAGAAAGTAATGAGGACGTTAGGGTGGAGAGGTTTTCTCCACCCTATTTTGCTTTCCGGATGGTTGTAGAAAAACGCGATATTTTGTCAGAAGACGCACCCCGAAGCCGCTGCTGTACCCGTAACCCGGAGACAGAGTGAGGATCACAGGTTGCAGGCAGAGCAGTAGTTTCGGAGTCTTCTGCTGAATATAAATTATTTTTTAAAGGAGACAAAAAGCATGTACAAAAGTTTTAGTATGGAGCTTGCAGGCAAAACCCTGACCGTAGATATCGGCAGAGTGGCAAAGCAGGCAAACGGCGCGGCATTCATGCATTATGGTGATACCACCGTATTATCAACGGCTACCGCATCAGACAAACCGAGGGAGGGTATCGATTTCTTCCCGCTGAGCGTGGAGTTTGAGGAGAAGTTATACGCAGTCGGGAAGATCCCGGGCGGATTTAATAAGAGAGAGGGCAAGGCTTCTGAGAATGCAGTCCTGACCTCCCGCGTGATCGACCGTCCCATGAGACCGCTGTTCCCGAAGGATTACCGCAATGATGTGACCCTGAACAATCTGGTCATGAGCGTTGATCCGGAGTGCCGTCCGGAGATCGTGGCTATGCTGGGTTCTGCGATCGCGACCAGCATCTCCGATATCCCGTTTGACGGTCCGTGCGCTATGACGCAGGTGGGCATGATCGATGGGGAGCTTATTATCAACCCGTCTCAGATCCAGTGGAAGAACGGCGATCTGACCCTGACGGTTGCATCTACCAAAGAGAAAGTTATCATGATCGAGGCCGGAGCCAATGAGATTCCGGAGGCGACCATGATCGAGGCGATCTATAAGGCTCATGCAGTGAACCAGGAGATCATCCGGTTTATCGACGGAATCGTGGCAGAGTGCGGCAAAGAGAAGCACACCTACGAGAGCTGTGCGATCCCGGAGGAGCTGTTCGCCGCAATCCGTGAGATCGTAACTCCGGAGGAGATGGAGGTTGCAGTATTTACTGACGACAAGCAGACCCGCGAGGGGAATATCCGCTTGATCACTGAGAAGCTGGAAGCAGCTTTTGCAGATAAAGAAGACTGGATGGCTGTTCTTGGCGAAGCGATTTACCAGTATCAGAAAAAGACTGTCCGCAAGATGATCTTAAAAGATCACAAGAGACCGGATGGCCGTGAGCTTTCCCAGATCCGTCCGCTGGCGGCAGAGATCGACTTAATCCCGAGAGTGCATGGTTCCGCCATGTTTACCCGTGGACAGACCCAGATCTGCAATATCTGTACCCTGGCTCCGCTGTCTGAGCAGCAGAAGCTGGACGGCCTTGATGAGAATGAAGTTGCAAAGAGATATATGCATCATTACAACTTCCCGTCCTATTCGGTTGGCGAGACCAAACCGTCCAGAGGACCGGGAAGACGTGAGATCGGTCACGGCGCTCTGGCTGAGCGCGCCCTGATTCCGGTGCTTCCTTCCGAGGAGGAATTCCCGTACGCAATCCGTACGGTATCCGAGACCTTTGAGTCTAACGGTTCCACCTCCATGGCGTCCACCTGTTCCTCCTGCATGTCCCTGATGGCGGCAGGCGTTCCGATCAAGAAGATGGTTGCAGGTATTTCCTGTGGCCTGGTGACCGGCGATGCGGATGAAGATTTCGTCCTTTTGACCGATATCCAGGGCCTGGAAGATTTCTTCGGCGATATGGATTTCAAGGTGACTGGTACGGAAGACGGAATCACTGCGATCCAGATGGACATCAAGATCCATGGGCTGACCAGAGCGATCGTAGAAGGTGCCATCGCAAGATGCCGCGAAGCGCGGATGTTCATTATGGACACCTGTATGAAGCCGGCTATCTCTGAGCCGAGAAAAGAAGTGGGCAAATACGCTCCGAAGATTGACTCCATCAGCATCGATCCTCAGAAGATCGGCGATGTTGTCGGCAAACAGGGCAGCACCATCAACAAGATCATCGAAGAGACCGGCGTGAAGATTGATATTTCCGAGGAAGGCAATGTATCGATCTGCGGCACCGACAAGGAGATGATCGAGAAGGCCAAGAGCATTGTGAAGAGCATCGTGACCGACATCGAGCCGGGCCAGGTCATCACCGGCAAGGTTGTGCGGATCATGCCGTTCGGAGCATTTGTAGAGCTGAAACCGAAAAAAGATGGAATGATCCATATCTCCAGACTTTCCGACAAGCGTGTGGAGAAGGTCGAGGATGTGGTGAACATCGGCGACATGGTGACGGTGAAGGTGCTGGATGTAGACAAGATGGGCAAAATCAGCCTGAGCATGAAACCGGGAGACCTTGCAAAAAAGGACAATGACAAAAAAGAGCATGAAGATTAAAAAAATAGTTACAGGAATGCTGGCTGCCGTTATGGTAGCCAGTAGTTCCTTTATGGCATTTGCAGAGACAGAGACCGTGGTGACAGGACTTGCGCCCGGTGAAGAAAATATTGGCCAGGCTGTAGTGGAAAACCAGACGGAGACGGCAGTTCCTGCCCAGGCGGAGAGTACGCAGGCCAGCACGACGGTGACGGCGGGAGCATCTCAGCCAGAGGGCGGCGGAAGCAGTTCGACGGTGACGGCGGGTTCCTCTCAGCCAGAGGGCAGTGGAAGCAGCACGACCGTGACATCGGGTTCGTCCAATAGCGGCAGTACAACGGTTACTTCAGGCGCCCCGGCGGGACCTGCTCCTGGAAGCAGCACCGTTGTGGCAGGCTCCGGTACAGTGACGGCGGGACTGGGTTCCCCAGTCATCGGACCGGGCGGTATGGCAGGAGGTCCGGGTATGGTGGTTGTGCCGGAAGTAAGCAAAGGTGTTGACGGTTTTGCAGGCACAGTCCAGAATCCGGTTGTATCAGTTGCAGAGAAATACTCCTATGATCAGATGAGCCGTGACATCAGAAATCTGCAGTCCCGTTACAGCAGCCTGATGAAGACGAACGTGATCGGTACAACCTTTGACGGAAGGAGTATCTATGAGATCGTGGTGGGCAACCCCAACGCGCCGAAGCATGTGCTGATCCACGCAGGAATCCATGCAAGGGAGTATATGACGCCGCTTTTGGTGATGAAACAGCTCGAATACGGCCTGGCATTTTATTCCAGCGGAAGCTATGAGGGACGCCCTCTGTCTGATATGTTCAATCAGGTGGCTATCCACTATGTTCCCATGGTGAATCCGGACGGTATCAGCCTGAGCCAGTTTGGAATCAGCGCGATCCGTTCTGAACAGCTCAGGCAGACGATCAACCAGTGCTACGCAAGCGACCAGTCCCTTGGCAGGACCAGCGCCGCATTTGACCGCTATCTGGATTACTGGAAGGCGAACGGGCGCGGTGTAGATCTGAATCAGAATTTTCCGGCAAACTGGGAGCAGGTGACATCGGCTCCGGCTCCGTCCTATGCAACCTACCGCGGGACCAGCGCTCTTTCGGAGCCTGAGAGCCAGGCGCTTGCCAATCTGATCAGTTCCCGCAGCTGGGCGGCGACTATCAGCTATCACAGCATGGGAAATATTATTTACTGGGATTATCCGGGCAACAAAGTGACTGACCAGTCCAGAGATCTGGCGAATATGGTTTCTGGGAAGACCGGATACCGGCTGGCGGGAAGCAGCGGTCATGGTGGATTTAAGGACTGGGTGCAGATTAACGATAGTCCAGTGCCAAGCCTGACTTTGGAGGTGGGAAGCGTTTCCTGCCCGATGCCGGTTTCGGAGTTTACGGATGTTTGGAACCGCAACAATGAAGTGTGGGCGGTGGTTATGAAGTTTGCTTTGGAGCATTAATGGGGCGGCCGCAGGGGGGACGGCCGGGAATGGGCGCCGGGGCCTGGGATGCGGGCCGGGACTGCTGGATTGTCGTCGGCGGGAAGCTCTAAGCTCCTGACAGCAAAAAAGCGGGGTACCAGGGACAGTCGAACCGAATTCTTGATGAATTCGCTTCTCCGGTCCCTTCGCAGTTTGATGTTGTGCATCAAACTGCGCCCCCGCTTTTTTTGCTGCCAGAAGCTAAGTGCTTCCAGGCCTCCGCAATATGCAGTCCCTGCCCGCATCCCAGGCCCCGGCGCCCATTCCCGGCCTGTTTCCTGGCGGCCGCTGGGGAGGAAAACCTTAAAACCTTAAAACCTTAAAACCTTAAAACCTTAAAACCTTAAAACCTTAAAACCTTAAAACCTTAAAACCTTAAAACCTTAAAACCTTAAAAACCTTAGAATTTTTTTGAGTTTTAAAGTTTTCTGAATCTTAAAAAGTTTAAAAATTCTTAACTGTTTTTTATCTTGAATCCTTGAAGTGTCTTTTATTTTTGTTTCTTAAGTGAAATTCCATTTTAACGTTTTGAAATCCTGTTTTTTGCGTCTGTTTTTTGTGCTGTGGTTTTGTTGAAGTGACAATTTGGGGTGGGGGAATTGGAAAAATTTACACAAATTAGCCTAAAATTTAACATTCTGTTAATTCTGGTTGAAATAAGAGTTGGCTGTATGTTATCATTAGCGTGTATGCGTTTTTTGCAGGATAAGGAAAATGAATAAAAGTACGAAGTGGGTATGAGGAGGAAGATATGTCAATTAATGACATTTCAAATGCATTTGGTTTTTTAGGCGGGCTGGGGATGTTTTTGTATGGTATGAACATCATGGCGGATGGTATGCAGAAGACGGCGGGGAGTAAGATGAGCAGTTTTCTGGGGATGCTGACCAATAACCGGCTGCTGGCTATTGCGCTGGGCGCGTTGATCACGGCGATCATTCAGAGCAGCGGCGCTACGACTGTTATGGTGGTCGGTTTTGTTAGTGCTGGTGTACTGAACCTGACTCAGGCGGTGGGAGTGATCATGGGTGCCAATATCGGTACTACCATCACGGCGTGGATCGTATCCATGAGCCAGCTGGGGGATGCGTTCGAGATCATGAAACCGGGCTTTTATGCTCCATGTATTATTGGGATCGGCGCACTTTTGCTGGTGTTTGCAAAGAGCCAGAAGAAAAAGACAGTGGGCGAGATCATGATCGGTCTGGGACTGCTGTTTATTGGGCTGGACTTTATGTCGGGATCTATTTCGCCTTATACGGATGCTCCGATCTTTGCAAAGGCGTTTGAGGTGCTGGGCGGCAATCCTCTGCTGGGGATGCTGATCGGTGCGCTGGTGACGGCGTTATTGCAGAGTTCTTCTGCATCTGTGGGTATTTTGCAGACCCTTGCCATGAATGGGATCGTTACGACTAATGCGGCTATTTATATTACTTTGGGACAGAATATCGGGTCTTGTGTGACGGCTATGCTCTCCAGTATGGGCGGGTCCCGCACGGCGAAGCGGGCAGCTGTGATGCATCTGACGTTTAATATTATTGGTGCTGTACTGTTTGGAACCCTTGGGTTTGTGTTGTTTGCGCTGCGTCCGGCCTTTGCCGCTTCTAATATCAGTGCGGTACAGATTTCCATATTCCATACGGTGTTTAACTTGAGTATGACTACGCTGCTGTTCCCGTTCGCAAACCAGCTGGTGAAGCTGTCCGGGCTGGTGGTCAAGGAGAAGCCGGAGACTGTACCGGTGGAGGACGAGGAGACTGCGGCTACGTTCAAACATCTGGATGAGCGTATTTTCGAGTCTCCGGCATTTGCGGTGGAGACTGCGGCTCTTGAAGTGGTCCATATGGGGCAGATCACCCTGGATAATGTAAAGCGTGCTTTGGATGCCATATTGACTGAAAATCTGGAAGAAGTGGAAACCGTGTATAAAACGGAGAAAACCATCGACAATATGGAGAAGATGCTGACAGAGTATCTGATCAAGGTGGATAATCTGTCCCTGACAGAAAAGCAGAAAAAGGTCGTCAACAACTTATTCTACAGCGTCAGCGATATCGAGCGCATCGGTGATCATGCGGAAAACCTGGCAGAGCAGGCGGAGTATATGGTGGAGCATCATCTGGACTTTTCTGAGACCGGTTTTGATGATTTGAAATCGATTGGCGCCAGCGTGATCAAATCATTCCAGTACGCCATCGATGCACGTCAGACCGGCAACATGGATTCGGTCCGCAAGGTGAGCCAGTATGAGGATGATGTGGACAGCCAGGAAGAGGAGCTGCGGGAGAAGCATATCGAGCGTTTATCCAACGGCGTGTGCAAGCCTTCTGCCGGTGTTGTGTTCCTGGATATCATCAGCAACCTGGAGAGAGTGTCTGATCATGCCTACAATCTGGCTGGTTATGTGAAAGATGAAATGTAATTTTTAAAGAGTTCGTAAAATAGGAAAAAACCTCTTGCTATTTTATGTATAATTAGGTAAAATAGAAGGTAGGTTGATTATAATTTAACAATCATTAAATTTTTAACAATGTAGGAGGAATGAATCATGGCAGTAAAAGTAGCAATCAATGGTTTTGGTCGTATCGGCCGTCTGGCTTTCAGACAGATGTTTGGAGCAGAGGGTTATGAGGTAGTAGCTATCAATGATTTAACCGATCCGAAGATGTTGGCTCACTTATTAAAATATGATACCGCTCAGGGCGGCTACTGCGGACGTTTGGGCGAGGGCCTGCACACTGTAGAGGCTGGCGAGGGTTCCATCACTGTAGACGGCAAAGAGATCAAGATCTACGCAGAGAAGAACGCAGCAGATCTTCCGTGGGCAGAGGTTGGCGTTGACGTAGTATTAGAGTGTACCGGTTTCTACTGCTCTAAGGACAAGTCTCAGGCTCATATCGATGCAGGCGCTAAGAAGGTTGTTATCTCCGCACCGGCTGGCAACGATCTGCCGACTATCGTATTCAGCGTAAATGAGAACGTTCTGACCAAGGATGACACCATCATTTCCGCAGCTTCCTGTACCACCAACTGCCTGGCTCCGATGGCTAAGGCTCTGAATGATTATGCTCCGATCCAGTCTGGTATCATGAGCACCATTCATGCATACACCGGCGACCAGATGATCCTGGATGGCCCGCACAGAAAAGGCGATCTGCGCAGAGCAAGAGCTGGCGCAGCTAACATCGTTCCGAACTCCACCGGCGCAGCAAAAGCAATCGGCCTGGTTATTCCGGAGCTGAACGGCAAGCTGATCGGTTCTGCACAGCGTGTTCCGGTACCGACCGGTTCCACCACCATCTTAACCGCAGTGGTTAAGGGCGCTGACGTGACCAAAGAGGGCATCAACGCAGCTATGAAGGCAGCAGCTTCTGCATCCTTCGGCTACAATGAGGATCCGATCGTTTCTTCTGACGTTATCGGCATGAAGTTCGGTTCCCTGTTCGATGCAACCCAGACCATGGTTTCCAAGATTGGCGATGATTTATATCAGGTACAGGTTGTTTCCTGGTATGACAATGAGAATTCTTACACCAGCCAGATGGTTCGCACCATTAAGTACTTCGCTGAGCTGTAAGTATTGAACACTTGGCGAACCCGAGCCGTCAGGCGAAAGGTGAGGTTAGTGTGAAAGCTGTTCCCGAGACTTGGCGAGGTTCTTTCGAGCCTTAGTCGGGTGGAACATCATTATCATCATACAGTTAAGACTCAATAAGGGTCCGGTCTAAAAAGGACCGGACCTTTTTCTGATGTAAAAGAATATTGTATACAAGAAAGGGGCAACACTATGTTGAACAAAAAAACTGTTGACGATTTAAAAGATTTACAGGGCAAGAGAGTCCTGGTACGCTGCGATTTCAACGTTCCGTTAAAAGAGGGCGTTATCCAGAACTATAACCGTATCGACGGCGCGATCCCGACGATCAAGAAGCTTCTTGACCAGGGCGCCCGTGTGATCCTGTGTTCCCATTTGGGCAAGCCGAAGGGTGAGCCGCTTCCGGAGATGAGCCTGGCGCCGGTTGCTCCGGCACTGTCTGAGAGATTGGGCGTTACCGTAAAGTTTGCTGATGATCCGAAGGTTACCGGCCCGGAGACCCAGAAGATGGCTGAGGAGTTGAAGGACGGCGAGGTGCTGCTGCTCCAGAATACCCGTTACCGCGGCGAAGAGACCAAGTACGGCAAGGACCCGGCTGCTGAGGATTATGCAAAAGAGCTGGCATCCCTGTGCGACGGCATCTTTGTAAACGATGCATTCGGTACCGCTCACAGAGCTCACTGCTCCAACGTCGGCGTTGCAAAATGCTGCAAGGAGAACGTGGTTGGCTATCTGATGGAGAAAGAGATCAAGTTCTTAGGCGAAGCTGTTGAGAACCCGGTTCGCCCGTTTGTGGCAATCCTGGGCGGTGCGAAAGTATCCGACAAGATCAACGTGATCAACAACCTGCTCGATAAGGTAGATACCCTGATCATCGGCGGCGGTATGGCATATACCTTCGCAAAGGCACAGGGTCAGGAGATCGGTAATTCCCTGTGCGAGGCGGACAAGTTAGACTATGCTCTGGAGATGATCCAGAAAGCAAAAGACAAAGGCGTGAACCTGCTCCTGCCGGTTGACCATGTAGAGGGCAAAGAGTTCTCCAACGATACTGAGCGCAAGGTGGTGGAGACCATCGATGCAGGCTGGTCAGGCTTTGATATCGGACCGAAGACCATCGAGCTGTACAAGAAGGCTTTAGAAGGCGCCAAGACCGTAGTTTGGAATGGGCCGATGGGCGTATTTGAGTTCTCCAACTTCGCAGAGGGTACTCTGGAGATCTGCCGTGCAGTAGCTGAGCTTCAGGATGCAACCACCGTGATCGGCGGCGGCGATTCTGTAAATGCAGTTAAGAGACTGGGCTTTGCAGACAAGATGACCCATATTTCCACCGGCGGCGGTGCTTCCTTAGAGTTCTTAGAGGGCAAGGAGCTTCCGGGCGTAGCAGCAGCAGATGCGCGCTGACGCATTGAACATTGATCTTCAATACAATCAAAAGGGAGAATAAACAATATGTCCAGAAAGAAAATCATTGCAGGCAACTGGAAGATGAACATGACGCCGTCCGAGGCAGTTGGCCTGGTTGAGACTTTAAAACCGCTGGTTGCAAACGACGAGGTTGACGTGGTGTTCTGTGTGCCGGCTATCGACATTATTCCGGCAATGGAGGCTGCAAAGGGAACCAATATCAACATTGGTGCAGAAAATATGTACTATGAGGAGAAGGGTGCCTATACCGGCGAGATCTCTCCGGCTATGCTTGTGGATGCAGGCGTTAAATATGTGATCATTGGACATTCTGAGCGCAGAGAGTACTTTGCAGAGACCGATGAGACCGTAAATAAGAAAGTCCTGAAGGCATTTGAGCACGGCTTGACCCCGATCATCTGCTGCGGCGAGAGCCTGACCCAGAGAGAGCAGGGGATCACGATCGACTGGATCCGTCAGCAGATCAAGATCGCTTTCCTGAATGTGACTGCAGATCAGGCCAAGACTGCTGTGATCGCTTATGAGCCGATCTGGGCGATCGGAACAGGCAAGGTAGCGACCACAGAGCAGGCACAGGAAGTATGTGCAGCGATCCGTGTGTGCATCGGCGAGATTTATGATGAAGCCACTGCAGCAGCTGTCCGCATCCAGTACGGCGGTTCTGTATCTGCATCCAGCGCACCGGAGCTGTTTGCTCAGGCAGACATCGACGGCGGCCTGGTTGGCGGAGCTTCCTTAAAACCGGATTTTGGTGCAATCGTAAATTATAACAAATAATTTATGTACATGGATTAAGATTTGTAGTAAAATGGATTGGGACAGGAGCTGTTAGCTTTCTGTCCCATTTTTGATGTGAAAAAACGGCGGCTGATATCATAAAGCGTTGTCGATATGGACAGGAGAGAGTCATGGACAGGAGAAAGCACAGGGAAGAAAAATCCCGGATGGATAAACGCACCCTCCTCACCAATATAGGTGTCACAGTAGCGATCATGGGAATTTCTACCCTGGTGGCACAGGCATTTTTCCATTACAGCAGGAACTCTACCACGGTGGCTATTATCTATGTGCTGGCAGTGATGATGGTGGCGCGCTATACGGTGGGATATATACCGGGGATCGTGGCGGCTGTGTTTGGTGTTATCTTTGTGAATTATGTGTTTACTTATCCCTATATGAATCTGAATTTTACCATAGACGGATATCCGGTAACTTTTGTGGGAATGATGCTGGTGTCTGGCATTACCAGCACAATGACTACCAAGTTTAAGAAACAGAGCCAGATGCTAAATGAACGGGAAAAGCTGTTGATGGAAGCGGAAAAGGAGACCATGCGCGCCAATCTGCTGCGCGCAGTATCCCATGATCTTCGGACTCCTCTGACCAGTATCATCGGTCTCGCCAATACATATCTGGATAATGAGTCGAAACTGAGCCGGGAGAAAAAGGCCGAGATGGTAGACAGCATCCGTGAGGATGCTAACTGGCTGCTCAATATGGTGGAAAATCTGCTTTCGGTAACGCGGATCCGAGTAGGGGATGCGCGGGTAAGCACCAGCCCGGAGCCTTTGGAGGAAGTGGTTTCAGAGGCGGTGCAGCGGCTCCGCAGACGTTTGCCGAAGGCGCGGGTAGAAGTGCATGTTCCAGATGAATTCCTGATGGTGCCGATGGACGCTATGTTGATCGAGCAGGTTATCATCAATCTGTTGGAGAATGCAGTTTACCATTCGGGAGTAGAGGATGCGGTCGAGCTGTATGTGGAAAAAGAAGAGGGATTTGTGGAATTCCATATACGGGATTATGGAAAGGGGATAGATCCTCAGCGCCTGGATACAATATTCGACGGCTGTGGTATGGAGCGCAACGCCAGTGGGGATTCTCACAAGGGCATGGGTATTGGACTGACGATCTGCAAGACCATTATCACAGCACACCACGGGACGATCGAGGCAGCCAACCGGGAGCGGGGAGCGGAATTTGTTTTTACATTACCATTGGGAGAGGGAAAAGAAGATGATGAATAAACAGACGATTTTGATTGTTGAGGATGAGAAGAATATTGGTAATTATATCGAGACGATTGTGATTTCAAATGGTTATAAGGCGGTCCGGGCGCTGAATGGTATGTCCGGTCTGTCCCTGTGCACATCCCATCACCCGGATATGATCCTGCTGGACCTGGGACTGCCGGATGTGGACGGTATGGAGGTGCTCCGAGCGTATCCGCGGCTTTTCCAGTGTACCTGTGATTGTGATCTCAGCCAGGACCCAGGAGAAGGAAAAGGTGGAGGCGCTGGACAAGGGGGCGGATGACTATATTACCAAGCCCTTTGGCTCAGACGAGCTTCTTGCGCGTATCCGTACGGCTCTGCGGCACAGCGCGCAGACAGGCAATATGCAGTCAGCCAAACCTGTATACTCCCGGGATGGACTGGTGATCGATTTTGACAAGCGCCTTGTGACTTTGGAGGGGCAGGACATTCATCTGACCCAGATCGAGTATAAGCTGGTGTCTCTGCTTGCCCGGAATGCAGGAAAGGTGCTTACGTATGATTTTATCCTAAAAGATATCTGGGGGCCGTATGCAGATACGGACAATCAGATCCTGAGGGTGAATATGGCAAATATCCGGCGGAAACTGGAAAAGAATCCAGCGGAGCCGCACTATATCTTTACGGAGATCGGAGTGGGATACCGGATGAAGGAATAATAAAAAGGTGTCTTCGCCTGCACAAAATGTGGGCGGGACACCTTTTCTGATACATGAACGTCAATTCTGGATAAGAGAGCGGAAAAATAAAACAGTACCAACAGTTTAATATCCGCAGTTGATGACTTTCCAATCGTCAGATTTGGAATTGCGGGCAATACTGATAAACCGGAAAGGGTTGCCGTCCCTGCGGTCCTTCACGGTCAGTACCTTGTAGATGATAATGTTGCCCAGGGAATATTCCCCTTCCAGACCTGCATTGCCATACAGGGTGGTATCGGCGGTGACAGGATAGATCTGGTCCACACCTTCAAACATAGGGGCATCTTCTATAAAATACTGTTGTGCCAGGGCTTCTGTCTGCAGGACTTCTTCTTCAGTAAGCGCGTCCAGATAGGAGATGTCGCCGGCATCGGTCTCTGCTACAGCAGCAGAGGGAAACATCTCGCCTGCAAATTCGGAAGGTACCATGGACAGGGCATCACGTCCTGACTCCGGCAGTGAATAGTAAAAATCCAGCCATTTTAAGGTGTCTTCCGACACATCGCTCTTCTTTTTGTAAATTCCATGATATTCCACTGTGTCGTCGGCAAGGAACAGAATATAGGAGCCGTCAAGGTGTACCGCGGCAGCTCCATCGGCAAGGCTGATGTAGGAACTGCCCTGGCAGTCAAAGTTGGCCTGTCCATTTTCTGCCGGGCGTTCTGTGGGGGGAACAAGTACTTCTATCGTCCCGTCTTCTGTCCCGCAGGTGACGACCGCTGTTCTTCCGGTAGAAGTCATGCAGGTGTCTCTCATATAGATCATCTGGGGCAGGACGTCCTTTTCCTGCTGCGAGGCTTCGGACGCTGAACTGCTGCTGTTTGCCGGTGCAGCCGCAGCTACGGCGGGGGCCTGGGAAAGGGAAACGCTTTCTGCAGTAGTACCATGGGGATCATTTATATTGGGGCCGGCGCAGCCGGAAAAGGATAGTATCCCTGCGGCGAGCACAAGCAGAAAATAAGCTTTTTGCATAGTAAAAACCTCCATTTTGAGTATTATATCAAGCCTTGTACAGGAATGCTTTAAGATATTTTTAATTTTGCTTTATTTATTAAAGAAGATTAAAGAAGATAACCGTGGCCATGCTTGACTGAGATGGGGAAATGAGCTATAGTAATCCTGGTATACGATATTTGCGGCGATAAACAAATGAAAAATGTGGTGAGGTTACATATATGGAGCGTACGGAAATTGCCAGACAGAATCAGATAACAGAAGGGGTTATCTGGCAGCAGATCCTGTTGTTTTTCTTCCCGATCCTGTTCGGGACTTTTTTTCAGCAGCTTTATAATGCGGCGGATGCCATGATCGTGGGCAGGTTTGTGGGCAAGGAAGCACTCTCGGCGGTAGGCGGTTCCACGGGTATGCTGACTCAGATGGTGGTGGGTTTTTTTGTGGGCCTTTCTTCCGGCGCATCGGTGATCATTTCCCAGTACTATGGGGCGAAGCGGCCGGAGATGGTCGGGTATGCGGTGCATACGGCAGTAGCGTTTTCCATCCTGTCAGGAGCTGTCATCATGGTGCTGGGGATCTGGCTGGCGCCTGCGATGCTGGAAGCCATGGGCACGCCGGAGGATGTACTGGATATGTCGGTGCTCTATATCCGCGTTTATTTTGCAGGTATCATAGGAAATCTGATCTATAATACTGGTGCAGCGATCTTAAGGGCTGTGGGGGATTCCAGAAGGCCTCTCTATTTCCTGATGGCCAGCTGTCTGGTGAATATTGCTCTGGACGTGATCCTGGTGGTGGTTTTCAAGCTGGAGGTTCTGGGGGCGGCACTGGCTACGATCCTGTCACAGGTACTGAGCGCAGTGCTGGTGGTGGTCTGCCTGATGCGTACTAAGGACATGTATCGCCTGGAATGGCCGCAGGTCAGACTGGATGAGCGGATGCTGAAGCGGATCATCCGGATTGGTTTCCCGGCAGGACTGCAGTCGGTCATGTATGGGGCGTCCAATGTGATCATTCAGACGGGGATCAACTCCCTTGGGACCAATACAGTGGCTGCATGGACGGCATACAGTAAGATCGATGCGGTATTCTGGATGATGGTGAGTTCCTTTGGCATCGCAGTCACGACCTTTGTGGGCCAGAATTATGGGGCTGGTAAGCATGAACGGGTGCGCAGCGGAGTGCGGGTCTGCATGGCCATGTCCGTGATCGCTTCTGTGGGAATGTCAGTTCTGATCTATAACTGGGGCGTCTACGGCTATGAGCTGTTTACGACGGATGCAGATGTGATCCAGATCGGGATTGCCATGATGCGTTATTTGTCTCCGGTTTATGTGACCTATGTAGCGATTGAGATCCTTTCCGGCGCGCTGCGGGGCGTGGGAGACTGCTGGATCCCCATGATGCTGTGCTGTTTCGGAGTCTGCGCGCTGCGTGTGATATGGATCCTGTGTGTGGTGCCGCTTTCCAGAAATATTTTCACTATCATGTTCAGCTATCCGCTGACCTGGGTGACTACAACGGTGCTGTTTGCGGTGTATTATCTGTTTTTCAGCAAGCTGAAGATCAGGAAGAAGCAGGCAGTCTGATGGAGGTCCGGCGCGGCAGGCCGTTTTGCGGCATACGGATATTTGATTGCAGCGGTATTTTGGGGAGGAAATATGGATTTTTATAAACGGGTTGAGGTTGTTTGCGGGGGAATTCCGCGAGGAAATGTATCTTCTTACGGGCAGATTGCTCTTCTCTGCGGGATGCCGGGGAATGCTCGGCAGGTCGGATATGCTTTGAACCGCGGGTTGGCAGGAAAGGAGGCGCCCGCACACCGGGTAGTCAATTCCAAAGGCTATTTGACCGGTGCGCAGTCTTTTGACGGGCCGGATACCCAGAGGAGGCTGTTGGAAGCAGAGGGCATATATCCTGACCGGGACAACCGGGTGGATATGAAGACATATGGATGGAAGAATACTCTGGAGGAGGCGCTGTGGTTCCGGGAATACTTTAAGGAACAGGGCATTTAAACAGCAGAGTATTTCAATAGGATTCTGGAGACAGGAGGAGAATGCAGATGAATCAGATCAAAGAGATCAAAACGGTGGCCCTGATCGGCCTGGGGGCTATTGGCAGTTATCTTTCCAGCTGCCTGCAACCGGTACTGGGGGATGGGCTGCGGGTGATCGCGGGGGGCGAGCGGAAGGCGCGCCTGGAGCGGGACGGCGTTGTGATCAATGGGAAGCCATACCATTTCCACATTGTTTCCCCGGAAGAACGGACCGGGTATGCTGATCTGGCGGTCATCATTACGAAAATGACCGGGCTTTCCCAGGCACTTGAGGATATCAAAAACCAGATTGGGCCGGATACCATATTGATGTCGCCTTTAAATGGGATCGAGAGCGAGGAACGGGTGGCGGCTGTCTATGGCTGGGACAGGCTTCTTTATTCGCTGGTGAGGCTCAGCGTAGTGATGGACGGCAACCAGGTTTCATTCAATCCGGCAACGGCTTGTGTGGAATTTGGGGAGAGGCGTAATGAGGAGCTGTCCGCAAATGTGCTGGCGGTTAAGAAACTGTTCGAGCAGGCCGGGATCCGGCCGGTCATTCAGAAGGATATGGAGAAAGCCATCTGGATGAAATACGTCTGCAATGTCAGTGAGAATCAGGTGGCGGCAGTCCTGGGGATACCGTTTGGAGCCTGGGGAGCCAGTGAGCATGCCAATGCGCTGCGGGTGATGGTGGCGAAAGAGGTAATTGATATAGCACGGAAGAAGGGCATTGATATTGATGAGGATTATGCGGTAAAGCATCTGGATCATTTAAAGAAGGTGCCGTTTGACAATAAGCCGTCTACCCTGCAGGATATCGAGCATGGGAGAAAGACCGAGGTGGAGATGTTCGGCGGGACTGTGGTCCGCCTGGGGAAAGAGGTTGGAGTGGCGACGCCGCTTAATGAATTTTTGTATCATGCCATTCGGGTTTTGGAGGAGAGGTACGGGCGGTGAGAGGTACGGCCAGTAAGGGGCACGCGGGAATTGGGATGCGGGCCGGTGATGCTGTTTGCCGTCGGCGGGAAACGCTAAGACCCTGACACCGGAAAATCCGGGGGAGCGGGGACAGTCGAACCGAATTCTTGATGAATTCGCTTCTCCGGTCCCCTCGTATCCTGATGTTGTGCATCAGGATACGCCCCCGGATTTTCTGGCGCCAGGGTCTAAGTGTTTCCAGGCCTCCGCAAGATGCATCCCCAGCCCGCATCCCAATTCCCGCGTGCCCCTTACCGGCCTGTGCTCTGGCTCCGCTGGGGTGGCTTGTGGCTGATGGGATGGGGCTGCGTAGAGGGGAGCGGGGGGCTCATCGAGGATATGGATTGATGATAGCGGGTGGTTTTTTATTGTGGTTGAATTTCAGCACAGCAGATGGGAGACGGAGCTTCTGGAAGAGATCATGCCGGTCATTGATGAGCCTGAAGCGTTTGAACGGTTTATAAGGCTTAAGATTGCGAGGCAAAGGGAATTCTGGCGGTCTAAGGCGAGTATGAAGAAGATGAGAACAGAGGCAGAGTTTTGATAAGCGCTGCTGTGCTGGCTGAATATCTGGGGCAGGGCCTGGTTATCCGGCGCAGCGCAGCGGCGTTTTTATGGTTTATTACATGGAACGTTGCAGCAGCCTTTTGAAGATCAGCAGCAGAAGGCTGAAAACAGCTGCGACGGCAAAGAGCACCTTCATGGCGGTCAGGCTTATGAAGCCGCTGATGATCACACCGAGATACAATGCGAGAAACATGCTGTATCCGGCATAAGCCCAGCACCGCAGGCCCAGCATCCGGTTCCGCTCGTCCGTCTCGTAGATTTCACGGGCTTTTTTTAAACCGGGATTTTTAAGGTAGCGGTTATTTTTCAGTGCAGTGATGATCCCTGCGGCGAGAAGTCCGAATCCCAGGCCGGTATAAAAGTCAGGGACATAATCCTGCCATCCCGGTTCCAGGAAAAGTACGGGGAGATGTTTGACGGCAAATGGAAGCAGGAGTGTAACTGCGCCTAAAACTGCAATAAGGACGCCCAGGGCAATCCGGTTACGGCAGCGCCTGTCAAAATCAATCGGTGTTTCTGTAAATAACTGGTTCAACCACATGTTCATTCCTCCTCAAATAAAAATATGTCTTCTATACTCAGGCCAAAGAACCGGGCGATCCGGTGGGCCAGCTGCAGAGATGCGTTGTACTTGCCGTTCTCCAGGGATATGATCGTCTGCCTGGTCACGCCGACTGCTTCGGCAAGCTCTTCCTGTGTGATCTTGCTGCTTTTTCTAAGTTCCTGTATTCTCGATTCCAAAGATGCAGGCTCCTTTCTTGAAAATGTAATGTTTGCTTTACAAAAATAGTATAGCGTGCTTTACATATAATGTCAAGTGAATTTTACATTTTGATTTTACTATTTTGTTTTATAATGTTTTTTAAATAGATCTGTGTTTTTGTAAGGAATCTTAATATTTACGCCACTATTATTTCCAGGCGGGACATTCTATAATAAAAGAAAACTGGTCCGGATTTCGAGGAGGTGTATTATCGTGATGGTTACAGGTTTTGTGACACTGGCGTTTAGTCTGGTTTTTAACATCGCCAAGCTGATTGCGCTTATCTTATTTATTGCGTGCTGTCTGAAATATTTGAGAAAGGATAAATGAGCGTGAGCAATTTTAAGTGCAGAAGAGGGTTTGGTCTGCTTCTTTTTGTATTCGTTTTTGCCATTGTGCTGAGGTTTGGCATGAGCGTGAGCCTGGCGAACAGTCCGGCTGCGGCCAGCTACCTTATGATTTCGCCTGAGAATGTTCCGGAAGAGGCTGTATATCTGGAGCTTCTGATCCCTATGTCTCAGGATGATCCTTATTACTGCAGCTTTAACCAGCCGGCGGCGGATGAGACTGGCCTGACAGAGGAAGCGCCGATTGTGCAGTATCGGGATGGGGAGGGGTACATCAGCTATTCTTTTCATATGGTAAATGCTGTTTCCAGGATGAAAATGCAGAAGGACGGTGATGGAAACGGAGTGGCTCACCCCCTTTCTTTTGGCAGCGGGGCTTATGCGGGAAGTGAGACGCATCTTCAATATATTCAGCGCAATTTCGGTACGATCAAGGCGGCTTTGGTAGATCGTGAGGGAAATGTCCTGTCTGTATCTGATGCGGCGTCTGTCAAACCTGGCAGGCATGCGTATCTGACAGGCGTAATTGACTATGATTGCGCTGCAGGCCGGTTATCTCCCGATATTTATAAAGGAGCCAGGCTGGGAAGCTTTGTGGTGCTTGTCTTATTTCTGTTGTTGGGTATGGTTTACCTGACCGTGAGGGCGGTACTTAACGCGGTGACGGAATCTGTGGTTGCCTTCTTTTTCCGGATTCGGCCGTGGCCGGTTGTATTTCTGGTGAATTTTATAAGTAATATTATTTTTAACCTGTTGTTGTTCGTTGGAACCTCTGTACTCCAGATCCCCTATCTGATTTTTGTGGCAGCCGGTGAAGCGGGGGTGGTTTATGTAGAATATCTGGTTTACCGCAGACGGCTTGTATCCTGTGGACAGCGCCGGATCCTGATCTTTACGATTACGGCGAATCTGACCAGCTTTTTGCTGGGGATCGGGCTCAATTATTTATTGCCGGGCATCGGTGTCCATTTGGGGAACTGGTTGATATAGACAAAATGTGATGATAGATGGGATAGAATAGATAGAAGGAGGGATAAGGGCCATGAGGAAGGTAGAATTTGTAAAAGTCAGTTCTGTATTGGTTGGGTATGGTTTGGGGAAGGGGAGTAAATACAGTTTCGAAGGGATTGAGGATATGATCAAAGATAAAATCGAGAGCGGTTGGGAATACACCGGGTATGTTCCGTTGGAAACAAGGGGGACGGGAGATATGGAAACCATATCGCTGATATTTCAAAAAGAGGAATAGCTGAGCGAAGGAGGGTCCTGGTATGTATAAACGTTTGAATCAATGGATCAATTTGCTGGCTGGCTGTTTGATCGGCGGATTTTTCGGATATGCCGGATTTACGTACTGGGACTATAAGACCCATCCAATGATCTACGAATGGCAGTCAGCTCCATGGTATACAGGGATACTTATGTATGGTGTGCTTTTGGCGGCGGCTTTGACGCTTTGTATTATTGGAAAGATCCTGATCCGGAAGCTGTTAAAATAGGTTTGGAGGTGACAATATTGAAGCGGTTTATACAGACTTTTTTCATGTGCTTTGTATTTATGGCAATGTTCTTTTTCTTTGGCGGGTTTCATTTGTTTTATTTCAGCCAACATCCATACCGTACTGCTGCGTCCATTGCATTTTTGATGGCTGTTCTGATCTGTGTCTGGATCAGTCAGGAAGAACGGGTGGATGAACTGGAAAGACGGATCAGGGAGCTGGAAGGAGCGCATTCAGAGCAGGACTCTGATCGATAAAACAGATGCGAGGTGTAAAAGATATGGCGGATAAACCGTTTGATATGAAAAAAGAAATCCTGGAGTGGATCAAGATCCTTGCAGCAGCGGCAGCGATCGCGCTCTTTACTAATTCCTGCCTGATCGCCAACAGCACAGTTCCTTCTGACTCCATGGAAAAGACGATCATGACCGGGGACAGGATCGTCGGCTCCAGGCTTTCTTACCGTTTTGGCCGTGAGCCGGAGCGGGGGGATATCGTGATCTTTGACCACAAGGCGGAACCGGGGAAGGATAAGACAAGGCTGGTCAAACGGGTCATCGGACTGCCGGGAGAGACTGTGGATATTCTTGGCAGCCGCATTTATATTGATGGGGCAAAGGAGCCGCTTGCAGAGCCGTATCTGCCGGAGGAGATGGACTCGGAGGATTATCACTTTGAGGTTCCGGAGGGCTGCTATCTGATGCTGGGGGATAACCGGAACCATTCTGCTGATGCGCGGGGGTGGGGAGATCCTTATGTGCCGAAGAAGGAGATCATCGCAAAAGTGGTTTTCCGCTATTATCCATCTGTTGGGAAGCTCCGGTAGGAGTATGCTGTGGGCGGGGGATATCCAGGTCAGCGGTCATGACGCCGCCCCGCACGCGGCGCTTCGTCGAATTCGGCCTTGTATGCGCGGAAGAAGGAGGAGTAGTTCTGGAAGCCGCAGCGGTAGCAGATATCCGTGAGCGGGATATCAGTGCCGAGCAGTTCGCGTGCGGACAGAAGCCGCTTATTCGTAATGTAACGGCTGAGGGTGTAGCCGGTTTCCTGCTTGAAAAGCCGCATCAGGTGGTAACGGCTGAAATGGAAACGGCACGCCAGAGAATCTATGGACAACGGCTCGGATAAATGGTCCCGTATGTAATCCATGACTTCCAGAATCCGGCTGTCAGATCCCGGGGTCTCCGGATAGTCCAGCTTCCTGCTTCCTGCGATCCGGTTGAGCTGGATCAAAAACTCCAGAAACAGGACCCGCTGGTACAGCGGATGGGCATAGCCCGTGTCGGCGACGGAGGCTTCCAGCCTTTCGATGGAATCCGTCAGGGAGCGCCGGGCAGACCGGTGCATTCTCAGGACATGGGTATGGTTCTCGCGGGCGGTCCGGAAGCAGTCGGATAAGTCATAGGCATCTGTCCGGTAGTCGGAGAGGAATCCGGGGGATAAGTAGATGACCATCCGTTCATAGGGCTCCTCTGGGCTGATGACAGGCCGATGGATCTCATTGCGGTTCACCAGCACGATATCCCAGGGCTGGAGCCTGTAGGATCGGCCTTCGATCAGGTAGGTCACATCCCCGGATAAAAACAGGATGATCTTATCGAAATCATGGTAGTGAAAGGAGATCTCCTGCACACCGGTATCCTTCAAATGGAACAGGCGGAAATCTTCCGTCAGATAACCTCGTTTATCATAATTGTCGGCGTCGCCGACCAGCGGACAGGTCTGTGGCATCTTTGGCAAGGCTGCTCCTTTCCGATCAGTTTCCTGATCTTTCTTTTCTGATTTTTTCGTTCGGCTCAAAAACCCATTTTTTCTATTATATAGCACAATCTGCAATAAATAAAGCACAAATCATGAATTAATTGCAGGAAAGTGATGGTTTAATAGAAGGTAACAGAAGGTTTTTGGAGAAAAACGGAGGAATTTCTTATGAATATCACACTTGAAAAATATCATGGACTGGGAAATGATTATCTCATCTACAATACACAGCACAATCCATTTCCCCTAACGGAGGAACGGGTGCGTTTGATCTGCAACCGGAATTTCGGCGTGGGAGCTGACGGGATCCTGGAGGGGCCGCTGTTTGATGAGAGCGGAGTGGACGTGAGGATCTGGAATCCGGACGGAAGCCGGTCCAAATCCAGCGGAAATGGAATCCGTATTTACGCGAAATACTTAAAGGACGCAGGATATGTGGGAAAGAAACATGCCATTATCCAGACTGAGGGTGGTCCGGTGGACGTGCAGTTCTTAAATGAGACGGGCGCCAGGCTGACTGTTTCCATGGGGAAGCTGTCCTTTTGGAGCGATGAGATTCCTGTGGCAGGAAAACGGCGTGAGGTTGTTGATGAGACCATGGTATTCCATGAGATCCCGTACAAGGCAACCTGCGTTTCCATTGGCAATCCCCATCTGGTGATCTTCTTAAATGAGATCTCCAAAAAGATCGTGTGCAGGATCGGGCGGTATTCGGAGAATGCGGAATATTTCCCGGAGCGGATCAATACGACCATTATGAATGTGATCGACCGGACCCATATCCAGATTGAGACCTATGAGCGGGGAGCGGGATATACCCTGGCATCCGGGACCAGCTGCTGTGCGGCGGCAGGCGTAGCTTACCGTATGGGGCTGACAGATCCCAAGACCTATGTGGAAATGCCGGGAGGCACTCTGGAGATCGAGATCAAAGAGGATAACAGCGTTCTGATGACCGGAGAGGTGCTGTATGTGGGCAGGATGACACTGGGAGAGGAGCTGAGCCAGCAGCTTCGGGCGTTAAAGTGATCGGGAGCAGGAATAGTGGACTGTGTAATTAATTTTGAAATGTGAAATGTGAAGGGCGTGGGTGATCTCATGCCCTTTTGTTATATGATTTTTTGTAAGAATAATAAAAATGGGCAGAACCTATTGACAATATAAGAATATGTGGTAATATAAACATATGAATAGTTGTTCATATGTTTTTGGCAGTCTTTAGAGTTTATTATAGAAAGAAATGGAGGAACTACATGACCCAGGAAGAAAAAGAGATGATTGAACAGGAAGTAAAGGAAGGCACTTGTGAGTTCATGCATGTGCATGAGGAGATTGTCCAAAAGGTAGAAGGGGTTATGCCAGGGGAGCAGGCTTTTGGATCTGTCGGAGTTTTTCCGGGTCTTTGGTGATTCGACCAGGATCAAGATCCTGTATGCGCTCAGCCAGTCGGAGCTGTGTGTGTGCGATATTGCGACTTTGCTCCAGATGGGCCAGTCGGCAATCTCTCATCAGCTCAGGATATTAAAGCAGATGCGTCTGGTATCCTTCCGGCGGGAAGGCAAGACTGTGTTTTACAGCCTGGCAGATGCCCATATCCAGACAATCCTGGCACAGGGTATGGAACATATCAGTGAATGATGCTGAGGAAAAAGAAACGGATAAGAATACCGGGAAAAACAAATTATATCAATGAAAAAGGAGAGTAAAGGAATGAAAAAAATAATCAAGCTGGAAGGATTGTGCTGTGCCAACTGTGCTGCAAAGATTGAAGAGGGCGTAAAGAAACTAAGCGGTGTGAAGGATGCTTCTCTGAGCTTTATGACCCAGCGTCTTACCATGGAAGTGGAGGACGGCAGAGAGGACGAGATGGTTGAGGCAGCAAGGGTACTGGCAGATAAGATTGAGCCGGAAGCAGAGTTCAAGGTGCTGCGGTAACATCATCATAAATAAGATCACGGCTGATAAAGCCGTGATAAGTAAAACCATAATTAGGAGGTAATATGACAAAGAAGCAGAAAAAGATGGTACTTCGGCTGGCGGCCAGTGCTGTATTCTTTATTCTCGCCATTTTGTTGGAGCATAGCGGTGGTCCGGCATGGATTCCATTTATTATCGCATATCTGCTTGCCGGATATGACATTCCGCTCAGAGCCGCCCGTAATATCACAAAGGGACAGGTGTTTGATGAGAATTTTCTGATGACGGTAGCTACGATCGGTGCGATCGTGGTTGGGTCTTTAGAGGAAGCGGTTGCGGTCATGCTGTTTTACCAGGTGGGCGAACTGTTCAGCGATTATGCGGTAAACAAATCCCGCAAATCCATCACGGACTTAATGGATATCAACCCGGAATATGCCAATCTCCTTGAAAACGGACAGGAGCGGCAGGTAGATCCGTATGAGGTGGCGGTAGGTGATACGATCATTATCCGTCCCGGAGAGAAAGTGCCGCTTGACGGTGTGGTCACCAGGGGAAGCACCAGCCTGGACACCAAAGCGCTGACCGGGGAATCCATGCCGGTAGAGGTGGAGGCCGGGGAAAAGGTTGTCAGCGGCTCCATTAACATCAACGGTGTGATCGAGGTGCAGACCACAAAATTATTTGATGATTCTACCGTAGCGAAGATCCTGGAGCTGGTGGAGAATGCAAGCTCCAGAAAGGCGAAGGCGGAGACCTTTATCACCCGGTTTGCCAGAGTGTATACTCCTATTGTGGTAGTTTTAGCGCTGCTCCTGGCACTGGTGCCGCCGCTGTTTTTGGGCGGGGCGTGGAGCACCTGGGTATACCGTGCATGCAGTTTTCTGGTGGTATCCTGTCCATGTGCTCTTGTGATCTCGGTACCTTTGAGCTTTTTCGGAGGTTTGGGCGCTGCGTCGAAGAATGGTATCCTGATGAAGGGAAGCAACTATCTGGAGGCAGTGGGCAGCCTGGACACGGTGGTATTTGATAAGACGGGAACTCTGACCACCGGGAAATTCCAGGTGACGGAGGTTTCTCCGGTGCATGGCAGCAGGACGGAGCTTTTGGAGCTGGCAGCGTTGGGAGAGTACCATTCCAATCATCCGATCGCGTTCTCTGTAAAAGAGGCATACGGAAAAGAGATCGACACCGGGCGGATCGGTCAGGTGGAGGAGCTTTCCGGTCGGGGAATTCATGCGCAGATTCAGGTGGATGGAGTTTGGAAGGATCTTTATATCGGCAACCAGAAGCTGATGGACCAGCAGCAGGTGGTCATCGACACTCCGGCAGAGGTATTGGGAACGACACTCTATCTTGCGGAGGGGACCGAGTATCTGGGGGCGATCGTGATCGCTGATACGGTCCGCGCGGATGTGCCGGAGGCCCTTCTTGGGCTTAAAGAACAGGGCGTGCACAATCTGGTTATGCTGACTGGCGACAAGGAAGAAGTAGGCAAAAAGGTAGCTGCAAAGATCGGTATCACCCAGGTGTTCGGAAATCTTCTGCCGGGTGATAAAGTGGCAAAGGTGGAGGAACTGCTCTCGAAAAAGACGATTGGAAAGACTCTGGCATTTGTGGGCGACGGCATCAATGATGCGCCGGTGCTGGCGAGGGCCGATGTGGGAATCGCCATGGGCGGGATTGGTTCTGACGCGGCGGTCGAGGCGGCGGATGTGGTGATCATGGATGATGAACCGTCCAAGATCGTGGATGCGATCCAGATTGCAAGGAAGACCATGAAGATCGTGCGGCAGAATATTGTGTTTGCGATTGGGGTGAAGATCCTGGTATTGATCCTGGTTGCGCTGGGCTTCGCGTCCATGTGGGCGGCGGTGTTCGGAGATGTGGGCGTGTCGGTGCTGGCGATCCTGAATGCGATCCGGGCGTTGTCCTATAAAAAATGAGGTGGAAAGCGGGGGGTTTTAGTGGCGGAAGTACGGCCGGGAAGGGGCAGCGGGAACTGGGCGGTGAGCCGGGATTGCTGTTTGTCGTCGGCGGGAAGCGCTAAGGCCCTGACAACAGAAAAAGCGGGGGTGCAAGGGACAGTCGAGCCGGATTCTTGATGAATCCGCCTCTCCGGTCCCTTCGCAGTTTGACGTGGTGCGTCAAACTGCGCCCCCGCTTTTTCTGCTGCCAGGACCTAAGCGCTTCCAGGCCTCCGCAATATGCAATCCCATCTCACCGCCCAGTTCCCGCTGCCCCTTCCCGGCCTGTGTACTGGCTGCCGCTGGGAAAAAACTGCGCCGCTTTGGGGGATGGAAAAGGGCTGGCTGGGGGATGGGGGATGGTGGTGGGGGGAGGTTAATTACAACTTATAATGTACCCATAAGTGTGGACACATTGGAAAGTGGGGGACCCTCTTTTTAGACAGACCGCCTTGTCAGCCCCTTAAATATGAACAGCCCCCTGCATTCCCGTCCCCTTATAATGCACACACTCTGCTGGTGTACCCGGTTTATTGGACTGCACCCCGGAACTTTAGCCTGGCCCCCGTTTTCTTTTGGCATATTCACTTTCCTTATGGTATTCTTAAATTAAGAACAACAGGAGGAATACCATGAGCAGAAAACCCTTTACCGAAGAAGAAATACTGTTGCTGCGACAAAACCCTTACACCTACAGCGTGACCCAGTTTCAATTGAACCTTACCAAAGAGTTCAAAGAGATCTTTTATTCAGAATACCAGAAAGGGGAACTTCCCCGGAAGATTCTGGAGGATCACGGCTATAACCCGGCCATCCTGGGGGAGCGCAGGATCTGGAGTATTTCCGGCCACATCCGGGAACAGTACAAGAAATACGGCTGTTTCTACGAAGGGAACTACACACATGGAAAGAGGCAGCCCCAGGAGCAGACGGGTGATAACCATGCATCTGAAAAAGAAGAACTGAAACAGCTTCGGCATGAGGTCGATTACCTGAAACAGGAAGTGGAGTTTTTAAAAAAAATTTCTGCAGTCAGAACTACCAGAAAGTAGGTGCACTGCTCATGAACGACTCTTCGTGTATTTTTGAGATTATTCAGCAGACCCTAGCACAGAACGGGAACACCCTCTCCGCCAAAGAACTCTGTTCGGCAGCCGGGGTTTCCAGGAGCGGCTATTATGCCTGGCTGAAAGCTGCCCCGGTCCGTGAGCAGAAGGAAGAGGAGGACCGCCGGGATTTCGAGCTGGTATTGTCCGCTTATAAGCAGCACGGTTATCCCAAAGGAGCCCGGGGCATCCATATGGCTCTGCTCCACAGTGACCCTCCGGTCATCATGAACCTGAAAAAGATCCGCAGGCTGATGGAAAAGTTCCGGCTGTCCTGCCCATACCGGGGCCCGAATCCCAATAAGAGACTCGCAAAAGCGCTCCGGACCGGAAGTGTTTCGGATAACCTGCTCCGCCGTGAGTTCGAAAGTTATGGGCCGAGGATGGTGTTGCTGACAGATATCACTTACCTGCCTTATGCCGGAAGGTTTGCTTATCTGTCTACGATCCTGGATGCTTTTACGAAACAGATACTCTCTTATGTGCTCAGCGAATCGCTGGAAGTGGACTTCGTACTGGAAACAGTGGAGAGGCTGATCGCAGACCATGGAATCTCCCTGCATGCCGAAACAATTATCCACAGCGACCAGGGCTGTCATTATACCAGCCGAAGCTTTATCAACATCCTTTATGACAGAAAACTGCGCCAGTCCATGTCCCGCAAGGGCTGCTGCTGGGACAATGCCCCGCAGGAAAGCTTCTTCGGGCATATGAAGGACCACATCAGGGGAAACCTGGCGGATTGTGCTGCGTTCATCGAAGTAAAGTGTGTGATAGATGACTATATGGAGTACTACAATAATGAGCGTTACCAATGGAAACTTGCAAAGTTAGCCCCAAACGAGTTTTATGACTTTTTCATCACTGGGAAGTATCCACTGGATATCCCCAACAGGCCGTCCTGTCCGGTGATTACAAAAAGGCCGGAGGAATTAGGAGGCAGAATACTTCAAAGTAACAAGATTACTTAAAACTATCATAGAATACCATAATAATAGAAAACAGGACATCTGAGAACAGGATGTAGGTAAAAGAGGAGGAAAAATAAACTGCCCCACTTTTAAAAATGTCCTTGACAAGGGGGACAGTTCAACTTTTGTCCGTGAAAAGTTGCGGGTAAACCGCTGTTTAATAAAAAATGGTCTGTGAGCGGAAAAGTTATACGCAATGCTGCTTTTGGAGAAGCGTTCATTACGATTAGCAGATAGGGATAATTGATATAATCATAATGATCGTATCTGAAGAGCCATTTATATTCTATGTTAACAACTGTTATTTTTCGAAATCGCCTCATCAGATGTTCCTTTCAGATCGATATGGTGATTTTTGAAGTGACAATCTTATGGTTGATCTTTCTTTTTCCATTTAATATACTCACTCTGGCTTCCATCCCAATGACAATATATACAGCGTCCATTTTTAAAAGTGTGTGGACAATTGGGATAGCCATACAGAATGTGGGCACATTCGGGACACAATGCCATCATTTTTGAAGAGGATTTTAGAAATTCGCTCCCACATTCATCGCAAGTGAGATAGTGCTCTTTATTCATACTATGCCCCCGGTATATTCTGATTTGTCAGTATTATTTGCTAAAATCATATGACAAGGTATTACGTTACTTTTTTCGATCCTTCCATACATATCCAATTAAACTGGAAATAAATATTGCCAGGAAAAATATGATTTCAAATTTCAGGGTTATATCAAAAGGGTTGCCGGATATTAGGCCGTATAGAACATATATCAAGCTGCTTCCTATCGTGATGACAAGTGTTTTTGCAAATGCTAGTAGTATAAAATGTTTCATAAATTCCTCCATTTTTATGGTATGAGTTGCTGTTCCTTTAGCTGCCGCAGAATGCCGTCAAGGTTGCTGCCCCCAAAGCTGATGGGATCCGTTTTATGATCCGGAGCAAAAAGAAACTTATTTTTCATTTAAGTCAAGAATGTAATGACCTAAGATGGTTTTGTGAAGTATATCAATGATAATTACAATGTAAGAGTTTTTTTGGTTGGTAAAGAGCAAAATATGTTGATATGTATGTTCATTATTTTTAGAAAATCCATGTTTTGAAATCAAGTTATCTTCCAACAACTGCTCTGCATAGTTCCAAATATTTACCAAAGGTACTGCGCTGCGCTTAATTGCTTAGCCATCATTATCGTCTCCTGATTCCTGCAAATTTAGATTTACTCAGCTACTAAACGAACTGGAAGTTATGTTGCTGACTGATCATCGAGGAAGCAGCTGGGGTACGCCAGGCCAGGTCAATTCTGGCATGGAATCCAATTTATTTAAATAGACAAATATAGTCTGCTTATCGCCCCAAATTCCTGAATCAGGTTTTCTCGTGCATAAAGTAATATGATAATATCCCGAATCTATAGGGATAGTTTGTTCCAGAGGACACTCCGCACCCCACTCCGACAACCAAAATAAATCAATTACGCATAACTTTTCGTCTTGAATATCAATACCTAAACGAATCGCAACAGGGTATTCTTCCAGCAGGTTTTCTTCTGGGTAGCCCTCTCTAAATTTGAGTGTGTAATTTCCGCTGCTCCCGGTGCAAAAGCCTACTACATCCCCCTTTTTGATGTGCTTTGCCACATCCTCTGGGTTTGAATATTCTTCGTCAAGAAAGTTGGAACCTTCAGGAATATTCTTATTCGTTTTAGGTGAATAGAACACAATCCCCATTCCATCGGTCATTAACTGAATGTCTTTTTTTCGAAACTTCATATGCTAATGTCCTCCTTTAGATTTCGATTTGTCGAGCATGCTTTGTCTGCCTGAGACGCACTTCCCCAATAAGGGGAACATTATTATAGTGAATTACTGCAATATCATTGTCACTCATCCAAAGCATATCTGATGAAATGTAGCTAGAGTTATTTGTAAACATATCGGATTTCCCGCAATTCTTTCCCCCCGATATTATCATTTATAAAATCATTAGTCGGTGAAAAACCAAATTGTTCATAAAAATGCCGTGCTCTGATGTTTTCTTCCAGTACCCATAAAAAGATATTTTTATATCCCAGCCTTTTCAATTCTGAAAGAGTGGACTTCATAAGAGTTTTTCCATAACCTTTACCCATATAATTCGGCAGCAGATATATTGATATAATCTCACCCCAGTCGGGAAACTGCTTAAAACGGGATTTACAAAAACTGCTTGTTCCCACAATTTTGCCATCGTCAATGCAAATCAATGTTTTCCAGTTTGGGTTATCTAAGTTTGTCGACCAGCGTCCTTTAGGAATCGAATCAAGATTGTCTTGAGGTATTATGCCTTTATATGCATATTTCCAACTTTCTTCATATATCTTACTTATCTCCATTCTATCATCGGCAGATATCATATATCGAATTTCCATTTCTCACCTCGGCAAGTTCCGATTTAACAGTTTCATCTTATCATATTATGGAATGGCCGACAACAGGCTTTCGTGTCAAAATCGTTTCTTGACAACCCTCCGTGGATATTGTATAGTAAGGGAAGTTTCCCGCGGAATTCTTTTCTGCGTCGGTTTCCGAAATCTTTAGTGTGTAATTTAATGGCGGTTCGCCAAAGATTTCCTGGCTCTATGTGGCACATGAGTTTATGCAGCAGCTTTTAGTTGGTTTTACTATTTTTTCAGCGTTTTACAGGTTTTGCTGTCGGGACATTTCTTTTGTCTTACGCGGATTTCATGATTGAAAACACATCTAAAACATCTTATAATGGAGGTAGCAGTAATGAGAAGAAACAGAAAACACAAGGATAAAGTATTTGTGATGGTTTTTAAGAGGCCGGAGGATCTGCTGGATCTGTACAACGGCCTGAATAAAAGCCATTATGACAATCCCGACGATCTGGAGATCACGACACTGGAGGATGCCATTTACATCCATATGAAGAATGATATATCGTTCCTGATCGATAATACCCTAAACCTGTGGGAACATCAAAGCTCCTACAACCCTAACATGCCGGTGCGAGGGCTTTCTTATTTTGCGAAGCTGTATCAGAAATATATTGATCAGCATAAGATCAATATATTCAGCACCAGTTTAAAACAGCTGCCGTTTCCGCAGTATTTTGTATTCTATAACGGATCTCAGGAAGCGCCTGACCGGAAAGAACTGCTGCTTTCGGATGCATTTAAGATATCTGTAAACGGGCGTGGGGAAAACAGTGAGAGGATATCCAGGATACCGTGTCTGGAGGTGCGGGCTACGATGCTGAACATCAACAGCGGTCACAACCGGGAGTTGATGGAGAGCTGCAGGAGGCTTAAGGAGTACGCCCAGTTTGTTGAGAAGATCCGGGATTATCAGAGGAGCGGGCTGCCTGTGGAAACTGCGTTGGACCAGGCGGTTAATGACTGTATCCGGGAAGGTATCTTAGAGGATCTATTGTCCGGTCATAAAGCGGAGGTGATGACAATGTTTCTGACAGAATATGACGAAGAACGCCATATGGAGATGGAACGGGAAGAGTGGGAAGCGAAAGGAGAGGCAATCGGTATTGCCAAAGGTGCAAGAGCTCTTGTGGAGACCTGTCAGGAGTTTGGACTTTCCCGTGAGGCGGTGGGAGAGCGGCTTCAGCGAAAGTTTTCGGTGAGCGCTGACATTGCGGAAGAATACCTGACAGCGTATTGGAAAGAGGCTGCAAAAGCAGGGGTTGATGTGGGGACTGACCGAGTGTAAACATTTGGTGGTTACCACTCTGCATGAATACGAACATTTTATTGACAAAAAAACCCGGAACTGCTATCATCAAACCATGGAACGAGGGTGTTACATGGAAGGCCGTTTATGCAGCGGCTTATCTGACGCCCTCTTTTGCATTCTGGGCGACATCCTTTTTGATTCATAGGAAATGCGTTCTATGGATCAAAACGCTCCGTAAGGATGCGCAGCACGCGGTGGGCTTGTTCACCAGGCTCGTAAACTCGCCAAGTGAACCAATGCCGCCCCGCAGAGGCAGATGGTTGCTGAAGCAGCCGCGCGGCAGCGCGAAAGTTCTGCAAGCGGAACTTTTAATGAAGCCTGTGAGAAGGAAGGGAGAAAAGTAATGAGTAATTATAGCAAGGAAGACATCATCCGCATGGTGGAAGAGGAGGACGTAGAGTTTATACGCCTTCAGTTTACGGACATTTTCGGCATGCTGAAAAATGTGGCGATTACGGCGAGCCAGCTGGAGAAGGCTCTGGATAACCGCTGTATGTTTGATGGCTCTGCTATCGAGGGATTTGTCCGGATCGAGGAGTCTGACATGTATCTGTATCCTGATTACGACACCTTTGAGATATTCCCATGGAGGCCGCAGCAGGGCAAGGTGGCTCGCCTGGTCTGTGATGTCTACCGCCCTAACGGGGAGCCGTTTGAGGGAGACCCCAGATATGTACTGAAAAAAGTTTTGAAGGAAGCGTCCGACATGGGATATACCTTTCATGTGGGGCCGGAGTGCGAGTTCTTCCTGTTCCACACGGATGACGACGGGAAGCCGACTACCGAGACCCATGAGACTGCCGGATACTTCGACGTGGCGCCTATTGATATGGCGGAGAACGTGCGCCGGGATATTGTTCTGAACTTAGAGGAGATGGGCTTTGGTGTGGAGGCGTCCCACCATGAGATCGCTCCGGCCCAGCATGAGATCGATCTGGAATATATGGAAGGTTTAAATGCCGCGGACAATATCATGACCTTCAAGATGGCGGTAAAGGCGATCGCGAAACGCCACGGGCTTCATGCGACCTTTATGCCGAAGCCGAAGGCGGGGGTCAATGGTTCCGGCATGCATATCAATATGTCCCTGGCAGATAAGAGCGGTCATAATGCCTTTATCGACGAGAGCGATACTCTGGGGCTGAGCCGGGTGGCGTATCAGTTTATGGCGGGGATTTTAACGCATATCAGGGAGATCACGATCCTGACCAATCCCCTGGTCAATTCCTACAAGCGTCTCGTTCCGGGGTATGACGCGCCGGTTTATATTGCATGGTCGGCCTCAGCCAACCGCAGTCCATTGATACGGATCCCGTCATCAAGGGGGAGCAGTACGCGGATCGAGCTTCGATGCCCTGATACGGCTGTGAACCCGTACCTGGCGCTGGCGGCATGTCTGGCGGCGGGGCTGGATGGGATCAAGAATGAGATGGTACCGCCGGCAAGCGTTGACAACAATATTTTCGCCATGTCTGAAGATGAGATGCGGCTGCGCGGCATTGAACAGCTTCCGGAAACGCTGGGGGAGGCACTGGAGGCATTTGAGCGAAGTGTGTTTGTTCGGGAACTGCTGGGAAAACATATTTATACGAAGTATCTGGAGGCAAAGAACTCAGAATGGAAGAAGTTTCGGGCAGAAGTGACCGACTGGGAAGTGGAGGAGTATTTGTATAAATACTAGAAGCCAAACCGCAGTCCGGACAGTTTTAAGCGCATCAGAATCACCTGATTCGATTACTTGGAGGTGAGTGTTTGGCGAATGTGATCGTGGCATTTTCAAAACCGGAGGATGCTAAAAGCATAAAGAATATACTGATGAGAAGCGGGTTTCAAGTAATCGCCGCCTGCACTTCCGGCGCCCAGGCGCTGTCGCTGGCAGAGGATTTAAGCAGTGGGATCATCGTATGCGGATACCGTATGGCGGATATGCTTTTTACGGAGCTGCATGAATATATGCCGCCAAAGTTCAATATGCTTATGGTTGGATCTCCCAGCAAATGGGCGGCCCAGATGCCGGATGACATGATCTGTCTTCCGATGCCGCTGAAGGTCCATGATCTGGTCAGCACTCTGGAGATGATGGTGCAGGCACAGTCGCGGAGGCGCAAGAGACAGCGCCAGCAGCCGAAACAGCGGAATGAAGAGGAGCGCGTTCTGCTTGCACAGGCCAAGAACCTTTTGATGGAGCGCAATAGCATGACGGAGGAGGAGGCGCACCGGTACATACAGAAATGCAGTATGGACAGCGGGACCAATCTGGTTGAGACTGCCCAGATGGTGATCAGCCTGATCAATATTTAGGGGGAACTTATGAAATTTACCAAAATGCAGGGAATTGGCAATGATTATGTATACGTCAACTGTTTTGAGGAGCAGGTGGAGAATCCGGGCCGGATTTCGGAATTTATCAGCAACCGTCATTTCGGGATCGGTTCAGACGGGCTTATCCTGATCTGTCCGTCTGACAAGGCGGACTGCAGGATGCGTATGTTTAATGAGGATGGCAGCGAGGGCTCTATGTGTGGGAATGGTGTCCGGTGTGTGGGCAAGTATGTCTATGACCACGGGATCGTGGATAAGACCAGGATATCGGTGGAGACCCTGGGCGGTATCAAATATTTAGAGCTGCATGTGGAGGATGGAAAGGTTGCGTCTGTGAAGGTAGACATGGGCGTGCCGGAGCTGACCAGCCGGCTGCCGGAGGATATTACGGTGGGCGGGCAGGCTTATCAGTTTACCGGGATCAGCGTTGGGAATCCCCATGCGGTGTACTTCCAGGAGGGGATCGACAGCCTGGATCTGGAAAAGATCGGACCGTCCTTCGAGAACCATGAGCGGTTCCCAGACCGGGTGAACTCAGAATTTATCGAGGTGCTGGACAGAACCCATTTGAAAATGCGCGTCTGGGAACGTGGCAGCGGAGAGACTCAGGCCTGCGGCACGGGAGCCACAGCCAGTGCAGTCGCGGCGATCATGCTGGGGCTGGCTGAGGATACTGTGGAGGTACAGCTAAGAGGCGGCAGCCTTACGATCCACTGGGACCGGGAGAGCGGACATGTGTATATGACGGGACCGGCAGTGGAGGTGTACAGCGGTGAGATCGACCTTTCTTTTTTAGAAAACACCACAACGGAAACTCAAGCAGAATAAAGCATTGACAAGTTGCCGGATAGCGGTTATCATACCAATATAAAAAAGATTGAGGACAATGGCGTTCGGACATGACAGGTTCGGACGCTTTTTACATTTACGGAGGATGGAAGTATGGATGACATCGACAGAAAAATATTAAAGCTTCTCCAGGAAAACGCGAGGATATCTCTGAAAGCCATAGCAGAGAGTACGTTTTTGTCATCTCCAGCAGTATCTGCCAGGATTGATAAACTGGAGCGGGAAGGTTTCATTTCGGGCTATCATGCCGTTGTGGACCCGATGAAGCTGGGGTATCACATCATTGCGTTTATCAATCTGAACGTGCTGCCGGAGGATAAGCCCAAGTTCTATGCTTATGCGGAAAGTATTCCCAATGTGCTGGAGTGCAGCTGTGTGACCGGGGATTATTCCATGCTGCTGAAGGTGGCGTTTCAGAGTACCGTAGAATTGGATGTGTTTATCGGGGAGCTGCAGAAGTATGGGAAGACCAGTACGCAGATCGTGTTTTCTACCCATGTGGGGCCGCGGGGGGTGCAAATGTAAAGGAGGAGATGGCGTCTGGGGAGGGGAGGGGAGCGGAGGGGAACGTCCGGGAAGGGGCTCCGTGGATTGGACGGTGAGCCGGGATTACTGGTTTGTCGTCGGCGGGAAGCGCTAAGGCCCTGACAACAGAAAAAACAGGGGACCAGGGACAGTCGAGCCGGATTCTTGATGAATCCGCCTCTCCGGTCCCTTTGCATTTTGACGTGGTGCGTCAAAATGCACCCCCGCTTTTTCTGCTGCCAGGACCTAAGCGCTTCCAGGCCTCCGCAAGAGGTAATCCCATCTCACCGTCCAATCCACGGAGCCCCTTCCCGGACTGTGCACTGGCTGCCACTACCTGATCCGACGCGGTCTCGTTGGGGGAATAAAAAACTGGCTTGTTGTGTGGAGTGATGTGGAGTTAAAGAGATGTCGATACGGAGTGAATTGTAAAATGATAGTACTGCGTTGAAATGTGATGGGGATAATTGCTGGAAGAAGCAATAAAAACTAATAAAAAAAGCCGATAACCGCATTTTTATCTGCGTATTATCGGCTCTGCGTCTGTGCGTCTGGCTCTGTGATAACGGATATATTGAATGGCTTTACTTTGATTAAGGTTTCCTGCTTACACTTTGGACAAAACAGCGGGAAATTTTCAAGTATCGTATCTTCTCGCAACTTTATCCGCGTCTTACTTTTGCAAACAGGGCATAACAGCCATTTCTTCAAAACTTTTTCTTGGTCGTTCAGAAGGATTTTCGGCGGGGTAGCCTAATGCAACTGCTGCAATTATTTCGCCTTTATCTCCAAAATAATTTTTCAAATCATCATAGGCAAAATATGTATCGCAAATCCATAATGTTCCTATTCCTAATGCGGTTGCTTCTAACAGCATATTTTGGATTGCAGCACCGATTGACTGAATATCCGCGCGCTCATAAATCTTTTCTTCAAGCGTCAAATTTTCGTATAATGAATGTCCTGTGGGATTGCATATTACAATTAAAGCCGAAGCCTGCGCCATAATCGTAGTGGTATGTTTAGCACCTGCAATATAACTACCGCTATTGGGCAAAAGCGATTTAGTGTTTTCTTCTTTTTCTATTCCTTGGCGCATTATGCTCACAAATTTTTCCTTTGCTTCGGAAGTTAAAACAATAAACTTCCAAGGTTGTCTGTTTTTAGCTGACGGAGCTTTAAGAGCTGCATAAATTATTTTCTTTAATACTTCAAAAGGAATAGTTCTGCTTTGGTATTTCCGTATGCTTCTACGTTCAAATATTTCTTTCATTTTTAACAACTCCCTCTAAATGCCCTGTAAATATCAACTTTTTCATTAAATCAATTTGCAAGTACAAATTCTCTATCGGTACATTTGTAGAAAGCATTATTTCCTCAAGACCTATTTGCCAATAAAAAACTAAATCCGCTACTTCGGATAGATTATCATAGGAAATCTCTTGTAGTTTTTTTCCTAAAGATAATATTTCGAGAATAGGGGTTTTTAATCCGTCCATTGCCTTTACGAAAAAATTATTATCGGTTTCTGCTTTATGCGCTATGAAAAACTCAATCATAGCCAATTTCAAACTGCCTTTAACATTTATCATTTCTTGTTCCAGATTTTCAAAATAAGCATTAACTACTGTCTGAAAATCTTGGAGATCATAAATGTTATGCTTGGTTTTTTGCATACAGGTCTGATGATGTGATTTTATTACCTCCATAAATATTTCGTCTGTTGAATTAAAATAAAGATAAATTCCCCCTCGGCTAATATTACAAGCATCTATGATGTCTTTCATGGTAACGGCTGAAAAACCTTTTTTGCTGAACACTTGTTCTGCACGCTCTAAAATTAGATTTCGTTTTTCCAATGACTTTTTAGCCACATTCTTCACCTCTCAAAAAATGACATTGGTGTCATTTATATTTTATGACACTAATGTCATTTTGTCAATAACTTACAAATTTTGCTTTTGGTTTTTGTTTTTTACGTTAGGGGAGCCAGTGCACAGCAGCCGGGAGGAAGACTTGTGGGGAGAGAAGGGCGGGGGAGGAGGCGGGCGGAGATGTGACTTTTGCAGGTTATTAGGGGCACTTACACAAACGGAGGCGGAAATCGGGGCCGGAGCCTGGGTTTACAGGACCCAGGCGGAGCGCGACGCGGAGGAGAAATCATCAGGAGTTCTCCGTAGCTGGAGCGTTGCCCCGATTTCCGTCTCCGTTTGCGTTAGTGCCCCTTATGACCGAAACGGAAGCATCTCCGCCCGCCTCCTCCCCCGCCCTTCTCTCTGCGTTAACTCTGTCCCGGCTGCGTTCCACAGCTCTCCCGCTCCACCATATGATGGGGCACGATGATCTTCGTTGCCATGAGATCGGGTTTTTCGATATGGCTGATCATCTGGGAAGCCGCCTCGATTCCCAATTGACAGGAATTGATGTCCATGGAGGTCAGGGGCGGTGAGGAAAGCCGTGCAAACAGCGAATTATTGAATGAGATAATGGACAATCCTCCGGGGATGGAGATCCCCAGGCGGATGCATACTTTTTCCAGCGCCATAGCCAGGATGTCATCGCTGACTAGAACTGCAGTGGGACGGTCTGGCCGTGTTAAAAGCTCATTTAAGGTCTGGTTCTGGGCTTCTGGAACCTCCGGCACTTCTACGCAGAAGTCTGGGAGGAATGGGATCTGATGCTCCGTAAGGGACAGGATGTATCCTGTCTTTCTGTCGCTGTTGAACAGAAGGGAGTGGTCTCCTGACAGATAGGCGATCCTTTTGTGGCCCAGGCTGATCAGATAGTCGGCAGCCTCCTTGCCGGCCAGAATGTTGTCGTTATCTACATAGATGGTTTGGTTTATATTGCGGTAAGCTTTGCCGATCAATACGTACAAAAGCCCTTCTTCATAGAGATAGTCCAGAACCGGGTCCTGCTCCCTGGAGTACAGCACAATATAACCTTCTGCCAGTCCTGTTTTAGACATGGTTTTGATGGCCTGCAGGATCTCTGCTTCGTTCTGACCTGTAATAACCGTGTTGATGTACTGCTTCTGGTTGCAGTACTGGCTGATCCCACGGATCACTTCCAGGTAAAAAGAATTCTGGTATGCTTCTTTTTCCGATGGAGGCAGTATGATTCCGATGGTGCGGGAATTTTGCGTGGCTAAGCTGCTGGCCTGAAAGTTCGGTTCATATCCAAGCTTTTCCATCGCGGAACGGACTTTATCCTTTGTCTGTTTGCTGATGGAAGGATGGTCTTTACAGGTTCGTGACACGGTAGAGGGTGAAACGCCTGCAAGAGCGGCGACATCTTTGATCGTAACGGGCATAATAATCTCCTTAAATAAAATCATATAGTGCTTTTCCTGTAATAGTTCAGACATCCAATGTGGAAACTGGTGCAGAAAACTGCTTTCAAGCAAGCTTGACGCCGTTTTTTGTATTAATTCCCCCGCCGTCTGAACTGTTACCTATTATTGTATATTTTTATGCAAACTTTGTCAAATATATTTGCGTAAAATGCGCAATAAAAAATGCTCGTTTGCATTGAGAAGTGCACAAAAAACAGAGGCATATTTTGTGCATAAAGTAGAAAACATGAAAAAATCAAAAAAACAGTTGAAAAGTCTGTGCAATTATTTTATATTTAACGCAAGCGGTTGCACAAGTGATGCAAAGAGCTTTTAGGAGGAAACGATGAAAGAGAAGAAATGTGGAGTGTGTGAAATCAAGATCCTGTCACCATTGACCGGAAAGGCAGTGCCTATGGAAGAAGTTCCCGATCCGGTATTTTCCCAGAAGATCATAGGAGATGGAATCGCCGTCATCCCGGAGGATGGAAGACTGGTAAGCCCGGTGGACGGGGAGGTGATTTCCGTAGCGGAAACACTGCATGCATATGGATTCCGGTCTGAGGACGGACTGGAAGTGCTGGTGCACTTTGGTTTGGAGACCGTATCTTTGAAGGGGGAATTTTTTACCTGTCATGTGAACGTGGGGGATAAGGTAAAAGCGGGGGATCTGATCGCGGAGGCGGATTTAAAAGGCTTGCTGGAGCTGCAGGTGAATCCCATAACGCCTGTCATTATCTGTGGCGGAGCGGAAGGGTGCGGTATGGAAGCCAGGACCGGTGGAGTGAAGGCCGGGAAGGATGCGGTGGTTATCATTATGAGACAGGATAATGCAAAATCTACGCAAGCGATTTCGAAAAAAACAGATGCCTGGGAGGAGAAAAGCGTCCCGGATAAGGCCGTTCCGCCGGAGAAACGAGAGAAACCGGAGAAACTAGAGAAACCAGAAAAATCAGAAAAGCAGGCGAAAAAGGCTAAGAGAAGATCGATCATCAATTTCGACTTCCTTCAGAAGCTGGGGAAAGTCCTGATGACGGTCATTGCGGTTATGCCTGCGGCAGGACTGATGATAAGCGTAGGCAAGCTGGTACAGATGTCGGGCGGCAATATGGACATGGTACTGACCATCGGAAGCACCATGGAGAATATCGGCTGGGCGATCATTAATAACCTGCACATCCTGTTTGCCGTTGCCATCGGCGGTTCCTGGGCCAAGGAAAAGGCAGGCGGAGCCTTTGCGGCGGTGATCGCGTTTATCCTGATCAATGTCATTACAGGCGCTTTGTTTGGAGTGAGCAGCGCAGACCTTGCAAATCCGGATGCGGTTACCCACACTCTGCTGGGACAGGAAATATTAGTGAATGGTTACTTTACCTCTGTGCTTGGCGCTCCGGCTCTCAATATGGGGGTGTTCGTGGGAATCATAGCCGGATTTACAGGCGGGGTGATCTACAATAAATATTATAATTATAGAAAGCTTCCGGATGCACTGGCTTTCTTTAACGGAAAACGGTTTGTTCCCATGGTGGTGATCGCCTGGTCGGTGGTCATCTCCGTTGTGCTGGCCCTTGTGTGGCCGTTAGTACAGACCGGGATCAATGATTTCGGTGTCTGGATCGCCAACTCATCAGATACCTCCCCGGTGCTGGCGCCGTTTATCTACGGTACGCTGGAACGGCTTTTACTCCCGTTTGGGCTGCACCATATGCTGACCATACCGATGAACTACACGTCCTTTGGCGGAACCTATACGATCCTCAGCGGAGTGAACGCCGGTTCCCAGGTGTTCGGACAGGATCCTCTGTGGCTGGCGTGGGCTACTGACCTGATCAACTTAAAGGACGCCGGGGATATGGCCGGGTATCAGCAGCTTCTCACCACAGTTACACCAGCCAGATTCAAGGTGGGACAGATGATCGGCGCTACGGGGCTTCTTCTTGGGATTACTTTGGCTATGTACCGCAGAGTGGATGCGGATAAGAGGCAGAATTACCGTTCCATGTTTGTTTCAACTGCGCTGGCTGTATTTTTGACCGGTGTTACAGAGCCGTTAGAGTTTATGTTCATGTTCTGCGCACTGCCGCTTTATCTAATATATGCAGTTTTGCAGGGATGCGCGTTTGCTCTGTCGGGGATCATCCATTTGCGGCTTCATTCCTTCGGAAATCTGGAGTTTTTAACACGGATTCCCATGTCGGTAAAAGCGGGACTGACGGGAGACATTATTAATTTTGTTATCTGCATTGCAGTGTTTTTCGTAGTGGGTTACGGGATTGCATATTTTATGATTGGAAAGTTTCATTTCGCTACGCCGGGACGCCTGGGCAATTATACAGACGAGGGCGGGTCGGAAGAGGCGAATCCGAACACGGCGAATCTGAACGCGACGGCAGGAGGCGACAGCCAGGCGGAGCGGATCATCGGTCTGCTTGGCGGAAGGGATAATATCGTTTTGGTGGATGCGTGCATGACCAGGCTTCGAGTCACGGTCAAGGATGTGGATCAAGTGGCGGAACAGGCGGCGTGGAAGTCAGAGGGAGCTATGGGCCTGATCAAGAAGGATCAGGGGATCCAGGCGGTCTACGGCCCGAAGGCGGATGTGCTGAAATCAGATATCAATGATATCTTGTAGGGGAAAATATGAAGATCTTAACTTTAAACAGCCATAGTCTGGAGGAAGCGGACTATGAGGAGAAATTGAAAGCCTTTGTGGAAGGCATTTGCCGGGAAAAGCCGGATGTGATCGCCCTTCAGGAAGTGAATCAGACCCGGACTGCAAGAGGTGTGGACGCAGGCCTTTTGGAAGTGTCAGGCTACATACCCTGTGAGTCCGGTGCGGACTGTACAGAGACGGTGATTCGGGAGGACAATCATGGATACCGGGTTGCCGGGATGCTGGAAGAACGTGGGCTATCCTATTCCTGGACTTGTGTGTCTGCTAAACTGGGATATGGAAAATACGATGAAGGGCTGGCGTTACTTTGCCGCTTTCCGGTACTGGATAGCAGACAATGTTTCATAACCGGAAGCCATGACTATCAGAACTGGAAGACCAGAAAGATATTGGGGATTTTGGCTGAGACTGAGCGCGGTCCGGAATGGTTTTACAGCGTCCATATGGGCTGGTGGAAGGATGATGATGAGCCGTTTGAAAAGCAGTGGAGCCGGATCAGCAGCCTGCTTAAAACGGATGGGGAAAAACCGATCTGGCTGATGGGGGATTTCAACTCCCCATCCAATATTTCCGGCGAAGGATATGACATGATCAGGTGGTCCGGCTGGCTGGATACCTATGAACTGGCAGTCCAGAAGGATGACGGGATTACGGTGGATCATTCCATAGACGGCTGGAAGGATAAAAGAAAAGAGCCGGGCATGAGGATTGATTATATCTGGACGTCTGAAAAAATGCCGGTAAAAAGCTCCCGCGTTATATTTAACGGGAAGGACCATCCTGTGGTGTCGGATCATTTTGGAGTATTAGCAGAGTGCGGGGAAGCTTGTATGCGGGAGCGTCCGCATGGAAATGAGGAATAGTATGAAACGTGAAAGCGGTATTTTATTATCGGTCGCCAGTCTGCCTTCCAGGTACGGGATTGGATGTTTTTCCAGGGAGGCCTATGAGTTTGTAGACCAGCTGAAGGTGTCCGGGCAGTCTTACTGGCAGATCCTGCCCCTGGGCCCTACCAGCTATGGGGATTCCCCTTACCAGTCTTTTTCCACATTTGCGGGGAACCCTTACTTTATCAGTCTGGAAGATCTGATCGAGGAAGGCTTATTAAGCCGGAAGGAATGTGACGCGGCTGACTTTGGAGAGGACCCTCAGAGCGTGGATTATGCCAGGATCTATAAAGCGCGTTTCGGACTGCTCCGCAAGGCCTATGAGCGGAGCCGGATCAATGAAAATGCGGATTTTCTCCGGTTTAAGGAGGAAAATCGGTGGTGGCTCCAGGATTATGCGCTGTTTCGGGCGGTGAAAACAAGATTTGAAGAAAAGGCGTGGACCGAGTGGGCGGAGGATATCAGGCTCCGGCGGCAGAATGCTTTGGATTATTACAGGAAAGAGCTGTATTTTGATATTGAATTCCATGAATATTTACAGTTCACCTTTATGAAACAGTGGAAGAAGCTTAAGGAGTACGCCAACAGTCAGGGAATCCGCATTATTGGGGATATTCCCATCTATGTGGCGATGGACAGCGCAGATACCTGGGCTCATCCGGAACTGTTCCAGCTGGATGAGGACAACGCCCCGGTTGCAGTTGCGGGATGCCCTCCAGATGGATTCTCGACTGTCGGACAGTTGTGGGGGAATCCCCTTTACCGGTGGGATTACCACAGGGATACGGGATTTAAATGGTGGCTGGAGCGGTTGTCTTACTGCTACCAATTATACGACGTGGTCCGGATCGATCATTTCCGCGGATTTGACCAGTACTTTTCCGTTGCTGCCGACGCGAAAACGGCGGTGGACGGACATTGGGAACAGGGACCCGGCATGGATCTGTTTTACAGAGTCAAGTCGGCGCTGGGGGAAAAGGAGATCATCGCGGAGGATCTGGGATATGTGACGGATTCTGTCAGGCAGTTGGTAAAGGAGAGCGGGTTTCCGGGAATGAAGGTGCTGGAATTTGCATTTGATTCCAGGGATTCAGGATGCGCAAGCGATTATCTCCCTCATAATTATCCTGAAAACTGCGTGGTTTATACGGGAACCCATGACAATGAAACGATCGCTGGCTGGTATCATTCCATTCAGCCGGAGGAACGTAAGCTGGCCCGCGATTATCTGAATGATTATTACACGCCGGAGAACGAGCTGCATCATTCCTTTATCAGTCTGGTCATGCGCAGCCAGGCCAGGATCTGCATCATCCCCCTTCAGGATTATCTGGGGCTGGATAATAGCGCGCGGATCAACACGCCTTCCACGGTGGGGGATAACTGGAAATGGCGTCTTATGCCGGGGCAGCTGTCAGAAAAGGTGATAAAATCGATCGGCTCTGTTACGCTGCGGTATGGGCGATGGAACTGGCGGGATTAAAGGATCCTGATGGAAGCGGGAGCGGAGATACCTGGGTAAACTAAGAGAGAGGAAAATCAGATTATGAATAAACAGGAATTAGAAAAACAGTTAAAAGACAGGTGCGGTAAAGTGATTGAAAACTGCACCAACGAGGAACTTTATACAGGACTTTTATCCATGGTGCAGGATATGGCTCGGGAGAAAGAAGCCAACACCGGAAAAAAGAAGCTCTATTATATTTCTGCGGAATTCCTGATTGGAAAACTGCTTTCCAACAATATGATCAACCTGGGAATCTACGAGGATGTAAAGACGATCCTGGAAGATCACGGAAAAGCGTTAAGCTCCATCGAAGAGGTGGAGCCGGAACCGTCCCTGGGCAACGGAGGGCTGGGACGCCTGGCGGCATGTTTCCTGGATTCCATCGCATCCCTTGGACTGAATGGGGACGGCATCGGCTTAAACTATCATTTTGGATTATTTAAGCAGTATTTTAAGGACAATAAACAGGATGAACAGCCCAACCCGTGGATCACAGACACCTCCTGGCTGACGAAAACAGATGTAACGTACCAGATCCCTTATAAGAATTTTACACTGATTTCCAGAATGTATGATATCGAAGTGACCGGATACAACAACCGGACCAACAAGCTCCATCTTTTTGATGTGGACACGGTGGATGAGTCCCTGGTACAGGAGGGAATCACATTCGACAAATCGGATATCGAGAGAAACTTAACCCTGTTCCTTTATCCGGATGACAGCGACCGGGCCGGCCAGGTGCTGCGTATCTACCAGCAGTATTTTATGGTGAGCAGCGGAGCGCGGCTGATCTTAAATGAGGCTATGGAAAAGGGCTCTGACCTTCATGACCTGCCGGATTACGTTGCGGTCCAGATCAACGATACCCATCCTACCATGATCATCCCGGAGCTGATCCGGCTTTTGACAGCGGAACATGGGATGGAGATGGATGAAGCCATCGAGATCGTAAGCAGGACCTGTGCGTACACGAACCACACCATCCTGGCAGAAGCACTGGAAACCTGGCCTGTGGATTATTTCAAGGAAACGGTTCCTCAGCTGATCCCGATCATCGAGGTGCTGGATGATAAAGTGCGCAGGAAATTTGACGATCCGTCCGTGTACATCATCGATAAAGAGGACCGGGTCCATATGGCTCATATGGATATCCATTACGGCTTCAGCGTCAATGGGGTGGCCGCCCTTCATACGGATATCCTGAAGGAAACGGAATTGCATAATTTTTATGCCATTTATCCGGAGAAATTCAATAATAAGACAAATGGGATCACATTCCGCAGATGGCTCCTGCACTGCAATCCGGAGCTGGCATCCTTTATCACCGCATTGATCGGAGACGGATATAAGAAGGATGCCATGGAGCTGGAAAAGCTGGATTGCAGGGAGATCAAAGAGGATGAGGCAGTCCTTTTTAAACTCCTTCAGATCAAAGACAGCAAAAAAATGGAGCTGGCCCGCTATCTGAAAGAAACTCAGGATATGGAGATCAGTCCGGCTTCCATTTTTGATATTCAGATAAAAAGGCTCCATGAATACAAGAGACAGCAGATGAACGCTTTGTATCTGGTGCATAAATATCTGGAGATCAAGGGAGGCAAAAAGCCCCAGACCCCGATCACCGCGATCTTCGGAGCCAAGGCAGCCCCGGCCTATACCATTGCCAAGGACATTATCCACATGATCCTCTGTATGCAGCAGATCATCGACAACGATCCGGAGGTCAGCCCATATCTGAAAGTAGTCATGGTCAGCAATTATAATGTCACCCTGGCTGAGAAGCTGATCCCGGCCTGTGATATCTCGGAACAGATCTCCCTGGCGTCGAAGGAGGCAAGCGGCACAGGAAATATGAAATTCATGCTGAACGGTGCAGTCACCCTGGGAACGGAGGACGGGGCCAACATGGAGATCCATCGTCTGGTGGGCGATGAGAATATCTATATCTTCGGCGATTCCAGCGAAACGGTGATTGAGCGGTATCAGGAGGGAACCTACTGCCCCAGGGATTACTATGAGAATGATCCGGCGATCAAAGAAGCCGTGGATTTCATTGTCGGCGATCAGATGATGGCGGTGGGATGCAGAGAGAACCTGGAAAACATCTATCACGAACTGCTGACAAAGGACTGGTTTATGACATTCCCTGATTTTGCTGCTTACTGCGAAACGAAGGAAGCTGCATATCACGATTATGAGAACCGGACAGAGTGGGCGAAGAAGATGCTTGCCAATATCAGCAGGGCAGGGTTCTTCTCTTCGGACCGTACTATTCAGGAGTATAACAGGGATATTTGGAAATTAGGGTGACAGGGGGACGGTCGGGAAGGGGCGCCCCTTCCCGGCCTGTGCTCTGGCTGCCGCTACTTGTTCCTATCTGCCTCGTTGGTGGGAAGGAAAAGCGTCTCTGGCTGAGGTTGGAATAGTGGTTGCGGAAAGAAAATACCGGGTTGTTTTTTTGTGGTAAGGTTTTTACGGTCTGGTTTTGTTTTTTGCTTTTTTACCTCAAGTGGCCAGTGCACAGCAGCCGGGAGGAAGACTTATGGGGAGAGAAGGGCGGGGGAGGAGGCGGGCGGAGATGTGACTTTTGCAGGTTATTAGGGGCACTTACACAAATGGAGGCGGAAATCGGGGGCCGGAGCCTGGGTTTACAGGACCCAGGCGGAGCGCGACGCGGAGGAGAACTCATCAGGAGTTCTCCGTAGCTGGAGCGTTGCCCCGATTTCCGTCTCCGTTTGCGTTAGTGCCCCTTATGACCGAAACGGAAGCATCTCCGCCCGCCTCCTCCCCCGCTCTTCTCTCTGCGCTACCTCTGCCCCGGCTGCGTCCCCTCCTATATACTAGATTTTATTGGAATTATATGGTAGAATGGCGGAAAGCCCCCCTTCAGAATCGTGATGACTGGGACTTCTTCGCGGGGGCACTATGGGGGAACCAATGAGAAGATTGTTTCATGCAAAGACCATTAAAGCCAGGCTTCTCTGGTACAATTTATGTATTATCTGTATCATAGCTGTTATTTTCAGCGTCAGCAGTTATCTGACTGCCAACAAAAAGGCGGTGGAGGTTGCCACCAATTCCCTGACTTATCATGTGGAGAGCCTTTCCTACCGCTATAAGATGGCGTATGAGGAAATGGTCAATATTATATTGAACTGTACGGAGCGCGGCGCCTTCAACTTAAAGCAGGTCGGAAGGATGAAGACCGCTGCACAGCGCAGGAACGGTATTGAGTATGCCAGCCTTGCCAGCAGTTATTGTGCGATCACCGGGTATGGGAGTTATATCAAACGTTTGTCTGTGTTCAGTGATGACGGCGTTATGGTCCAGGCGGGGACGGCTCTTTCCAGTACGGACGATGGACAGCGGATCTGCGGCGCGCCCTGGTTCTTTGAGGAGCAGGCGAAGGAGATGGACCGGTATCAGTTAAAACTCCGGGATCCGCTGTTTTACGGGGAGCGGGAGCAGAGCCTGCCGATCATCCATCCTATATCCGGGTCGGGCGGGCAGGAATGGGCGGCGGTGTTTTTGTCTCCAAAGCTGTTCCAGGATGAGCTGGCAAGCAACGACAACGGCAACGAGGTGATCGTGGTGACTGCGGACGGCGAGCGGGTCGCCGCTCTCCATGAGGACCCGGGACACCGGGAGGAGAATGACAGGCTGATCGCGGGGATTTTAAAGGCGGGCAAGGGACGGGGAACCTTTGACCGTTTGATCCATGGGGCAGACAGCAAGATTACATACGAGACTTATGCGAGAAGCGGGATCACCGTAGTGGAGATCCTGGATCTGGACACGCTTAAAAATGACAGGCTCATGCTGCTTCAGACCGTTATCCTGATTTTTGCGGCCTGCCTGTTCATCGGTTTTGTTTTGAGCTTTATTTTTGGCAGTCAGGTCAGGAAGCCCATAGACCGGCTGGTGCGCCATATCGGAAGGATCGCGGAGGGGGATTTCTCCCAGGATCCGGCCATTGAAAGTGGGGATGAGATCGGGACCGTCGGCAGAGTGGTCAACAATATGGCGGGACAGATTGAACAGCTGATGCAGCAGCGGCTGGAGGATGAGAAGGAAAAGGGCAGTCTGGAGCTGAAAATGCTCCAGGCGCAGATCAATCCGCATTTCCTCTATAATACCCTGGACTCGATCAAGTGGATTGCGGTCATTCAGAAAAACAGCGGTATTGTCAAGGCGGTCACCGCGTTGTCGGGCCTTCTTAAAAATATGGCTAAGGGGTTCCATGAAAAGGTGACCATGGAAAAGGAGCTGGAGTTTGTTCGGGATTATGTGACCATTGAGAAACTCAAATACGCGGAGCTGTTTGATTTGCAGATCCAGATGGACGATCCGGAGCTTGTCAGGGCAAAGATCGTGAAGCTGACGCTGCAGCCTTTGGTGGAGAACGCCATCTTCAGCGGCATCGAGCCGAGCGGCAAGAGTGGGATGATCCTTATCCATATTTACCGGGAGGACGGCCTAATGTATCTGGTGGTCCGGGATGACGGCGTGGGGATCGAACCGGAGAAGCTTAAGCACCTTTTGGAGGATACGGAGAAGCTGAAAGGCGACCGGATGAGCAGTATCGGGATCGCCAATGTGGACCGCAGGATCAAGCTGACCTACGGGGAGGAATACGGGCTGTCCATCACGAGTGAGGTGGGTGTCTATACGGAGATCACGATCGTGGTTCCGCTGGAATTTGAGACAGAAGGCCTGCCTGCTTTAGACAAGGAGTAGTTTACGGAGCTTAAGGAGGATTTAACATGTATCGAGTGATGCTGGTAGACGACGAGCCGCTGATCCTGGCGGGGATCGCGTCCATGCTGGACTGGGAACAGCAGGATTGCAGGATTGTGGGAAAGGCCACCAACGGCCAGCAGGCTTTGGAGCAGCTTGACGAGCTGAAGCCGGATATCATCATAACCGATATCAAGATGCCGGCCATGGATGGGATAGAATTCATGCGGAGAGCGAGGGAAAACCAGTGCCAGGCTCAGTTTATCCTTTTGACGAACCTGGAGGATTTTTCCCTGGCAAGGGAAGCGGTGCGGCTGGGGGCGCTGGATTACCTGGTGAAGCTGGAGCTGGACGAAGAGAAGCTTGCAGAGACCCTGGACCGCGCTGTGGAGAAATGTCGCGAAAAAAACCCAGTAGGGGGGGTGCTTTCAGATAGGGAAACACAGTATGGGATGACCATGGCGGACAGCATAAGAAACTATTTCAGGCGGGTGCTGGTGTTCGATCTGGAAGGGAATGCCCAGGAACCTTTAAAACAGGTGATCCGGGAGCAGTTTCAGGAGCCGGTGCTGATGCTGATCCATTTTAACTATGGGTTTGAAGGGTTTTCTCCGGCATTTACCAGGGACGACCAGAAAAAGATGATGGGGTTCGCGGAGGATATTATCACGGAGATGGTGAAAGGCTTTTTTGACCACAGCTGTCTGGTGCGGAGGGATCAGAACGGGTTTATCCTGGTGCTTTCCGCCTTCGGGATCCCGGACTATCAGGAGCGGATCCGGAAGATGGGCGGAAAATTTTTGTCGGTCATCAAGGATTATTTTGAAGTGTCCGCTTCGGTGGCGGTCAGCAGGAAGGGACAGGGGATCGAGGAGTTTCCGGAGCTTTTGTATCAGGTGATGAGCGCCATGAATTACACTTACTATGAGTGGGCGGAGCCGATCGTGTTCTACTCGGAGGAGTGCGAGGCCAGCAACCGCCACAGCAGCAACTTCAATATCAGCTTCCTGAAAAAGGATCTGGGACAGAGCATCCAGTCCAATGACGGAGAGAAGTTCACCGGGATCATGGAACAGGTGGAGGAGCTTTTGATGGAGCACAAGCCGTCCCGCGCCCAGGCCATCAACGGGTGCAGCAGCCTGTATTATTTTATCACGTCCTTTTTTGAGGAGCAGGAGGAGAGCGCGTTCCCCTATGCGGTGGACATCATCGGGCAGTTAAACCGTATGGGAACTTTAAATGACATCATCCGCTGGATCGGCAGCTTCAGCGGCGAGGTGGTGAAGGTGTTGGAGCAGCGCGCAGACGGGAAGACCGACCGCAACGTGGAGCTGGCGCAGAAATATGTGGAGGAGCATTACCGGGAGAAGATCTCCCTGGCGCAGCTGGCTGACCAGCTTGGCATCAGCCAGGGGTATTTGAGCAGCAGCTTCAAGAAACAGACGGGGCAGAATTTTACCGACTATGTCAATCATTTCCGGGTGGAGAAGGCCAAGGAACTGATCGCCACCCATCAGTATATGATGTATGAGATCTCCGATATGCTGGGGTTTGATACCCAGTATTATTTCAGCACGGTCTTTAAGAAGATCACGGGGTTCACTCCAAAGGAATATGAGGCGCTGGCGAGGACGCTGTAGCCTGGTGCATAAAAGATGAAGAAATTATAAAAAGTGTAAAAAATTATAAAAAGTAAATCCGGACAGTGAAAGATATTATAAAAATTCGTAATTGGCTCGATTGGTATGAAAAAGCCCTCCTGTTATACTTGTTTCATAAGTTACAAAAACAAGTTTAACAGGAGGGTTTCATTATGAAGAAAAGAATCACAGCACTTTCACTGGCATTTGTGACAGCGGCCGTTTCACTGGCAGGCTGCGGCGGCGGTTCCAAACCGGCGGAGGCTACAACAGCGGCAGGCGGCGCGGCAGAGACCACGGCGGCAGCAGGCGGCGCTGCTGAGACCACAGCGGCAGCGGCAAGCGGCGAGAAGGTGAAGCTGACCGTTTCCGTATGGGACAATGCAAGCTCCCCGCAGTTCCAGGCGATGGCAGATGCATTTATGGCAAAGAACGAGAACGTCGAGGTGGAGTTAATTGACACCCAGGCGGATGAGTATAACAACAAGATCACCGTTATGCTGGCAGGCGGCGACACGGATCCGGACGTGATCATGGTAAAGGATGCCGACACCCAGGTGGCGATGAAGGACAAGAACCAGCTTCTGGATCTGACTGACTACATTGCAAAAGACGGCATTGATTTAAGCCTGTACAACGGCGCAGCAGAGCAGCTTCAGATGGATGGGAAGCAGTACACCCTTCCGTTCCGCCGCGACTGGTACACCCTTTTCTACAACAAAGATCTGTTTGACAAAGCAGGCGTGGAGTATCCGAAGGATGACATGACCTGGGATGAGTATGAGGCACTGGCAAAGCAGATGACAAGCGGCGAGGGCAGCGCCAAGGTATACGGCACCCACAACCACACCTGGATGGCTATGGTTGCCAACTGGGCGCTCCAGGATGGCAAGAACACCCTGCTGTCCGAGGATTATTCCTTCTTAAAACCCTACTACGAGCAGGCTCTGCGCATGCAGGATGAGGGCACTCTTCAGAGCTATGCGAACTTAAAGACCGGCAGCATCCACTACATCAGCGTATTTGAGCAGCAGCAGTGTGCGATGGTTCCCATGGGTACCTGGTTTATCGCAACCCTGATCCAGGATAAGAAGGACGGAAAGTTCGACTTTAACTGGGGTGTGACCAAGATCCCGCATCCGGAAGGCGTAGAGGCAGGAAGCACTGTTGGTTCTGTTACCCCGATCGCGATCAACGCAAAGAGCGACGTACCGGATACCGCATGGGAGTTCGTGAAGTTCGCTACCAGTGAGGAAGGCGCAGAGATCCTTGCAGACAACAGCGTATTCCCGGCAATCTCTTCTGACGCAGTTACCGAGAAGCTTTCTTCCATCGAAGGATTCCCGGAGGATGGCAAGACCGCTCTGGAGGTTAAGAACTTCGTGTTCGACCGTCCGCTGGATGCCAAGATGCCTTCTGTCCGCAAAGTGATCGAGGAAGAGCATGACCTGATCATGATCGGCGAGGAGGATATCGACACCGGTATCGCCAACATGAACGAGCGTGCAAAGGAAGCTATGGAAGAATAAACTGAAATTCATAAGGACGTCCCTTTCGGGAGAGGGGACGTCCTTTTATGCCCAAGGAGGAGAAAAATCATGACAGGAAGGCAGAAAAAGGAACTGCGGACCAACCTGGTCGGCTATTCTTTCATCATTCCGAACTTTATCGGATACTTTGTCTTTATCTTTATCCCGGTGTGCTTTTCGTTTGTGCTCAGCGTGATGAAGTGGGACGGCTCGGACGCTCCGATGCAGTTTGTGGGATTAAAGAACTTTGCAAAGCTGTTCGGGGACAGCACGTTTATCATTTCCCTGCAAAATACCTTCTGGTATGCGATCTTTACCGTGCCGCTGACCCTGGTGGCAGCGCTTTTGATCGCGGTGCTCTTAAACTCCAAGATCAAAGGCATGGTGGTGTACCGTACCGCATTTTTCTTCCCGTATGTGGCTTCTTTAGTTGCGGTAGGCGCTGTGTGGAACATGCTGTTCCAGCCGGAGTTCGGCCCGATCAATGAGTTTTTAAAATGGATCGGCGTGGCAAACCCGCCCAAGTGGTGCGCATCCACGGACTGGGCTATGTGGGTCATCATCATCGTCAGCGTATGGAAATACATGGGCTATTATATGGTGGTTTATTTGGCAGCCCTGCAGGGGATCTCCGGGGATCTGTATGAGGCGGCCAGCATCGACGGGGCCACAGGGCTTAAGAAACTGTGGTACATCACGATCCCGATGCTGACACCCACCACCTTCTTCGTGGTCATCATGCTGACGATCCAGTGCTTCAAGGTGTTTGATCTTATCTATGTCATGACCGGAGGCGGTCCGGGACGGGCGACCAACGTATTGGTAAACCATATCTACAATGCGGCGTTCGTGGACTTCAAGTTCGGTTATGCGAGTGCGTCGGCCCTGGTGCTGTTTGCCATTGTGCTGGTGGTCACGCTGATCCAGCTTCGCGGCGAGAAAAAATTTACGGATTTCGTATAAGGAGGAGACATGAGTACAAAAACATTCAAAAGCAAGGCTATCGTTTATGTGGTTCTGTCCGTCCTTACGGTGCTGATGATCATCCCGTTTTTCTGGATGGTGCTGGCGTCCTTTAAGAACAGCAATGAGGTGTTCAGCATCCCCATGAAGATCCTGCCTACGGTGTGGCATTTTGAGAACTACCAGAACATCTGGGAGAAGATCACGCTTCTCACATTTTTTAAGAATACCACAAAGCTGACGGTCATCACGACGGTCATCCAGGTGTTCACCAGCTGTTTTGCAGCTTATGGATTTGCAAAGGTGAAATTTAAAGGAAGAGACCTGCTGTTTGTGGTCTATGTCACCACGATCGCGGTGCCCTGGCAGGTGTACATGGTCCCGCAGTTCGCCCTGATGAGCAAGATGCATCTGACCAACTCCCATCTGGGGCTGATCCTGATGCAGGCGTTCTCCGCGTTCGGCGTATTCCTGATGCGCCAGTTTATGATGGGGATCCCCAATGAGCTTTTGGAGGCGGCCAGGATCGACGGGCTTTCCGAGTACGGGATCTTTGCAAGGATCGCGCTGCCGCTTGTAAAGCCGGGTATCGCAACCCTGATCATCTTTACCTTTGTAAGTATCTGGAATGATTTTATGGGGCCGATGATCTATTTGAACAGCACGGAGTTAAAGACGATCCAGCTTGGTATCCGCATGTTTATCTCCCAGTACGGAGCAGACTATGCTCTGATCATGGCTGCGTCCGTCTGTTCCCTGGTACCAGTGCTCGCGATCTTCATCATCTGCCAGCGCTGGTTTGTGGAAGGGATCACGGCAGGAGGCGTCAAAGGATGATGATGAGTTTGCAGCGTGCAAGATTTGCAGAGAGGTATGGAAAAACGCCGGAGGAAACTTCGGCGTGTGCTGCTTATGTGAAGAAATGGTGGCCGGAGGAAGCCGCGCACCGGATCCGGATCGCGGATGAGGTGATGGGGCGGACCTTCCTGTTCGATCTTCCCTGGGATATGGAGCAGACGGCAGCGCCGGTCACGTTTCCGGAGGAGATCGACTGGACGTACCAGCCGGGAGATGATCCGGAGTTTATCTATCAGATGAACCGGCACCGTTACTGGGTGTGCATGGGGCAGGCCTATGCCATGAGCGGGGCGGAGCATTATGCGAGGGCGTTTGCATCCCAGCTTTCCCGCTGGATCTTAAAAAATCCAATTACGGAGGAGTTAAAGCCGAAGACCTGGAGGACCATCGAGGCGGGGCTGCGGGCGGAGAGCTGGATCAAAGCCATGGGGTATTTCGTGTCAAGCCCTTCTGTGAGTAATGAGGTCTTTGAACGGTTTCTGGATTCCATGGCGTGCCACGGGGCGTATCTTGCGGCCTGCGACGTGCCGTTTTCCACCAAGAGCAACTGGGGCGTATTGGAGAACAGCGGTCTGTATGCGATTGGAAAAATGCTTGCTTTTGTGGGCGGCTATCCGGAGGGGGAGCGGTATGCTGAGATTGCGAAGGAACGGCTGACCAGGCAGATCGAGGTTCAGGTGATGGACGACGGCGTGCACTGGGAGCAGTCGCCCATGTATCACAACGAGGTTTTGAAATGCTATCTGGAGGCGCTGCGGGTGGCAAGGCTGTGCGGTGACACATTCCCTTCTTCGGTGACGGAAAAAGTGAAAACCATGGCATATGCGGACCGGATCTGGCAGAAGCCTGACGGCAGCCAGCCTCCGTGCGGGGACAGCGACGTGACGGACCTCCGGGACGTGCTGACGGTCTGCGGGTACTGGCTTTCGGACCCGGTGCTGAAATCCGGCGGATTTGAACACATGGAGTATGAGGGGGCCTGGGACTACGGTATGGATGCGGCGGCAGAATATGAGGCGCTCGCTTCCAGGGAGCCGGAGACGACCTATGCCTGGCTGAAAGACAGCGGCAACTGGTATCTGCGTTCTTCGTGGGGAACAGACGCGGATTACCTGCATGTGCGCTGCGGCAGCCTGGGCGGAGGCCATGGGCATTTTGACAAATGCCACATGGATCTGGTAGTCGGCGGGGAGGATATCCTCATCGATCCGGGCAGGTATACCTATGTGGACGGCAGAGAGCGGCGCGCGTTCAAGAGTGCGAAGGCTCACAACAGCGTGACCGTGGACGGGGCAGAATATACCCGGTGCCTGGATTCCTGGGGAGTGGATGGACTGCTCCCCGCGCTGCCGGGCAATCTGTGCAGAAAAGGGGAGTATACCCTGATCGAGTGCAGCCATCTGGGGTATATGGACCGCGGTGTTTTTGTGGAGCGGAGGATACTCGCCATCGGAACAGGGATCTATCTGGTTATGGATACCTGTTATGGGGCTTCCAGTGAAAATGTCCATGGAGCTGCTCAGGATTCTGCCTTTGGCGAACATAGTTTTCAGCAGCACTTTCATCTGGCTCCGGGGCTTACTCCGGTTCGGGAGAAACGTGGATTTTCTGTGAGAGGAAAGAGCAGCCTGGTGACGTTTCGGTGCGTATCGGACGGCGCTTCCATGGAAGAAGAGGAGTTTGGCATCTCACAGCATTATAACCGGAAGGAACCGGGCCGGATGGTGACGTTTTCTGGGAAAGGGAGCGGGACATTCAGCCTGATCACAGTGGTCGTCTGCCAGCAGGTGGGCGGCCGGAAAAAGGAATGCGGGGCTGAGCCGGTGGATGGGATCATGCCGGAAGCTGGAAGCGTTTCGGAGATTGAGACAGTGGAAGCGGTCAAGGTACCAGTTGCAGCTCCGGTTTCCGGCAGGACGCTTGAGGACCGGGAAGCGGAAGCGGTAAAGGTAACCTGCGGCGGACGCGCGTGGCTGGTGGTCAACGCCCATGTGGAGGCCGGGGCGGACTGCGAATATATTGGCGCCGAAGGCTGTTATGGGCTTGGCCGGGTGATGGCGGCGGAGATAAAAGAGCCGGGACAGGCCGAGAAGGAGCCGCAGGAAACAGGGCAGCAGGAAACGGAGCAGGCCGGAGAAAGGCAGACACAGATGGTGGTGCTCCGGTGGTAGAACCATTCAGAGGAACAGGAGGAACAGGCAAACATGCAGACAAGAGAACATTTGCTGACTTACGGCGTCATATCGGCAGAACAGGTCCGGGAGGCGAAGGAGTTGGCGGTGAAGCTGGTGGAAGCAAATCTGGCGGAGTTCACAGACAGATTCCCGGATTCCAACAGCAGCGGTAATTTTTATCCGCAGACGGATAATGTGGAGTGGACCACCGGATTCTGGACGGGCCAGATCTGGCTGGCTTATGAGGAAACATGCAGGGAAGAAAGCCATGCGGCAGAGGAAGCAAAAGAAGCGCTCCGCCATGCAGGCGAAGTCCAGGTGGAGAGTTTTCTGGACCGGATCATGAGAAGGGTGGATGTGGACCATCATGATATGGGCTTTTTATATTCTCCATCCTGTGTGGCGGCGTATATGCTGACGGGGAATGAGACTGCCAAAAAGGCGGCTCTGATGGCGGCGGATAATCTGATGGGGCGGTTTCATGAGAAAGGGCAGTTTTTCCAGGCCTGGGGCGAGCTTGGGGCGCCGGACAATTACCGGCTGATCATCGACTGTCTTCTCAACATGCCTCTGTTGTTCTGGGCGTCGGAGACCACCGGCCAGCCACAATACCGGGAAAAAGCGCTGGCTCATATCACGACGGCGATGAAATGCGTTGTCAGGCCGGACTGCTCTACCTATCACACCTACTTTTTTGATCCTGAGACTGGGGCTGCGCTCCGCGGCGTGACCCACCAGGGCAACCGGGACGGGTCCGCATGGGCGAGGGGCCAGGCATGGGGCATCTATGGCTCCGCCATGGCATACCGCTACATCCGGGACCCGGAGTATATTGAGGTCTTTGAGAAGGTGACGGGGTATTTCCTGGAGCATCTGCCGCAGGATCTGATCCCTTACTGGGATTTTGATTTTGACGATGGAAGTGAGGAGCCGAGAGACTCCTCCTCCGCGGCGATCGCTGCCTGCGGAATGCTTGAGATGGCAAAGTATCTGCCGGGAGAGCAGGCTGGCTATTATACGGATATGGCAAAACGGCTGATGCTGGCCCTGTGGGAGCACTGCGCGGTGAAGAACAGATCCCAGTCCAACGGCCTGCTGCTCCACGGGACTTATGCGCGTGATTCAGTCAACAATCCCTGCACAAACCGCGGTGTGGATGAGTGCAACACCTGGGGGGATTATTATTACCTGGAGGGTCTGGTACGTCTTTGGCGGGATTGGAAGCCTTACTGGTAAAACAAAAAGCGTGAGCGGCAGGAAGTGACTGCTGCGACAGGAAAGTAAATAACAGAAAATCAGAAAAAGCAGGAATTGCCCTTAGTACGATGTAGCACTTGAGGCGTCCTGCTTTTTTTGATATAATGATCCTTGTACATACAAAAAAGACAAAGGGGGATTTTGCTTATGAAACAGGAGAAGGAACGCAGGAGAAGGATGCCGACATTTCTGGAATCAGTGATTCCGATCATCGCCATGCTGGTGATCCTGACGATCGGAAAAGGCGTATTCGGGTACAGCACGGAGCCGCTGCTCATCATGGTTGCGGCAGTTGCCGCGTTTGTGGCGTTCCGGGTGGGAGTTACCTGGGATGAGATGCTGCAGGAGATTTCTGAAAAGATCGCCAAAGGAATGCCGGCGATCCTCATATTGATCTGTGTGGGTGCTATGGTGGGGGCATGGATGTCCGCAGGTACGATCCCAATGATGATCTACTATGGGATCCAGATCGTGAATCCGAAGTTTTTGCTGGTTACGGCATTTTTGATCACGGCGGTGGTTTCCGTGGTGACCGGTACCTCGTGGGGGTCCGTTGCGACGATGGGCGTGGCTCTGATGGGGATTGCAGGCGCACTGGGCGTATCCCTTCCGGCTACGGCAGGCGCAGTCATTGCAGGCTCTTACTTCGGAGACAAGATGTCTCCGCTTTCTGATACGACCAACCTGGCGCCCATCGCGGCGGGAAGTAACTTGTATGACCATATCGGACATATGTTTTACACTACGATCCCTGCGACGATCCTTTCATTGATCGTTTATGCGATCGCGGGGTTGAATGCGGACACTACGGTGGATGTTACCTCCGATACGGTTATGACCATGTTAAACCAGCTTTCTTCCATGTATCACTGGAACTGGCTGCTGCTGATTCCGGTTGTCATCGTGCTGGCAGGTTCCGTCCTGCGCAAGCCGACCATCCCGGTGATGCTCTTATCTACGTTTGTGGCTGGGCTGGAAGGGCTGTTCCTTCAGAATGTGACGTTAAAGAATGTGCTGGCAAGCACTGTGAGCGGATTCAATGTTTCCATGATCGAGCGGGCAGGGTTTGACCCGGCTTCCTGTTCAGGGGCAGTGACCCAGCTTTTAAACCGCGGCGGAATGAACGGCATCATGAGCACTACGCTTCTGGTATTCTGTGCATTCTGTTTTGCCGGGATCATGAGCCGGGCGGGCTGCCTGGATGTTGTTTTACAGAAGATCTTAAGCGTTGCAAAGAGCACCGGCGCGCTGATCACGGCAACGGTAGCCGCCTGTATCACCATGGCGCTGACCACCGGAAACTCTTATCTGTCCATCCTGATCCCAGGCGAGATGTTCCGGGATGCTTACAAGGAGAGAGGGCTTGCGGCAAAGAACCTGTCCCGGACCCTGGAGGATGCAGGTACGGTGTTTGTCCCGCTGGTTCCCTGGTCCGCAGCGGGCGCTTATATGACGGCTACGCTGGGGGTTGAGGTCCTGGATTATCTGCCGTGGGCGGTGCTGTGCTATACAGGATTTATTTTCGCGATCATCTGGGGCTTTACCGGATTCGGTATTGCAAAGTTAGAGGATGAGGAGAAGAAGGAGAAGTAGGATGCCGGGTATATTACTGGTTAAAAATGCGGATCTGTATGCTCCGGAGCATCTGGGACGCAGGGATATCCTGATCGTGAACGGGGAGGTCCTGGCGGTGACAGAGACACCCATGGCAGACAGCATTGTGGATGGATTCAACCTTTGCGGCGTCCCGGTCAGGGTACTGGACGCAGCCGGGCGGAGGGTGATACCCGGCTATGTGGACCAGCATGTGCATATCATCGGCGGAGGCGGTGAGGCGGGGCCTTACAGCCGCACGCCGGAGGTGGTCCTAAGCGATGTGGTTTCCGCCGGGGTGACAACGCTAGTGGGAGTCCTTGGCACCGATGGGACAGGGCGCCATCCGGAGTCACTTCTGGCAAAGGCCAGAGGGCTGGAGACGGAGGGCGTCAGCGCCTACATCCTGACCGGTTCCTATGAGCTTCCGCTGCGGACCATGACCGGGGATGCGCGCCGGGATATCATCCTGATCGACAAGGTGCTGGGGATCGGAGAGATCGCTCTTTCAGACCACCGGTCTTCCCAGCCTGCGAAGGATGAGTTAAAACGTATCCTGACCCAGGCGCGGCTGGGCGGTATGCTCTCCGGGAAAGCGGGGGTGGTCCAGTTCCATATGGGAGTGGGGAAGGCCGGCCTCAAGCTGCTGTTTGAGATCCTGGAGGAGACGGAGATTCCCGCAAGGCATTTTATTCCGACCCATGTGAACCGTGCGTTCCCGCTGTTTGAGCAGGCAAAGGAATTTGCGCGCAGGGGCGGTTATATTGATCTGACTTCCGGCATCCGGGAGAGCGACGGGTTTTCTGACTGTATCAAACCCAGTGAGGCCATCCGGATCTGCATGGAGGAGGGAGTGCCCATGGACCGTCTGACCATGAGCTCCGACGGCAACGGCAGCATGAGCGTGCCTCTGCCGGACGGGAGCGCGCGGCTTCTGGTCACAAGGCTGTCCTCCCTGCACGAGGAGATCCGGGACGCGGTATCTGCCGGTGTGCCGGTGGAGACGGCGGTCCGCGTCTGTGGGGAGAATCCGGCCCGGGCAAACGGACTGTGGCCCCGGAAGGGCTGTATCCATCCAGGCAGCGACGGGGATCTGCTGATCCTGGATGATGGTTTTGAGATCGATACGGTGGTAGCGAAGGGCAGGATCATGGTGGAAGGCGGCGCCGTGAAGGTTAAGGGAACGTTTGAGGAATAGAAGCCAGGGAGGGAGATTGACAGAATATGATAAAATTACTTAAAAATGCAAATGTATATGCGCCGGAGCCGCTGGGGAAAAAGGATATCCTGATCGAGGGTGAGAAGATCCTGCGGATGGATGACTGTATCTCCGGCTATGACGGGCTTCCTGATGTGGAGGTCTATGACCTGGAGGGGAAAACCCTGGTTCCGGGCTATATCGACCTGCATGTGCATATCACAGGCGGCGGTGGGGAGCAGGGACCGACATCCCGCGTACCGGAATCCCAGCTCAGTGTGTTCCTGGTAAATGGGATCACCACGGTGGTCGGGCTTTTGGGCACAGACGGCGTGACCCGCAGCGTGGAGAATCTGGTGGCGAAGGCCCGTGCCCTGACCGAGGAGGGGATGACCGCCTACACACTGACCAGCGCTTATGGTTATCCGCCAACTACGATCACGGGGAGTGTGGAAAAGGACATCATGATGATCCCGCCGATGATCGGCGTAAAGGTTGCTGTGTCTGACCACAGAAGTTCCAATCCTACAGGGGAGGAGTTGGTACGGCTTGCGACAGCGGCGCGGCGCGCCGGGCTTTTGAGCTGTACGCCGGGACTGGTGACCATGCATATGGGTTCCGGAAAAGGCGGTTTAGACCCAATATTCTATGTGCTGGACAACTCGGACGTGCCGGTGAAGAATCTGCTTCCCACCCATATGCTCCGCACACCGGAGCTGATCGACCAGGGTGCAGAGCTGGTGCGGCGCGGCGGTTATATGGACTGCACGGCTGGCGGCGACGACGAGGAGCTGGAGACAGAGGCGGAAAAGCTGATGGAGTTATTGAGCCGGGACGGCGTCACGGCCGACCATGTGACATTATCAAGCGATGCATATGGAAGCCAGCCTCGTTTTAATGAAAATGGTGAGTGCATTGGCCTGACCTATGCATCCCCCAAGTATCTTCACAGGACGATCCAGAGCCTGGTGGGCAGAGGTATGGCGCTTGAGGAAGCGCTGAAGCTTCTGACCTCCACCCCGGCGGTCCTTCTGGGACAGGAGGGAAGGAAGGGATGTGTGGCGGAAGGCGCGGATGCGGACCTTCTGATCCTGGGGGACGGGCTTGAGATTGACAGCCTGATCGCCAGGGGGCAGCGGGCCCTCTGGAAGGGAGAGCTGCTCATGAAGGGAAGATTTGAATAATTACACAGGAAATTGAACATTTTAAGCTCTTTTCCCATACTGTATTGTAGAGCAGTATGCGGAAAGGAGCTTTTTGTTTTGGCGGATTCCAGAAAGGTTATCATCGATGCCGGACATGGCGGCCAGGAACCGGGCGCCATCTATCAGGGCAGGCAGGAGAAGACAGATACATTGAGGCTGGCGCTGGCGGTAGGCCAGATTTTAAGTGAAAATGGTGTGGATGTTGGATATACAAGAGTGACGGACGTTTATCAGAGCCCGTTTGAGAAGGCGCAGATGGCGAACCAGTGGGGGGCTGATTTTTTCCTGTCCCTGCACCGCAATGCCATGCCGGTTCCGGGGACGGCTTCCGGGACGGAGAGTCTTGTATATGCAAATGAGGGGGAGGCGGCGATGCTGGCTTCCAATATCAATGAACAGCTGAGGGATATGGGCTGGAAGGACTTAGGCATCATTGAGCGGCCAGGGCTGATCGTACTTCGCCGGACAGAGATGCCGGCTGTGCTGGTGGAGGCTGGCTTCATCGACAATGAGGCAGACAACATGTTCTTTGACGCCAATTTCCAGAAGGTGGCGCAGGCCATTGCAGACGGGGTGTTGGAAACGCTGCGTGAGGCAGAAGCGGGACCGGAATATTATCAGATTCAGGTCGGAGCCTATGAGAACCGTGATATGGCGGAGCAGCTTCTTAAGCAGCTCCAGGCGGAAGGCATGCCGGCATTTATTGTGGCGGACGACGGGCTTTATAAGGTGCGCGTCGGCGCGTATCTAAACCTGGACAATGCGGCATGGATGGAGAAGACCCTGAGGAGCATGGGATATCCAACCATGATGGTACGGGAGCGGGCAGTATACTAAATGGTTTTATGGCAATGGTCATCATTTGGTGATCATTGCTTCTTTTTTTGTTCCGAATTTTACAATTACATTTTCGCGCAGTCCAATTATTGACAGACAGAAGGCACGGAAAATGCTATAGTAACAGTAACAGACAGGAATGGGGAGGTGGAAAACGTGAAAAAGGCAGAGCTCGTTTATATGCCGAATTGTATTCTTGGAGAGGGGTGCATGTGGAATGAACAGGAGGGATTGCTGTATTTCACGGATATCGAAGCCGGGGTGATCTATGCACTGGATACGGACCAGATGTCCGTGAAGCCGGAGGATCTGCCGGTCCGAAGCCGCCGTCAGGATGGAAGGACCGGGTGTATGGTGTTTCACAGAGATGGCGGGCTGGTTGCGGCGGTGACGGACAAGCTGGTGTACCAGAATTGGTCTGACGGGAGAAAAGAGGTGCTTCTGCGCCAGGACTTTCCCGATATGATCCGTTACAACGATGGGAAATGTGACCGGTACGGGAATCTCTGGGTGGGCACGATGGCAGTATCCCAGGATCTGCCCGGCGCCCAGGGCTGCGGGAGCCTTTACTGTATCCGGGATGGAAAGGCCGTGGCAGAGTATCCGGGCTACACCATACCAAATGGCCTGGACTGGAATGAGGACGGAAGTATCTTCTATCATATTGATACGCCGCTGCGCCGGATCGATGCCTATGAGGTGGAAGACCAGATCCATTTAAAAAACCGTCATCCCATCGTGCAGGTTTCAGAAGGAGACGGAAGCCCGGACGGGATGTGTGCAGATGAGAATGGGAACCTCTGGACTGCCATGTGGGGCGGCTCCAAGGTCGTATGCTTTGAGGCGTCTACCGGAAGGAAGCTGGAGGAGGTAGAGGTGCCGGAACCTTATGTGTCCTGCTGTTGTTTTGGCGGCAGGGATGGAACGAGTCTGTTTATCACCACGGCGCGGGCGGAGGACGGGACCGGCGGGCAGATCTACCGGGCAGAGACCGGGATCAGGGGCGGCAGGCGCTACCGGTACGGCATAGAAAAATAATGATCATGAGATCGGGAGACTTAAAATGGACAGAAAAACGGCGCTGATTACCGGCGCGGCAAAGGGAATCGGCAGGCAGATCGCGCTGGAGCTGGCGAAGGCGGGATACAATATCGTGGTAAATTACCGCAGTGACAGGCTGGCGGCAGACGAGGTATGCCGTCAGGCAGAAGCGTGGGGGGCGAGGGCGCTCCCAATATATGCGGACATATCCGTGGTGGAGGATATCAGGAAGATGTACCGGGAGGCAATCGGGGCGTTTGACCATCTGGATGTGGTGGTCAACAATGCAGGGATCAGTTCGGAGGTCTATTTTCTGGAGGCGACGGAGGAGATGTTTGACAGGATGACCGCTATTGACTGGAAGGGACTCTACTTCAGCAGCCAGATCGCGGCTCTTCATATGGTGGAGAAAGGGATCCGGGGCGTGATCGTCAATGTTTCCTCCAACCAGGTGGACGGCTCCTGGCCCCGGGCGACCATCTATGGCCCCACAAAAGCGGCTGTCTCCAAATTTACGAAAAATGCCGCAATGGAGTTGTCGCAGAAGGGCATCCGCATGGTCGCGGTTGCGCCGGGATACACGGATGTGGGCTGGGAACCGGGAGACATCCGTCTCGAGGCTGCAGCGCGGCTGCCGTTTAAACGGTTCGCAACAACCACAGAGATCGCAAGGGGCGTCGTGTATCTGGCGTCGGAGGACGCGGATTATATCACCGGGACTACGCTGACGATCGACGGGGGAGCCACGCTCCCGGTAGTGGCGGCCAATGACTTTGTGTAAGGTGGAGCGGACAGAGAAAAGGGGAAAGCCATGAAAGAGAGAACGTACTACAATACCCTGCTCCAGGGGGATGAGGGAGCGCTGAAGCGCGCGCTTTACAAATCTATGGGATTCACGGATGAGGCCCTGGAAAAGCCGCTGATCGCCATTGTTAATACTTACACCAACGCGACGCCGGGACATTACAATCTAAATGAAGTCTGTGCCCAGGCAGAGCGTGGGATCCGGGCAGCAGGCGGCACCGCCATGACCTTTGGAACCATTGCACCCTGTGACGGGATCGCTGAGGGGCATGACGGAATGCGCTATATCCTGCCGTCGCGGGATTTGATCACGTCCTCCGTGGAATGTATGGTCCGGGCGCACCGGTTTGACGGCATGGTGCTCCTGGGGTCCTGCGACAAGATCGTGCCGGGACTGCTCATGGCGGCGGCGCGGCTGGATATTCCCGCGGTGTTCTGCAACAGCGGGCCTATGATGCCTGCCTCCTACAAGGGAAAACACTACGACGGGAATATTGTCACAGAAGCGGTTGGCTGGAAGAAGCGCGGCGAGATCGATGAGGCGGAATTTGAGCGGATTGAAAATCTGGCGGAGCCGTGCTGCGGTTCCTGCGCCATGCTGGGGACAGCCAATACCATGGGATGTATGGCGGAAGCCATGGGCATGAGTCTGCCGGGGAGCGCCGTGATACCAGCCGTCTACGCCGAGCGGATGCAGATGGCCTATGAGACGGGGCGGGCAGTGATGAAGCTGGTGGAGGCAGGGATCTCTGCGCGCCAGATCATCACACGCAGGTCCATCGAGAACGCCATTGCGGTGCTGATGGGGATCGGAGGCTCCACCAATGCGATCATGCACCTGCAGGCGATCCATAAGGAGGCGGGGCTTGGCAGGCTGGACTTGGATGTGTTCGATGCGCTCAGCCGAAGGGTTCCCCAGATAGCGTCGGTGTATCCGGCGTCGCCTTATGATATGGTGGACTTTTACGAGGCGGGCGGCGTTCCCGCAGTGATGAAAGAGCTGAGTGCATACCTTCATCCGGACTGCCTGACCGTGACGAAGGATACGGTTGCCGACTATGTGCTTAAGGCGCAGGAGAGCGCCCGCCGGGAAGTGATACGCACAGCCAAAGATCCATTTGCCCGGACCGGCGGAGTGGCGGTCCTGAAGGGGAATCTGGCTCCCCTCGGTGCGGTGGTGAAGCCGGCGGCGATCCCGGAGCATCTGATGAAGGTGAGCGGAAAGGCCAGGGTATTCCACAGTGAACAGGAAGCCTGCCATGCAGTTTTGGACGGCAGGGTGGAGCCGGGCAGTATGGTGGTGCTGCGCTATGAGGGGCCCAAGGGCGGACCGGGGATGCCGGAGATGTACCGTCCGATGAAATGCCTGGAGGGAATGGGCCTGTCCGACAGCTGTGCCATCATCACGGACGGGAGATTTTCCGGTTCCAACCGGGGATGCTTTGTGGGCCATATCTCGCCGGAGGCATATGAAGGGGGGACCTTAGCCCTGGTGGAGGATGGGGATGAGATCGTGATCGATGTGCCAAAGCGGAGGCTGGGGCTTTGCGTGAGCGACGCAGAGCTGGAAGAGAGAAGACAGCATTTTGTAAGGCCTGAAAAGGAGATTCCGGACGGATATCTGAAGACCTACCGCAGGATCGGGAGATCGGCGGCGGAAGGCGCGGTCGTGGAGTAGAAGGAGGAGGTACGTGAAATGGTTGCATGGGAAAATGACAGGGAATTGTTTGAGATGATGAAAAAGGAGCTGTACTCTGCAGTGCTGGGAGATATCCTGGATAAAATGGGATATCTGCACCAGTTCCTGCCGTGGCGGATCCAGCCTCTGGATCTTAATATGGTCGTGGCAGGCCGGGCCATGACGGTGCTGGAGGCAGATGCATTTGAGGAGCTTTCTGACGGGCAGAATCCGGTCATGAAAAAGCCCTTTGGCCTGATGTTGGAGGCGCTGGATGACCTAAAGGAAAATGAAGTCTATATCTGCACCGGGTCATCGCCGTCCTATGCTCTGGTGGGGGAGCTGATGTGCACCCGGATGCAGATCTTAAAGGCGGCAGGCGCAGTAGTAAACGGATTCCACCGGGATACCAAAGGGATCCTGGAACTGGGATTCCCGTGCTTTTCTTATGGCAGGTACGCCCAGGATCAGGGGCCGCGGGGAAAGGTCATCGACTTTCGGGTGCCGATCGAGATCGAGGGCGTCCGTGTGAATCCAGGAGATATCGTGTTTGGGGATCTGGATGGTGTGCTGGTCATCCCAAAGGAGATCGAGCATGAGGTCATTACCCGCGCTTACGAAAAGGCGACTGGGGAAAAGATGGTGGCGGAGGCGATCCGGGGCGGTATGGGAGCAAAGGAATCCTTTGAGCGGCACGGGATCATGTAACATAACTGTTCAAAGACAGGGAGATGCTTATGATGAATCAAATGGAGCAGAGATTGTTTGCACTGCTTGGCTCAGAGCAGTATGAAACGCGGATCCGGAAAGCCGGTATCTTCCGTTTTCCGTCCAATTACCGGTTTGAGAGCCATGCCCATCGGGAATATGAGATCAATTATATCAATACGGGATGCTGTATTATGGGAGTGGAGGAAAACTATGTGCCGCTCCGCCAGGGAGAATGCATCGTGATTGCCCCGGGCCAGTCCCACTGTTTTATAGTGGATATGCAGAAGGCCTGTAAGATCACGCAGCTGGAAGCCGTCATCCGGTTTCCGGAAGCTATGGCGGAGGGACTGCCGTTTCCTGCCATGGACTCCCCCTATTGTAAGCTTCACGGCTGTGAGAAGCTGCTGCCTCTGTTGGAGCGGATCAGCTATTTTCACAGGGCGGGTGAGCTGTCGGAGGCAGATCAGGTACAGCTTGACTTTGGACTGTTGGAGCTCTATGCGATGCTTTCTGAGGAGTTTGCAGGGCAGTGCGGCGGAGCAGAAGATCGTGAAAAGGAGATGGGACAGGTCGGGGAGATCATCCGCCACATCCATGAAAACCTGGACCAGGAGCTGAATATGGAGGAGCTGGCGGCAGAATATGGCATCAGTTCCCGCTATGTGCGGCGGTTTTTCCAGGAACAGATGGGAATGGGCAGCAACGAGTATATCACGATGCTCAGGATCGGGAGGGCAAAGCAGCTGTTATGGCGCCCGGAATATTCCGTGACAGAGGTAGCGCTCATGAGCGGCTTCTCCAGCTCCCAGTACTTTTGCAGGGTGTTCCGCAGACAGACGGGAACGACGCCTGCGGAATACCGGAAGCTGTGGAGAGAAAACGCGGTGTGAACAGAGGCTGTTTTACAGTCAAATGATGTGATACCGGATGATGCGGTGAAAGGGGCGCTCCGGCGTGGTAAGCACATAAGAGTCCGGAAGCAGGTGCATGACATCCGGGAGATCCTGGGCTTCTAAGGCGATGGCGCAGGAAGCGCAGGAGCGCTGGCCTCCGTGAAGCATGATCCCATCCGGAAGAAAATCGCCTGAATACAGGACCAGGGCCGGCGCGTCCGTCATCATCCTCATGGTGCGTCCGCTTGCAGGGTCCAAAAGGACAGCCGCTTTTTTTAAGGGCTGCCTGCGGGGATATCCCGCAGGGTGCGGAACGGCTGGCTGCGGTTCAATAAAAATGCATGGTTGTAGCCCCATGGGGCCCTGACCTTCCTGCTCTCCCGGAAATCAAACCTGGTTTTGGCGACTGGGATGATATCTACGGGCAGATGGCAGGGATCGTTGATGCAGACATTGTTTGCAAACAGCGTCAGCTCCTGGTCTGCAGCCGGCTTTGTAAAATCTCCGGCCAAGTTCCAGTAGGTGTGGCCGGACATGTTGATATAGGTCGGACGGTCCGTAAAAGCCCGGTACTCTATGGTCAGCCAGTTGGTGTCCTCCAGGCAGTAGCGCACCTGATAACTGCGGTTTCCCGGATATCCGTCCGTGCCGTCCGGCTGGAAAGCCGACAGGATGACTGCGGCGGTATCCTGGGTACAGGTGACGGAATCCGTATGCCAGGGCGCGGCGGAGAGATTGTGAAATCCTCCGTGAAGCTGGTTGTCCTGGTCGTTTTGGCTCAGCTGGAACATCTGTCCGTCCACGGGCAGGCTTCCGCCGCGGATCCGGCCTGCATTCGGCGCAAGTGTTGCGCCGGCATAACAGCAGCATTCTTCATAAAAGGATATGACGGGAGAGCCAAGCGCGATATAAACCGGTTCCCCGCCCGGGGATGTGATAGCAATTTTTTGAATAGAAGCTCCCAGCTCCAGGATTGAGACCGTCAATCCGAGGTTGGTGGTTATGTCATAAATAGAATAGGAATATCTGCTTTTATTTGGCATATTTCTGGTTATTACCTTCATTTTCTTTGCCCTCCATTACATCTTCAGTATAAAGGAAAAAGAAAGAAAATGAAATAAAAAACAGGTGTGAGAGCAATTTTTAAAAACGACTGGGCAAGTTGATGTAATGATGAAAATAAAATTCGCGTTATAATAAAATTACGATAACGAGTTGACTTGAGAGAAAAGCAGAAACAAAAAGGGGAGGAGGTAACAAAAATGGACAGCGTATTGGAGTTTCAGCATATTTCCAAATATTTTCCGGGAGTAAAAGCCCTGGACGATGTATCCTTTCAGGCCCGGTCCGGGGAGGTCTTAGCCTTTCTTGGAGAAAACGGCGCTGGAAAGTCAACGCTCCTTAAGGTGCTGAACGGAGATTATCAGCCGACCAGCGGCAAATACCTGTTAGACGGAGTGGAGAAACATTTTCAGTCCCCGCATGAAGCCATAGAGGAAGGGATATCCATTATCTATCAGGAACGTCAGATATTACTGGAGCTTTCCGTGGCGGAGAATATCTATCTTGGCAGGATGCCGGTCAACCGGTTCGGATTTATTGACAAGCGCAGGGCCAATGAGATGGCGCTTCAGATCATCGAGGACTTTGGGCTGCCGATCAGCCCATCCACAAAGGTAAAGGATTTAAGCATTGCTTACCAGCAGATGGTTGAGATCATGAAGGCGTATTCCAGAGAGAATTTAAAGGTCATATGTTTTGACGAACCGACCGCTTCTTTGTCAGATTCAGAGATCGAGTCCCTGTTTAAGATCATTGCAAAGCTGAAAGCGGAGGGGAAGATCATCATTTATGTTTCCCACCGTATGGATGAGATCCAGAGGATCACGGACAAGGTGGCGATCTTTAAGGACGGGCGTTATGTAGATACGGTGAAGACGGGCGTTGTCCCGGAGGCGGAGATGATCCGCATGATGGTAGGACGCGATCTGGGAGATATCTACAAAAATCTGGACCGGGACAAGAAGATCGGCGAGGTGCTTTTAGAGGTGAAGAATGTCTCCTCGGATTATGTAAAAGCCAATTCCTTTGTACTGAGGGCAGGCGAGGTGCTGGGATTCTCAGGACTGGTCGGGGCCGGACGCACAGAGCTGATGCGCGCCATCATCGGGGCGGACCCTTTGAGGACCGGAGAGGTGTATCTGGAGGGGAAACGGATCCAGAACCGGTCTCCTCATGAGGCCATGGAGCACGGCATTGTTTTGGTACCGGAGGACAGAAAACTCCAGGGGATCCTTTCAAACTTGAGTGTAAGTGAGAATATCAATATCTCCCTGCTGGATGAACACTCCAACAGGCTGGGGTTCGTCAGCACGGCAAAAGAGGATAAAAACGCGGAAGACGGAATCCGCAAGTTTAAGATCAAGACGCCGTCTAAGGATAAAAAGATCGTAGAGCTGTCCGGAGGCAACCAGCAGAAATGCATCGTGGCGCGCTGGATCAGCACCAATCCGAAGGTCCTGATCTTAGACGAGCCGACCAAGGGCATCGACGTAGGGGCAAAGTCGGAATTTTATCAGATGATCTGTGAGTTTGCAAAGCAGGGGCTGGGCGTGATCCTGGTGTCCTCTGAGCTTCCTGAAGTGATCGGGCTTTCCGACAGGATCATCGTTATGAAATCATTGCAGATTGCAGGAGAAGTTTCCAGGGAGGAAGCTACGGAAAGTAAGCTTCTGAGCCTGGGCATGATTGGGGAGGTACAGGAAGCATGAACGCGAATAAAAAGAACAGACTTCAGATCAGCGGGGACAAACTGGTCCTGATGGCCGCCATTGTGGTGGTGTTCATCATGTTTACACTGCTGAACAAGAATTTCCTTACGGTTACCAATATCATCAATATCCTGATCGCGGCATCCTTAGTGGGACTGGTTGCGATCGGACATACCTATCTGATCATTGCGGGGCAGAATGACTTGTCACCCGGTTCCCTGGCGGCGTTTTCCGGCGTTGTTGCTGCCCTTTTGGTGAGCAAGGGTGTCCCCTTCGGGCTGGCTGTGATCCTCACGATCTGCTGCGGCGTGGCGGTAGGCTGCTTCAATGCATTTATGGTCAATAAGATCCATCTGGAAGCCTTTATCGCGACCCTGGTGACTCAGTCGATCGTCAGAGGGTTTGCCTACATCATCTGCGGCGGCAAGCCGGTGTCCATCAGCAACAAGGTATTTCTGGTGCTGGGAAAAGCAAGGATCGCCAATATCCCGCTTTCCGTGTGGATCATGCTGATCTGCATCATCGTATTTGGGATCATCCTGGCAAAGACCAAGTTCGGCAGAAGCGTGTATGCGATCGGCGGAAGCATTGATGCGGCGCGGCTGGCGGGGCTGAATCCCAAGCGGATCATCACCACCTGCTATATCATGATGGGTATCCTCTGTTCCATCGGCGGTATCATATTTGCCGCACGTATGAACTCCGGACAGCCGGCGGCAAACGTGAACCTGGAGTTCGATGCCATCACCGCGGTTATCTTAGGCGGCGTGTCCTTTGCGGGCGGCGTCGGCGATATGGGAGGCACCATCCTGGGCATCATCCTGATCCAGGCATTCAACACAGGGCTTACCATGGTAAATGTACCGAGCTTCTGGCAGTATGTGGCGAAGGGCGGACTGCTGTTGTTTGCACTGACTACAGACTATATCAGAAAGCAGAAGAGAGAAAAAGACCTGCTGGCGGCGTCCATGAAGAATCTTTGACGGCGGCAGTGTGACCGGGATCGATCCGGGAATCGGTGGATTTCCGTTGAGATAGAACTTAAATTGGGGACGAAAGACCAAAACACAAAAACAAGCAAAAACAGGAGGGATTGTAACATGAAAAAAAGAATGGCACTGGTACTGGCAGCAGCAATGATGGCAAGCCTGACCGCATGCAGCGGTTTTGAGACAGAGGAGACAACCGCGGCAGCGACCACAGCAGCAAAAGAGGCTGCGGCCCCGGCAGACACGAAAGGGGAGGAGGCAAAAGAAGCGGCGGCTCCGGCAGCAGGTGAAAAAGGCGTAGTTTACGGCATCTATAAAGCAGGGGACCAGAGCTGGTTCATCGATGAGGGCGCTGCGGCACAGAAAGCGGTAGAGGCACAGGGCGACGAGTTTATCTTCGTGGATGCAAAGATGAGCCCGGAAGAATATTTAAAGGCGATCGATAACGCGATCGCGAACCAGGCGAAGGGTATCGTTACCTGTATCCCGGACCAGACCATGTCGCAGGCAGTGGTTGATAAATGTAAAGAAGCGGGGATTCCGATCGTAGCTGCGGATGATGCGCTGCAGACAGAGTCCGGCGAGAAGATCGCTCCGTGGGTCGGCATCAACGCCTATGTGATCGGTCAGGCAAACGGCGACTGGCTGGCAGAGTATGCAAAGGCCAATAACCTGGTGGCAGACGAGGAGTGCGGACTGCTGATCATGACCATGGATACCGTTTCCTCCTGTGTACCGCGTGCAGAAGGTGAATATGACAACTTTACCGCAGCCTGCCCGGATTTTGCAACCGACAGGATCTTCAAAGCAGATTATGACGGGACCACTGAGAAGGGCAATGTGGCGGCGACTTCTGTGATCACTGCACATCCGGAGATCAAGAAATGGCTGGTAACCGGCGCCAACGAAGAGGGCTGTATCGGTGCGGCGCGCGCTCTGGAAAGCGCAGGCCTGGATGCAGATGCATGTGTGGTTGGCCTTGGCGGATACATGGCAAAAGACGAGTGGAACAACAAGGGTGCTGACGGTACCTGTGTAAAGGCTTCCGCTTACTTCTCCTCCGACTCTGTAGGCGCAGGCTCCGTTGAAGTGTTATATGACATGATAAACGGCGGCGATGTTACCATGGAGACCGCAGTTGACGCAGTTGTGGTCACTCCGGAGAACTACAAGGAAGTTATGGGGAAAGCGGCAGAGTAAAGAGCAGGAATCCAGTCTAAAAGGGCGTCCCGCAGGGCCATGAGATGGCCTGAGGGGGCGCCCTTTAGTCAGTGCGTCTGATCCTGGGCCTCGATCCGGTATTCGGAAGGGGTGAACCCGGTTACTTTCTTAAAGGTGGTGCAGAAGCTGCTCTCGCTGGCGAACCCGGTGGCGAAGCAGATGTTCTTGATGGATTCGTCCGTGGATTTTAACAGGTATTTGGCAGTGTTGATCCGGGTGGCAATCAGGTAGCCATGGGGTGAGAAACCGGTCTCTCGCTTAAAAAGGCGGCTGAAATAGAACGGGCTTAGGGAGGCGTGTCCTGCTAACTGCTCTAAGGTGAGGTTCTCTGTCAGATGTTCCCCGATGTACGCTACGGTGTCCTCTATGATGCTGGAGGAGACGTTGACAGAGTACTCGGCATCCTTACTGACTAACAGTTCGGTCAGGATATTGACGATGTAGTTGCTCAAAAGCGCTTCCCGGATGGACATGCGGTCCCGGAACTGAAGGTAGATCTTGTGCAGGTAACGCTCAAAGCGGTAGGTGTCCTGCAGGGTGATGACCGGGCTGCCGCCGGCTAAGACCGCGTCGAAATATCCTCGTGCGGCTTTTCCGTCGAAATGCAGCCACTCCGCCTCCCATCCGGTGGTGGTGCCGTAGGCATGGGGTGCATAGCAGTCTAAGAAAACCACCTGGCCGCTGCGGGCATGGTAGCGCCGCCCTCCGATGTCGATGTCACAGCTGCCCCTTCGCATATACATGATCAGGAAGCTGTCAAAGGAGCTGCGCCGGATGCTGTAGCCGGGAAGATACTGGAAACAGCCTGTGATCAGAGGATAAAAGAACAGTTCCTGTGCCAGTGTGCTGGGGGTGTAAATGTAATAATCTGAGCCGGAGACAACTCCGTTTTCCGTAGACAGCATAGCAGTCCCTCCTTTTTCCTGAATAATACCATTATAGGATAAGGCGGCGGACAGGTCAAGACGATGAGAGCAAATTTTATAAATCAGTAAGCAACTAAAGATAATGAAAACAGGGGATAAAGGTTATATAGTATAAGCAAGAAGCAGCAATGCTTCCACGGATGGAGCAAGAGCGAAACATATGTGATGGAGGGAGCAGAAAATGAAAACAGCAAAAATCTGGGAAGAATCCATTGTGATCCCAACTTATGAAATCGGCGAGGCGGATAAGAACCCGATGTTTTTAGAGAGCCGTGTCTACCAGGGCAGTTCCGGAAAGATCTATCCCTATCCCACGGTCGAGAAGATATCCGATACCAGGGTGGATAAGACCTATCAGGCCGTGTGGCTGGAAAATGAATATTTAAAGGTGATGGTCCTTCCGGAGCTGGGCGGCAGGATCCAGAGGGCTTATGATAAAACGAACCAGTACGATTTTGTGTATTATAACCACGTGATCAAGCCGGCCCTTGTGGGCCTGTGCGGGCCATGGATCAGCGGCGGCATCGAGTTTAACTGGCCGCAGCACCACCGCCCGACCACCTATTCGCCGGTTGACCATATGCTGATGGAGAATGAGGACGGTTCCGTGACCTGCCGTGTCTGCGACGTGGACCAGATGTATGGAACCAAAGGTGAGGCGAGCTTTACCCTGTATCCGGGAAAAGCCTACATAGAGATCCGGGGGCAGCTCTACAACCGCACCTCCACCCCCCAGACCTTCCTCTGGTGGGCGAATCCGGCGGTTCCGGTCAACGATCATACCCAGTCGGTCTTCCCGCCGGATGTCCATGCGGTGATGGATCATGGCAAGCGGGATGTGTCCCGTTTCCCGATCGCGACCGGGGTGTATTACAAGTACGATTACAGCGCCGGGGTGGATATTTCCCGGTATAAAAATATCCCGGTGCCCACGTCCTATATGGCGGAAAAGAGCGAGTTCAATTTCGTGGGCGGCTATGATTACCAGAAAGAGGCGGGCATCCTGCATGTGGCGGATCACCATATCTCTCCAGGCAAAAAGCAGTGGACCTGGGGCTGCGGCGATTTCGGCAAAGCCTGGGACCGCAACCTGACGGATGAGGACGGCCCTTACATTGAACTGATGACCGGGGTGTATACGGATAACCAGCCGGACTTTACCTGGTTAAAGCCCATGGAGGAAAAGACCTTCACCCAGTATTTCATGCCGTACAAAGCAGTCGGCGCGGTGAAGAATGCGTCCATCCATGCGGTCGTGAACTTAGAAACCGCCGGAGATTCGGTGACGGTGACTGCATACGGAACACAGGATTATCCGCAGGCGAGAATCCTTCTGACTTATGACGGCGATACCGTTTTAGATGAGACGGTGCATTTATCCCCCGTGGATACCTACAAAAAAACCATACCATTGGCGGCGGAGGACGATACGAAACTGACCCTCAGGGTACTCGACGGAGATGCGGAGCTGGTCGCTTACACACCGCTCAAGCAGGAGATCCCGCAGCTTCCGGAGCCGGCCCAGGCGGCGAAAGAGCCGGAAGAGATCATGACCGCGGAGGAGCTTTACTTAACCGGGCTTCATATCGAGCAGTACCGTCATGCCACGTACCGTCCGGACCCCTACTATCTGGAAGGGCTGAAACGGGATCCCGGCGATATCAGGCTCAACAATGCCTATGGGTCCCTGCTGATGCGCAGAGGCTGTTTTGAGGAATCTGAAAAATACTTCCGCAGGGCTTTGAAACGCGCCACCTGGAAGAATCCGAATCCCTACAACTCTGAGCCGTATTACAACCTGGGGCTGTCGCTGTGGTATCAGCGCAGGATGGAGGAAGCCTTTGATGCATTCTATAAGGCTACCTGGTCCAATGAACAGCAGGAGATGAGCTTTTACTATCTGGCATGCATCGAGTCCATGCGTGGGAATTATGGGAGCGCTCTGGAGCTGGTGGAAAAGGGGCTGGTGAAGAACGCGCACAATATCAAGGCAAGGGGACTGAAGGTTTATGTGCTGAGAAAGCTTGGAAGGTACAGCGAGGCGGAGACGATGATCCGGGAAAATCTTAAGGTAGATCCCTTCGATTATGTGTCCAGGCTGGAGCTGGCGGAACTGGCAAAGCTGACAGATCTGAGTCAAAACGGCAGCAATTCCGCGGAATACGACCGCGTGATCGCAGAGGTTTGCGGCCTGATGAGGGATTTCCATGAAAATATCCTGATGACAGCCAGGGACTATGCAGAGTACGGAGCCTATGAGGACGCCATCGGCGCCCTGGATCTCTGCACGGAGGAATGGCCCATGCTTGGCTATTACAAGGCTTATTATCAGGTGCTGATGGATGTGGACGCAGATGTAACAGAAATCTTGGCGCAGGCCGAGGGCTGCAGACACGGATTACTGCTTCCCCAACAAGCTGGAGGATATCCAGGCGCTTGAGGCGGCAATCCGCAGGAATCCCGATGGGGCCAATGCATATTATTATCTCGGCAACCTGTATTATGACAAGTATCAGTATGATAAAGCGATCGATAACTGGGAGCGTTCCGCTGCGCGGGATCCGGAGTTTGCGATCGTGTGGAGAAATTTGTCCCTGGCTTATTACAACAAACGCGGAGATAAGGACCGGGCAAAAGAAGCTATGGAACGGGCTTACCACATCAACCCGGAGGACCCGAGGATCTTCCTGGAGCTGGATCAGCTCTACAAGAAGCTTGAGATGACGGCCAAAGAGCGTCTGGCGCGGTATGAGGCGCAGAGAAGCGTGTTCATGCAGCGGGACGACTTGATGATCGAGTACGCAACGCTTTTGAACCTGACGGGGCATTATGAGGAGGCGTACCGTTTCATCATGGCCAACCGCTTCCACCCGTGGGAGGGCGGCGAGGGGAAGGTGACGACCCAGTACACCGTGGCCCTGATCGAGCTGGCCCGCGCAGCTATGGCGGATAAGGCGTGGAAGCAGGCGGAGGAATATCTGAAAAAAGCTCTGTATTACCCGGAGAACCTGGGAGAGGGAAAACTGATCGGGTGTAAAGATAACCATATCAATTATTACCTGGGTGTGGTGATGGAAGCGCTTGGAGATCTGGATGCGGCAAAGGAATATTTTGAGCAGGCCAGCGTTGGAACCGATGAACCGGCCGGTATGATGTACTACAATGACCAGCCGGCAGACATGATCTACTACCAGGGCCTGGCGAAGGAAAAGCTGGGACGGACGGTGGAGGCGAAGGCGCGGTTTAACAAGCTTCTCGACTATGGAGAGCAGCATATGTTTGACGAGATGCGGGTGGAGTATTTTGCTGTATCCCTGCCGGAATTCCTGATCTTTGATGAGGACCTGAACCGGAGGAATAAGGCGCACTGCAACTATCTGATCGGTCTTGCAAGGCTTGGGATGGGAGATATAGATGCGGCGGCAGGGGCATTCGGAGAAGCCATCCGGATGGATGCCTTTCATCAGAATGCGATCCGTTACCTGGCTATGAGCGTGGAAAACTAGAGAAAATGTGACAGGAGCTGTGCTGGCAGGCCCTTCCTGTGACGGACCGCTGTGGAGAAAGCGGTCTGTCGCGGGAAGGGTATTTTTCTTGCTGTTTTCTATCCTCATACTCCTCATACGGTCCTTATGCCGCTGCAAAATGCGGAAATTCAAGCGGATATCGCCTTGCAAAACCAATACCGAAAAGATATAATGAAAGAAAGAGAGGGCGAGGGGATTCATATGACGGACAAAGAGCGGATCAAGATGGTTTTCCAGGACTTTGTGGATGGCGGTCTGGTGTCCCAGGATATCGATAAGGTATTTCGCTGTATTTCAGATCAGGTGATCGGGATTGGGATCGGAGAACAGGGGTTTGTGCTTTCTCCGGAAGACATCAGGAGGGTCCTGCTCGCAGGGATGCGTGAGGGGAAGAACCGCTGCACCATATACGGGCAGGGGAACAGGCAGTGAAATAGGCAACGTCAGGGGAAATGGAGAAAGGAGGCTGCGGTTATGGAAGGAAAGAAACTGATTGTGACCATTGGCAGGCAGTATGGAAGCGGCGGAAGTGAGGTTGGTAAGAAACTGGCCGAAGCCCTGGGGGTTCATTGCTATGACAAGGACATTCTGCGCATGAATTCCACGGAGAGCGGCATCAAGGAGAGCTATTTTCATCTGGCGGACGAGCGTGCAGGCAACAAGCTGCTCTACAAGATCATTGACAGCCTGGTGCCGGACCGGGGCGCCCCTTCTTTCGGTTCAGACCTGGTATCCGCGGACAACTTATTCCGTTTCCAGTCGGAGGTTATCCGGAAGCTGGCGGCGGAGGAATCCTGCGTGTTCATCGGGCGCTGTGCGGATTATGTGCTGGAGGGAAGCGAGGATCTGGTGAGGATCTTCCTCTATGCGGATCTGGAAGCAAGGGTGGCGCGGATCCGGGAGAAGAAGCTGTATGAAGAAAAGGATCTTGTGAAGAATGTTAAGCGGATCGACAAGGAGCGCCGGGACTACCACAGATATTATACCGGGCGCAGCTGGGAGGACGTGGAGAACTACGATCTGATGCTGAACACGGCAAAGCTTGGGGTGGACGGCACGGTGGAGGCCATCAAGGATTATATCCGCAGGCGTGGGTTTGTGGTCTGACAGTCCTGTCGGGAACGAAAATAAAAGAATATGGATGATATCCAAAACCCGGTGCTTTTATTCCTGCACGGAGGGCCGGGCAGCCCCGAGATCGCTTTTACTCAGGATAACCCGACCGGGTTGGAGCAGTTATTTAAGGTATGCTGGTGGGAGACTTTGTTCAGGCCATAGAAGCTCCTGTAAAAGGGTTTTATACATTTGAGGACTCAGCACACAGCCCGTGTTATGAGGAGCCAGATAAGATGATACGGATATTCCGGGAAGATATTTTGCCTGGAAAAGCGGATCTGGCAGATAAGCTGGATCAGTAAATCAACAAGAACTCCCTCTTTCGCAAAAGGGAGTTCTTGTTTTTTGTGCGCCCGGCGGACGCGCAGTGTTCTACATCTCCGGCACCGGCGTAGGCCTGTCTTTATCAAACACATCCTCCGACCGGAACAGATCGTCCAGTTTCCGGTGGGACGGGTCCTCCGCGGTGATATCCTTCCACATCCGGTAGCCGTCTAAGTTGCGGCGGCCCTGGCGCAGGAAATCATCGCCGATCTGTACCCAGTACTTGTTGGAATCCACATTACAGAAATAGCGGAACCCGACGGAGTGCAGATAGCGGAAACGCTCATTTTCCATGGTGTAGGGATGCCAGTCATTGATATCGGCGCCAAACGGGTAGAGGATGATGTCGGTGGGGCCGATCAGCGATTCCACCTCGGTTTCCCACTTATCCGTGTCGGTCTTAAAGCGGTCCCACTCCACCGTGCCGAGATTCAAATGTCCCCAGCTGTGGGAGGCCAGCTCCCATCCGTTGTCCCTCAGGCACTGGGCGACCTTTGCGGCGGCTTCCCGGTCCTGCTCGTAGGTCGCGGAATCCTTGTAGGCGGAGGAGGTGCGGTAGCCTAAGATACCTTCATATCCGGTAAATGCAAGGACAGCGCGGGCGCCCTTGTAGGAAAAGTCAGGGTGCTCCTGTATGAATTCCTCCAGGATCGGCACCAGATCATAGGGTCCGGTGGACACAGAACCGTCCTCCATCTTCATCTCACAGGTGGGTTTTCCGTCCTCCCCGATGACCATGCGGGTGGCAAAACCGTCGCCGGTCATGTAAGGGTAATAGCATAAGTCGTCCTGGGACATGACAAAGGCAGTCTTGCCCTCCGGCAGCATGATGTCTCCGGCCTTCATGACCGTGTTGCCGCTCTCGTCTGTAGTCTCGTAGGCAAGATCGTGGAGTCGGACCAGCACATAGCCCTTATCGTACATATTCTGTAAAATCTTTTTGAATTCCCCCACAGTGGTCATCACCTGGTTATATCCCTTCTCATCATCGTCCCCGTCAAAAGCTTTACTGTTGTCCACAACAAGGGAATGGAAAAATACATGGGTGATCTCACCCACATGGGAACGTACCAGGGTTCCCTTAATGGCTTCATAGTTCGCAATGGCATTCGTGATGGCGGGATCTGAGGCAAGCTGAGGGTCAGACTGCAGCAGTGCGATCGCTCCGTCATAATCATAGCCTGTGGCAAGAGCCTCCGCCTGGTTAAGCAGAGTGGCAGTTGGGGAATCAATGAGGATGCCTCCCTCCGGGTCATCCACACAGGTTGGCCCCTGGCCGTCGGCAAATGTGGACGCGGACGCCTGTTGGGAATCCAGGGTGATGACAATGGACGAATCCACATCCTTCCCGGCATTGTTCTTCAGTTTCTTTCCTAAAAACACGGCTCCTGCCCCGCAGATGCCCACAAGTGCGATGCAGCCTGCGACCGCAGCGATCCTGCCGGCCATATGGCGTCTCCTTCTTCTTCTATAGCGCCGGCTGTACTCAAATCGATTCATATTTAAAACCTCGTTTCAATTCTGGTATGTATTTTTTAGACGATGGATGATCAGAAAATCCATAGTTGGTATATATCATAACATAGATTTTGGAAAATAGCTATATACTGATATATAGAAGAATGAATTGAGGGATAGTATGAAAACAATTCTGTTTGCACTGTGTGCCGGGCTGATGGTACAGACGACGCTTCCCACGGTTCCGCAGGTGAATCCGACGGGCCTTCTGGGGGTGAATGGGACAGAACATACAGGCGGAGCCATGGCGGTCTCCGGAACTGCTTCTGGGGCTGTGACAGACTCCGGGAGCGGGACGGAGCCGGCTGATCCGGTGATGGACTCAGAAACGGTCCCCACAGAGGCTGCCGCGGGACCGGAGATCGCAGCCCCCAGCGCACTCCTTATGGAGGCGTCCACCGGACAGGTGATCTACGAGAAGAATGCAGATGAGAAGCGCAGCCCAGCCAGTATTACAAAGATCATGACGCTGATCCTGATCTTTGATGCGATTGATTCGGGGAAGATCAAGATGACAGATGAGGTGGTCACCAGCGCTCACGCCAAATCCATGGGCGGTTCCCAGGTGTTTTTGGAGGAGGGGGAGATCCAGAACGTGGAGACCCTGATCAAATGTATTGTCATTGCTTCGGGAAATGATGCTTCCGTTGCCATGGCGGAGTACATAGGCGGAACAGAGGATGAGTTTGTCCGCATGATGAATGAGCGGGCAGCGGGCCTTGGTATGACGAACACCCATTTTGTGGACTGCTGCGGACTGACGGAATCCCCGGAACATCTGACCACTGCAAGGGATATTGCCATTATGTCCAGGGAGCTGATCACGAAGTATCCCCAGATCCATAACTATTCCACCATCTGGATGGAGAACATTACCCACGTGACCAAACAGGGTACCAAGGAATTTGGGCTGTCTAACACCAACAAACTGTTAAAGATGGCGACCAATTTTAAAGTGACCGGGTTAAAGACCGGTTCCACCTCCATCGCGAAATACTGCCTGTCTGCCACAGCGGAAAAAGACGGGGTGAGACTGATCGCTTCTGTCATGGCGGCACCTGATTTCAAGGCGCGGTTTGCGGACGCACAGACTCTCTTAAACTACGGCTACGCCAACTGCAGGCTTTATGAGGACACGGAAATGCCTCAGCTTCCGCAGATGGATGTGGTGGACGGCGTGGAGGACACAGTGCCCTTAAAATACAGCGGCGGTTTTTCTTACTTAAGTTTAAATGGCGAGGACTTCACGGCAATCGAAAAGAAGCTGATGCTTCTGGAAGCCTTAGAAGCCCCTGTGGAGCCGGGCGACCGGGCCGGTGTGCTGCGGTATGAGCTGAACGGCAAAGCGCTGGGTGAGGTGGATATCCTGACGGATGGAAGTGTACGTAAAGCAGGATATAAGGATTACTTTGGCAAGCTGAAACGGGCGTGGATGATGCATGTGCCGGCGGCGTGAAATGCGGAAAAACAGTTCTGATAAAGCAATTCTCAGGGAAAATAAAAACACAGGTAGATAATCGCAGAAAAATCATGTATGATAAGATATATCATTTTAACTGAGGAGAAGAACTATGGGTATTCAGGATACGGATGAATCACAGAATGAAGGCACGGCGGTGGATGTCGAAAAAGGCTATAACCCCCGAACGGATCTGATCCGGGGGAATATTTTCACATCCATCCTGCTGTTTTCCATCCCGCTTTTGATCGGAAATCTGTTCCAGCAGCTTTATAATACGGTGGATTCCTACGTGGTGGGAAACTATGTGAATACAGGCGCGCTGGCGGCGGTTGGGGCGTCGGGATCGGTCATCAACATGCTGGTCGGCTTCTTTATGGGCCTGTCGGCAGGTGCAGGCGTGGTGATATCCCAGTATTTTGGCGGGAAACGGACGCAGGATATGAGTGATGCCATCCACAGCGCCCTGGCGCTGACAGCGCTTTTAAGCGTTATTTTTACAGTGGCGGGAATGGCGTTTACCAGGCCGCTGCTGCGGGCGATTGGGATACCTGAGGAGGTTCTGCCTCATTCCACTCTGTATTTGACCATATATTTCGGCGGAATCACATTTTCCCTGTTTTACAATATCGGAGCCGGGATCCTGCGGGCAGTGGGGAATTCCAGGGACCCTCTGTATTACCTGGTGGCGGCGTGCCTGGTCAACATTGTGCTGGACTTTTTATTCGTATGTGGTTTCCACATGGGCGTGGCGGGGGTGGCGGTCGCAACTGTGATCGCACAGGCGGTCAGCTCTGCCATGGTGATGTATAAGCTGATGCATACCCGGGAGGATTACCGGGTGGAGCTTAAAAAGATCCGGTTCCATAAGCATATGATCGGGCGGATCATTGCGATCGGATTTCCGACAGCCCTGCAGCAGAGCATTACTTCCTTCTCCAATGTGATCGTCCAGTCTTATATCAATAAATTTGGTACGGCGGCGATCGCGGGATATTCGGCTGCTATCCGTGTGGATGGATTTCTGCAGCTTACGATCCAGAGCTTCAGCATGACGACTATCACTTTTGTGGGACAGAATATCGGGGCAAAGGAGTTCCACCGCGTGAAAAAAGGTGTGTTTGCCGCATGGCTTATGAACACCTCGATCATCCTCCTGGGATGTCTTGCCATGTGCTTTGCGGGCGGCCAGCTGATCGGGATCTTCACCAATGACACGGCTGTGATCGCCAATGGCGGCATGATGCTGCGGCTGTTTTCCTACGCTTACTGGGTGCTGCCGATCATCCACATGCTGGGCGGAGCGCTCCGGGGAGCGGGGAAATCCCAGGTGCCGATGTATTTTATGCTGATATGCTTTGTGGTCCTTAGGCAGATCTATCTTGCCATCGTACTGCCCATGACTCACAGCCTGCTGGCAGTGATGGCGGGCTGGCCGGTGACCTGGGTGATCTGCGCGGTTGGCATGGCGATCTATTATTTCCGCGTGGACTGGCTGTCCAATGCGAAGGTATGAGTGCTGGAGGAATAAAATGAAAACAAAGGAATCCATAAAAGAGTTTTTACTGATCACAGCCGGGACGGCTGTAGTAGCGGCGGCTGTCTTTTTCTTCCTGATCCCGAGCCATGTTCCGGTGGGCAGTATCTCCGGCCTTGCGATCGTGCTGGGGAACTTTATTCCCATGAAGATCTCTGTCATCACCTTTGTGCTGAATATGGTCCTTCTGGTCCTTGGATTTCTTTTTATCGGAAGAGAATTCGGCGCGAAGACCGTTTATACGTCCTTGCTTTTGCCGGTATTCCTCGGTGTGCTGGAGATCCTGTTTCCGGACAACCTTTCCATGACGGGAGACCCGTTTTTGGATACCCTCTGCTATATTTTCCTGGTGAGCGTCGGCCTTGCCGTTCTGTTCAACCAGAATGCATCCTCCGGCGGCCTTGATATCGTGGCAAAGTTCTTAAACAAGTATCTGAGGATGGAGCTGGGGAAGGCCATGTCTTTGGCAGGGATGTGCGTGGCGCTCTCTGCAGCACTGGCTTATGACAGTAAGACGGTGGTGCTGAGTATTCTGGGGACCTATATAAACGGACTGGTCCTGGATCATTTCATCTTCGGGTTTAATATCAAAAAGCGGGTCTGCATCATCTCTAAAAAGGAAGAGGAGATCCGGGATTTTATCCTGCATAACTTAAAGAGCGGCGCGACCATCTATGAGGCCATCGGGGCGTATGACAACCAGCCGCGCCGTGAGATCATCACGATCGTGGACAAGACGGAGTATGCCCTGCTGATGAACTATGTGCTGAAAACGGACCGGGATGCGTTTGTGACGGTGTATACGGTCAATGAGATCATCTACCGCCCCAAACGCTGAGAGAAGAACGTGCTGAGGGAACAAAGCGCTGAGAGATGAAAACGCTGATCGGAATGACCGATCGGTTGGACAGGCGGGAGGAATGAAGGATGGGACAGGAGACAATGAAAGCAGTCGTATATCGTGGAACGGGGGATCTGGCGCTGGAGGAGCGCCCTGTGCCGCAGATCCTTTTGCCGGGAGACGCCATTGTAAAGGTGACGCTGGCGTCTATCTGCAGCAGTGATATCCATATCAAGCATGGCGCGGTGCCGCGGGCGGTTCCGGGAACAATCCTGGGACATGAGTTTGTGGGGATCGTTAGAGAGACTGGAAGCGGCGTAAAAAGCGTCCGGCCGGGCGACCGGGTTGCAGTCAATGTGGAGACGTTCTGCGGAGAATGTTTTTTCTGCAAACGGGGTTTTGTAAACAACTGTACTGATGCAGACGGGGGCTGGGCGCTGGGCTGCCGGATTGACGGCGGACAGGCGGAATATGTCCGAGTACCGTTTGCGGACAACGGCCTGACGAAGATACCGGATTCGGTGCCGGATGAGGCGGCGCTTTTTACGGGGGATCTTCTTTCTACCGGATACTGGAGCGCAGAGCTGGCAGAGATCCATCCCGCCGATACGGTAGCGGTCCTGGGGGCGGGGCCCACCGGGATCTGTGCAATGCTGTGCGCCAGGCTGTATGGACCGGGATGTGTCATAGCCGTGGATGTGGACGGGGAGCGGCTGGAGCTGGTGAAGCGCCTGGGCGTGGCGGATGTGATCCTCAACCCATTAGACTGCAGTGTCAGAGAAGAGGTGCGCCGGCTGACCGAAGGCCGGGGCGCCGATGCGGTCCTGGAGGCGGCGGGGGGAAAGGATACCTTCCAGCTTGCATGGGAGATTGCCCGCCCGAATGCCGTGGTCTGCGTGGTGGCCATGTATGAGGAGCCTCAGAGCCTGCCGCTGCCGGATATGTACGGCAAGAACCTGATATTCAAGACAGGGGGCGTGGACGCTTCCAAGTGCAGGGAGATCATGAAGCTGATCGAACGCGGGAAGCTGGATACCCGTTGTATGATCACGCACCGGACTGATCTTGCCCATATTATGGAGGCGTATGAGGTGTTTGAAAATAAACAGGACCATGTGATCAAATATGCGGTGTCAGTGTAGTTAACTTGAGTTACTGCCTCCCGCCGCCGCTGCAAAATGCGGAAACTCAAGTAGTTAAACATTTACATACCATCCGCCTTTATGGTACAATAAAAGAAGAAAACAGGACGTGGAACAGCATTTCAACCAAGGCAAAGGAGGCGGGTTTATGAGTTGTGTGATAACGATCAGCCGCCAGTACGGCAGCGGGGGTCGGGAACTGGGTGAAAAACTGGCGAAGAAGTTGGGAATCCCGTTTTATGACAAGGAACTGATCAACCTGATCGCTGAAAAGGAGAACATTGAGGTATCACTCCTGGAAGCATACGATGAAGCGGAACCGGATCTGGATGGTTACACGGCGCGCAATATTGCGCCGACCTATCAGATGGATATGGCCAGGAAGGTATTTGACGCATACAGCCGGACGATCCGCAATCTGGCGAAGGAAGGCCCCTGTGTCGTGGTGGGCCGGTGTGCAGATGCGATCCTGCTGGATTCCGTAAGGGTTTTTGTCTATTCAGACCTGGATTCGAGGATCCACCGGATCCGGGCGAAGGAAGGTCTGTCGCCGGAGCAGGCGAAGAAGCATATCGAGCAGATGGACAAGCGCCGCCGGGATTACCGCCGGTTCTACTGCCATATGGAGTGGGGCAAGATGGAGCATTATGATATTTGCCTTAATACCGGCAGGGTTGGAGTGGACGGAGCGCTGGAGACACTGATGACCTATCTGGATCAGAAAAGATAAACAAAACATGGAATCCGGTATGGCTGTGGGGCCATGCCGGATTCTTTTTTTAAAGTGGCCTGCGTGAGGTCTGGGATCGATGGTTGTTGTGGGACAGGAATGTGTTACGGACGGGCTTTCACAGCAAATTCTGTGGTCACCAGATCTTCGTAGGGGACCCGGTTTTGCAGCTCGCCCGCCTCCTCCAGGATATTCTGGAGCAGCTCAAAGCTGTCTTTTTCAAAGACCAGGTCATCTTTCCAGGTGTCCTGGGACTTATAACGGTCCACGATGATCGTGATGTTTTCAAGAGGCGTTTCCTTGAACTGCGGCTGGATGACCTTGGCGATCTCCTCTGCCGAGTGGGAATTCACATAATCCATGCCTTTCTGGATGGCATTGGTAAACTTCTGGATCACATCCGGGTGAGCAGCCATGTAGCTCTTTTTTGCGCTGTAGGCGGTGTAGGGGACATAACCGGAGTCAGTGCCCAGCGACGCCACCACATAGCCGCCTTTTTCCAGCTCCAGACCGGTGGCGAACGGTTCGAATTCAACGGTGTAATCCGCGTCGTTGCTGGTAAATGCCGCGGCAGTCAGACCAAAATTGATGCTCTGGTCGATGGTCAGATCGGTCTTCGGATCGATCCCGTTTTTCTTTAAGATATACTCAAAAACCATCTGAGGCATACCGCCAGTCTGCCCTACCACGATGAACATTTTTTCCACATTGCGCAGTTGCTGTCGAGAAGCCACGATTCTATAGGGATAATGGTAGATTCCTGTTTTCTCAACCAGCCCTAAATCAAGTAGGTGCTCCATGTAAGTCACAAACTTCTTCTTGTGCATGGGATAGCCCATCTCTTTCAGGCTGTCGGCAAGGAATTTTACCGAGGTGAAGCCCGTTTCGTCCTTTTCCAGAAGCCGGATAGATTCAATCAGCATAGTCAGTTTCAGGTTTTCTTTGTCCGCCTTAAAATCATAGGCGGCCAGATTACCAAGGCCGTGTTTCAGGTAAATATCTACGTTACCGTCCTTATCCACTATGATTTTCCGGGCCAGAACCTCAATATCTTTTCTGCTTAGTTCTTTCTTTTCAAGGACCTCGTTCAGAATGTCCAGCGCTGTCTGTAAGCTGGGCTTGATTGTGGTGGAGGGGATATGCGGCTCCTTTGTTAAATCCTGCAATGTTTTTTCAATAGCGGAAATGCGCTCCATTTTATCACTTTGAAGGGCCGCATAGGTTTCAGTGATAATTTCATTCATGGAAGGATTGGCGGTAATCTCCTTTACCTTTTGCGTTATGAGAACCTTTAGTTCTTCCTTGACTTTTTCAAGTTCGGCCTCTAAGCGCTGTTTGCTGTCAGTGGGAGTGTAGGTTTCCACCTTTAACTTTGACAAGTCAAAATTCTGGATAATATCTGCCAGACTGTCACGGCAGAGAACCAGATATTTTACAAGAGCGTCCATCAGGGTTTCTTCTGTTACAAGATGGGCGTGTTGGCAAAACTGTTTTCCCTTTTTATTGTAGGTGCCACAGATATAATATTTCCCACGGTTAGGGCGGTTAATCGCCGTTAATTTCCAGCCGCAGTCTTTACAGTACAGACATCCGGAGAAAAGGTTTACATGGGCTCTCTGCCCTCTGTACTGGCTGTGATGGCGGCTGTCCTTGACTTCATTTAACAGTTTCATGGTATCATCATCAAAGATTTTGGGGTGGTGATTGGGAAATACATACTGATTCTCTTTAGGAACTTTTTTGTCTTTTCCATTTATGGTAACACGTTCCCGCTTGTGGGTTCTAAGAATGCCATTATTATAGTCGTTGAATAATGTGTCCTTTACCATTCCGAAACTCCACTGATAGGCTACCTGCTTATTATAGACAAGTCCTAACGATTCATGACGTTCCTTATCTATCATACTGGGAGTGGGGACACCACGTTCTGAAAGTATTTCCGCCGTTTTTCGGATTCCGTTGCCGTCCAGATAAATTTCCTTTTCCAGATTAAGGATAGCGGCGGCTTCTTCATCAATCAAAATCATCTGTTTATTGAGAGGGTGTCTGGTATAGCCAAATGGTGTCTGGCTGACAAGCGTTCCGCTTTCCTGCTCCATGCGCTTGATTCGCTTTACCTTACGGCTTGTATTTTTTACATGACGTTCATTATCCCATGTTTTGATACCGATGATATCATCATCAGAGTAAAAAGAATCGTAGTTATCGTCAATCAGGATAACACGTTTTCCCATTTCCTCCATTTCTTCAAGAAAGAGCAGTACCTTTGCATTGTGTCTGCCAATACGGGATAAGTCTTTTGCAACAATGATGTTAATGGTATCAAGACTAGCCATCATTTTCTGAAAATCGGGCCGGTTGAATGAATAGCCGGAAATTCCGTCATCTTCATAGATGTGGCGGATTATCATGTTATTTTCTTCTGCATATTGTTGGATAATCTTTTTCTGGTTTTCAATAGACGAGTAGTTCCGCTTATTATCGTCTCTGGAAAGCCGAACATAGCCATCTATAATTTCAGGGGTATCTGTTAATTTTGAGATCATAATATTGTCCTCCTTATCGTTATACCTATATTGTACTATATAGGGGGAATAACACAATGTTGCGAATGATTAGTGGAAATGGTTCTTCACAACCTCCCGCAACCCTTTCTCCATGTGCTCCGTCCCCTCGATAATGGTGACAACAAGATACCCCTGCTTTATCAGATGTTCTTTTTTTTCAGCAATTTCATTACTGTCAGTGTCAGCTTTTTGAAGTAAGTAACAGATTTCTTTTCCTCTTTTTATAACAATCACCTCTATGTATGCTTGCTACATCATATGCGGTTTGAGGCTTATCCTATAGATGAAATTTGAAATGGGCAAAATTAAAACTTCGGGTCAAGTTGTCCCGAAGTTAATAAGAACTTTCATAATAATGTCTGGCCGCTTCTTCAATGGTCTTGAAATCAAATACCGTGTACAACTCGGCCACAACCTGCTTTATTTCCTTTGGCTTAAATCCGCAGTTTTCCATAGCCCAGATAACATAGCCTCGGCAGGCGTCATTACTCCATGGGTCTGCTGCCATAGCCTGAATTTCCTCAAATGTTCTTCCCATTGAAAAACTCCTTCTTGAAAAATAGGGGAGCCGCACCGGAAGATTTGGCCTGTCACAAGACAGTAAGGCCGGGTGGCTCCCCATGATATGATGTTACTTATCAGATTCCCGGACGGGTGTAGGCATGTCCACCCCATAGTATTTCAACTCTCCCCATTCTGATGGCAAGGCGTTCTCATGGCCTGCGACGGCTCACGGCTTGCAAGGCCGCTTCACGCTCGGACGGTGACTAAACGCAAGTAGCAAGGTCTTTGTGTTTTATCCGGCAGACCAGCCACGGCCTGCCTGCGGCATGAGCCTTTTCGCTCTCCCCATTCTCTGACAATGGAGGTCATGGCGGGCCTGTCACTGGATACATCAACCCTTCGTATCCGGGTATCTTTTTATTCAGCTTTCAAATTGCAGTCAAGGCGTATTTTTCTTCGGGCCATGTTGGCCCGAGGCTGTTTGCCTCTCATAAGCCATTTCAAAAATCGCGTTTCTGTAAAGTCAATCCAGAGAATTTTTCAAAAATTTTTCCATGGACTTTAAAGCGCGTTCAATGGAATAGCTTACCGCCATTTTGCTGACACCTTCGGCTTTGGCAATCTCTGTCTGGCTCATGCCAAGAATGAAATGGGCATAGACACGCTTCGCCTGTTTGTCCGGCAGGCTGGATATGGCGGCATGAAGCTCCTGCATGGAAATCTTGCGCTCATACAGTTCATGGGGTGAGAGGGAAACGAAAAGCGCCTCATGCTCAATGCCGTCATTCCGGTCAAGAGAGTAGTAGGCTTTATGGCGATATGTACGCAGACGATAGGCGGCCTCCTTGCGGTCAAATTCTTTGAACAGTTCCGCCACTTCGTCAGGCACATCAATAAAACAGTCGTGGGTATAAAACGGGTAATAGTCCCGGAGATTTATAGTAGTCATAATTTCCTCCATTTCGGTGTTGAGTGAATGAGCAACCGAAATAGAGGCGGTGGAGAGCGGCACCGGGGCGGCGCTTCGGGCCATGTTGGCCCGAGGTTTGTCGATAATAACGCAAAAGCGCCCGCACAGCAAAAAGCTATACAGGCGCATGAAATAAAATTATTGGTTATGTCATGAGAAATTTCATATATATAACCGGAATACCCCGGAGGTGGGACTATGCTTTTTTTAACTGGTGTATCTCATGTGAACAGTAAAAAATAAGAATTGGCACGGCGATACCTCCTAAGATACCGCCGCTTTTAGAAATTAACGCAAAAAATACGGCGGTTTTCTCAAACCGCCGTAGGATATAAATTTAGTGCGCAAAAAGATATCTACCCTTTAAGCGGTTTTTTTTATTTGCCGCAAAGGAGAGAAGTTTAAAAAATAAAAAGACTTATTAAGAGGTTGCTAACTGCGCTTTACTATTTTTAATTTCAGCATTGATTTTAGTTGCAAGGACAATCATGCAAATCAATGTTAATAAATCAGCGATAGGTTGTGCAAAAATCACACCATTCAAACCACAAAATGAGGGTAAAAGCATAATGACAGGAATGAAGAATATCCCTTGGCGTCCGATACTAAGTAACCATCCGCCTGTGGATTTTCCAAGGGCAAGTGAAAGCATAGAGTAAATAGCGTCCACTCCCATTCCGATAAACATAATGCTGTTTATTCTCAATGCAAATGATCCTATTTCAATCACCTGCATATCATCTGCCGTAAACGCCGATACTATATAAGGAGCAAATATTAACATTAGTATTGCAAATACAACACAAAAGGCACTCGTCCATAATAAACCTGTTTTGGTGGCTTTTTGTACCCGCTCAAATTGATTGGCCCCATAATTATACCCGGCTATTGGCATAAAGCCTTTTGCAAATCCAGACACCGCATACATTCCCATTGTTATAACTCTACTTACAATTCCCATTGCCGCAATAGCAGAATCGCCATATGCTTTTGCGGCTCCATTCGTAAATCCCATTGCAATGCTAGTTGCTAACTGAAATGCTAACGTTGGGATACCAACCTTAAATATTTCTTTGTAGATTTTAATATCAAATTGAAAATCCTTTAATGCAAAACTAAAAACACTTTTTCTTCTTAAAATATAGGTTAAATACATGAGGGTAGTAATTCCCTGTGCTAGACCTGTTGCAATCGCCGCCCCAGCAATCCCCATATGTAATCCATATATAAATATAGGATCAAAAATCACATTCAAACCAGCACCCATGAGCATTGCAGTCATAGATACTTTTGCGGCTCCTTCACTAGAGGATATATTGTTCATGGTTACATTAAAAATATTAAAAATAGAGCTGATTACATAAATCAATCCGTATTCCCGTGCATAGGGATAAATAGTATTTGTTGCACCAAGGGCATATAGAAGAGGCTTAATAAATATGACGATACCAGCTATTGCAATCGCCGCCACAATTAACCCTGAATATAACGCAGTAGAGGCTACATGGTTTGCCTGTTTCCTATCATTAGCACCTAATAACCTTGATAAATAAGAAGCCGCGCCGCCTCCAAAAAGGACAGCTAATCCAACAATCGCTTGTCCTAATGGGAAAGTAATGGAAACAGCACCCATTTGGCTTGTCCCAAGGGCTCCTACAAAATAGGCATCAACAAGACTATAAATTCCTGTTACTAACATTCCAACCATTGTTGGCAACCCCATTTTTAATAATACTTGCGGAATTGGGGCCTCCCGCAACATTGTGACACGTTCTTCACTGTTCATTTTCGTTCTCCTTTGAATTTTATATTTTTCGGCATAGGTGCAATTACAAGATGGGTTACAACCCTATATTTTGTATTTGCACAGGAAAGGGCTCTTTCAAGAGCTTGCCGGATTTCCTGCTGCTTTTTTGCTGGCGTCTGGAAACGCCAATTATGAGCGATATATCTAAAAAATCTTTTGCATAAACAACCCTAAAGTCATTAAGAGTAGCAGGCGGCTCCATCGCGGATAGAACCTTGTTGACTGTTGTTGTGATGATTGCTGTTGTTTCCTCGGAAACATCTAAAATATCAACTTGAATGGCAGAATCGCAATTTAATTCATAATACAGATGATAGGCAATTTCATGTGCTATATAATCAAGCTCCAAAAGAGAATTTTTATCGGTTCCTTCAATGTGCATTGAAATTACAAAATGTCCTAATCCATAATCATGAATTACTAAATTACTAATGCTGTGTATTTCTGGATATTTCTTTATAAATGATAAAATCATATCAATAGTCGCTTTATCAGGAGACTGTCCTAAAAATCTTTCCATAGTTTCTGCTGTTGACTTGAAACCCGAAAAAATTATAAACGCTGATACGAGAAGGCCACACCAACCATCAATCGCTAGCCCAGTCAACGTTTGAAATGTTAATGAAAACAAAATGGCAGTAGTGGAAACCATATCGCTAATACTGTCTGTCGCAGTAGCTTTCATAGCCATCGAATTAACTCTTTTAGAAATTCGATTATTGTATAAAAACATATAGAACTTAGCTAAGATAGAACAAATAAGAATTATACAAGTTAAAAGGCCAAATTCTACCGTCTTCGGATTGTGGATAACCTGTATTGAGTTATTTGCCAGAGTAATGCCCATTCCCATTACTGCAAGACTTGAAAATATGCTCATAAGCCATTCATAACGTCCATGGCCGAATGGGTGATGATTTCCAGCTCCAATACACGCTAATATAAAGCCCAGATAAGTAGCAATCGAAGTTGCTACATCTGCAAGGTTATTAAAACCATCAGCCACAATCGCTGTTGAACCACTAATGGAACCGCAAAGGAGTTTTATCAGAAACAGAATAGTGTTTATCACAATTCCTAAGACACTACATAATTTTGCATATGCTTGTTTTACATTTGGAGAAGAAAAGTTATTGTAATCTTTTATGAACAGTTTGGCTAGTAAGTAAATCATAAGAAGTCACTCCTTTCTTGATAAGTAAGTTACTTAGCGCTGACACTGTATCTTCGCTAATGATATGTTCAATCTCACAGGCTTCATTTTCTGCAATGGCCCTATCAATCTCCAGCACATTTATCAAAAAGTAACGAATTATTAGAAATCTCCGATATATTATCTCAGCCATTTCTGTACCAGCGGGGCTTAATTGAACATCATTTTTCTTAACCGTTAGATAACCCTGCTCTGAAAGCCTTTTTATCATATGACAAACGCTTGCTTTAGAAAACCCCATGCTTTCGGCAATATCACATTCACGTACTATTCCATATTTTTGATGAAGCAGGTAAATAGTTTTCAAATAATTTTCGCCTGATTTATGTAATATAACCATATGCCACCTCTCTTTGAGTAAATTCATTCACTGATATAATAAAGCAAAGTGCCTTAAATGTCAATAGTGTGAGTGAATATACTCGTTCGTATAAGAAAAAAATTGAGCTATTTGCAAACCAAATCGCATATAGCTCAATTTACATATACTCTTTATTCATTGTTCCACTCTGAAATTTTCAATACACTCGAAAAAATATCTTTCATAAAACTATGAAATGTTACAATATAATCCCCAGCGTTTTCGTCAGGTATTTCAGCATGAAAAGTGTGTATTAAACCAAACACTAAGAATTTTGTGGTGTTCGGAACATCTCCACAATTAAAAACACCTTCTCTAACCCCCTGCTCAACAATAGGACACATAATATCAACCATCTGTTCAGCCACATGATCTAATCTGCTGGCTCGTATCTCTGTTTCTTCATGATAGTTTGCTTCAAATTCTTTATGCTTCATAACATATTCAAATATACGTTGAATAAATAGTGAAAGTTTCTCTATCGCAGGGGTGTCCTCAGATGTAGGAACCTTGATTTGTTCTACTGCTTTCATAGCATAGTATTCTGATGTAGCTGCAAAAATTTCAGTTTTTGAACGAAAGTATTTATAGCATAGGCCCGGAGACACATTCATTCTTTCGACAATATCTTGAATTGTCGTATCTTCATACCCCTTTTCCGAAAAAAGCTCTAATGCAGTTTCGATGATTTCCAGTCGGCGTTCTTCGGGCTCTTTTGTTACTCTAACACGGCGTGGACTATTCTTGGCTTTAGGACGACAGGCTTTATTATCTGCGGAACCTGTTTGTTTTTTTTGATATGACATTTCTTCCCTCCATAATATTTATATAATTTCAGTGAGTAAATTCATTATCAATCATTTGTAGCTTTTTGTCAAGATTAAGCACTTTAAGGAACATGAAATAAAATACTACTTCGCATAAAATTCTATTACATTCCAATACTATCACCTGAAATGTACAATGACATAGGGTGATAAAATATGTACCAAGACGAGAGAAAGTTTGACTTTCATGGCTTAGGGCTGGCTCTCAAAAAGGCCCGTGAGGAACGGGGCTGGACGCAAGCCTATGTTGCGGAATTGGTTGGAAAAACTGACCGCACGATTATGAATATTGAGAACAAGGGGCAACACCCCAGTTTTAATCTGTTCTTCAAGCTCGTTACCATGTTTGATATTTCCGTAGACCAGTTTTTCTACAAGGAAAATCAGCGGAGCGGGGAAAGTTGCCGTAAGCACATTGATGTTATGCTCAATGCGATGAATGAGAAGGAGCTTGTTGTCATGGAGGCCACAGCCGAAGGGCTGAAAAAAGCAAGGGAAACGGAGGTTCAGGAGTAAGAGCCTCTGTTTTTTTGTGCCATTTTTCGGGGTGTCACTAAATGGCAAGCAATTCCTCCGTGGCCACAAATGGCACGGAGGAGGCTTGTTGGGGCCCGCCCCAAACCCGGAACCTCGGGCCATGCTGGCCCGAAGTGGCAGCGTCGCTTTGCTCCTTATTTTCACCGTCTCTATCGCTCCTGTTCTTTCTTTTTATCCTGCCCGGCATAGCCCAGCAGATAATCAATGTTTGCTTTCGCCGTGTTGACTTCCTGCATATCCCGCCGTATTCTCTGATACTCCGCATAGAGCTTCCGTTTCTGCTCCGCCAGCCTCCGGCCTTCCTCCTTTAGTACGTCCATCTTCGGGAGCTTTGCCCCGTCAAGCAGACGCTTCAAGTCAGCCTGTGCCGCCCGGTAAAGCTCAATGTCCGCCTCATGCTCCGCAAGGAATTTCCGGTTGTATTTTGCCGCTTTGTATTTCTCAAAGACAGGCCGTGTGCGGGCGTACTGTACCGTAGCCGCTTTCAGTTCCCGGTTGGTGTTCATGGCGTTCTCTGTCTGCTTTATCCGGTCAGAGAGGACATGGAAACGGTCTGTTGTTTCGGCGGCCTTTTTCTCCAATTCCCCGTATTCCGTCAGGCCGTTATCCTGCAAATAGGCGAGGGCGGCGGCCATCTGTTTTAAGTTGAATACTTTAGCCCAGCGCTCATATCCTGGCCCTTTTCCCTCGGCCAGCTTCGCCTGAATATCCACCAGCAGATTGACCTTGCGGTGGCTTTGGCCGGGGTGTTCCCGGCTCCCGTCTATGACGGCCAGTATGTCTTTTAAATCATACCCTTCCCCCAGCGTGGAGGCCCGCAGGCGGGTAAACCGTTCCTGCCCCTGTCCGGCCAGCCGGAAAGATAAGCCGCCGCCCCTGACCTTCTTGATTTCATAGCCAGCCTGTTCCATGAGGGAGAGGAAGGCCGCCAGATCACCGGGGCGCTTTGCCAGCGCCGTGTCGATTGCCAGCCGCAGTTTATCCTGAAAGTTAAGCGGCCTCTCCCTGTTCTGGAGCCATTCGCCGTAGTTCTTATAATCCCCTTTGCTCCGGGGCTTCGGATTCTCCACAATGGACAGCCCATTTTCCAGACACAGCCGGTCGGAGAGCCTGCGCAGGGCAAAGGACGAGCCCCAGAAATTACGGAATTTCCGGGTGCAGTCGAGGGTTGTTGAATTGTAATAAATGTGACAGTGAATGTGTTTCTTGTCTGTATGGGTAGTGACGATAAAGGCATGGTGGCCTTTTGTCCAGCGCATAGCCAGTTCATACCCGATACGGTTCGCCTCCTTTGGCGTAATCTCCCCGGGGAGGAAGGACTGGCGTATCTGATAGCACAGGATATCGTCCTCCTTTTTCTGCTCCCGGCCTGTGATGGCCTTATAGCTGGCCTTTGTCAAAAGGAACTCGGCGGCCACTGTGGCCGGGTCACACTCGTATGAGGAAACGTATTTTCCATTCTCCGTCTTTTCAGGATTTTTCCCATAGTCGAGACAGTCACGGATTGCCTCGGCTATGGTTTCACCTTCATTGGCGTGACGCTTCAAAAGAGTGGTGGTAGCCAGATGAATCCCTCCTTCCCAAACAGAACAGCGGCCCTTGCGAGCCGCCGTCATTGGCCTCGGGCCAGTGTGGCCCTAAGCAGTATCAGCTTACGAGGAACTGGCGGAGAGAACTGCCCAGCCCGTCCACCGCCTCAATCAGAAGCCCGGCAACCGCCTGCAATCCATAGGGGGAAAGCAGGAAGGCCAGAAACAGGAAGATGAATCCGCCGTGCGGGGTGGGCGTAAAGAAAAGCCCGATACCCAAAAGCGCTATTATGACAGAAGCCGCCGTCAGGAGAAACGAACAGATATCAAACAGGAACATCAACATAGCCGCAAGGATTGTCAGCGCCAGCATGACGGGAGCGGCAAACAGCTTTAGCAGTAATCTCATTTATAACGCCTCCTTTTATTCTTTCTACCTCTATTTTACCATAGGAGCTCCGGGACAGGAATGTTGCGAATGATTAGCGAATCCTGGCCCGAAGAATAGAAAAGAGAGAGCATAAGTAGCTCTCCCTAAAAATCTGTTTATTTCTGTGTATATTTCTTTTGACGTAAATTAAATGCAGGCATAGTACCTTCCAAAACATCAACGACATGACCTTTTACTATTGAATTCTCTATAGCACCAGCTTCATAGGTAATTGTATGTGTATTTTTATCCATATGGCAATATACAATTTGCTCTGCATCACATGCTATTGCTATATTTGGATTGTGAGAAACTATAATAACTTGTCGTTTTTTCTTAGCTTCACATATACAAGGAACTAATTTACTATAAACAGACTGGTTATCTAAGTTATCCTCTGGCTGGTCAATTATTATTGGAATATTATTTTGACTTAATGCCAGATAAAAGACAAGTAAAACAATGCCCCTTTCGCCAGGAGATAACTCCTCCAAATCTCTTTCTCCCATTTTTAATTTAAAGGAAACTCCGATATAATCCAAGCAACATAACAAATTATATAATGCTTTTTTATCAGGAACTTTTTTTGTTGAATTATCTAAATCTTCATCCACTACAACCAGAACATCGTGAATAAAATCTATAACGCTATCCACGTTATCAAATTCAGTCCTTCTAAGCAACTGATTCATTTTATTATATGCTTCACTTTTTCCCTTAAAAAGGCCAGCATATTTTTGATTTATTAAGGATAAAGCGGTTTCAGCAAAATCACTTTGCTCCAGTTGAATTTCTGCGGCAAATTCTATGCTTTCTTCTAATTCTCCTAACAGCTTTTTAATTTCAACTTCTACTGGCGCATATATTTCGTGATACACTGAAACAAGATTACTTTTTTGTAGATATAATTCTCTGATTTTTTCATCTCGTCTACTTTTTGTACCTTCATAAATTGTATCTAACTCGTTTTCAATATAGTCGGCTTCATTTTGAAAATATGTTAATGTATCTTCTGTAGTTTTTGTGCCAATAATTAATTTGCGCTGTTTTTCCCACTCATCAAGATCAGATAAATATTTTTGATATTGCTTTTCTTCGCTATCCGTTGTGGATATAAGCGAACTTTTCTTTTCTCTTTCTTTTTCGAGTTTATCTAAAAGACCATCTTCTGTATCAGAACCATTAAGTGATTTTTGAAATACAATCTTATCATTACTTAATTTAAGAATATACTGTTGTATAGTTTCCTTAGGCGTAACCAACGTAATGCTGCTTTCGTCAACATCTAATGAATACTTTTTTATAAAATCTTTCAATAATAACTCTGTTTCTTTTACATTAGATTCTAATAAATCCAGTTTGGCAATAAGTTGGTTTGCTTCATCTATTACAATGTTTGTTTGCGTTAAATTATTACGATACTCTTCAATTTTTGTTTCTAAACTCTCAATAGAACTATTTAAAGCTTTTAATTTATCTTGATAATCTGATTTACCTTCCTTAGGTTCGGGCTTTTTTATTTCTTGTGGTTTAGCATTCTCATGTCGTTCTAAAGTATCTTTTAATTTTTTTAGGCTGTCACTTATATGTATCCTATATTGGGAAGTTTTCTTCTCTTCAAGTTTAATCAAGGTATCATTGATATCATTAATTTCAATGTTTAATTTTTGCGTGGACAAAGAAATAGCTTTTGACTTATTAAAAACTAATTCTTCTAAATTGGTTGCTGTGCCACGCTCAGTACGGTCTACGTAAGAAAAAATCACTCGATCAATTTCTCGTTGGAATTCATTACCTATATCATTACAGACTTCCTCAATATATTTTTGAGGGAGATATTGGGCATCTTCAATGGTTGTATTGTAGTTACTTTCTGATAAAGATATAGATTCAACGTGAGAATCTCCCCAATGTATAGTAGCAATGTAATCTTCTGCAAAATTCTTCGGTGGTTTACGAAAACGGGTTTCATTTAAAAACGAAGCATTTTCCATAGTATTACATTTACATAAATGGCCAATTATATCTGATAATGCACTTTTACCACTTCCCTTGTTTCCGATTATTGCTACAAGACCTGAATTTAGTGGCAATTCAAAATCAAACCAATTTATATCTACATTTTTAGGATTCTCATTTTTATGGACAGAAATTCGTTGTATATTAGACTTTCCATTTTTGTTCGCTCTATCTAATGCTGGTGGAATACTACCAATATAAACGCGTTCCGTAGGTTGATAGCGGCATTGCTTTAAACCTTCAAATGTAAGATTAGCTTTAATCCATAAGTTCTCTTTAGATGTATATTTTCTCGGGTCGTGGCAATCCGAGCATATAATTAAAGGTTTTTCTTCGACTTCCTTAAATACCCATTTATAATAATCATTAATATCTGTTTTCTTACCGATTTCAAAGAAATCAATATTTTCTGCAATATCTGCCTTTATTGCCTCTTTTACTGGAAGAGCATTAGAAATTTCCTTGTCAATACCATTTGTCTTTTTTCCCGCATGAATTGTAATAAGTCCGTCATGTGATTTCGCAAAACTTACTATATCTTCAAATGTCCAATAGATTTTTTCTGGTGAACTATTTGATTTTGCATTAGTTCTTAACATAATAACTTCAAAATCCATTGATAGCGTTGATAAATCTATTTCATTAGAGAATACAATTATTAGGTGAAGATTGTCTGCGCCCTTATCAGTTCTTAGTTCTACTCCCGGAAAAAATACGATATCGGGAGCCAAAGACCTTAAATGGGAAATTCTATCAGCATCAATTATAAAGTGATCTGTAATAGCTACAGCACTAATATTGTTATCATGCAATGTAGCACAAAGTAATTCATCAGCATCATCCCCCCGATAAGGACTATCATATGATGAAGCTGTATGAATATGTAAATCCCACTTATGCCATTCCGAGCCTCTTAAATTATTCACTTTTGTATCCTCCTGCATACGATATTTATACAAACAATCTCTGATAATTTGGTTCTCAATTTTAACGAACACGATTCTACATAATATTTGTATTTTATCATATATACGTGATTTTGACTATATCTTCGAGACATATTGGCTCGAAGCTCAAAAAAAGACAGGGCGGCAGGCCATAACCATTTTGGCCGCCGCCCCGTCTGTTACTTTGCCACCAGCTCGGAAAGCTCTTTGAGTACATCGGAAACCTGCCCCCACAGCGTTTCATAATCACGCTGGAGCCCGGCGATTTCCTCCGGGTATACGCCGTACATGTTGGCGTGGACGGCCACCTGATTGAGATTGTTGGCGCACCGCCGCTGAAGGGAAACCAGCTCTTTTACGGGGGAGAGGTCAACATGGAGGATATAGCCGTTTAAGGCCATCTTGCGCACATAGGCCCCGGCGTTGGTAATACCGGCCTCGTCCATGCGTTCTCTTATTCTTGCCAGTTCCTCCGCTGTCACCATCACATGAAGGTGGATATCACGCCTGCGGCCTTTCATCTGTCCTCACGTTCCCGGCTCCGCTTGCGGGAGGGCGGCTCCTTTACTTTATCCAGCGGCTTTCTGTCTGGTTCCGGGGGAGCCGGAGGGAGCGGCGTATTATTGGGAATCCCGTCAATCATGTTGCAGTTCTGCTCTGTGGAAAGCTCTGAATTTTTTAGGTAATTGTCTTTTTCGTGCATGGTTCGTCCTCCTATCTGTCCTCGTGGGAGTGGCCGCCCTTTTTCGCGGGCGGTTCCCTGTTTTCCTTTTCCTGTTTCGCCTCTTTGCGGAGCTGGGCGGTGATCGACCGTTTTTCTTTCCGCTCTGCCTCCAATTCCTCCATGGCCTCAATCCGTTCGGAAAGCTGTTCCGGGGAAAGGGGCTGTTTCAGGATATAAGTCCCAAAATCCGGGTGGAACCACGTCAGCCGCCGCTTATCGCCGAAATGGCGGCTGTCCTCCCATTTGCCAAGCGCCTGCGTCTGTTCCTCCATTTTCCTTCTTACGTCAGGATTCAGGCGGGAGGGTTTGAGCTCATAATCAGCCACCAGCTTTTCCGGCAGCGGCCTTGTATAAATCAGTTCTCCCCACGTCCGTATGGAATTGCCTTCCACCATCGTCCGGTTATCGTAAGGGGCAATCTCCAACAGCCCCAGCTCCTTTGATTTTGGGAAGGTGTTAGTGTCAAGGGGATAGCGGGTGTAATACCGGTAATAATCCGTTACCATCGGCCTTTTGCCCTCCGGCAGTTGCGGCACCTTGTAAACATAGTCGTAGGCGGACAGGAACCTCTCAAATTCTTTTTCCGGCGGCAGGATACTACGGCAGGCTGTATAGCCATAATAATTGCGTTCCCCTTCCGGCATAACCGTGAAATGCCAGATTATGAAGGGGGACTGCGCCTCCGGGTTATGGGCCAGCGCAAAGCCACGGCCATTCTCAAAGACGGCTTCCTTCTGGATTTGATATCCTTTTAAATCTTCCATGCAGATTCTCCTTTCCGGCCTCGGGCCAGCATGGCCCGAAGTCTGATGATGTTACGAAATAAACGGCAAAACCGGGGACGGAGGCATCAGATTATCACGGCCCCGGTTCGGCCTCTTAGAAATCCTGCAAAATCAGGTTTTCCCGGAGGGCAAAACGTAACAGGGGTCCTCCGTTTTCCTCCTCATTTTCCGCATACGTTCCCGGCTCTTTTTGCGGTTCCCCTCGGCCTTGCAGGCTTCGGAGCAGTAGGCTTGCCGCCCCATCGGCAAAAAGGGCCTGCCGCAGACCGTGCAGGGCCGGAGCCCGGGGGCGGGCCCTTCCTCCGATAAGGCGGTTTCCAACGCCGGATTGAGGGGCAGGACGGAGCGCCGGAAGTAGCGGCAGTAAGCGCCTGTCCACCATTTATTCAGCATATAGCAGGGACAGTCCAGCGGGAGGCACAGGCCGGTTTCGCTGTCATAGCTGACGCACATGCCCGTGACAAGCCCCCGGATTTTCTTCCTCTCGTCACGGGTCAGCTCCCGGGCCATCAGGACTTCGGGCCATGTTGGCCCGAAGCCTGCGGCTCCACGAGCAGGGCACGGAACTTCTTCCGGCAGCGTCCTTTCTGGTTTTTGCACTCTTTGGCATAACGGCACCCGGCGCAGGGGCCGGAACTTCCCCTGCCCGGACGGGGAGCCTCCTTCATCATCTGTTCAAAAGGGCTGTCTGTGAAATTCATTCCCGGCCCTCCTGTTCCTCCCCGTCTGCGTCCGGTTCTTCCTCGTCCCACGGCGGGGTATCATCTTCTTCGGATTCCTCCGGTTCCCCGGCTTCTTCCTCATACTCGCAGTAATCGTCCTCCAAGTCCGGGGCCTGATGTTTGGGCTTATAGATTTTGAAGTAATATCCGACCCCGCCGCCAGCCAGGACTACCGCCGCGACCAGAAGGAGGGAGAACAGGCCGTTGTCTGCCTTATCCTCTTTGGGCGCGGGCTCCGGCTGTTCCGGTTCCTCCGTGGGCGTTTCCGGCTCCGTTTTCGGCGCGGGTGTGGTTTCCGGCTCCACAGCCGTTCTTTCGCCGTCTTTTTCCGCAAGGGGAAGGAGGTCTGTTTCCGTGACGGCGTTCAGGAAATAGACATTTTCGCTGGACTTCTGGTTATCAATCACCAGAAAGAAGATATTCTCGTCCGGGGTGGTGATGGTGTAAAATTCCTTCCCGTCCTTGTCGGTGGCCTTATCCACCACGGTTCCGGTTCCGTCCGGGGTGAAGGGGTTGGGCTCTGCCGGTTCCTCCGGGGCCACGGTTTCGGCCGGTGTGGTTTCAGCCAGTGTGGTATCGGCCTGCGGTTCGCTGCTCTGGGCGTAGGCGGGGATTGTAAAATAAGTACCGCACAGCAGGCAGGCGGCCAGCGCCGCCAATCGGTGAAGGTTAGGCTTCTTCATGGGCTTCGTCCTCCTTTTCTTTTATGTCAGCGGACTTCGGGCCAGTCTGGCCCGAAGCGGCAGGGGTGTCCTTCGGGTTATTTAGGAAAGCCAAAAGCTCGGCAGGGGTCAGCTTCATGGAGCGAACCGCCTGCACGATCTGGCTGTTTTCTTCCTCCTGTTTCTGCTTTTCCAGTTCCCGGACTTTGGCCTGGCACTCGGCGGCCTTCTCCCGGGCTTTCTCCAAATCCTTCTCGATTTTTTCAAGTCTGTTCATGCGAATCTCCTTTCTGTTCGTGACGGTCAATTTCCTGATAAACGGCCAAATGCGTAGAAATGCTGCGTCCAGTAGGACGTGCTGATACTGGCGTATTGGATTGGGTTCCCACAGTGGATCATCATATTGTTGCCTGCATAAATGCCTACGTGGGAGACTGGCACGCCGCTGTCATAGGTGCCAGTGAAAAAGATGATATCCCCGGGCTTTGCGTCAGCGGGGGAGACACGGGCGCACTGGTTGTAAATGCCCTGCGCCGTGGTGCGGGGCAGGTTATGGACGCCGCTGTTGGTAAATACCCAGCAGACGAAGCCGGAGCAGTCAAAGGAGGTGGACGGGCTGGAACCTCCCCATACATAGGGATAGCCCAGGTATTTCTCCGCCTCCCCAATCAGGGCCGCAAAGGACGGGTCGGACAGGGCCTCCCCGGGTATCTGGTAGCCGGGTTCCGTCCCTGTGCCGCCACCTGTGTAAATGCCTTCCCACAGGTGGGGCTTGTTGCCCTTTAATTCCTGCATGACGGAGTAAATCTCCTTCTGCTCCATGGTAAGCCGGGTATTCACCACGGCGGGGAGGGTACGGTTTTTTAAGGTCACATGGAGGATATAGTATTCATAAGGGACTTCCTCGCTCGTCTCGTTGCCGTCCGCGTCCGTGCTGGTTTCCGTGCGGTAGCGGATTTCCACTTCCTCGGTCAGCGTCAGCTCGTACTGTGCTTCAAAGACCTCCCCAAGCTCGCCCTGTATCCCTGACCGGGTATAGCTGTGGTATTTGGCCGACAGGTAGGAGGCCAGCTCATAGGGGTTGTGGCCGATTTCGTCCACGTTGTAGCGGTATTCGTCATAGCCGCTGTGGGTGCGCTCGATATTGGCAATCTTTTGTTTCAGGTCATTTTCCAGAGCGGTATAATCCTCGTCCGCCCCTAAAAGGTCGCTGTCAGCGGAGGCATAGGAGGTGCCGGATATGGCGTTTGCAAGGCCGCTCCCCAGCATGGGGATAAGGGAGGAAAACGCCGACAGGATATAAAACAGCAGGAACAGCACCACGATAATCAGGATAAATACCGGGTGGCGGGCCGCCGCCTGAACCGCCCGTTTCGTGATGGTTCCGGCTGTGGCGGCTGTTTTCTTCGCCCCCCGCGCCCCCTGCTTTGCGGCCTGTCTTGCCTGTCTGGCATACTGGCGTTTCAGTTTCCATTTCTGTGCCATGCGGGAGAGCGGATTGCTGGCAAGCTCCGGGTGTTCCTTTGCCATCTTCTGAAAATCCAGATTGGCCCGTGCCGCCAGCTCCTTCCGTTCCCATTTCGCCACCCGGCGGGCCGGGTACTCACGGTAGCGGCGTCTGGCAAACCGGACGAGCTTACGGGTTCCGGCCTCCGCCACAAGCTCGGATTTATGGGCTCCTTCCACACCTACGTTCTCATGCTCAATCTCGTGTATCTTGTTGTGGGTGTAAAACCATACCTCCGCCCGTACACCCCGGACAGCCTTCTTTGCCAGTCCCGGCTGTTTGGGCGGCTTCTGCGCGGCCAGCTTTTCCCGGGCCGATTCCAGTTTCCGTCCGGCCTTATCCGCTTTTTCCTGTGCCTTCTCCGTCTTGTCCGGTTTCCTGCCGTCAGAGCGTTCGTTGCCGTCAGCACGTTTTTTGCCGGCCCGGTCAGGCCCGGCCTCTTTGTCATGGGGGTTCTGCCCTCCGCCGCCGTCCGCATTTTCCTCCCGCCGCATATGGTCGGAGGGGCGGGCCCGCTCCGTATCCTGCCGGAACTTCCCGGAGGGCTTCGGGCCATGCTGGCCCGAGGTGGCCCCGTCCTGCGGCGGCGTGTCCCCTTCATCAAAACGCAGGCGGCCGGAAGGGGCGGAATCCGGCGGCGGGCTGGTTTCCTGCTTCGGGCCATGTTGGCCCGAGGTGAAGGTATCTGGCGGCGGCTGTTTGGGCCTGCCTTTCTTTGGTTCCTTTCCCATAGGTCATTCCTCCTTTCCCGGGACATAAAAAAGCCAGCCTCAACATTTCTGTGTGTTGAACTGGCATACATCACGGTTAAATACCGGCGGCGGGATTGGAGTATATACCCCCGGGGCGGTGCGCATGGTAAATCTCAAATCCTTATCCTTCGGGTTTGGGAGCCCCCGGTACTCCGGGTAGGCGTTCAGGATTCTTTCCGCCTCCCGATTCAGCGGGTAGAGGTAACGGAACATGAGGCCGTTGATTTTTTCAATTCCCTTGTATTCACAGTAGCCATGGGTCAGCCAGAACCGTCTTTCCACTCCGTCAAGGGCGGCGTTTTCTTCCAGTAAGAGCCTTGCGCTCCGCGGGTGGATTTTTTCCCCGGTGGCCGTACAGCGGTAGACGCTGGTGGGAAAGCTCCCGATGTACCGGAAGTTCGCGGCCTGATATACATAGCCGCATTTTCCCATAATGCCGTCCGCCAGCGTGTAGAGGAACAGGCAGTCCGTATTGCTTTTCAGCCATTTTACAAGCTGGGAGAGCACCCGGCTCCCAAAATACTGGTTCCCGTTCATTTCAGGGAGAAAGCACATCTTCCCGATTTCCAGATAGTCGCCGGATTGGAGCCTGTGGCGGGGGAACATCTTGCGTATGCTTTGGAGCGGCTGGGTTCCCCAGCCCAGCGCCACCACGCCTGCAAGCCGGTTTCCAGTGTAAAAGCCCAGATAGTGCTTATTCAGCCGGGGCATGATTTTGGAATAATGGTAGCGGCGGATAAAGCTGATGGCCTGCTCTTTGGGGATTTCCCGTACCGTGAGCTTCGGGCCATGCTGGCCCGAAGTGGTTTCATTCCTGTTTTGGCTCATTCTTCTTATCCTCCGGGCGGGTTGTCATGATTGCATAGAGCTCCGTATTCTGCGGGAAGTGGTCTACGAAGGGGATTGTGACGTTCCCGAAAAACAAAAGGCCCTCACCGGAATTGGTGTGGGTCACATAGGAAAGCTGGTGCGGGCTGATACCGAGCTGTTTTGCGATGATCTGCCGGTCGCCCTGTGCCTGTGCAAGCAGTACGAGAAAATCCGAGTTCTCAAAAATATTCTCAATCTCCGGGCTTGCCAGAAAATCCTTCACATTCTGGGTCAAAGCTGACGGGACGCAGCCTTTCTTCCGCAGCATTTTCCAGATGGCGACGCAGTAGCTGGCCGTCAGGGCGTCCCGGAGCAGTACGTGAAATTCGTCAAAGTAGCACCATGTGGAAAGCCCGTTCATGAAGTTTAGGGAAACCTGTGAGTTCACTAAATCCTGCATGATGAGCATGGCAATCGTGCGCAGTCCCGCCCCCAGCTTCTTTAAATCGAGGCACACAAGGCGGCGGTTCAAGTCCACGTTTGTTTCATGGTTGAATACGTTTAAGGAGCCCGACACGTAGATTTCAAGGGAGGTTGCCAGACGGGAAGCCTCCGCCTCCGGCTGTTTGCAGAGCAGTTCGTATAAATCCTGCAAGGTCGGCATCTGTTCCTTTTCCGGGTGCTGGATATGCTCCCGGTACATGAAGCGCACACAGCGGTCAATCACCGTCCGGTCAATGGGCTGTAGGCCGTCCTTGCCGCCGACAATGAGCTCCATCAGCGACAGGATAAAGTCGGCCTTTAAGGCCATGGGGTTTTCCTCGTCAAAGCTCAAATCTATGTCCATGGGGTTGATGTGGTGCGGGCTGTCCGGCGCAATCTCAATCACCTGACCGCCCAGCCGCCGGATTAGCGGGGAATATTCGCCCATGGGGTCTACCACGATAATCCGGTCGCGGGTGGCGAGGAACACGTTCACAAGCTCCCGTTTTGCGGCAAAGGATTTCCCGGAACCGGGCACGCCGAGGAACAGGCCGTTTGGATTTTTCAGTTTCTTCCGGTTCGCCATGATGACGTTGTGGGAAAGGGCGTTCAGGCCGTAATAGACCGCCTCCCCGTCCATGCGGAGTTCCTGGGTCATGAAGGGGACGAAAATGGCGGTGCTGCTGGTGGTCAGGCCCCTCTGTATCTCAATGGCGTTGTGGCCGAGGGGGAGGCTGGAAAGGAACGCCTGTTCCTGCTGGAAGTCCAGCCGTTTCAGGGCGCAGTTGTATTTCTGCACGATTCCCGACACTGTGAACAGGTCGTTGTCCAGCTCCCGCCGGGTGGGCGCCATGTTCACCACAAGGAAGGTCAAAAGGAACATTCTTTCATTCCGGCTCTGTAAATCTTCCAGAAGGGTCTTTGCGTCCTGGCTGTAGGTCACAAGGTCGGGCGGCAGAATGTCCATGTCGTAGCCGGAGCGCACCGCCTTTTTCTGTTCCTCCACCTTCATCTTGTCGATATCGGAGACTTTGGCCTTGACGGCTTTCACGGCGGCGGCCTGATCGACCGTCTGCACATGGAGGGTGATGGTCATTTCTGCGTCCAGCTCTAACAGCTCCGCCAGCAATTTGTCGGAAAGCTCCGAAGCCAAAATCTGCAAGTAGGAGGAGGCTCCCCATGTGGTGCCTACCCGGAATAGACGGCTGAACCGGAAGTCAAAGCTGGTGGGCGCGATAAAGTCCTTTGTGGAAAGCCCGGTTTTCGGTATCATGTCCCATGAAAAACGGAAGGGGTCATTCCCGCCCGGGTGGAGCTGGCCGTGGAGCAGTTCCAGACGTTCCAGCCCGGAGAGGGCGGCGGATTTTACACCCAGCTTCTTGAAATTGTTCATGATATCGGCCTCCACCCGTTCCAGCCTCGCCCGGGCCGTGGATAAATCGTCCACGTTCACGCCGAAGGTCAGCAGTTTCGTCCGCACGATACCGTTGTTGCTTTTGGCTATCTGGTTTTCAAGCATTTCCACGTATTCCTGCCGCACCCCGTTATATTCGTCCTCCTGCATGGAAATGTTGACGCTGTAGCGGCTTTCCGGGCGGCTCCGGTGGTTGATAAATGAGAGCTGGAAGGGAAGGGTGCTGTCAAAGTAATTTAAACAGGCGCTCCACCTGTCAAAAATGGCCGCCTGATCCTCGGCCTGTGCGAGCTGGTAGTTGATATCCTCGTATTCTATGGTTTTCGTGTAATAATGGTCGGCCACCCGGCACACGCCGTCCCGGTACATTTCCCGGTAGGGAAGTGTCTGCTGGGCGGTTGCGGGAACCTTCCGCTTTCCGCCGGGAAACAGGCCGCCCTTCCGGTCAGGCTTTTTTCCTGCGGGACTTTTTCTTTTTTTCTGGTTCTGCAATCGGCTTCGCCTCCTTCTTAAAACCACTCAAAAGAGCATAAAAATTTTCTGTCTGATAGGGACGCACCCTCGGATAAAGGAACCGAGTGCGCAGGATATTCTTTAACACCTTTTCAAGCGGCAGGCCGTCACGCTCATACATGGCGAAAAAGAAGAATGGGAGCATGAGGCCAATCATCAGGAAAAGGGCCGGGCTGTTTCCGATGGTTCCACGGCTGAACAGGTAGGACGGAATCCCCACCGCCGCCGCGAGGGAGAAACAGATAAGCTGGCGCTTCGTTAGGTTTAAGGCCAGCTTCGTCTTGATTTTGTTTAGGTCTTTTGGTACGGGTACATATGCCACGGGCTGTTCACCTCCTTTGGCACTTCGGGCCACCGTGGCCCGAAGCTATCTGGCCGCCTCCTTTGCGGGCAGGGGCCGTTTCCCTTCCACGGCGGTCGCTCGTCCGGTCTGCCTTGCCCGCCAGTAGTCGGGGTTATACTGTCTGATGGACTGGTTGATATTTTCCTCGAATTTTTCCTTATCCTTGATACGGTCAGGGATTTTCCACAGCTTTTTATCAAGGAGCTCCCGCAGTACCACGCTTTCCTGTGCGTCCTCCTCAAAACAGATGTAGCCGTTCCTCTGGAAACCGCATTTTTTAGCCGCAGGGGACAGGACGGCGGCCACTTCCTTTGCCACCATTGTCCCGCCATGGCTGGCCGTGCTCACGAGGAACACCCCGGGGCAGAGCGTGTCGCAGGTCTGAACCTTGCCCCACGGGGAGCTTTCCGGCTCATGGAACATGCCGCCTGTCCTCTGGCGGTCGGCCTGCATAAGCGCCGCCTTTTCCAGAATGGCTTTCAGCTCCGGGGACAGGTAGGGATATTCCCGCAGGACACGGACGGCCTCCCCGCCGCACTCCTTCATCAGAAGGGAATAGGCTTCACTGTCGGCCACGGTACAGCGGCCCAACAGTTTTCCATCGTAGTAGCAGGTGGCGTCATAGGCTTGTTTTCTGTGTTTCACAGGTATACGCCTCCTTCCTTCACTTCGGGTCACTATGGCCCGAGGTTATCTGTCCTGCCCGCGGCTGGCCTTTGTCTTTGCGGGCTTCTCCGCCTGCACTTGTTCCGCCTGTTTTGTCCCGGCGGTGAGCTGTTCCTTGATGGAAGGCCGTTCCTGACCTCCCCTTGCGGCGGCTAACCTTGCCTGCAAATGGTCGAGCTCCGCCGTGTAGGCTTCCACGACCGCCTCGTTAAGCTGGCTGCGGAACTCTTTCGTGATGGGTTTTGCTACGTCACGGTAGCCCCCGTTCCTGTCCGGCTGGCTGGGCATACCCGCATAAATCCCTTTTTCGCCTTGCAGTATCTTGAAATTCTCCACCACGAAACAGTCGTTGAATTTTACGCTGGCAAAGCCAATCAGATTTTTTACGGGGTCAATGAGCCTCACGCTCACGTCCAGCTTCATGGGTTCCTGTGTAGCGGCGGGTGCGCCGCCTGTCTGTTCCTGCATAACTGTCTCCTTTCCTGAAATGGGGGCGAGGCCCCCGTCCTTATATTCATAGCCTTCTGCCCGGAGCGCGGCACGAGTGTCCGCCGTCAAAAGCCTGTATAACTGTATATCCGTGTCTGCGAGGAAACGCAGGGTATCCTCTTTTGTAAATTCCTCGGGGAGCTTTCCAAAGTAGGACGGGTGGGCCTGCCCGTCCGCCCCCAGCTTGTAGCGTCTCGGCATATGTCCTCCTTCCCGCCTCGGGCCAGGGTGGCCCGAAGTCCTTCTGCCGGTTTAACCGGTGCCGAAGATGGATTTTGACAGGCTCCCGGTCTTAAACAGGGAAAAGCACAGGAGCACCGTATAGCCGACACAGCGCCAGATGGCTCCCATCGGGTCGCCGTCCGTTGCGATACTCTGAATCAGCACGGCATAGATTGCCACGCATACCATAATCAGGAGCCCCTGAAAGCCGACCGCACACAGCGACCGGAAATAGTTCTGTCCCATGTGCCCGGTTTCCCGGTTCGCCATGGTGGAGAAGGGGATAGGGGCAAGGCTGGTCAGCAGGTATATCTCAATCATGCGGCCATAGACAATGACAAATATCACGATATTCAGGGCGGTCATGGTGAACTGGACGAGGAAGGACTGGAGGAACAGCCCGAACAGCGGGCCCAGTTCCATCGCCTCCAAGTCTGTGCGCAGGCTGTCCATAATGTCCGGCGTGATTTCCGTGCCGCTCTGGATAAGCCCCGCCGACTGTTGTATCACATGCTGGCTCACGTCAAAGACAGCCAGCACGATATTGAAGGTGTTCGTCAGGATCGTCACGGCCACGAAGGTTTTAAATATCCACTTGAAGAACATCCATGTGTCTATGTCATGGAGGTTGTTCCGGTCTATGAGCATCTGAATGAGCTCATAGGTCATGACGAACGTGAGGATAATCCCGGCGATTGGCAGAACGACCGTTTCAGATATCTGCCGTATCATGGAAAAGACCCCGGCGTTAAAATCCGCCGGGGTTGTCCCAACCTGCGAGGCAATCCCTCCGACCTGCTCATTCACGTTATTGAAAAGGCCGTCCAGATTTCCCATGATACCATCTACAAGCACACCCTTGAGCCATTCCACGATTGCATTGATGATAGTATCCATATATCACTCCTTTAATTGGGAACGCTTTAGAACAGGCCGGATAAGAGGGGGATAAGCTGTGTGCCAATCAGCACAACACCGCCTCCGGCCATGAGCTGCTTGATTCCCTGTGATTTTGCCGCCGGGTTGTCCGAGCCGTACCCTTCTAACAGGTTGATGACTCCCCACACCGCAAGCCCGGCCCCAAGGGCAATAACGAGAACCTTTAAAATGTCGATAGCAGAGTTGAAAAATTCCATGTAGTTTCCTCCATTTTCTTAGATTGAATCGGTTTTCGGGTAATAAAATAGCCGCCCATAACGGCGGCGCTTCGGGCCAATGTGGCCCGAGGTCACGCAAAGTCGTCACTGTCCATGTCGTCAAAGTTGAGAATGTCAGCTTCTTCTTCTGCGTCTGTTTCCTCTATCTCGTAAACCGTGTATTCGTCCTCCGGCTTTAGTCTCAATGGCCGGTGGCGGAACAGGGTTTCCAAGCGGAAGGCGTTTTTCTTTTTGTCGTACTCGGCTGTCTGGTGATAATTGGGGTGCTTTTTTAAATCGTACTTTGGGCTGTAAAAAGGCGGGAGGCCCCGGAGCTGGCAGATACACATATTTCCGGGCATAGTGGTGATTTCGCTTGTGGTGAGAAGCTCCCGGCCCAGACGCTGCATGTTCTGCCCATAGCTTTCGGACTGCCCCCGGGTGCGGCTTTCTGTCTGCATGGAGATGGTGGCTTTTCCCAGCCAGTTTTCGGAAATGTCTTTCAGGGTGGAGGCTTCACGGCCTCCAAGGAACACGATGGAATCCATATTCCCCATGATTGTCTCGGCGTTGTCCTTATAAAGCGCCTTGCACTGGCTCATGGCCTGATAGAACAGCGTCAGGCTGATCTCCCGGGAACGAATGACGGCCACGATTTTTTCCAGCCCCGGCACCTGCCCTGTGTTAGCCGCCTCGTCCCACAGCACCCGTACATGATGGGGGAGCCGCCCGCCGTACTTGTTGTCGGCCCGCTCACAGAGCATGTTGAACATGGTGGAGAAGGCAAGGGCAACGAGGAAGTTGTAGGTGGTATTCGTGTCGGATATCAGGAAAAACAGGGCTGTCTTTTCGTCTCCCAGCGTATCAAGGCCCAGCTCGTCATAGCTCATAATCTCCCGAAGCTCCCCAATATCGAAGGGCGCGAGACGTGCTCCACAGCTAATCAATATGCTTTTTGCGGTCTTGCCGCTGGCTAACTTATATTTTTTATACTGCCTCACGGCAAAGTGGTTGGGGTTCCTCTTTTCCAGCCCGTCAAACATGTAGTCAACGGCATTTTTAAAGCTCTCGTCATCTTCCCGGACTTCCATGCTGTTAATCATTTCCACAAGGGTATTCATATTCCGTTCTTCCTCCGGCCCCTCAAAGACGATATAGGCAATCAGGGCACAGTAAAGAAGGGTTTCCGCTTTTGTCCAGAACTCGTCCCCGTCCTTGCCGTCCCCTTTGGTGTTGGCAATCAGGGCGGTCACGAATTTCAGCACATCACTTTCCGTCTTGATGTAGGCCAGCGGGTTGTAGTGCATGGATTTGGAAAAACCTATGGTGTTGAATACCCGGAGCCGGTAGCCCTGCCGTTGCAGGAACCGCCCGCATTGTTCGAGGGTGCCGCCTTTGGGGTCTACGACCACATAAGACGAATGAGCCTGAAGGAGCTGCGGGGTAAGCCAGAACCTTGTTTTTCCAGAGCCGGACGAGCCGATTACACAGGCGTTTAGGTTCCGGGCGTTGGCCGGGATTTTGGGCCGGGTGTTCAGTGTCAGGAACTCCGTGCCCGTGAGAATGACGTTGTTTTTAAATACCGGGTCTACAAAGGGCTTGATATCCTTTGCCGTTCCCCAGCGGGCCGATCCATATTCTTCCTCACGGCGGAACTTCTTCCCCTTCCTGATTTTAGACTGCACAAGCAGGTACATTCCCACGGCCCCGGTAAGGCCCACCAGAAGGTCAGGCCCGCCAAGGCCTGGAAGGTAGTTTTCAAAGGCCATGGGAAAGGTTTTCATCATGCCTACGAGCTTTGTGCCGAAATCGGCCCCGGCGGCCATGCGGTAAGCCGTACCCACCTTTGAAAAGAACCAGAACACAAAAAGGTAGGGGAGGTTGGGAAGTACATATTTTCGGATTTTGTCGCTCACCGTTCTTCCTTCACCGCCTCTCTGGTTTTCTGGCGCTCCTTTGGCCGGGATTTGATATGCTCTGAAAGGTTCCGTAGCTGGCCGAGGATAGAAGCTCTGTCCTTCCCCTTGTTCAGCACCTTGTCACTGTATTTCTGGAACGCCGCGGTCATGGCGTCCGCCTGCCCTGCTTTGAAGAACAGCAGGTAGTGGCCGGGGCTGACCTTATGGAACGCATAGTCTACATGAAATTCCTTTGCTATGCGGTCAAACTGCCGGGGCGCTCCAACAAGGGGCATGGAGTTTTTGGCCCCGTAATGGTTCATCAGCTTTTTCACGCTTTGGCGGCCCTGCGGGGTCAGTGCCTTCTGGTGGCGCTTTTTCCCTTCCTCTAAAAACTTCCGTAGAGCCAAGGCCAGCACCCGGCCTGTGAGCTTTGTTGCCCGGATTGAGAGGGCAACCGTTTTTTGGTTTACTTCGTCCTGCATAATACCTCCTTCCTGCCAGGCTCCCATAAACTCCGGGGGGCCTCTTACCTTTGCGGGAGACGGAAAACCTTGGGCCAATGTGGCCCGAGGTCTACCGCTCGGCATGTTTGGAGGGCGGAGCCTCCTTTACCGGTTCCGCCCGTACCTTTTCATTCTGCGTCCGCATGGTGTCTAAGATGGACGGCTTTTTTTCTGCGGCCTGTTCCAGCCGTTCTATCCGGGCGAGGGCTTTTTCTACGCTATTACGCATGGAGAGCAGGCAGGCGCGTTCCGCCCGGTAGGGTGCTGCTACTGTTTTTGCCAGTTTGCCCGGGCCTTTTGCCTCTGATACAGCCTCCTTCCCCATCAGGGCCCGGCCCACATTTTTTAAGTGCTTGCCTGCCTCGTGGTATTGGGCTGAAACGGCTTCGATTTTCGCAAGGGCCTTTTCGTCTGTGGCAATCCCCGCCTGAATGGTTTCCTTTACCCCTTCCAGACCTTCCCGCAGATGGAAGAAACGGGCCATGCCGTCCAGGGCCGCCGTTCCTCGCTGTTTAAAATCGGCAAGGGCCTGTTTACAGCCCTCTATGATGTTTTCTCTCAGAACGTCAATCTGCTCCCTTAACTGGGAAACCTTCGCCTCCAAGGTCTGAACCGACCTTTGCAGGGCGGACTTTAACGGCGATTGCTTCATTTCCTGCAATTCCTGCCGCATGGAGGTAAGTTCCTGAACCGCACTGGAAAGCTGTTCCTCCAAGTCCGATACATGGCCGATGGCGGCCATGAGATCCTTTGCGCTGGAAAAATTGTTTTCCTTCAGCACGGCCAGCAGTTCCTTCACTTCCTTCTGCTCTGCCAGCCGCTTTTGTCTGGTCTTACTGATAATCAATCACTCCCTTCGTAACCTCGGGCCAGTATGGCCCGAAGCCTACCGTTCGGCCTCCTTCGTAGGCATGGACGGTTTTTCCTGTCCCGGCTCCTTTGGATATTCCTGCATGGTTTTCAGGATAGACGGCTTTTCCCGTGCCTTTTTTTGAAGCTGGGAAGGACGTTCACCGGAAAGCGGCTGGATACAAGCCAGACGGTCGGCGGCCCAGATCGCGTTATCGGTAAGCTGTCGCTGCCATGCGCCCACGCTGGGGGCCCACCGGAATCCGTTCCCTTTGAGCTCCGTGCGGGTATCGGCGTCTGGTTTTCCGTCAAAAAAGATTTGCAGACGGTTTTTCTGCCGGTTCATCTCAACATGGCCGCCCTCAAACTCCCAGCCGAAAAATTCCGTTTCGGCCCGTTTGCTTAAATCTTCGATTCGTTCCTTTACCCTGCGGATTTCCGCGCTGGTGTTCGTAAGGTCAAAGGGTTTTCTCAGCCAACTGCACCGGGCCATATCCGCTTTTAGCTTTTCTATCTGGTCAGGGGAGAGAAGGGCACAGCCGTCAAGCGTTCCGTGTTTGCGGTAATAGACATTGACTTCCTTCATAATCAGTTGGGAGCGTTCCAGTCCTTCCAGCTTCTCTTTCAGCTTCGGGACGGCCTCCGGGTCGTCCGCACTGATTCCGCCCATGCCGGTACTGCGGATTTTATCAAGGAGGCTCTGAATATGCCGCCATTCCTCCATGTTGCTGTCGCGGGCCCGGTTCTGGTTTTCCTTCTGCCTGATGGGGAAGTTGGCAGGCCCCGCTATCATGACGGACGGAACCCGCGCGTCAATCGCAAACTGCTGGTTCATGTTTTCTGCCAGTTTTCGGGAATAGGTGTCAAGCAGGTGGTCGATTTTTTCATGGAACATGGGGTCAACCCTTGCTTTCTGCTTCTCTGCCACAGCCGCGGCCTTATCTACGAGGTTGCGGTATTCTGTGGTTGCGCTCCCCTCCTGATAATCATAAAAGCTGTTCATCTCTTTGGCGCGGCGGGCCGCTGTCTCGTTGATTGGATAGTAGTTGATGTTATCTGCACCTCCTTTACGGCTTCGGGCCATGCTGGCCCGAAGTCTTACCGTTCCTCATGGGAAGGCCCCGTCTTTTCCTTTTTCGGGGCAGGCGGGGCTTCTTTTAACTGTTTCAAGGTTTCCAGAATGGAATGTGGCGTCTCGTTCGGATAGGCAAATACACGGTGCTCTGCGGGGATATCCTCTGTCCCGTGGTAATACTCGGTGAATCCAAGGGGGGCGGCGGACACATAACCGCCCGGCGCAAAACAGCCGCCTTCGTTGATGGCGATATCGCGTCCGTATGCCTCATAGTCAAAATAGGCCCGTATATCGGAAGGGATATTGATTGCCATGAGTTCGTCTGCATAATAACAGCCTAAAGCCTCCCAAGTCTCTATACCCGGCTGAAAATTGTAAATATCAAGATTTTGAGCGAGATTGATTAAATTTTTCACGCTTGCCGTATGTTTTCCCAAAACAAGGGCGGCTTCATACTTTTCCAGTTCGCCCTTATCCCGTACTTCCTCCAGAACATGCGCCAGATGGTTCAGCTCGTCAATATCCTCATATTCATCAAGGTAATCGTACAGCCCCAGCACGTCACTCTCAAAGTTTGTGATGAAGATTTCTGAATATTTCTTACCGTCTATTTCTATCCGGGAAAGAAGCGACTGTATTTCCTCCGTGGTAGCAGGAAATTTTAAATATTCCCCGACCTCAACGCCTCTGATAGCATATAAGGCCACATTCGTCAGATAGGCTTCAAACATCATCAGCGTTCCGGCCCTGCTGGTTGACCGTCACAATCCCGTCCAGGGTGGTTGCCGTAATGTTCAGCCGCTGGGCCACGGCAATATCATTCTTCACATCTTCGTCCACAGCACCGCCGCAGACAACGAGCACCCGGGCCCGCCGAAGCATATCCCGGCGCATGTCAATCCCGTCCTTATGTTCCTCGGGGATAGCGTCATTGATAAACAGCGGCAGATACAACAGCGGGCAGATAGGTGAGAATCCCGCTTCGTAAGTAATCCGGCAGTATTGGACGGCAAGGGCGGCGTCAATATCCGGCTCCCCGTTCCATGCCGCAGTAATATAAGCTAAAGGTCGTTTCACTGTTTTTACCTCCGTTTCTTCTATAAAAGAGTAGCAGCAGGATAGAGCCCAACTCCTCCGCCCCTTCCCGTGGGAAGGGGAACGGCTCAAAGGAATTTATATCCCCGTCGCTTGACCGCCTTAAAGCATAACCGAGAGAAATCTGTCAAGGGTGCGAAGCACCGCCTACGGCGGCAGGCCCTTGACAGATTTTCCCGGCTATGCTATCCAACAAACGGCGACGGGGAATTATATATCCTTCGAGCTTCGGGGTGTGGGGCTGCGCCCACGGTCTTAGTCTCGGGTCACACTGGCCCGAAGCCCTGCTTATTTCTCCTTGTCAGCCTTTTTCTCCGGCTTGACCTGTTCCTTCTGCTGTCCCTTCCAATCGTCCAGCAGTTTGATGATCTGGTCTTTCATTTCCCTCGGGGTGGCTTCCGCGCCAAAATATTTCCCCAGCTCTGCACCTGTTAAAATCACTTTGTCTACCTCCTTCTTATCCTCCATCATGATTCCGTCAATCACGTCACCATTGAGCAATTTCTTTTCGTCAAGCTCCCTCATGCGTTTGGCCTGTGCCTGTGTGGGGGAAGCCTGCTGGCTGTCAATGGAGACAGCGATATAGTTCTGGTTTTTCTTATTGATATAGGAGAGTTCCACGGCAGTCGTGAAGCCGATTTTCTTATCGTCCACCAGCTTCATTAAATCGGGAACCAGCTCATTGAGCCGGATAAACCGCTGAACCTGTTTGACCGCCATCTTGTTGCGCTCTGCCACAATCTCATTGGAGCGTTTCCCGGCCTCCTTCGGGTCAACATGGCCCGAAGTTCGGGTTCCCTGATGTTTGATGGCCTCCAACTGCATTTTCAGGGCCTTTGCCTTTTCACTGGGAAGGATTTCCTCACGCTGGTTTAAGTTGTCCTCCACCATCTGCGTGATGGCTTCATCATCGGTCAGGTTACGGACAATACAGGGCATGTCCGTGTAGCCTGCCAGTTCGCTGGCCTTCTGGCGGCGGTGGCCGGATACAATCTCATAGCCGCCGCCCTCCAAGGGCCGGACGATAGCGGGCTGTGTCACGCCCTTGTCCTTGACGCTGGAAACCATGGCCCGCATTTCTTCATCGTCACGCACACCGAAGGGGTGGTTTTTGAAGGCGTGGAGCTCATTCAGCTTCAGATAGACAATCTGTTCCTCTCCCCGGCGGGGTGCCTCCTTTGGCGGCTCCGGGGGCGTGGGTGCCGCCTGCGCCGGGGCGCTGGCTCCGGGAGCTCCTTTGGAAACCGGAGCTGTACTTTTTGATTTTCCCGGTTTTACGGGCTTTTCCTTTGTCTCCTTTTTGGGAGCGGCAGTCCTTTTTGTGGGCTCCGGTTTCTCGGCTTTCTTTTGCCCGGTTTTTGGCAAATCAGTTATTTTAGTAATAGAAGCGGACTGTTTTTTGCCGGGAGCGGTAGGGCTGGCCTCGGTCTGTTTCTGCTGGGCCTCTTTGACTTCCTTTACAATATCGCCTAGCTTTTTAGAGCCAGCGGCTTCTGTTTCCTTCACTTCAACCGCTTTCGTTTCATCCGTCTTGTCCTTTTCCTCACCCGGTTGAGCTACAGCCGGAGCCGTGTCCTTGACCTCCTGACTGACAGGCGGGCCGGTGGGAGAGGACTGTTCCTGTAAAGTTTTAGGCTTTTCATCAGCCATGTGTGCATTACCTCCTTTTCGTTGCATGAAAAAAGGCCCAACCATTATGGTCAGGCCCGGTTAAAGGGTTATTTCCTTGCGATAATTTTCGCCTCCTTCCTTTTGGGATAGTAAAAAGGACAGGGCTGGCCTGTCCTCTTTAAGCAAACTAAATATATTCAATCAATGCTATGAAGCAGATATAATCTTTTCATCATACTTGAAAACCGCTAAATCTAAGGCTTTTCGGCTTGTCCACTCATAAATCTCCCTAATGTTCTCAAATGTTACATCATGCTTAGGTCGGCCGCCTGCTCTTCCGCCAAGAACCTTGGTGCCCCGCAGTTTATCCCATGAAAATGAACTGTCGGGCTGACGGCCTACCAGGAAATTGCCTGCGCGCTGTGTGAGCTGTGCAAAGTTTACCGCATAGTCCTCAGCGCCCTGTGCATATGTGTAAATGCTGGCTTCTGAGCCCATAAAGCCGATGTCCGCATCGCCTGAGACCAGGGCGGTCATGACCTTGTCGGCTCCGGCGCCGTTGACCAGGGTTAACTCAAGGCCTTCCTCCTCAAAATACCCCAGCTCGATCGCGGCGTACTGGGGGGCGTAGAATATGGAGTGGGCTACCTCGTTTAAGGTCACCGGAGTAAGGCCGCTTTCAGCCCCCGGCGAATTACAGCCGGTCATGCCGAGCGCCGCAGTGCCAAGCAGCGAAAGGCCAAGCAGCCCGGTGATGAGACGTTTATATGTTTTCTTCATGAATATCCTCCTGATAGAATCTTAATAATACATCTTATTGCATTTCTGAAAAAAAGTGCCTGGCAGGGGACAGTTTCCGAAGGTATTTTTTCAAGGAATGCCATGACAAACATGGGAAACCATGCTATGATAGCAATAGAATATCAGGGGAGAAGAATGTCGTATGAATTACAAAATGATAGTACTGGATCTGGATGGAACATTGACAAACCGGGATAAGGTGATCACGGATCACACCAGGCGCGTGCTGATGGAGGCACAGCGGCGGGGAAAGAAAGTGGTGCTGGCCTCAGGAAGGCCTACCTACGGGGTCATGCCCCTGGCGGAAGAGCTGGAGCTGGACAGGCATGGCGGATACATCCTTTCTTTCAACGGCGGCGTCATTACAGACTGCTGTACGCGGGAGGTGGTCTTTCAGAAAAAACTGCCGGTGGAGTCCAACCGGAAGATCGTAGAGCTGGCGATGGAGGAGCGGGTTGACATCATGACCTATCAGGACGCCATGATCCTCACCAACAACCCGGACTGTCCTTATGCGAAGCTGGAATCACAGATCAACCATCTGAAGATCAAAAAGGTGGACAACATGGCGGAATACGTGGATTTTGCAGTGCCCAAATTCCTTATGATGGACGACGGGGATTATCTCGCCATGGTAGAGGCGCGGGTGAAGGCGGCGCTGGGCAAGAATTTCAGCGTGTACCGTTCTGAGCCGTTTTTCCTGGAGATCCTTCCAAGAGGGATTGACAAGGCGCAGTGTTTGGAGCAGCTCCTGACTGTTCTTGGCATGGAGCGGGAGGAGATGATCGCCTGCGGAGATGGTTACAATGATCTTTCCATGATCCGTTTTGCAGGCCTCGGGGTCGCTATGGAGAATGCGGTGCTGCCTGTGCGCAACGCCGCGGACTATGTGACCTATTCCAATAATGACGAGGGTGTGGCCCATGTGGTGGAAAAGTTTTTACTGTAGAGGTATGGACTTTACGAGTTTAGTGTGCTAAACTAGACACGATGGGTTTGTGCGTGTGAGCCGGACCAAATGAATTGGAAGAAGGGAAAACGGTTTATGAACAAAAAGATTAAGACAGAGGCGGTGGATCATCTGTTTCAGGCGATTCTTACACTGAAAACACCCGAGGAGTGCTACACATTTTTTGAAGATGTGTGTACAGTCAATGAACTGTTATCTCTGTCTCAGCGCTACGAGGTGGCGAAGATGCTCAGGGAGAAGAAGACTTACTTGGAGATTGCGGAAAAGACTGGCGCATCTACGGCGACGATCAGCCGTGTAAACCGTTCACTTAACTATGGAAACGACGGATATGACATGGTGTTTACCAGACTGGCAGGACAAAATGAAAGCGGTGAGGCATAAGCTCACCGCTTTTTCTTTCCGGTTGGCCCGGGCTCTTCTTCTGTCCGGAGCTGGTCGATCATCATCTCGATCATCTGTTTTTTTAAATAGACATCAAAGGACAGTTCGCTGATAAAGGCGAACAGCTGAAGGTATTCGCGGTCTGCCTCCTCCGCATCCTGAAAGGTAGTGCGGGAAGCCTCAAACTTGTTCTTCACATCTTCCTTGAGGCGTTCCATCTGGTCATCTTCTAAAGAGAATACCTCCTGGTAAATGTCGGCGAGCGGCGGATTGGCCCCGCCGCTGAAATGCTTTGCGGTGATCGGGCGGAACAGCTGCTCAATGTCGTTGAAGGACAGCAGGTTTTTATAATAATAGATAAAGAGCAGAAGCAGGATATGCTCTTTGGTATATTTTTTCCTGACTGGCGGAGGAAGCAGGTTGTTCTTGGCGTAGTTGTTGATCATGGTCTTGGTCAGGGCCTTGTCCTCAGGGCTCCGTTTGGCCTTTTTTAAATGGTCCTCCATAAAAGAAGTCACCTGGTCCATGTATAAGTCAATCTCCGGAATCTTCTCCAGCTTGATATAGGATAAGTTGTCCAGCCGTTTTAGAATATCGGCTAATCTTTCGTCATTACTTTTCATATTGTCACCTCTGACCCCATTATATAGTAATAAAAACTAGATGACAAGCACTAAAGTGATTTTTTGAATAAATAAGCCATATGATACATATACTTCTATCAATGGAACAACCTGTAAACATCAAAGGAGGGTATTAATTATGGCAAGAAGGGCAAGAAAGACGCCGCTTGAAAAATATCAGGAGGAGCTTTTGGAAGTGAGCGCTACCATAGAACAGTACGAAAGCTGTCTTGAAACGATGCGGGAGAAAAAGGAGCAGCTTGAGAACCAGATCCTGCTGGAAAAATTCAAAGAGGTCAACGAACTGCTGGAAGGACAGAACATGTCCCTGGATGATTTAAAGGAAATGCTGCAGACAGAAGGCGGTGCGGCGCAGATCGCGTGATAAAATAAATTTTTTTGCTCCTGTTGAATTATGCTGAAAAAGAAGGTATACTGGGAATACTTAGTGACCACGGTATACTAGGAACACTTAGATGACAGGAGGATATTCATATGAAAAAAGTATTAGCTACAAAAGAAGCGCCGGCGGCGATCGGTCCGTATTCCCAGGCAGTCCGTGTGGACAAACTGGTATTCGTATCCGGCCAGCTTCCCATCGACCCGGCTACCGGAGCATTTGCAGGGGATGACATCGCAGCGCAGACCAGACAGTCCCTGACCAACATAAAGAACATTCTGGCCAGCGACGGCCTGACCATGGCAGATGTGGTTAAGACCACCGTACTTTTAAAGAACATTGGTGACTTTGCAGCGATGAACGAGGTATATGCAACCTTCTTTGAAGGCGACTGCCCGGCAAGAGCCGCATTTGAGGTGGCAGCGATCCCGAAGGGTGCGCTGGTTGAGATCGAGGCGGTTGCATTCGCAGAGTAAACGGCGGATCTCTGAACAGTTATCATAAAACAGCATACAGGATCATACAGGACCGGCGCAGGCGGAAAGGTTTGCGGCGGTCCTGTTTTTGTGCTATACTATAACGTACTATACACGGTTAGCGAGGTTTTGGGGAGCTGCGTGTGAGTGCATACATCTAAGTGCAGAAGAAAGGAATCCTACATATTTATGGCAGCTTATGATACATTGAATCCGATGCAGCAGGAGGCGGTTTTCCACACGGAGGGACCGCTTCTGATCCTGGCGGGCGCAGGGTCCGGGAAAACCCGCGTGCTGACTCACCGGATTGCATACCTGATAGAAGAAAAAGAGGTAAACCCGTGGAATATCATGGCGATCACCTTTACCAACAAGGCGGCAGGGGAGATGCGGGAGCGCGTGGACAGTCTGGTGAGCTTCGGGGCGGAAAGCGTCTGGGTCAGCACCTTCCATTCCACCTGTGTGCGTATCCTCCGGCGTTTTATAGAACATCTGGGCTACAGCACCAATTTCACCATTTATGATGCGGATGACCAGAAAACCCTGATGAAACAGATCTTGAAAAAGATGGATTTAGACCCGAAGCAGTTTAAGGACAGGGCTATGATCACCGCGATCTCCAATGCGAAAAATGAGCTTATCAGTCCGGATGAATTTATGGTAAACGCCCAGGGAGACTGGCGGGAGCGCAAGGTTGCGGAGATCTATCAGAATTATCAGCAGGAACTAAAGAAGAACAATGCTCTTGATTTCGACGATCTGATCTTTAAGACTGTGGATCTTCTGCGGACCAGCAGCGATGTGCGCGAGTATTATCAGGAGCGGTTCAAATATATCATGGTGGATGAGTACCAGGATACCAATACTGCCCAGTTCCAGCTGATCTCCCTGTTGGCGGGCAAATACAAGAATCTCTGCGTGGTAGGAGACGACGACCAGTCCATCTACAAATTCCGTGGAGCCAATATTGGCAATATCCTGGATTTTGAAAGTGAATTTCCCGGTGCCCGGGTCATCAAGCTGGAGCAGAACTATCGTTCCACCAGCCATATCCTGGATGCGGCCAATGCAGTGATCCGCAACAACCAGGGCAGGAAGGACAAGACCCTTTGGACAGCCAATGGAGAGGGTATCCCGGTGGTGTTTAAGCAGTATGAGCAGGCCTATGAGGAAGCGGACGGGATCGTGCGGGATATCCTGGCGGACGGCAGGGATTTCCAGGATTATGCGGTGCTGTACCGCACCAACGCCCAGTCCCGCCTTCTGGAAGAAAAATGTATCGCCCACAACGTTCCATATCGTCTGGTAGGCGGTGTGAATTTCTATCAGCGAAAAGAGATCAAGGACATTTTGAGTTATTTGAAGACCATTGCCAACGGTCAGGATGATCTGGCGGTACAGCGGATCATCAATGTGCCCAAGCGCGGCATCGGCGCTGCATCCATCGGGAAGATCACCGCATGGGCATCGGAGCAGGATTTCAGCTTTTATGATGCCTGTGTCAGGGCAGCGGCGGTTCCGGGACTGGGAAAGGCGGCAGGCAAGATTGCGGTTTTTGTAGAGCAGATTGAAGACTTCCGCAGCAGGCTGGAGGAAGAGAAGTGCAGCTTGAGAGAGCTGATCGAGGGAATCCTGGAGGACACCGGCTATAAGCAGGAGCTGGAGGCGGAAGGGGAGATCGAGTCCCAGACGCGCCTGGAAAATATCGAAGAGCTGATCAACAAGGCGGTCAGCTACAGTGAGGAGAGCGAGCACCCGGATTTGAATGAATTTCTGGAGGAAGTAGCTTTGGTGGCGGATGTGGACCGTATGGATGATTCGGAAAACCGCGTGACCCTGATGACGCTGCACAGCGCCAAGGGGCTGGAGTTCCCGGTGGTCTATTTGAGCGGCCTGGAGGACGGGCTGTTTCCAGGCATGATGTCCATCACCTCTGATGACAGGACGGAGATCGAGGAGGAGCGGCGGCTCTGCTACGTGGGGATCACCCGGGCCAAAGAGCGACTTGTCATCACGGCGGCGCGTATGCGCATGGTGAATGGGGAGACCCGTTACTCCAAGGTCAGCCGGTTCGTGGATGAGATACCGGAGGAACTGATCGAGCTGGAGAAGCTGGGGCCGCGTCTGGGACGGAAAGCAGGCCGGGATGAGTTTGACAACGCACAGCTTCCCTGGAACCAGTCCCAGAAGCAGCTCGGAGTCAGCAAATTCGGGATGAAGTCCAATTCCTATGCGTCTCCCACGGCGGGGTTTGGTTCGGGCGGTTTTGGATCAGCGGGATATGGTTCGGCAGGATATGGAGCTGCGGGTCATGGTCCGTCATCTAATGCATTTGACAAGGGGAAATCCGGAACAGGGAGCACAGGCCACAATCCAGGCTTTGGTAAGGCATTTACCGTGCAGAAACCGTCATCCCTGGATTATGGTGTGGGTGACCGGGTCAGCCATGTCAAGTTTGGCGAAGGAACCGTACAGAGCGTGAAGGACGGCGCCAAGGATTTTGAGGTGACGGTAGACTTTGACAGATCCGGTGTAAAAAAGATGTTCGCATCTTTTGCAAAACTCCAAAAAGTGTGATAATTTTTTGAATTTTGAATAAAATAGGATAGTAAAATCAAAGAAATAATGGTATACTCTAAGTAATATATGTGGTTCTGCCACAACAACAGAAAGGACGTGACTACATGAACAGATTTGATACTATGAGCAAGGATGCTTTAAATCGCGTAGAAGAGATCATGAACTCCACCAAGTTAAACGAGTTCTTACACAGAAAAGAGGAAGAGGAGAAGAAGAAAACCTGTATCCTCTGGATTCTCGCCATCATCGGCGCAGTGGCAGCGATTGCGGCGATCGCATATGGTGTTTACCGCTTCTTTACTCCGGATTACCTGGAGGACTTCGAGGATGATTTCGACGACGATTTCGACGACGATTTCTTTGAGGACGAGGACGAAACCACTACAAATTAAAACACCAGGCGTGTCTCGCAGATGGGGGCACGCCATTTTTATGTCATGGCTTCGTTGTATATCCTGAAGCCATATGATGAGAGACAGAGACTGCATGAGAGAAGAAAGGGACAGGAACGTGAAAAAGGGAGAGATTTTTGAGTCGGTTGTGGAGCATATAGAATTCCCCAATAAGGGGATTCTTCATATAGATGGCGAACGTGTTGTGATGAAGAATGCGATCCCGGGCCAGAAGGTACGGTTTGTCATAAATAAAAAGAGAGGCGGCAGATGCGAGGGAAGGCTTTTAGAGGTGCTGGAATCCGCCCCATTGGAGCGGAAGGACGGTTCCGCCTGTCCGCATTTTGGCACCTGCGGCGGTTGCCTGTACCAGAGCCTGCCCTATGAGGAACAGCTGAAGATCAAAGAAAAGCAGGTCAAAGACCTGCTGGACAGCGTCTGTGAGGACTATGAGTTTGAAGGGATCAAGGGCAGCCCGGTCTTTGACGGATACCGCAACAAGATGGAATTTTCCTTTGGGGACGAATATAAGGACGGTCCCCTGGCCCTCGGAATGCACAAACGGGGCAGCTTTTACGATATTGTGACCACGCCGGACTGCCGGATCGTCCATCCGGACTTCTGCCGGATCCTGACTGCGGCCCTTACGTATTTCACAGAGAAGCAGGTTGGGTATTATAAGAAACTCCAGCATGTGGGATACCTGCGCCACCTTCTGGTGCGCCGTGCTGTAAAGACGGGCGAGATCCTGGTGGCTCTGGTGACCTCCGGGCAGACGGAGCTGCTGGGAAGCGGTATGCTGGAGACGGAGCTTCTGGAAGGCTTTAAGGAGCGCCTGCTGGCGCTGCCCCTTGACGGCGCTTTTGCCGGCATCCTGCATATCAGAAATGACAGCCTGGCGGATGTGGTGCAGAGCGATGAGACTACGGTTCTTTACGGAAAAGGCTATTTTTATGAGGAGCTTTTGGGGCTGAAGTTTCAGATCACACCGTTTTCCTTCTTCCAGACCAATTCGCTGGGGGCGGAGGTGCTTTATGAGACAGCCCGCAGCTATGTGGGGGAAACGAAGGATAAGGTTGTATTTGACCTGTACAGCGGGACCGGCACCATCGCCCAGATCATAGCGCCGGTAGCGGACAAGGTCGTGGGCGTGGAGATCGTGGCGGAGGCCGTGGAGGCGGCAAAAGAAAACGCTGCCATGAACGGGCTTTCCAACTGTGAATTCATCGCGGGGGATGTGTTGAAGGTCATCGACCAGGTGACGGACAAGCCCGACTTGATCATCCTCGATCCGCCGAGAGATGGGATCCATCCGAAGGCGCTCGATAAGATCATCGATTTTGGGGTGGACAGGATGGTGTATATTTCCTGTAAGCCGACCAGCCTGGTGCGGGATTTAGCGGTGCTTAAGGAGCGGGGGTATGAGATGGTGAAGGGGTGCGCGGTGGATATGTTTCCTGGGACGGCGAATGTGGAAACAATTGTGTCATTAACCCGCATAAAATAAGGGATTGTGGTGGCTTCATGATATGAAAATGTGGCCTGTGACAACCATTTGACAACCAAATTTTGAGAGGTTGTCAAATGGAAGCCGCTTTTTCAAATATCTCTACACTCTTCGTAGCCATTGCCTCGGTTGCATGAGTGTATATCTGGAGGGTGGTTCTGAAATCGGAATGCCCAAGCCGTGCCTGAACGTCTTTGAGGTCGGCACCGTTCTCAATTAGCAAGGTAGCATGGGTGTGTCGGAGGGAATGGTAGTCAAATGCTAGTTTTAGCTCATTGTGAATTACCCTGCTGCAGTATTTGAAAGAATCAGGGTTGACGTATTCACCATTCTCCCGAACGCATATCATTTCAACGCGCTGGAATGCACACGGAACACATCTTTCTATGGGGATAATCCGATATATAGTGTTTCCTTTTTCGTCTTTTTCTGATTTTAAATAGTGCTCGGTATAATATTCCCCATATAGGAGCCGATTCTTTTTTTGATTCGTTTTAGCACGCTTTAGGACGTGATATAGTGTATCGCCAAATTTTATGGTGCGTTCAGAACTTTTTGTTTTTGTGGTGCTAAAATACCAGGAGGATTTTTCCTCTTTTTTTCCTTTCTGTTCCAGGACCCTTCGGACATCTACTCCATAGTTGCGTTTCAAGACAGTCTTATTTATTGTAATTGTCCGGTTTTCGAGGTCAATGTCATCCCAAGTAAGAGCGAAAGCCTCGCTGATCCTAAGGCCAGTGTAATATCCTATCATGAGAGGGAGATGAAAAATGTTTTCTTCGGGAAATCTGGTAAGTATCTGCTGGAATTCCTCTGGCGATATGACGCATCGCTCTCGTGGCTGACGCTCAAATTTGGGCATTCGGACGCGGGAACATGGATTATCCCGGACGTACCCCAACGGTTCTATCGCATATTCGTAGGCAGTAGATAGTACAGAAATAATCCCGGTCACGGAAGTTTTTGCAAGCCCTTGCATTTTAAGTTTGTTGACGTATTCCTGAACGGACGCGACGGTCAGTGCTTTTAGCCTGTAAGATCCAAACTGTGGTTTCAGGTGCTTTTCGATTATTTGAATATAACCGAGCTGCGTATTATACTTCAAATTCATTTTGCAGTAGTTATCGAACCAATAATCCAGGTAATCTGCTATACTGATTTCTGAAGGCGTGAAGGCCTGGCCGGATTCGTTATATTCGTTCATAGCCTTGGTTCCAGCGGCAAGGGCATCTGCTTTGGTGCGAAATCCACCCTTTGATATTGATTTGCGTTTTCCATCAATTTTGGCTGCCTCAAAACTGTACTGCCAGGTAGATCCACGTTTTCTTGTCCTGAGTTGTCCCATGGTATCATCCTTTCATTTCGTGAGTTGCGATATCGCAACTGGTTTTAGGGTATAAAAAGAACGCCCTCTTGCCAGGACGCTCTGAAGATGATATAATTTGGGTGTGAGTCAGATTATATCATGCTGGAGCAGTCCGGCAAGAGAAATCTATGTGAAAACCGTTTTGGTGTTACCAGCACCGGGGCGGTTTTGCATTTAATCCAATCTATTAATTCTATAAAGAATAAATAATATGAGATATTTTCTTGTTCATAAACGCCTGCATTTCTTCTTTGTTTAAATCGTGATAGTCAATGGAAAAGTTATTATAAATTTGTGGTAATAACTCAATGGCAAACAAATTAGCCTCGTATTCTTTAATATCTTTTGTTTCATTGGTACTTTCAAATAAATTTAATTCTTCTTTGTACTGTAATAAAACGTGTCCCAATTCGTGAGCGCAAACGATTTTTTTACTGTATGAGTCCAAAGAATCCGAAAGATAAATATTTGCTTTAACAGTATATAGTTTTTCCTTACGTTGATTTATTGAACTAGCTAAAGTCTGCTTCACATCTGCAAATCCATGTAAATTAGACCCCAACTTAACGGAATAAACTTTAAAGCCTAGTAATTCACAAATTTTAAAAGGATCAGTTGTTCTAAAAAGTGTTTTACAATTAGCAATAGTGGATTTGATTTTTTGATATCTTGTGGGTGAAATTTCCATACACTATATTATTTTCCTTCCGTCCATATTACATTAGCCATTGAAATTATGTCTGCATCAGTTAACTTATCTATTTCCCATGCTGCTAATAACTTGCGTGATTTAAGAAAATCTTTTGCTTTATTTACGTCGTTAAAATAACTTATAGGAGTAATTGTACAAGAAGTTTGGTTCGCAGAATCTTCTATTTCTGATTCTGGCAATTTATTGTTTTTATCTTGCAAAGACTGTAGTAAGCGCTCCTTTTCGAGACGTTGCTGTTTGATTTCGTCTTCTTTTAAAGATAATAATTCCGAATCTACAATTGCTTTAGCATAACTATCTATGCGTAATTTTAAAGTATCTAGTGTGTTATACTTAAGTCTACATGTAAGTTCATCTGTTGACATAAACGGTTTGTGTTCCGGGTCATCTCTGTATATGCGATATCCTAAACTATTAAGATAGGCCATAAATGCCTGTTCGGAATTAGGAGATGCTTTACGTTCCATTGGGACATCATACCCCATAAGCCAAGCTTCATTTACATCCAAAGCTTTTGCAAGCAGGTATATGTTTTTTTGTTTGGGCTCATACGCCCCTGAAATATACGTGCTGATAGAAGATTTTCCTATTTTTGTTTTTTCAACTAGGTCTGCTTGCTTTAATTGTCGTATTTCCAATGCTTCTTTTATTCTTTCAGAAATTGTTGCCATGATTTTTACCTCCGTATATTAACTATAACATGGAAGTTCAGAAAAAGCAACAAAAAAGTTCAGAAAATAGGATTGACAAATAGTGGCAGCTAGAGTATACTTGGGTTCAGAAACACGAACAAAGGAGGTGGATAGGGAGTGGCGTTTGAATATTTAGAACTAATTCGATTAATTAAATACAAGTTTGGAACGCAAGATAATTTTGCGAAAGCACTTGGCATTGGGCGGGTTTCATTAAGCAAAAGGCTAAATAATAAGCTCGAGTTTACCCAAGACGAGATTGCAAGGGCGGTAGATCTTCTTGATATGCCTAAAGAATTGATTCCGGAGTATTTTTTTAACAAAAAAGTTCAGAAACACGAACAGCGTAAGGAGGATGTATGAACGAGGTTAAGGTTTTCGCAAACGAAGAATTAGGCTTTAAGGTAAGAACTATTCTGAACTCAGATGGAAGTATTTCTGTTAATGCCGAAGACACGGCTATCGGATATGGTTGGACAAAGACCGAAACAAAGAACGGTCGGATTTATACCAGTGTTAGGTGGGAGAGAATGAACAGTTTTAGTGCTGAGTGTGGTTTCGCCCACGAGTGGTCGAAAGAAGAGTATCTTCCTGAAAGCCTATTTTACATGTTGGGCTTTAAGGCGGGGAATGACCGGGCATTAAAATATCAACAATGGTTGGCTGCGGATGTGCTGCCGTCAATCCGAAGAACTGGTTCTTATCAGATAACAAAAATGTCTCCGGAGGAAATGATGAGAATCCAGCTGGGGATGCTGGATGAGCAGGGGGAGCGTCTGGGAGGTGTAGAGAGCCGAGTGGACAAGCTGGAGAATACCATGACCATTGACTATGGCCAGCAGCAGGAACTTCAGTCGCTGGCAAAAGCCGTTGCTGTGAATACTGTCGGAGGGAAGAAAGCCAGGGCATATACATACCAGTACCCGCCGGCAGACGAGAATGATAAGCAACCCAAAATGTATGGGATGGTCATCTCAAGGCTATGGCATGATTACCAGGATTTTTTTAGCGTGAACTCATACAAGAACACTCCGGTGAAGCGACTTGATGAGGCATTAAAATACCTGAACAATTGGCAGCCACCCATCAATATGGAACTGGAAATCGGACGAATTAACAGAATGGAGGATTCAGAGAATGGAAATTAATAAGTCGGTAAGAAAAACGAATTATGAACGTGGAATGAAGCATGGAGCAAATGTTTACTGCGGGCAGGACTTAAGGGATTTTATAGGTATGAGCATCAGGGATATCACATCGGATGATATAGACTCGAATGTCGTTATGTGGCTGGAAGATGAAGAGAGAAGCATAGCGATATATTTTGATGACCTGTGCTTTGACGGGGAGCATATTAAAACCGTGGATCATTCAGGGGGAGTGTCACAATCTTTGTTACGTGAGGTCACTGAAGCGGACTTAAAAGAAATCTTGAAAATGGAAGGCTATTATGATATCGATGTTTATGATTGTGCAGACTCTGATAAAAAAATAGGGGTTAATCATATGTACTGCAATAACATTAACCTTGAAGGAACTGATGATTTTGCTGTGAAAAGCTTGTATGTCTTTCTCGATGGAAGAATCATGACCGAAAAAGAGTTATAGGAGGGGAAAACATATGGTAGAGCCTTACAAGCCAATTTACACAGTAAAAGAGGCCGCGAAAGTTTTGAAGGTCAATCCGAGTAAGGTGTATGAGCTGATTAACACCAAGAAGCTGCCATATTTACTGCTGGGGCAGAAGAAGATACGCGGCAGCGACCTGGAGCAGTTCATCATAAAGTACCCGGAGGCGGGAGTGGAAGAAGCTGGAGAGGAGGAGCCTGCTGATGAATGATATAAGATTCTGGAAGGCAACGACTGCATTATGCTTCGTTTGTTGGATAGCAACGGAAATAGCGCTTTTATATTTATATGGAAGGTGGTGAAGGTATGGGAAAGAGTAGGGCGAAGAGACCGACCAGGGAGCAGAAAATACATATGGATAGGGCAGGGCTGATTGCACGGAACTGGCTGGTCATCCGGCTAACGCCGGAGGAACTGCGGCTGGTGAGCAAAGGAACTGGCAGGAGCCGGACGCTTAGGAAGGGAGGATGAACAGGATATTCAGGGCAAGAACGATTGCACAGTATAACATCAAGAAATGGTTGGAAGTCAATTTCTATGCCGGAAGCCTGACCGTTAATCCGATTGGTGACACGGATGTACTGATTGTGGATAGCAGTGGTAATTCGGCGATTGTGAAGTATGAGGATGGGAATATCTATCTTAAAGACGACGATTCCCCAGGAGCGGCAACTCCCAGGGAATCAAGGTAACTAATAAATAATCATACCTGTATTGTACAGGGAAATTGGAGAAAATGTCAAGCTATGGATAAGAAAATATTGCAGGTTTATGAGGATTCACTGGAAGATCAACCAATGGCACACGAGGAGTTAAAAGTTGCATATCGGAATCTTGGCAGAGCACTGGATGAGTACATTGAGGAGATACAGAAAAGTGCATTCTACTGGGGTTATGAGGTGGGTAGAAAGGCAGGTGAATAACATGGCATACGGATACCAGAGACCGGATCCCAAAGAACAGTTCCGTTCCTGGCTGCGCTACCAGTCAGAGCTGATCGTGATCGCGGCACAGGAAGGATACACCGAGGAACAAGCTGTTGAGATGCTGAAAGCGTACTATCTGGCAGGGATCCAGACAAACACCGGGTGCATTGGTGGGAACTATTAAAAACAGGCCCCATGGGAAGCTGGAACTTCCTACAGGGCCAGAGCAGCCAGAGGCCGCTAAATCAAATAAAGGATTCCATCTTGATGATAGCATAATCCGGCGAGAAAAGCAAAAGGAGGATTTTATAAAATGAGATTTCCGGTTGAAGAAGATAAGTTTGTAGAACGTTGTTTGAAGGCGCTGGGTGAATATGATGACGGTGACATAGAATGGGCACATGCAATAGCCGCAAAATTGAACCAGGCATACTATAAAGGCTTGGAAGATGGCCGAAAGGAGACAGCAGAATGCAAAAAGTAATCATGATCCCCGAGGATCGCTATAACAAGATGATGAAAAGCTACGATGAAGCCATGACAGAGCTTGCGGAACTTAGAAAGCAGCTATCGGAACTGAGTGGGCAAACAGTTGATCTCAGCACAGACAGGGGCAGGGGATCAACGCTGCAGGACAGATAATGGAGGCAGGAGGTTATGACAAACGAACAGCTTGTTTCTCAGATCAAGGCAGGTGAGAAAGTAGAAGAAAACATGGAGGCACTGTATAAGCAGGTGCGCCTGTTCATCCATTCCATGGCGCTTCGGTACCGGGAAAGCGGTGAGATGGAGGATCTGGAGCAGGAGGGGTATCTGGCCCTTTATCCTGCGATTGCCGGTTATGACCCGGAGCAGGGGACGAAGTTTCTTACATACGCTGAATATCATATACGGCAGCGGATGAGGCGCTACCTCCAGCAAAGCGGCAGCGTCCTGAGGATCCCTATGGGACAGGATGAGAAGATCAAGAAATATAAAAAGTTCTGCAATGCCTTTCAATTAGAGCATGGCAGGGAGCCCTCAGAACGGGAGACAGCGGCCCTTATGGGGCTTACCCTGGAACAGGTCAGGGAGATACAGGAAAATGCCTCTATGACGCAGCTGGGAAGTCTTGATGCTCCGGTAACGGGGATTGATGGCGGTGAGGATACCACCATGGGAGACCTCGTAGCGTGCCCGGAAAGCCTGGAAGACAAGCTGGTGGAACAGATACAGGGTGATCAGTTAAAAACGGCTCTGTGGGGCTGTGTGGACGCCCTACAGGACCGCCAGGCTGAGGTGATCCGTCAGAGATACCAGGAGGGCATGACACTGGCAGAAATCGGACGGCAGAATGGCATAAGCCCGGAGGCAGTCCGGCAGATCCATACCAAAGCGCTGCGGGAGTTGAGAAAGACGAAGCACTGCAGTAAGATCCGGCCGTTTTTGGATGAAACAGAGATCTATGGTATGGTCTTGGCCGGGAGCGGTGTGGACCGGTTTCAACAGACCTGGACAAGCAGCACGGAGCGGGCCGCATTCCAGGTGATGGACTGGGAAGCGAAGCGTCAGGAGCGGATGGAGCTGCTGGAGAAAGTGCGGAGGAATGTTGCGACGTCGCAACAAGGAGGGAAATGTGGAGAAAAAGGAGATAAAGCAGACGGTGCTGGATTACATAAACAGGAATGATTCCGTCAGCTATGCGGAACTGGAGTGGCTATTTGAGCAGAAAGGTTATGACTATAAGGGAGATCTGATGGCCTGTTCCGATCAGAATGAGCATGTTGTGTTATGGTCCGGATGGAGCCAGGAAGCTTTTGACCTGTTGGGGGAGCTGATCGGGGATGGCCTGATCCATCGGGTACCGGCAGATCCCCTGGTATACCTGATCGATGGCAAAGGCCTGCGGCTGCCTGTAGTAAAGCGGTTTATCCCGTACAAGACAGATCACTGGCTGCCGGCGGTCTTCCAGATGGGCAGCAGGACCGGTGCGGGGGGCGCAGGATGAAGAAAAAGTGGCATGTCATTATCGCGGTCCGGTCAGGGCGCCAGAGAGCCTGCGTGAGATATACGACGCGGGCTGACATTTACAGGATGATCAGACAGGGCCGTGCCATTGAGAGCAGAGGTTATACAAATGCATGGGAGGCCATAGTGACGGCACTGATCTATGATTACCAGTGGGCAGCCTGGCTGTACTATAAATTCTATGGGATGTAAGATGACTGTAAAGTGAAAATTTAACAGTTTCTTTTTTAAAAAAATAGTTGAGGGAAATTAGCATTTTATTGATAATCACATCAAAAACCTTATCCGCTGGGTTTTTAAATTGTACAAATGGAAAGCAACAATGAGATAATATATGCGAGCGCTCGAGAATTATTAAAGGAGGCAATCGCATGAGTGTAAAAGAATTTGTTATCCAGGTAATTGTTGGGTTAGTGGTTAATGGGCTTTATTCCTTAACTGTGATGATGTTATGTAGAGTGGTATAAAAGCCAGAGAGGAGGCCGGAGCGGTGGCCACCGTGACAGGATATCCTGGCTCCTTTCATAAAGATGGAAAAACAAGATTTGGAGATTGTTGAAATGGAGAAAATGAAAGAGGTAACGCCAAAAGAAGCTGTTGAATTGTTGGAATCTAAATACCATATGGAAGGGAAGATAGACAACGTGCTGGAATGTCTTGCGATAAGACATACGGCGGTTGAGGCATTGAAAAAACAGATTCCACAAAAAACCATAATCAAAATATTTGAGGAAGATGTGGACGTTGGTAGGGTGATTTTTAAAGCAGGTACAAAGGTTCATCATTGTCCTGAATGTTTATCTGTTGTTACTGGTTCACAAGTTTTTTGTAGTAGATGTGGACAGGCATTAATTTGGTAAACTGAAATTTAGCATTTGTGGCATTGGTGAAAACAGCAGTGATATAGGCTGTCTGCAAGTATGCATGTAAGACCACAACATAGGGAAAAGGGTAATGCGTCCGGCGTGTCCGGCATTACATAGTATTTGTCCAGAGCTTATTGTGTCACGACAATGCCAAAGGACTGCCTCCGCTGACTTTAATTGTTGGCGGAGGGGAAAAGAATCTACTAAACATCAGGCTGAAAATACGAATATGGAGGCGTAGAAACTTGGCGGAGCAGGCGAAAAAATATTACTGGTTGAAACTGGATAAGAACTTTTTTAAAAGGCATGATATCCGGATTATAGAGGCAATGCCAAATGGAAAAGATTATATCCTGTTTTATTTAAAACTGCTGGTTGAAAGTGTTTCACATAATGGGATGTTGCGTTTTTCTGATGCCATTCCATACGACGAAAGCATGTTATCCACAGTCACAAATACCAATATCGACGTTGTAAGGGCGGCGGTCGGTGTATTTACAAAACTGCGGATGATCGAGGTCATGGACGATAAAACAATCTTCATGGTTGAGGTTGAAAATATGACTGGATGTGAGACTAAATGGGCGGAAAAAAAGAGAAATTATAGGGCTAAAATAGGACAGGCTGGGGACAATGTCCTCACCGTGGTGGACGTTGTCCGACAAGAGAAAGAGTTAGAGAAAGAGAAAGAGTTAGAGTTAGAGAAAGAAGAAAAAGATATCGTTGCCCCTGGTGGGTCAACGCCTCCTCTTCCTTCTGGTTTCTCAGATCCTGATAGCTTTGAAATGCAGTGTGTAGCAATGCTGATTGAATCGTGCCTGGAGACGTACCCGAAATCAAAGGTGCCAGACACACTGGAAAAGAAGATAAAGTGGGCAGCGGAGATTGAGAAGATGAAAAGGCTGGATGGATTGCGTGAGGAGGAGATAAGACAAGCTCTCCAGTTTGCCATATCCGATAGTTTCTGGAAAACTAACATACGGAGCACAAAGAAGTTCCGGGAAAAGTTTGAGACGCTCTTTACACAGAGCCAGTCAAAACGTGGGCTTGATCATGATGGAAATCAGAATCAGCCCGAGAAGAAATTTGGGAGGAACATGCAGTGAGATTTGATGAAAATGAAATCAGGAAAGCTATCTCCATACTGAAACCGCAGAATGATCTGTTTGAGGTGCGCATTATTGCCTCCAGCAAGAAAAACGTGAGCGGGTATTTCCGGGATGTTGAGGCCTGCATCAATGCGATGAAGGGGATCCGCATGGATGACAGCTGTAATGTTTATATCACGCTGAACGGAATCAAGGATGAGTGCTATTCCAGACAGCAGAGAAACCGCTTCATGAACAACGTGTCCCCGACAACAACAGATACGGACATAGAGGGATATACCTGGCTGCTTGTGGATATTGACCCGGTTCGTGCAGCAGGGACTTCCTCCAGCGATAATCAGATCATGCTTGCGAAGAAAAAGGGCAATGAGGTGTACGCGTTCATGAAACAGAATGGCTTTGAGGAGCCGGTTGTGGGGTTCAGCGGAAACGGGGTCCATCTGCTGTACAGTATCGGCCTTGTGGTGAATGAGGAGAATAAGAAACTGGTCAAGGATTGCCTGGCGGTCCTGGCCCTGTTCTTTTCGGATGAGCAGGTCAGCGTGGATACGGCAAACTTTAACCCGGCCAGGGTCTGTAAACTGTATGGGACTATGGCGCAGAAGGGTGCCGACACCCCGGAACGCCCCCACAGGATGAGCTATATCGTCCAGACGCCGGAAACGCCCAGGCAGAACGATAAGGCACTGCTCCAGAAGCTGGCCGGATATCTGCCCGTGCCGGAGAAGCCGCAGAGCTATAACCGTTATAATCCGATGGGATTTGACCTGGACCAGTGGCTGGATGAACATGGGATCCGGTACACCAAAGCCGCATATGGCAGCGGGATGAAATATATCCTGGAGCGCTGCCCGTTTGATGAAAATCATTCAGGAAAGGATGCCTGTATTTTTAAGATGGCAAATGGAGCGATCGGGTTCCACTGTTTTCATAACTCCTGTTCTGGAAGAACCTGGCAGGATGTGCGTCGCCTGTATGAGCCGGATGCCTATGACCGCCAGTATGTAAAAGAGGAGCGGAGTCCAAATTACCAGAATCCCAACTATGTGGTCGAGAAAAAAGAAGAAGTCAGAGTGATCGATGGGCAGCCGGTCTTCTTTACGACGGAGCAGATCCGGCTCTTAAAGGAACCTCCGGAGGAGTTCATAAAGACCGGGGTGGATGTGATCGACCAGAAGATGCGGGGGCTTAAAAAGGGATTTGTCACCTGCCTCAGCGGTCTCAGGGCGGCGGGAAAGAGCAGCATCATCTCCCAGATCACGGTGGAGGCGGTACAGCAGGAGTATAGGACGGCCCTGTTCAGTGGGGAGTTAAAGCCCAAGAACCTGCTAAAATGGCTTCTGCTCCAGGCAGCTGGAAAAGCGTATGTAAAAGATACCCAATACGACAACTATTATGTTGTTCCTGCCCCCTATGATGCAGTTATCTCGAAATGGCTGGATGAGAAGGTCTATGTATATAATAATTACTACGGCAATAATTTTAATTCCATCATGGGCCAGATCAGGAAATGTGTGGCAGAGCATAAGGTTGATCTGGTCATACTCGATAACATGATGGCGCTCAACCTGATGGAGATGGGATCTGATAAATACCAGCAGCAGAGCCACTTCGTGGAGTGCCTGGAGGATTTTGCAAAGCAGGCGAACATCCATATCCTGTTCGTGGCGCATCCCAGGAAGTCCGTGGGCTTCCTTCGTCTGGACGATGTGTCCGGCAGTAATGACATCGTAAACCGGGTGGACAATGCATTTATCCTGCACCGAGTAAACAGCGACTTTAAGCGGCTGTCGAAAGAGATGTTCAAGTGGAAAGAGAATAACCCGCTGTATCTTGCCACCAATGTGATCGAGATATGCAAGGACCGGGACGGCGGAGTGCAGGATGAGTTTATCCCATTGTTTTTTGAGCCAAACACAAAGCGGCTCAGGAACAGCCCGGGAGAGTGTAAGATATATGGCTGGGAGGAGAAGAAGGCAGAGTATAAGGGCGGGGAGTTCGAGGCCATCCCGCCGGGAGAAGAACTGCCGTTTGATTGAGGAGGAGCAGAATGGACAATGACCAGGTAAAACAGATTTTCTGGAAGTGCTATAACAACTTCTGGAACAAATGGAAGGATGAGAAGCTGCCGAAGGATTCAGAGAAGTGGGATGCTGTTGTCGGGGAAATTCAGGATATCTTAAAAAAGCATAGCTGTAGTTTATGCAGGAAGGTGATCTTGGGACTTTTGGCAGAACTGGAGGAGCGGAATCTGAAGGATATTTTTGATTATGACGGACCGATCCGTGTACTGACAAAGGAGTCAGAGACTTCGCTTGATAAGCAGATGGAGTTGGTTCGGGGATATAAGCTGGTGGAGCTGATCGCAGTCATGCAGGAGTATGAAAAGGATCCGCAAAGATTTGATCCGGAGGTCATAAAGTGTGTGGCGCATAGGCTTGTGGATATGGAGATCATGTTGAAATATTGAGGAGGAAAGCATGGATAAAGTGAGCAGAATTATGATGATACAAGGAATTGTTGGAACATTGGCCGAGAGCATAAAGGAAAACGAGGAATTTGAACGTGAGCATGGATATGGCCCTGCATATGGAGTGACGGACCAATACCATACAAGGGAATCTATAAAAAGGCGGATCATCCAGGCAAGGTCAGAGCTGAACCAGTTGGTCAAGGAGATGTAAGGAGGGATCGGATTGGAAAAGACTGAGAACGACTACAAAAAGAAATTTCTATGGTCATATCGGGATTCTAAGTGTAAAGTAACTCGATTAGATGAGCAACTTGAGGAACTGAAGGAAAATAAATTATCAATAAAAGTGTCAGGAAATGGAATGCCCCATGGGAATGAGAAATCGGATCTCTCCGGGTATGCATCAAAAAAAGATGAGATTGAGCGTGAAATTATCAGCGAGAGATATCAAAGTGTACAGCGGTTCATATCCGTCAGAAAGGCAATCGAAGATATGGACAGCGAGAAAGAAAAGGCCATTTTAACATATCGATATCTTCGGGAATATGACTGGGATGATATAGCGAGGAAGACTGGTTATTGCTTACAGTGGGTACATAAAATCCATGCCAGGGCGCTTGCACATTTCAAAATTCCAAAAGAGGCGATAGAAAGCGATACATGACATGTGGTATACTGTAAAAAACGAATTGGGCTTCCGGGAAACCGGGAGCTTTTTCTTGCATAAATTCCGGCGTCTGGAACTTAGGGCGCCGGTCCTCCTTTATCCCAGTGGCTTATATGGGAGCTTTTCTTTTGTCATTTTTTGATGTATGATAATAGAAAAAGTGGAGATTGATAAAAATGGATAAAATTTTAGCGTGGATAAAAGCTCACCTAATTATAGCATTGATAATCATAATTATTATAGTGCCTGTTTTAGTATATTTTCTGTCAGTTTTACCGTTGTTTCCTTCGGGAGATAATAATGATTGGGCTGGCTTTTGGGGGGGATACATAGGCGCTATAATAGGTGGGGTCTGTACGGTGGTAGGTGTATATTGGACTATTCAATATACACAAAAAAATTATGAAGAAGATGTTAGAAATAGATCACTGCCTTATATCGCGCTTACTACATTACAGTGTGATAGAACAACAAATTTATTTAATTTGTGGCGTGACGATAACAGTGAACTAGAAAGAAATGAAGTGCAGAAAGATATAGGGCAATATCAGGAGTACCGCTTAGATAAAGTCTTTATTATCATTGAGGATGGGAAAATTAAATACAGTAAACATTTGTCAAATGAGGAAGAATTATTAATTAAAAACGGTGGATTGGCAGAGATACAGCATACAAATGGGATTACTGTAGTTGATAAAGGTGTAATTTCAGTACCGTTTGAGTTTGAAAATGTAGGTAATGGAGCAGCATTATCTTTTAGAATAGGTCTAAATAGAGAAGTGAATAAAAATGCTAGATATATAGTGCCCTCTAGCTTGAAAGTTGGAGAAAAAGTATACGTGCATATCTTTTCGCAAAATAATAATAATGAAAACATAAACCATGGTAAATATATGTTGGAAGTATATTATGAAGACATTTTTAGAAATTCTTACTGCCAACAATATTGTTTTAGCATAGATAAAATCAAAGAAACTAATAGAGTTTTTTCGTCATTGGATTTAAGTGGTAAGCAAATGAGAATTAACAATTGAAAAATTTTTAAGTACGGAATATAGATAAAAACAGCTCATTTGAGAGGTAGCCCCGCGCTGCCTCTTTTATATTGCCAGATAGGAAGGTGAGGTGAGCCCAATGGCAAAAGGAAAATACGAATATTGGCTAACGCCTGATGGCTTACTGAAACTTGAGTCATGGGCACGCGACGGTCTGACAGATGAGCAATTGGCTGAACGAATGAATATCACACCATCGACATTATACGAATGGAAAAAGCGGTATTCGGAGATTTCGGAGTCCCTAAAAAAGGGCAAGGAGGTTGTAGACATCCAGGTGGAGAATGCGTTGCTGAAACGCGCCCTTGGTTATGCCTACAACGAAGACAAATATATCAGTGTTCCGATGGAACTGGCAGAATACGATGAGAAACTGACCCAGTATATGAAGCTCTATCGATTCGAGCATCCGGAAGCTACCGATTCGGAATTGATGCTGATTAAGGAACAGTTCCCTAAAACCAAAATGATATTGGCAGAGCGGAAGACCAAGGAGGTCGTACCTGACACCACCGCCCAGATCTTCTGGCTGAAGAACCGCCGTCCCGACAAATGGCGGGATAAACAGGACATGGAGTTGTCTGGCGAAGTGAAGTCCACCAACCCCTATGCCGGCCTCACAACCGAAGAACTAAAGAAGTTGATCCATGGTGGATAGAGACATGCTTATAAGAGGAGCAAAGATAGAGCTTGCACGGCGCGAGTTCTTTTTTTATTGCCATTTAAAGGCACCGGACTTCTACAAGGAGGACAGGCAGTACCTGATCGACCTCTGCAACGCATTCCAGGATTTTATCCAGTCCGATGATGAGGTGATGATTGTAAATGAACCGCCGCGCCACGGAAAAAGCCGCACGGCCGGCCTGCTGGTCGAATGGGTACTGGGAAATGACCAGACCCAGAAGATCATGACTGGCTCGTACAATGAGACGCTGTCCACCATGTTCTCCAAGAACGTCCGCAACGACATCCAGGAGGAGAAAGCCGACCAGGACCGGATCGTCTTCTCTGACATCTTCCCTGGCGTCCGGATCAAGCAGGGTGACGGTGCCATGAACCTCTGGAGCCTGGAAGGTGGGTACAACAACTATTTAGCAACATCCCCCACCGGTACAGCGACAGGTTTCGGCGCTTCCCTTCTGATCATCGACGACCTTATCAAGAACGCAGAGGAGGCCAACAATGAGCTGACCAAGGAAAAGCACTGGACCTGGTTCACGGATACGATGCTGTCCCGTCTGGAGGAAGGCGGCAAGATCATCATCATCATGACCCGCTGGGCCTCAGATGACCTGGCGGGCCGTGCACTGGAGCATTTCAAAGAATCCGGGGCAAAGCTCCGCCACATCTCCATGAAAGCGCTGCTGGATCCAGAGATGCATGAGATGCTCTGTCCCGAGGTCCTGTCCTATAAGTCCTATCAGGCAAAGATAAAGGCCATGGGTGCAGACATTGCATCTGCCAACTACCAGCAGGAGCCGATCGACCTTAAGGGCAGGCTGTACACCAGCCTGAAAACCTACGCCGGGGAGCTGCCGCAGTTTAAAGAGATCCGCAACTATACCGATACGGCGGATACCGGAGAGGATTATCTCTGCAGCATCAACTATGGTGTAACGTTTACAAATGAGGCCTATGTCCTGGATGTCCTGTATACCAAGGAGCCGATGGAAACCACGGAGCCGGCCACAGCCAGGCTGCTCCATAAGGATGCGGTAAATGTCTCCGACATCGAGTCCAACAATGGCGGCCGCGGCTTCGCCCGGAACGTGGAGCGGATCCTCCATCAGGAGCTGGGGAGCAACCATACGGTCATCCGCTGGTTCAGCCAGACGAAGAACAAGCAGGCGCGGATCTATTCCAATTCCGCCTGGGTGATGCAGCATATCTATTTCCCGGAGGACTGGCGGAACCGCTGGCCGGAATACCATGACGCCATGATAAAGTACCAGAGGGAAGGAAAGAACCGGCACGACGACGCCCCTGATGCAACCACGGGGATCGCGGAAAAGATCGGTGCGGGAGACGTGTTCAGTTTTGAATAACAGGAGGAAGGTGATAAGGATGATAGAATACGGCAGCGAGACGCGGCGGATCAACGCGGTCGTCAACGCAGGGGTAAGGACCAGGATGACGGACATCCGGTTCCTGGAAAAAGAGATCGAGAAATGGAAGCAGTCGCCGGTGCGTCGGGATATGATCCTGGCGGAACGGTACTACCAGGGAGACCACGACATCCAGCATACGCCGCGGACCGTCATCAATGAGAAGGGTGAGTTGGAGCCGGCAAAGAACCTGCCGGATAACCGGATCGTGGATAACCAGTACCAGAAGGCTGTGGACCAGAAGAAGAATTACCTCCTGTCCAAGCCATTCACGGTCACCAGTAAAAATGAGGAGTACGCCGAGGCGATCAAAGTGGTCCTGGATAAGCGGTTCCTTCGTAGTTTAAAGCGGATCGCCGGGGATTCCATAAGCGGAGGGATCGGGTATCTGTACCCTTACTACAATGACCAGGGGGTGCTGCAGTTTAAGCGGTTCAGCAACTACGAGGTGATCCCGTTCTGGGCGGACGAGGAGCACACGGAGCTGGACTGTTTCGGGAGGCTCTACCAGCTGGATGGGTACGAAGGAGAGACAGAAAAGACCTATGAATTTTTTGAGCTGTACTCCAGAAGCGGCGTGGACCGGTACCAGCTTGATGGGAGCCATCTGATCCCGGATGTTATGCATCCTTCCGGCGCCCACTACCTGGTGGAGCAGCATGACCCGGATGGGCAGCATAAAGAGGTGCCATACAACTGGGACCGGGTGCCGCTCATTGCATTCAAGCGCAATGCCCATGAGATCCCGCTGATCAAATGCTGTAAGGGCCTGCAGGACGGCATCAACCTGATGGTCAGTACCTTTGAGAACAACATGTGTGAGGATGCCAGGAACACGATCCTGGTGGTCGTAAACTACGATGGGACAAACCTGGGCGAGTTCCGCAAGAACCTGTCCCAGTATGGCGCAGTGAAAGTGCGCAATGACGGCAGTGGAGCAGGTGGGGACGTGCGGACCCTTACGGTGGAGGTGGATGCAGAGAACTACAGGGCGATCCTGGAGATCTTCAAGCAGGCACTGATCGAGAACTGCAAGACCTATGATGCCAGGGACGCAAGGCTTTCCGGGGATGCCAACCAGATGCATATCCAGACCATTTACCAGGACATCGAGCTGGATGCCCAGGACATGGAGACGGAATACCAGGCGGCGTTTGAGGACCTTCTGTGGTTCGTGGACCAGTATCTGGCCAGCACCGGGCAGGGGGATTTTGAGCAGGAGGAAGTGGACATTACCTTCAACCGGAATTTCCTGGTCAATGAGAGTGAACTGATCGACAACTGTGTGAAATCGGTAGGACTCCTTCCGACGAAGCTGATCCTACAGAAGCACCCGTGGGTGGAGGATGCAGACGAAGCCCTGAGGATGCTGGAGGAGGAAAAACAGAAGCAGATGGAGCAGATGGACCCGTACCAGCAGGCATTTGCGGGGCAGGGGAAGGAAGCCGGGGAGCAGGGCGGTGATGGGATAGATGGCAAAGAAGAATCCTGATTACTGGAAAGGGCGGATGGCAGCCCTGGAGGATGACCAGTACCGGAAGGGGGCAGGGTATTATAAAGATGTCCAGGAGCAGTTCCGGCGGGCCTCAAACAGTATCCAGCTGGATATTGAGCGGTGGTACATGCGGCTGGCGGAAAACAACGATATCAGCTATGCGGCAGCCAAGCGGCTGCTGAAGAAGGGCGAACTGGAGGAGTTTAAATGGGACGTCCAGCAGTACATAAAAGCCGGGGAGGAAAATGCCATTGACCGGCGCTGGATGAAGGAGCTTGAGAATGCGTCCGCCAGGCATCATATCTCATACCTGGAAGCCATGAAGCTCCAGGCCCAGCAGCACGCGGAGCTTCTGTCCGCAGAGTTTGAGGGCGGCATGACGGATTTCCTGCACAAGTCTTATGCGGATGGCTTTTACCATACGGCATACGAGATAGCAAAGGGGACTGGCGTTGGCACAAACCTGGCGCGTCTGGATGATAAGCGCATCGATGCGGTCATCAAGAGGCCATGGGCGCAGGACGGGGCCAGTTTCTCGGACCGGATCTGGACCAACAGGCAGAAGCTGGTGAACAGCCTCCACACGGAGCTGACGCAGAACATCATCCGAGGGGAATCGCCGCAGAAGGCTATTGACAGCCTGGCAAGGACCATGGATGTCAGCCGTGCGCAGGCGGGGAGGTTGATCATGACGGAATCGGCAGCGATCGCTTCAGCGGCCCAGAAGGACACCTTAAAGGAGCTGGGGATGGAGCAGTATGAGATCCTGGCCACACTGGATGGGAAGACCTCGGAGATCTGCCGGGAGATGGACGGGAAGGTCTTTGATATGAAGGACTATGAGGTCGGAGTGACGGCGCCGCCATTTCATCCTAACTGCCGATCAACCACGGTGCCGTATTTTGATGATGAGTTCACGGATGGGGAGGAACGGGCGGCCAGGAATGAGGAAACTGGTGAGACTTATTATGTGCCGGCGAATATGAAGTATCGGGAGTGGGAAAAGAAGTTTGTAGGCATGAATAATGATTCAGGTAAGATGGCATCGATATCCGGTCTAAATTGGAATGATACAAAGCCAAGATTTTTATCAGAAGCAGAAAAAAAGGAATTACTAGAATATGCATCAGAGCATGACATAAAAGTCTTTAATTTAAAGCAGTTTGATGGAGACCCGGATATTTTAAAAGAACAGATAGACTCTTTGGATAAAATGAAAACTGATTTTCCAGAATATATGCCTAAAAAGTTGACAGTGTCATTTTCTGATAAAATGAACGATGATGATTTTGCAGATACCAGGGGAGGAACGATAACATTTAATACCAAGGCATTAAGAGATCGTATGGTCACCGAGAGGAATATGCAAAACTCAGGAATATTTGCTTCAAAGAACACAAGGGATATTGCAATTCATGAATCAGGACATCTTATCGCTTCTGTAAAAGGAGAGAGGGGGCTTGAATTAGCAAGAAAAGCATATTATAATATATACAAAGAAGAAGTAACGATAGATGAAACATTGCTATATTTATCTGAAAATGTATCTCAATATTCAATAACGTATCATGGCTCACGAGAAGATCAGGAGTACCGGTTTAATGCCAAACGGTTTAAAGAAATTATACCAGAGGTTTTAGCTAAAAATAGTGCCGATGATACTGATTTTACGAGAGAATTTCTGAGATTATTGAAGGGGGAAGTCAAGTGAAAAATGTTGATTTGTATTGGAGAAGTAACAAGGAGTGGTGGGAGTTTAAAAATCATATCCCAGTTATAAAAAAGGATGCACCTAAAGAGGCGCAGGAAAGCTATAAAAGGTATTTGGAACAAGTGAGTGATAAGTGATACCACCAGTCAGTAAATGGCCGGTGGTATTTTTATCCCCATTTTTGTTGCGATATCGCAACCCACGAAACTTAGCACGCAGAGTTCCCTCTGGGTGTTATTTTTATGTCCTGCCACATGACGCGAAACTGGGCAGACATCAAGGAATCAGGTGGAGCGACCACGAGAAAAAGCGATGAGGAAAGGATGGCAGAATGATGCAGAGAAAGTTTTTAGAGAACCTGGGCCTGGAGAAAGAGGCGATCGACAAGATCCTGGATGAGAACTCCGCGGATATCGGCAAAGCCAAGACAGACTACGATGCACTTAAACAGGAGCGGGACACCCTGGCAGGGCAGGTAACAGAGCGGGACGGACAGCTTGAGAACCTCAAGAAGTCAGCCGGTGACAATGAAGCGCTGATGAAGCAGATCGCGGACCTGCAGGCGGATAACCTTGCGGCAAAGCAGCAGTACGAGGCGGATATGAAGGAGCTGAAGCTCTCCACGGCGATCAAGCTGGCTTTGGGAGACACGGCACAGGATGCGGACCTGGTAATGGGGCTGTTTGACAAGAGCAAGCTGATCCTGTCGGAGGACGGGAAGGTCACCGGCCTGGAGGAGCAGCTGAAAACCCTTAAGAAAGAAAAAGCATTCCTGTTCAAGGAGGAGAAAACACAGCAGACCCAGATCAAAGGCGGGAAGCCGGCAGAGGGGAAGGGGACCCCGCCGGAGGATAAGAAACCGTCTGAAATGACCTACAGTGAGATGTGCAAATACCTGGAGGCAAATCCGGGCGCAGCGATTGAGTAAAGAGAAAGGATGAGATAAGACATGGCAAAATTTAATGAAAAGACATTTAACCCGGAGGCGTTCGGCAGATATGTGGACCGGATCCCGAAGACAAAGCGGAATGAGCTGATCAAGTCCAGGGCCTTAAAGGGCAATGAACAGATCCGGCAGGCGTTCAGCTCCCAGACCGGCACGGCGTATGCGACCCTGCCGATGAAGGGGCTTCTGGAGGGTGCGCCGCTCAACTATGACGGCAAGACGGATATCACCTCCGAGAGGACGACCACCTTTGAGCGCAGCGTGGTGGTGTGGGGCAGATCGAAGGCCTGGACAGAGGATGATTTCTCCACGGACATCACCGGCGGTACAGATTTCATGGACAACGTGGCGGCGCAGGTGTCCGGCTGGTGGGATGACGTGTACCAGGATGTGCTCCTGTCGGTTCTGAAAGGCATCTTTGCAATGACCGGGGCAAAGAACCTGGAGTTTGTAAACGGGCACACTTATGACATCACGGCAGTGGCCGGTGAGGACAAGGACGGGAACCCGCTAAGCTGCGTAGGGCCGACTACCCTGAACACCGCGATCCAGAAGGCGTCCGGCGACAATAAATCGAAGTTCACCATTGCGATCATGCATTCCACCACGGCGACTAACCTGGAGAACCTGCGGCTGCTGTCCTATATGAAGTATACGGATGCAGACGGGATCCAGCGCGACCTTGCGATCGGCACCTGGAATGGCCGGGCGGTGATCGTGGATGATTCCATGCCGGTGGAGCATGTGGATGCGGTGGAGGAGAGCGGCACTGCAGGGACGGAAGGCTATGTGCCTGCGGCTGCGGCCTATGATAAGTTCACCACCTACGTGCTGGGAGACGGCGCCATCGATTTTGAGAAGATCGGTGCGGAGGTACCCAATGAGATGCAGCGCGACCCGAAGACCAACGGCGGGGAGACGACCCTGTATACCAGGGACCGCGCCTGTTATGCACCGTATGGGATCTCCTATACGAAGAAGCGCCAGGCATCCCTTTCCCCGACCAATGAAGAGCTGGCAAACGGTGAGAACTGGACGCTGGTGAACAATGGCGGAACCGGGGCGGGGCTCAAGGTGATCGACCATAAGGCCATCCCGATCGCGCGGATCATTTCCAGGGGGTAAAGGCAGGTGGCCGGCATGGAGCATGGGAAGTTGGAGCTGGGGAAACTGAAAGGGCTGCTGGGGATCCCGGAGGAAGACGCCTCCCAGGACGTCCCCCTGCGGTTTATCCTGGATGATGTGGAAGAAACAGTGAAGAATTACTGCAACCTGGATGCCGTGCCGGAGGGACTCATCAACACAGCATACCGGATGGCAGTGGACTTATACCGGTATGACCGGCCGGGAGGGGAGGGGGCGCCTGTCATGGTGGCCTCCATCTCGGAAGGGGACACGTCCACCGGGTTTGTGAATGCAGCGGAGGCGTTGGGCGGCGGCATCCTGAAGGACTATCAGGGGCAGCTCAACCGGTATAGAAGGCTGGTGTGGTAGGATGATGATGGATGCGATTAGGCAGGCGCAGAGGCTGCACAGAAAGGCCCTGGAGGCCACTTGCGACGGTACATGCAGGATCTACGGGATGAAGGCGGTAAAGGACCCGGAGACGATGGTGACGCGGCAGGAGGAGGCCCTGGTACAGGAAGGGATCCCCTGCCATCTGTCCTTTTCCAGCGCGGCTCCGGCAGCCGGTACGGGGACGGTTACGCAGGTGGCACAGACCATCAAGCTGTTCCTGGCGCCGGAATTATTGATCCCTCCGGGAAGCCGGATCGAGGTCACCCAGCATGGACGGAGTGAGAGCTATGCCCAGAGCGGGAAGGCGGCGGTGTATTCTTCTCACCAGGAGATCGTGCTGGATTTATGGAAGGGGTATGCGTGATGGCAAAGGGCGGCAGTTTTGATTTCCGGGAGGTAAGGAAGCTGCAGAAGCAGATCGAGGCGATCGAGAAGGGAAAGGATGCATTCTGCAGGGAGTGCGCTAGGGAATTGGCGGCGCGGCTGTTACAGAAGATAGTGAAGCGAACACCGACAGGTGAAAAACCGGATTATCTAACTAAGGCACCCAAAATTGTGAAGGCAAAAGGAAGTGGTGGAAAATCAAGTGCTTTCCTTTCAAGGGAGGGCGCAATCCTGCAAAAATACTGGTCCGGATATGTTGGCGGGACCTTGAAGCGGAGTTGGACTGTAGGCGATATTCAGAAGACAGGGGACGGCTATCAGGTTGAGATTTTCAATCCGACCGAGTACGCTTCCTATGTGGAATATGGCCATCGTCAGGAACCTGGCAGATATGTCCCGGCACTTGGAAGGCGGCTCAAGAAGGGATGGGTTCCCGGAAAGCTTATGATGACCATCTCGGAAAAGGAGATAGAGAAGGCCACGCCAAAGCTCCTGGAGAAAAAGCTGGAGGAGTATTTAAGGAGGTGCCTGGATGGTGAATGAGATCATGGACGCGGTCACAAGGCGCTTAGGTGTGCTGTTTGGTGATGAAGCGGCCATTTATACGGATCGGGTGGAGCAGGGGCTTGTGGAACCCTGTTTTTTTGTCTCTGTCCTGGAGCCATCCCGGAAACCGATGCTGGGACGGAGATCTTATCAGGAGACCAACTTCTGCATCCAGTACATCCCGGAGGAGAGCAAAGCGGATAAAAGCCGTGAGCTTAACCAGGTGACGGATACTTTGTTTGACGGGATGGAGTACATCATCCTGGCAAACGGGGATATGCTGCGGGGAACAGGGAGGAGCTTCCGGATCGAGGACGGGATCCTGAATTTTTTTGTCAGTTATAACATGTACCTGATGGCTCCTGCGGAGGCAGTGGACGCCATGGGGGAGCTGAAATGGAAAGGAGGTGCAGGCGTTGGCAGTGAAAAGAAGCAGTAGGGAAGTGAAGACAGTGAAGACAGCCGCAGGGGCCGGGGCAGCTACGGACAGAGCCGGTGCGCGGTATGGAAAGGAGCAGATCCTTAATTCCAGTCGTTACCGCGGGAAGAGGGACCTAATCAATGCGCTGCTCAAGGAAGGGAAAGAGTATTCCCTGGAGGAAGTGGACGGCCTGTTAGAAGTATATTTGAAAGGAAGGGTGATGTAGATGTTAGGTGGCGGAACTTTTATTGATCAGAACAAGGGGTTGCCGGGGGCTTATATTAATTTCATGAGCACGGCAATGGCGGCAGAGGGTGCCGTAAAGGGCGCTGTGGCAATGCCGATGGAATTGGACTGGGGACTGGAACAGGAGGTCGTGAAGATCACAAGGGAAGAGTTTGAGAAAGACAGCCTTCTGACCCTGGGATATCCCAGGACAGCGGCAAAAATGCTTCCTTTCCGGGAGATGTTCCGGAATGCGAGTACCGTATATGTGTACCGTGTTAACAGCGGAGGCTCTAAGGCATCCAATGATTATGCTGAGGCAAGGTACAGCGGAGCGCGTGGGAATGCGGTCAGGCTGGTCATTCAGAAAAATGTGGAGGATGAGAACCTGTTTGATGTGAAGACCATGATGGAGACAATGGTCGTAGACACTCAGACTGTAACTGCGTCATCGGAGTTGAAGGATAATGGTTTTGTTGTGTTCAAGAAGGAGGCCGCGCTTACAGAGACTGCAGGGACACCGCTTGCCGGAGGCGAAGATGGGACCGTGGCAGGGGAGGCGTATCAGAACTTCCTGGATGCGGCAGAACAGAAGACCGTAAATGTCATTGGCTGTCCGGTCAAGGATGAATCAACGGTGAACCTGTTTGTTGCGTATGCAAAGCGGCTCCGTGATGAACTGGGGATTAAGATCCAGGTGGTCGCATACCGGGCATCTAATGCGGACTATGAGGGCGTTATTTCTGTAGAAAACCGTGCTGCCCAGCTGGAGCCGGGACTGGTTTACTGGGTAGCCGGGGCCTCGGCGGCCTGTGCAGTGAATAAGTCGAACACGAACAAGGTTTATGACGGTGAGTATACAGTCAGCGTCGCATATACCCAGACCCAGCTTTCAGATGGGATCAAGGCGGGGAAATTCCTGCTCCACCAGGTGGGGGATGAGGTGCGTGTGCTGCGGGACATCAATACCCTGGTCACGTTCACTGAGGAAAAGAACGCGGACTTCGCGGACAACCAGACCATCCGTGTGCTGGATACGATCGGGAATGGGATCGCATCCCTGTTTGCGGAGCGTTTTATGGGACAGGTACCAAACGACGCTTCCGGGCGGGTCAGCTTATGGAATGAGATGGTGACCTTTTATAAATCCCTGGCGGCGCAGCGGGCGATCGAGGCGGTAGATTCGGAGCGGATCACGGTGGCGGCGGGTGAGAGCCGTCGCTCTGTTGTGGTGAGCGCCCCGGTGCAGCCGATCAGCTGCATGGACCAGCTTTACATGACCGTTGTGATTGAATAGGAAGGAGAGACGAGATATGCAGACAATGAATGCGAAAGACGCGGTGAGCGCCTCCCTGGCGGAATGCTTTGTGACGATCGATGGCAACCGGTATAATTTTATGCAGGCCATCAACCTGGAGGCCAGTATGGAAAAGACGAAGTCAGAGGTCCCGATCCTTGGGAAGACTGGGAAGGGGAACAAGACTACGGGATGGAAAGGGAGCGGATCAGCGACCTTTCACTACAATACCAGCATTTTCCGGCAGCTTCTGTACCGGTATAAGGAGACTGGGGAGGATGTGTATTTTGATATCCAGGTGACTAATGAGGACCCGACCTCCAGTGTGGGGCGTCAGACGATAATCCTGAAAGACTGTAATGTAGATGGAGGGATCCTGGCGAAGTTTGATGCAGATGCAGAGTATCTGGATGAGGACCTGGACTTTACTTTTGAGGACTGGGAGATCCCGGAAACATTTAAGGCACTGCAGGGAATGCTGTAAGAGAAAGAGAGGATAAGGATATATGGGAGACTTGAGCAGGTTTTTGAAAAAGAATAAGGTGATCAAGGAGAATCTGAAGGTCGTGGCGACCAGGAGCCTGACGGATGAGGCGGGAGCTCCGCTCCTGTGGGAGGTAAGACCGCTCACCACAAAGGAGGACAATACGATTCGCGATGAATCCACGATGGATGTACAGGTGACCGGGAAGCCGGGGCTATACAGACCGAAACTAAATACGAACCGATACCTGGCTAAAATGGCTGCGGCCTGTATTGTGTATCCGAATTTAAATGATAGGGAATTGCAGGATTCTTATGGCGTCATGGGGGCGGACCAGCTTTTGGTTGAGATGATTGATGATCCGGGAGAATATAATGAGTTTATAAGCAAGATCCAGGCGTATCATGGGTTCGATCAGGCGTTCCAGGACAAGGTGGATGAAGCAAAAAACTGATCAATGGGGGTGATATGGAGGCAAACATTGCCTACTATTGCCTCCATAAGCTCCACAGATGGCCGCATGAATTCCTAGATCTGGAGGTTCAGGAACAGGCTTATGTGGTGGCAGCGGTGCAGATGAAGATGGAGCAGGAGAGAAAAGAAGGGAAGAAGATGAAAAAGCCGAGGAAAAGGTAGATGTCGGAATGATAAAATGATATAATAACCCTATCAAGTTTAAGGGGGGATACTTAATGGGGTTATTTGGAAAGAAGTATAAAGATATAGATGTTAGAGCTATGTATTATGATGGGGAATTACCTAATTTTATAGCAGACCACGCCTGCAGGATCATATTACAGGAAACGGATTTGATTTTAGCACAGTCAGTCCCCAAAGTTGAGGTTAGATTGGAGCGTAGCAGAGTTCAATCAATTGAGCAATTGCCAGAAGTTGATTATATGCTTAAGTATAAAGGGGCTTCTGGTCGGGTTTATGGAAAAGGCGAAGCGCCCAGAAGCTTTTTCGTGATTCATTATGTTACAAAAAATGGAACTAATCAACATGTAGACTTTTGGGGAACGTCTATGGAAAGCATTAAGATAATGAAGCTGCAACAACGGTTGATTGCAGATCAAAAACCAACAAGTTGTGAAATATGATGAAAGGCACCAGGAGAAATCCAGGTGCCTTTTGTTATACCTAAAAGTTTTGATTTTACGAGGGTGTCATTTTAGTTGAAATCCTCACCCCATAAGATGGAACGATCAATTAAAGAATTAATGCCACTAAAGTATTTATCGGCGGAAAGGTCCATTTTATTAAGAATTTCTTGCCTATAAGCAGAATCCTGTTGTTCGGAAGCCTGAACGAGTTCAGACATATAATATTTTGATTCGATTCTAAAGATTTCATCAAGTGTTGTTATTTTTCTGATTCCAATGAAATCTGAAAGCATGTATGGGGCAAAGTTAAAAGTGTCCAAGCTGTTGATTGCATTTCGCGCGTTTTGATAGTTCTGATTGCTGTAAACGTCTAACACGATTACATGAATACTGGCATATTCATCAGTGAATTGTTTATGGTATCCGTAGAAGTAATCGGTCATGGCATTAGTGTAGGCATCGTAATCAGCTTCCGTTCCGGGAAAAACAAGGGGAAGGGCTTCATCAGCGGATAATCTTTTTCCGTCACGGCCTAAAGGAAAGCCGTCAGGACTAAGCGTGTTTTTCAGCATAATTCCACTGGAATCAAAATAATAATTCGAGTTGTTATCGGATAGCCATGCATCCATTACATATGAGCCGTCATCATTTTGGTATTTCCAATCATTATTGACGGTTTGCCATGAACCGGCCAGTGACGTAATTGTGGGAGAAATTGCAAAAAGTGTTGTCCCTAAAATGATTTTAATAAATATTTTCTTCATAATATTCCCCTCTCTATTCTTTAATTGTATTACATTTCAGGTAAACATTCAAGAATAGTAATTTTAAAATCGTAGTAGAAAGGAGAAAATATGGCAGGTATATCAACCTCTATTCAGATAAATGACCAGATGACACCTGTGCTGAAGTCGATTATTAACTCGATGAATCTCATGGTGAGCAGTTTTTATTCTGCACAAAATGCAACAAGTGCAGCGTTCGATACAGCTTCTATGGTAGCAGCACAGCAGGAGATGGCAAGCGCTTCGGCTGAACTGGCTCGGTATCAGGAGGAGTTGGAGAGGGTCAACAATGTACCGGTTAAGGTGCCGGAGCCGACGTGGACATCGGCATCTACTCCCCAAGTGTTTATGAATGCCGGTATAGAGCGGTTTTCTGCGGAAATGCAGTCAGCAAATCAGATGGCAGAATGCTTGTTTCGTACGCAGCAGCAGATTTCTGCACAGGCTAGGAATATGAACATTACTCCTCCGGGGATGTTAAATGATGTGGCGGCTGTAGAAAACCGTATACAGAGCTTGAGCGTGCGAATTGAAAGTCTGAATAAGATTCCTGTGAATTTGCAGACGGACAAGACAAACGGGGAACTGGAGGGTATGAGGGCGAAGCTTTCGCAGGCACTTGATATTCAGGAGGAGCTTAATCAGGCAATGGGCAGGATGGATATCAGGGCGGCGAATGTGGCATATCAGCAGTTGAATTCTGTTATAGACAGCGCAGAGCGGGGGATTCGTGATAACATTTCAGCTCAGGATCAGTTCAACCAGTCATTGACACGGGGACACGCGGCGGCTACGGGATTGGAACAAATGGTCAAACGTGTAGCAGCAGCCGTTTTGAGTGTGGCAACTGCAGGAAAAATTATTGATGTGGCGGACCAGGTTACACAGACAACGGCAAGGCTTGAGTTGATGAATCAAAGCTTTCAGGAGACAGGAAATCTTCAACAGAGAATTTATGAATCAGCCCAGCGTTCACGTGGAGCATATCAGACTACTGCGGATGCGGTATCAAAATTGGGAATGCAGGCAAGAGGTGCGTTTTCAAATACAGATGAGGTAATTGCATTTGCAGAACAGTTAAACAAAAATTTTGTTATTGCGGGAACCAGTGCACAAGGTGTGGATTCAGTCATGCTTCAGCTTACCCAGTCTATGGCTTCAGGAAAACTTCAGGGCGAGGAGCTGAATGCAGTGTTAGATAACGCGCAGCCAATTGTACAGCATATAGCAGATTATATGGATGTTCCAGTAGGCAAAATTAAAAAACTTGCTTCAGATGGAGCTATTACAGCAGAGGTCATAAAAAATGCAATGTTTGCGGCGGCTGATGAGACAAATGATAAATTCAGCCAGATGCCAGTGACATTCAGCCAAGTGGCTGATAATATCCGCAACCAGGCATTGATGGCGTTTCAGCCGGCACTACAACAGCTAAGCGCAGTAGCACAGACAACGGAATTCCAGAGCATGGTAAATAGTATTACGAATGGGATTCAGATGATGGCGCAGGTTGCAGTGGCTGGACTTGATATAATGGCACAGGCAGCGGCTTGGGTGCAAGAGAACTGGTGGTGGCTTGTTCCTGTAATTTCAGGAGTAGTTGCGGCAATAGTTGCATATAAGGGAGCTGTTATAGCATGTAATATCGTTCAGGGCATAAGCAATGGACTACAAGCAATATCAGCAGCTAGTTCAGCCATAAAAGCAGGAGCAACTTTAATGGAAGCGGCAGCTACGAAAACTGCGACTGGAGCTCAGGTTGGATTTAACATGGCGCTTTTAGCTTGCCCTTTGACCTGGATTGTCGTGGTAATTATGGCAGTGGTGGCGGCAATTGCCATATGGGTAAATCATGTCGGCGGTCTGCGCATTGCATGGCAAATCTGTGTAAATGCTGTCCTTAATGCCGGAAATAGGTTGAAACTTGGAATCATGTTTGTAGGTATGATGGTTCAAAATACTCTAGCTAACATGGAGTATGCCTTTACCGCCGTGAAGGTGGGCATTTTAAATGCCTTAAGCTTGATGAAGGTAGGAGGTCTGATGATAGTCGAGGCATTCCTGAACGGGGTGATCGACCGTATCAATAAGCTGATCGAGTTTGTAAATAATATACCAGGGGTATCAATTGAGGCAATCGGGCATGTGGAACTGGCTGCCGGCGCTGCCGTGGAGGAACAGGCTAAGATGCAGCAACGCGCATCGGATCTTGCAGCAATGAAAGAAGAAAACTCAGCAGCGCAAAAGGCAAGGAAGCAGGAATATATTTGGCAGAAGCTTCAGGCAGATGCAGCGAAGGACCAGATGGATTGGGAAGTTCGGCAACTCCAAAAGGAAGGAAAGAGTAGTGCAGCGGATGTGGCGGCAGCAGATTCCTATAACCCGGCAGTCACGGCTTATGACGATTTAGTGGGTAACACCGGCAACACCGCCGGCAACACCGCCCGCATGGCCGACTCTATGGACATGGCCGAGGAGGACTTACAGTCCATGCGCGACATGGCGGAGGCGGAGGTCATCAACCGCTTCACCACGGCGGAGCTGACCGTCAACATGGGCGGCATCACCAACCAGGTGAACAGCCAGATGGATTTAGACGGCATCAATAGCTACCTGGAGACCTCTATCTTTGAAGTGCTGGAGACAGCCGCCGAGGGGGTGTATTAGATGGCATACCAATTATACCTTGGAGACGTGCTGTTCCCGGTGGCGCCCTCCAAGCTGAAGATGAAGATCAACGGGAAAAATAAGACGATGGACTTAATCAGCGGGCAGGAGATCAACATCCTGAACCCGGCCGGGCTGACGGAGATCGATCTTGACCTCCTCCTTCCGGCCTCCCGGTATCCGTTTGCGGATTATGAGGACGGCTTTGAGATGCCGGACTATTACCTGGAGGAGCTGGAGCAGATGAAGCTTGGGAAGCGTCCGGTCCGGTTCATCGTGATCAGGGAGTCCCCCGCGGGGGATTCCTTTTTTGATACCAACATGGCGGTCTCCCTGGAGGACTACACGGTCACGGAGGACGCCAAAGAGGGCATGGATGTGACGGTGTCAGTCAGCTTAAAGCAGTACGTCCATTACGGCGTACAGCAGGTGACGGTTCAGGTAAAGGAAGAGGAACCGGATACGGCGGACGTGTCCGTGGAGGAGGAGCGGGAGGCTGCGAGCGCACCGGAGCCGTCTTCTTACACGGTCCGGGACGGGGACTGCCTGTGGAACATTGCAAAACGGTGTCTGGGGGATGGGAACCGCTGGCCGGAGATCTATGAGCTGAACCGGGATAAAGTCAGTAACCCCAACGTGATCCGCGAGGGGCAGGTCCTGACGATGCCGGGATGATGGAGGTGGAAAAATGATCGAGATCATGATCGAACATGAGGGAAAGCTGTTCCGCCCCGTGGCCTGCGGGACGGCAGCCTGGAGCCTGGAACGGCAGGGAAGCCCCGGGAAGCTGACGTTTTCAGTCCTGTGGGATGGGACGGCCCTGTTTACGGAAGGGGACCGGGTATGCCTGCACTGCAACGGGACCGGGATCTTTTACGGGTTCATCTTCGAGAGGAAGACCGGGAAGGACCGGGTGGTCAGCGTGACCGCATATGACCAGCTGCGGTATTTAAAGAACAAGGACACATACCGTTATGAAAATAAGACGGCCACGGAGGTGATCCGCATGATCGCCGCGGACTTTAACCTGTCCGTAGGGGAACTGGCGGACACCGGGTTTGTGATCGGGAGCCGGTCGGATCCGGACAAGACGCTGTTTGACATCATCCTGAACGCCCTGACGCTCTCCATGAATGCCACAAAGCAGATGTACGTGCTGTATGACAGTTATGGGAAGCTGACCCTTAAAAATGTGGGGGACATGAAGCTGGACCTTCTGATCTGCGACAGGACGGCGGAGGATTATGATTACAGTACCAGCATTGACGGGGAGACCTACAACCAGGTGAAGGTGAGCATTGACAATGAGGAGACGGGGAAACGGGATATCTATATGGCAAAGCATACGGAAAACATCAATGCCTGGGGCGTCCTCCAGTATTACCACAAGGGGGAGAAGGGGGATGACGGCCAGTCCCTGGCGGATACGATGCTGGCAAAATATAACCACAAGACAAAGAAGCTGTCTATCAAGAATGCCCTGGGGGATGTCCGGGTCCGGCCCGGCTGCCTGATGCCGGTGGTGATGGACCTGGGAGACACGAAGCTGAGCCATTACATGATGGTGGAGAAAGCTGCCCACCAGTTCGACGGGGAGCTCCACACCATGGACTTGACACTGAGAGGATGTGATTTTATTGCCTGACTGGGTTGACGGGATGCGCCGGATCGCCATGAACGCTTATGAGAACAGCCAGCCCTGTGACGTCTGCTTTGGCACGGTCCAGTCGCCGGAGCCGCTGGAGGTGGGCATTGAGGAGCTGAAGCTGACGGTCGGGCGGATGCAGATGGTGGTGCCGGATTATCTGACGGACCGCACCGTGCCGGTGACGGTAGGCGGGGAGAGCGGCACAGCAGTCATCCCCGGGGCCTTAAAGGCCGGGGACCGGGTGGTGCTTTTGCGGAAATCCGGCGGGCAGAGGTATATCGTGATCGGAAAGGAGGGATAGGATGCTGCCAAAATCAACAGGGACCGTGGTGCCGGTCTCACTCAGGGAAAAGGAGCGGACGTCCCGGACCTACGGGATCGTGCGGGAGACAGGACGGATCAGCGGGTCTGTGGACAGCCTGGAGGCTGTCCGGCAGGCGGTGTACTGTATCCTGAACACGGAACGGTATGACCATCTGATCTTCAGCTGGAATTACGGGGTGGAGCTGAAGGATTTATATGGCCGCCCGGCGCCGTTTGTAAAGAGTGAGGTGAAGCGGAGGATCCGGGAGGCGCTCCTGCAGGATAAACGGGTCCGGGACGTGGGCGGGTTTGTGTTCCGCCAGGAGCGTGGGCTTTTGAAGGTTTCTTTTACAGTCCATTCCACCCTGGGGGATTTTCAGATGGATAAGGAGGTGGCAGTCTGATGTACGGGGACATTACATACGAAAAGATCCTTGGGAGGATGCTGGAGCGGATCCCCGGGGACCTGGATAAACGGGAGGGATCGGTGATCTTTGACGCCCTGGCGCCGGCGGCGGTGGAGCTCCAGAATGCCTATATCGGGCTTGGCTGGACCCTGGACCAGATGTTTGCGGGGACGGCCGTGAGGGAGTCGCTCATCCGGCGCTGCGCGGAGTGGGGGATCAGCCCGCACCCGGCAACGAAAGCGGCGCTGAAGGGCGTCTTTAACATGGACATTGAGCTGGGGGCTAGGTTCTCACTGGAGACGCTGAACTACACGGCGGTGGAGCGGCTGGATGCAGGGGTCTACCGGATGGAATGCGAGACGGCGGGCACGGCAGGGAACAAGCTGCTTGGAAAGTTGGTGCCGATCGGCTTTATCCAGGGGCTGACCCGGGCGGAGCTTACGGAGGTGCTTGAGGAGGGCAGCGATGAGGAGCCCACGGAGGCGCTGCTGGAGCGGTTCCTTTTGAAGGTGCAGAAGCCATCCACCAGCGGGAACCGGTATGATTATTACAACTGGGCGGTCGGGTGCCCTGGCGTGGGGGCGGCAAAGGTCTTCCCGCTGGCGGATGGGCCGGGGACGGTGAAGGTGGTGGTGGCCAATGCAAACCGCTCTGCGGCGGGGGAGGAGTTGCTCCGTCTGGTGGCAGATACCATTGAGGAGCTGCGGCCCATCGGCGCGGATGTGTCGGTGGTATCAGCGGCAGAGAAACGGATCGCCGTCTCTGCAAAGGTGAAGATTAAGAACGGGGTGAACCTTGGGACGGTGCAGGCGGCATTTGCGGCAGCGCTCACGGAGTTTCTGCAGGACCATGCATTTGACATCGCCTATGTGAGCCTTGCCAGGGTGGGGAACCTCCTGCTAAACGTGGCAGGGGTGGAGGATTTTACGGAGCTTCTGTTAAATGGGCAGGCGGGCAATGTAGCGCTTGCGGATGAGGAGATCGCGGTGGCCGGTACGGTGAGTCTGGGGGTGATGTAGGTGGAGATCGGCAGATTTGTGGAGAAACTCAATAAGGTGGATGGGAATGTCTACGTGATCGAGGAGGAGGCGCACCTGACGGACGGCGTCTATGAGGCGGCGCTGGAGCATGACAATATCAACCCGGCGACGCTGGCGGTTTTTACGGGGCCGAAGCTGACCGGGGAGCGGGTACAGAGCTATGCGCTCTCCACGCCGAGCCTGACGCCCTGGAAGAAGGTGATCCGGGTGTATGCGGATGTGCCGGTGGTATTTATCAGCTATGAGACGGATGGGGATACGGTCGAGGCGGAGGATATCAACCGGGTGCAGGAGGATATCGTCCGGACGCAGGAGGAAGTGAATGCAGAATCCGGGAGGGCAAAAGAAGCAGAGGAGCAGCTGGAGGAAGATCTGGCGGCGGAGGCGGCCCAGGCGAGAGCAGCGGAGGAAGCGAATGCCCGCGATATAGCTGCGGAGACCAGCCGGGCGGAGGGCGCAGAGAAAGTCCTTACGGACAGCCTGGCTTCAGAGGCAGCGAGAGCCAAAGCAGCTGAACATGCGCTTTTAGACGATCTGGGGAATGAGACCGCCAGGGCCCAGACCGCAGAAAAAGCGCTTACTGGCAACCTGGCGGCAGAGATCACCCGGTCAAAGGGGGCAGAGAAGATACTGACAGATAGTCTTTCTGCAGAGACTACCCGGGCAACGGCAGCGGAGAAGGCCAATGCAGACAGTATTGCTTCCGAGCGTACCAGGGCGTTGGCTAAGGAAGCAGAATTACAGGGAAATGTTGATGCACATGTTTCGACCGTTGCTGGAGAAGCTGCAGGCATTAGAGGCGGCAGACACGGCACTGGATGAAAAGAAAGCAGACACGGCGACAGTCAATCAGGAGCTGGGGAACCGTTACACGAAAGACCAGGTATTCACAAAGCAGGAGGTGCTGCAGAAGATCGGGGACCTGATCGGTTCAGCGCCGGATACCCTGGATACCTTCAAAGAGATCGCGGACGCGTTGGGGAATGATCCGAACTTTGCTGCGACGATCATGAATGAGCTGGCTGGGAAGGTGGACAAGGTCTCAGGGAAGCAGCTGACATCCAATGACTATTCAGACAGTGAAAAGGCAGTTGTTGCGGATGTGAACGCAAAGAAGCATACCCACAGCAATAAATCCGTGATTGATAAGATCACACAGGGATTACTGGATAACTGGAGTGCAGCTTATACCCATATCAGTGATGCAGTGAAGCATATCACCGCTGCGGAACGGACAAGCTGGACAGATGCTTATAATAAGCGGCATGAGCATGGGAATAAAACGGTGATCGATAAAGTCACCCAGGCCATGTTGGATAAGCTGTCCGGGATCGCAACAGGGGCAGAGGTCAATGTGCAGGCGGACTGGAGCGTAACAGATGAGGCTTCAGATGCGTTTATCAAGAACCGGCCATCGGTATACCCTCCCTCATCTCACACGCACAGTAAGGTGCAGATCCCGGATTTTCCCACATCGATGCCGGCATCGGATGTAGCAGCCTGGGCGAAAGCGGCCAGCAAACCGACATATGGCTGGACAGAGATCACAGGGAAACCAGCCGCCTTTGCTCCGTCATCCCACACCCATACCAAAAGCCAGATCAGTGACATGCCCACAAAGCTGTCGCAGTTTACAAACGATCCGGGATACATTACCCAGGCGGATGTGGATACAAGCCAGAACCATACCCATGCCAACAAAGCGGTCCTGGATAAGCTGACCCAGGCCATGCTGGACAAACTGGCTGGGATCGCAGAAGGCGCGAATAAATATGTGCACCCCACCACATCCGGAAATAAACACATCCCGGCAGGAGGCACAAGCGGCCAGTTCTTAAAATGGTCCGCCGATGGCACAGCCGTGTGGGCGGCGGATAACAATACGACATATTCGACGTTCAAGGCAGCGACTGCGGCTACAGCCGGTGGGGCCGGCCTTGTCCCGGCACCGGCGGCCGGGGCACAGGCGAAGTACTTAAGAGGGGATGGCACATGGGCAGCCCCGGAGGGCATGACCTATACCCATCCCAACAGCGGCGTGACGGCGGGGACTTACCGGAGCGTCACAGTCAATGCCCAGGGCCATGTGACAGCGGGGACGAACCCCACGACCCTGGCGGGATACGGGATCACGGATGCGGCAGCAAAGAGCCACAACCATGACGGTACCTATCTGAAAAAAGGCGCCATGACCTGGGCTGACTTTAAGGGAGGTGGCTGATCATGTACGGGAAGGTTTCTTATGGGCTGTTAAACTATGCGCAGGAGAGCGCATCGGGAGGCAGTAGTGCAGATGATCATTTTGTGGATCTGACCCGATATGTGCCTCCGTTTCTGGCACAGATCCGGGAGCTTGCGGAGATCTACCGGACGGAAGGGTATGAGGCAGGGCAGCTAAAGCATGATCTGGAAGACCTGCTGGACCAGTGCTTTATCTTTACGGCGACCTGGGGGCTGGTGCTGTGGGAGCAGATGTATGGGGTTGACACGAACCTGGCGTTATCTTATGAACAGCGCAGGGAGATCCTTATGGCAAGGCTCAGGGGGCAGGGGACCACCACAAGGAAGATGATCCAGGAAACGGCGGCTGCATTTTCCGGAGGCGAGGTGCAGGTGATCGAGGACAACCCCCATTCCCATTTCATCATAAGGTTTGTGGGAGTGAAAGGGATCCCCCGCAATATGCAGGCGTTCATTGGGATGCTGGAAGAGATTAAGCCCGCGCATCTGTCCTATGAGTTTCAATACACATACACAGTCTGGGATAACCTGTCTGGATTTACCTGGGATGGATTGTCCGGACGGACGTTTGAGGATGTCAGGGTGATGGAAGGAGTATGAGATGCAGACAACAGGGATTTATAAATTGAAAAAGCCGGAAGGGACAGACGTGGTCAATGTTGATGATTTTAATGACAATGCGGATATCCTGGACCGGGAACTGAAAAAAGTGAATGACCGGGTGGATGTGGTGAAGGGGATCAAGGCGATTGCCCTCCCGGCATCCGGCTGGAGCGGCACAGCCCCATACACGCAGACAGTCAGTGTAGCCGGTGTGACGGCGGAGGATGCGCCGGTGATCGGCATCCTGATCGCCGAGGGCACCACGGCAGCGAATGTGAAGCTGCAGAACAAAGCCTGGGCCTGCGTGGACCGGGCCGTGACCGGGGCAGGGACGATCACGTTCTATTGTTATAATAAGAAACCGGGGAATGATTTTACAGTGAATGTGAAGGGGGTGTAGGAGATGGCGGAGAGTATCATCCAGAAGGCTGGAGGCGGTGCTGCATCGGATGAGTGTACGGCGGGGAAGGCACAGGTTCTTGCCGGGTATACAGCGGTGACGAAGGATTCCGGGGATGAGCCGGCGGCGGGGACGATGGCGTCCAACGGAAGTATGGACGCTTCACTCAATTGCGGACAGAGCAAGAAAATCCCAGCAGGTTATACGCCGGGTGGGACTGTCACGGCCAACAGCCTTGCCAGTCAGACCGGCGGCGCGACCGCGGAAGATAAGTATGTGTTAAACGGCAAGACCTACTGGAAGGACGGCGTAAAGCGGACCGGGGGCATGACGGTCGCATCCGTAGCGTCTTTTAGCGTAGCCGCCTATTCCACATCTCAGGTGCTCGCCACATGGAAGAACCCGTCCAGGGGCCCATACAGCGGTGTTGCGATCTGTGCGAAGACAGGCGGCTATCCGGCGAATATCAATGACGGAAGAGTGTATACCGGCGTTGGAAGCAACAGCGCGGTAAACGGGACCAGCTCGCAGATCATTGGTGGTCTGGCGGCGGGGACGACTTATTATTTCCGCATCTGGGTTTACTGTACATGCAGTGCAGGGGATCAGTACAGCGGGTATCTGCAGGCAACGTGCAAGGTCACTGCGCATGGGCGGCAGGCGTTTACTGCATCGGGGACGTTTACGGTACCGGCAGGAGTAAGAGTTATTAATATCCATTGTACTGGTGGCGGAGGCGGTGGTGACACCTCAACCGTCAGCGCTTTGAGCGGAGGTGGGGGAGGTTATACAGCTTACAAAAGCGGAATATCTGTTATGCCGGGGCAGAAAATAGATGTTGTTGTTGGAGCTGGAGGTGATGCAGGACTTTCTGGAGGGACTTCCCAGGCAGATAGCAATAGTATAACGTTAGTAGAGGCTCATGGAGGAAATGCAAGATACTATACGAATTACAATCCACCAAAATGGATGTATGTTCAAAGATATGGTGGATCAGGAGGTGGCGCACCTGGAGACGGGTACTCCAGCGGTCGAGAGCAATATGAGGCAGCTGGTGCTGGTGGCTCTGATGGAAGCCATGGATATGATAGCTTTTATGTTACAACACCTTCGAGCGCCGGGAACCATACTGCGGGTGGTTCTATGGCAGGAGGTGGACAAAAGACAACAACGCGTGAATTTGGGACAGGAACTCTGTATTCTGGCGGTGGAGGCGGAGGATACAATGGTAATGGCGGATCAAGCATACAAGCACCAGGAGGAGCCGGAGGCGGAGGGCATGGGGCAGCACGCGGCAACAATTGGAATGCCAGTGACGGTTCCGCTGGAACAGGCGGCGGCGGAGGTGGATGTTCTCCGGGAAAAACTAATGGTTATGCAGGAAACGGCGGTTCCGGCAACGTCATCATCACATGGTAAGGAAGGAGAACGATATGATAGTACATGAAGTGTTTGCCCAGGTATTCGAGGGCGAGGTAAAAAATGTAATGGTCTGTGAGAATTATCCAACAGCGGATTATCTCACCAAATGCACCTACGGCCCGGAGGCCTTCGCGGTGGATTGCCTGCAGTACCGTTGCAGCGCAGGAGATAAATACCACGACGGGTTCTTCTGGCATGTGGATCCGGAAACTGGAGAGGAGAAACAGGTCCCGTATGTGCCAACACAGGAACAGCAGGTAGCAGCACTGACAGCAGAGAATATGGAATTGACCCTGGCAATGGCAGAAGTGATCGGAGGTGGCTTAGATGCTTAGTAATATCCAGAAGAACATTATTATCAAGGCAGCGAGAATCCGTATGGAACGCGGTGAAGAACTGGAGGAGATCCTGAGTTCTTACCCGCGGCTGACTGCTGCGGAAAAGGCGGAGATCCTGGCAGAGATCCAGAGCTTCTGATAATGGTAATTATCCAATCCATACCATCATGTTTTACTTGATCTTATGCGTTTCCCGCCAGATGCTTTTGTCATCAAGACCCTGAAACGCTATATTTTAAGCCATTCCTGTTTCCGTATAATTACCATTATGGGAAGGAGACAAAATGGCAGAATGCGTATTGATGAAATCAGGCGTCGGAGCGGATCTGGATGTTGTGACGGCAGCCGCTGCAGATGTAGTGGCACCGAAAGTGATCGTCGGACCGGATGGCGAACCGGTGACCGGCACCATGGTTGACCGAGGGAACTGGAATTCTACTGAGCTGGCAGCTGGGGCATCGGTAACGATCCCTGCGGGCAGGCATGGAGGCAGCGGGAAGGTAACTGTAAAGAGCCTGGCAGCACAGACTGGAGGGGCAACAGCTACGGATCAGTATGTAAAGAGTGGTATGACCTATTGGAAGGATGGTGTGAAGCGGACTGGTACGATGACAGTATCCAGTGTCGTATCTTTTAGTGTTGCCCCTTATTCTACCTCACAGGTGATAGCAACCTGGAAGAACCCGGGTAAGGGGCCATATGGACATTTTACAATAGGGGCTAAAAAGGGACGATATCCGACCAGTGCAGCTGACAGTGATAAGGTTTGGTCAGGTGCTGGATCAAATTCAGCATTAAATGCCCAGAATTCAGCCATTGTCAGTGGGCTGGAGGCTGGGCAGTTGTATTATCTCTCTATCTGGACGGAGTGTGACTGTTCGGGTGGCTGGATGACATCGTCACCATTGCATGCAACCTGCACGCCGACTGCTCATGGCCGGGCAGCATTCACTTCAAGCGGGATGTGGACAGTGCCGGCGGGGGTGAGGAGCATTAATATCCATTGTACTGGTGGTGGTTCAGCCGGTAAACCCGGAATTCACGCCTCGCTTAATAGGGGGAATGCAGGCGGAGGGGGAGGCGGAGGATGTACGTCGTATAAAAACGGTATTTCTGTTTCACCTGGACAGAATATCGTTTTTATTGTTGGAGCGGGTCTGGCCTGGAATGTAAGTAATGGGGAAGAAACAGGCGCTTCAAGCGCATCATTAAATGGAAGTGTTTTAGTGAAAGCAGATGGCGCTCATGGTGGTCGCAACTGGACACAAACAGGAGTGATATATTATGGAGGGTACGGAGCTTCTGATGGAGGTGATGGGGCTGGTGGCGGCTATAATGGAAGGTGGGGTATTGGTCCTGAACCAGGAGGTTCTAATGGTGGGGGCCAACAGCAAGCAACAACAACTCGTGAATTTGGTTCAGGTACACTTTATGGAGCTGGTGGAGGTGGCGGTGGCGTAGATGTATACCACAGCGGATCTGAATCAACAGTGCATAAAGATGGAGCAGCCGGAGGAGCTGGAGGAGGAGGAAAAGGCGCAAATTATAATCAGATTGGTGCAAATGCGACTGCAGGTTCTGGTTCTGGAGGTGGCGGTGGTAGTTATGGAGGCACAGGATCCAGCGCAAAGGAGGGTGGTGCAGGTGGTTCTGGCAACGTCATTATTGCATGGTAGTTTCATGATCTTCTGATAATAAGAATTATCAGGAGGCAAAACAGCGTAAAATCAACTTTTTTCGGCATAAACAATAGAAATATCGCCCTCAAAATGTATCAGAAACTAAAAAAGCACAATGGGAACTTCCCTATAATTCTTATTATCGGAGGTAAAGAAATGGCAGAATGTATCTTAATGAAAGCCGGGAGCGGTACAGGCTCTGATGAATGCACAGCAACCAAAGGGAATGTACTCGCTGGAAAAACAGCGGTGACATCCGACAGTGACGACGAGGCAGTTGCAGGGACAATGCCCAACAAAGGTGCATGGACCTCCCGGATTGGCGTAAATGGAAAGGCAGTGATCCCGGCAGGGTACCATAATGGTACAGGCTATGTGGATCAGGCCATCACGAACCGAGGCGCGGTAAGCGCATCTTTGGGTATCAATGGTACATATAAGATCCCGGAGGGGTATCACAACGGAGCCGGTAAGGTAACACAGAGCATTGCCACCATGGGAGCACAGACCGTAACACCGGGAAATAGCCAGAAGGTGGTATCCTGCTCTGGGAAGTACATGACCGGGAATGTGACAGTGCAGGCGGTGAGCAACCTCATTGCAGCGAATATTAAGAAAGGGGTGGTTGTAGGCGGGGTGACTGGGACATGGGAAGGGTATGTGGCAAATCCGACTGACATTTACAATAATGGTGCTACGTATTACGGAGTCACTACTAACAGCGGGAAGATGGAATCAAACTCGATAACGCTACCTGGTCAGGTTAATTCGGGAGCTGGTATTAACAGAAATTATATTTATACAACATCAAGCATAAATTTAACGGGATATACGGGTATCGCTGTGGAAACAGTGAATGCTAATCCGGATTTTGCTCGTGGTGGTATTAGAATTTTTAGAGGATCAAATTCATCTACTGCAGGAAATCTATTGGGGAGGAAAGGCGGTTCATCGTCTTCGAGTACCCCAATTGAGTTGGGGCATGGTGGCAACAAAGTAACAGTATACATACCTTTTACAGAAAATCACAATGTAGTTGATACAATTGGTGTGGGGTTCGATTTATACAGTGGTTCATCAATACAGCATTTTTACAGAGTTTGGCTATATTAACGCAACTAAAAAATTACAATAACCCGCCGCTTTTCATGCGGCTTAATTTATTTCACAAAAAGAAAGAGAGGACAAGACTATGAGTATCAAACACAAATCAGAAACCCCAACCACCCCCTACGGCCCGGCCACCGGCATCCCGACCCCGGAGCCAAAGAACGAGGCACTGAAGAAAGGCACGGGCCACGAATACACCAGCGACACCACCCCCGGCACCAGCAGGATCGTACAGCCCGGGCATATCCCTGGCGGCCCTGGTCATGCAGCCTGTGACCATGAATAAGAGAGAAAGGTGAGGTAGATGAAAAAAATGCGATTTGTAGATAAGTACAATGCGATTGTTGGAAGTCTGGTGGCAGTCGCCACGGCACTGTTGGGAGCATACTGGTATGTGTTTGCCGGATATCTTTTGCTGAATGTCCTGGATTGGGGGACCGGCTGGTATAAGGCGAGAAAAAAGAAAGAGGAGTCCAGCTACATCGGGCTGCGGGGAATCTTAAAAAAGGTCGGCTACTGGGTGATCATCCTGGTAGCTTTTTTGATGCCTGATCTGCTCATTGGACTGGGCAGGGATGTCCTTGGCATCAATCTGGATTTTTTAATGCTGTTTGGCTGGTTCACACTGGCATGTCTGCTGGTCAATGAGATCCGGAGTGTGCTGGAGAATCTGGTGGAGTGTGGTTATAACGTACCGGCATTCCTTATCAAAGGCCTGGCAGTGACAGAGAAGCTGCTGGAGGTGCAGACGGAAGACCGGACGAAGTGAGTCTGATCTGGCGCAACACGTTGCGACCATCGCAACAAGCCATAACATCACAACTACATCACAACCCTGGCGGGCAGTAACAACCTGTCCGCCTTTCTCATATCATAATAGAAAAGAGGAAAAACAAAATGAGAGACATCACCTTATGCCACCCGCGCTTACAGACACTGGCATCAGAATTCATGGCAGAATGCAGCCGCCAGGGCCTGAAGATCGCCATCGGCGAAACCCTGCGCACTGTAGCAGAGCAGGACGCCCTGTACGCCCAGGGCCGCACCAAACCCGGCAATATCGTCACCAATGCCCCCGGCAGCAGCTACAGCTCCTACCACCAGTGGGGCACGGCTTTCGACATCTACCGCAACAACGGCGCCGGTGCCTACAACGAATCCGGCAACTTCTTCGGCCGGGCCGGAGCCATCGGCACAGCCCTGGGCCTGGAATGGGGAGGCAACTGGAAGTCCATCGTGGACAAGCCCCACTTCCAGCTCCCGGACTGGGGCAGCAGCACATCGGGCATCAAGAAGCTGTACTCCAACCCGGCCGAGTTCATGCGCACCTGGGAGCCGGAGGAGACCCGGACCGGCTGGATCAAGACCCCGCGCGGCTGGTGGTACCGGTACGCGGACGGCGCTTACCCGGCAAACAAATGGCTGACGATCAACCATCACTGGTACCTGTTCAACCCGGATGGCTACATGTGCACCGGCTGGCACCGCTGGAACGGCAGCGTATGCGACCCGGCAGATGGGACCGGCGACTGGTACTTCCTGGACAACACCGTGGACGGGCCGCGGGAAGGAGCCTGCTGGCATTCCCGCGAGAATGGGGCGCAGGAGATCTGGTATGTGGAATGAAAAAATGCACAAGTCCATAAGTAGTATTTTGTGCAAAGAGACGAAGTGGAAAAATATTTTCTGGGCGTTTAGTTAATCAAATTGATATTTTCATAATAAAGAAATATTACATTAAATTATAACTATGCTTTGCGTTATGTTTATTATGGTGATTTGCTGTAAATTTCTTTGTCAACAAAATCGTTATTTGGTGAACTAAACGCCTTAAAACCGTAGGTTCATGGGGTATTGCAATCAATTTTTAGGTGTGTTATGATGCATTTACAGTTAAAAAGATTGCCCGTTATTTCCCGCTGAGTTATGATATGATGTGAGCGGGTAGAGGTGAATGGACATATTTATTTGCTGGAGATGGAGGATTTACCTTTAAGGTAGAATGAAAGCAATCAATGAACATTGAGAAAAGAATATGGTATAGCTGAAAAAGTACAAAAATGCTTATCCGCGGGTTTTGAAAATTTGCAGTGTAGTGTTTCTGGTGGTAAAATGGACGTATGTAAAAGACGAGTTGCCCCTATTCATCGACGGGCAACTCAATAAGACTTTTATAGACATGGGTGAGTTCGCAACCAAGTTTCATACAATCAAAGTTAAGATTAATAAACATGAAGAATGCTCCAATATTTGAGCCAATATCTTCTATAGTTTCCGGGGAGCACTCATTAATCCGTTGATATGCATCTAAAACAATCTCTAAATGTCTTACTAACTGTTTGGACAAGGAAGTGTAACTCGGACTAATATTGTTATCAATATATAGGTGATTTAAAAATTCATAACAGGATGTAATTTTTTTGAAAAGCACTAATAATTCCTGCTCATCGCTAAGAACAATAGTGTTTTTAAAGCCTACTTCTTCCTGAACGTTTTTGTAGTTGCTTTTACCAACCAAATAATCTATTGTAACATGAAAATAATCAGATATTTTTATCAGTGTTCCAATATTTGGTTCATTTATGCCTTGCTCGTAAGAGGCTATGGTGGTTTTAGCAATACCTATTTTATCAGCAAGAGCAGCTTGGGTAAGATTATTTTCTAATCGCAAAGATTTAAGCCGTTCATTAATCATAGAATCAACCTCCATGTTTATATTATACACCATGTGAGCTTAAATGTACATTAAAAATGTTTTTGCTATTGACAATACATAAAAAGTATATTACATTAAAACAAGTACACGAAAACCGTATAAGAAAGGAGAAGATACATGAAACGTGTAACGGTGATTCTTGATGAAGCCACTCATAAAGCTGCCAAAATTAGAGCAGTGATGCAGGACAAATCCTTTATGCAGTATGTGATAGACCTTATCAAGCAAGATTTAGCAACAAAAAAAGAGCAGTCACGGTAAGTTTGCCGACCAACGTGATTGCTCAGAGATTAGGAAATAGGGTATCCCTATGCCTATAGGCAAATCATACCCTATTTTCTCTGAATTGTCAAATTTAAAGAAGGAGAAAATCAGATGAATGAATTAACAGTGACAGAGTACAAGAATATCAGGGTTTTGACAACTCAACAACTTGCAGAGGCGTATGAGAGCAATACAGATACTATTACGAAGAATTTTAATCGGAACAAAGGACGGTACGTAGAGGGAAAGCATTATATTTGTTTAAAGGGGCAGAAGTTGAAAGATTTTCGAGCAAACGGACAGATTGACCTTTTGCCAAATATCAATACTTTATATCTCTGGACGCAGAAAGGTGCTTTCCTCCATGCCAAGTCTTTAAATACTGATGTAGCATGGGATGTTTATGACAGATTGGTAGACCACTATTTTGATAGTCAGGAGAAGAGGGAGATTCCACAGAAAGAGAAATCCTCGTCTGAGCGTTTGGCCAGTGTTAATAACGCTGTAAAGATTCTCACCCCGCTTCTGGAGAAAGCCGGATGTAACAGCAAAATCCAGCTCCTCACTGCAAAGCAGCTTTACGAGAAAGCGCAGGTATTTCTTCCGGTAGAAATCGAATCGGACAAACGTTACTGGGATACGGTACATATCGCGCGGCAGGCGGGCATCTGCTATAAATCATCCGGTAAACCTGCGGACAAAGCCATCAACGAGATTATCCGGCGGATTGGCATCACGGAAGCAGATTATACTGATACCTGGGAGTCCAAAGGCAAATGGCAGGGAACCGTTCGGAAGTATTCGGATGAGGTCATCGAGAGGGTGATCTGCTGGCTTGCCGACAATGACTATCCGACTGACATTGAGTATCATCAGACAGATGGTCAGATGAAAGCCTACCACGTTACTTACAAGAATCAGGAGGTAGCATGATGACATCTCCATATGAGAAGAACAGGACAATGCAGTTGATAGGACATCAGCACTCAGCAGAGGCTTTTTGGCGAAATGAGCAGGTACGCGAGGAAGTGAGAGAGATAGCAGAAGGGAGACCATATTCCTTCACGCTGGATGCAGCAGCTGATATCTTCATGTTGGGGTATATTCATGGCAAGCGTGCCGAGCGAGCCGTAAGGAAAAAAATTGGATAGGCTCAACAATTAGAACACCCCTCAGATGAAGGGTGTTCTTCTTTGTGTGGTCGATGACAACGTTTTGACCACCATGAATAAATTTGTCTAGGTTATCTTTGATTTCTGTATAATATAATAAGTTTTTCAGTTTCCTCCAAAGTCCTTATTTTAAAAGACAGTAAGTTGCGCTATAATACAAGAGAGAATAAAATAGTTTTTGATTTCTGCAAACGGCGAATGTCGAGGTGGTAATAATGATGCGGAATTGTGGTTTGAAAGGAAAATAGATGGGTTCAACCACAAGATATAGTGGTTTTTGGCGAAAAATCGAGGGAAAAATCGGGCAAAAAATGGCCGTTTTTGACCCCGATTTTTTGGCCTTTTCATAGATGTGAGACGGGGAAAAGAGGATATAGGGTGAAATTTCAGGTCAGCCAGATCAAAAATGGCTGGCCTTTTTTTAGTTTGCGCGCCATGGGCGCGCTCTAAGGGGTGTAAGTCCCCAACATGCCCAGGTAGTGGGAAATGTATAGCTGAACAGCAAGGGTGTCCATCGTGAGGTGGAATCTTAAGGAAGCTGTAGGCAAACCTCTGGCCCGACGGACAGAAATCGCATATAAGGCTAGGCTTCGAGAGATAAGTTGGCTTAAAGCAACAAAGTCTGATAACTACCACATTTGTAGAAGCAGAGTAAATGCGGCGGATATATGGAGGGAAAGAGCGTGCACCTTAAGCGTGGAGGTCTCACAGCGGTTTCATTAGCCGAGTAACAACGAACTGTGAGAAGTCAGCCGAGCCCATAGTAGTGAAGAAGTTTCTGTAATGGAAATGGAGCGAAGGGGCGAACAATCAATAAGTTTTAGTAGGTCTCGTATTGCAGAGATGACAACATCTGCCGTAACCAATCGGGAAAAGGGTGGTCAGATTTAGCGAGACGGAAAGGAAAGAACGCATGGACACAAGTAGTCTAATGGAGCAGATACTAAGTAAAGAGAATCTCAATACCGCATATCTGCAAGTCGTGCGAAATAAAGGTGCAGAGGGAGTGGACGGAATGAAGTACACACAACTCAAAGAGCATCTTGAAAGGAACGGCGAAATCATCAAGGAACAGCTGAGGAGAAGAAAGTACAAGCCTCAGCCAGTACGCAGAGTGGAGATACCGAAGTCAGATGGTGTCGTCAGAAAGCTGGGAGTACCAACAGTAACAGACCGCTTTGTACAACAGGCAGTTGCACAGGTACTAACACCAATCTATAAAGAGCAGTTCCATGACCAGAGTTATGGATTTAGACCGAATAGATGTGCACAGCAGGCAATCATAACAGCATTAGATATGATGAATGATGGAAATGATTGGATAGTTGACATTGACTTGGAGAAGTTCTTTGACACAGTAAACCATGATAAGTTGATGACACTCATAGGAAGAACAATTAAAGATGGAGATGTTATCTCAATCATCAGAAAGTTCTTAGTAAGTGGAATCATGGTAGATGATGAATACAAGGAAACCGTGATAGGAACACCGCAAGGTGGAAATCTTTCACCACTTCTTGCTAATGTCATGCTGAATGAACTTGATAAGGAAATGGAACAGAGAGGACTAAACTTTGTCAGATATGCAGATGACTGTATTATCATGGTCGGAAGCGAGATGTCAGCAAAGCGAGTGATGAGAAATCTCACGAAGTTTATTGAAGAGAAACTGGGACTCAAAGTAAATATGACAAAGAGTAAGGTGGATAGACCGAGTGGCCTAAAATACCTTGGATTTGGATTTTACTTTGATAGTAAGGCACACCAATACAAGGCAAAACCACACGCAAAATCAGTAGCGAAATTCAAAGCAAGAATGAAGCAACTCACTTGCAGAAGCTGGGGAAATAGTCTTTATTTTATTTGTTCGAAAAAATCGGTTAAGAAAAAATGGCTGAGGTGGTTGATAAATAGGCAGACTTGGTTCAAGAGCTAGAAACCTTGCAGGGGTCGCGGATTAAATTGTAAAAAGGGACAGAGGAGGATAAATGGTGAATTTTTTGCGAATGGAGTTAAAAAAGGTGCTAGGTATGACCCGATACAGCGAAGATGCAACATATATCGGAAGCTGTGGTTATGTGAGAGTAAATGAGGAAGTTCGTATGCGTCTGGAGTTTTCCAGATCTACTACTACAACATATGACGGAATTGTTATGACAATGCTTAACCGAAAGGAGGGAACGATTGATACCAATGCGTTGAAATTTCGGGATATTTGGGGCAAGAAGGCGGTCAGCAATCCCAATTTCAAGGAAGGGATTATCCCGCATATTTGGGAAAACAGAGAGAAGGAGTGGTATGTCTATAAGCCGAACCAGAAGGATTACCAGATATTGGCAGATGAAATTAATCAATATGTCGGACTGTTTCAGGAGGCGGAAATAACTCAGGGGCCGCAAATGAATATGTAAATTCCAGAATATGGTGAGGCTTTGTTGTGAAGGAGGTGATGGTGTTCACTGTGTAAGTAGAAAAGAGCAGATTGTTATGATGGGGAGAGACTGATGAAAATCAGTGTCTTTTTCTCTTGCAAGAGAGCTAAAAAGAAGGAGGCAGAGTTCCGGCCGGGAAAAGATATCTGACTCTTTTTTGAATGGATTTAGAGCAGAAAGCGATAGAAAGAGTGAAGATGGCATCCGAGATGTCCCTAAGACTATACGGACGCCCCTTAGTTGTAACAGACAGTGGAGGGAAAGACAGTGCAGTCTGTAGGGAAATTGTCAGACGTGCCGGGATACCATTTGAGATTCATCACAACCTGACTACAGCAGATGCACCTCAGACCATTTACTATGTGAGAGATATTTTTCGCAGGTTAGAACTGGAGGGGATTACGTGCTGTGTGAATTATCCGATATACAAAGGCCAGAGAGTTACAATGTGGTCGCTGATTCCCATGAAAAAGTTTCCGCCAACAAGGCTGCAGAGATATTGCTGTCAAATTTGTAAAGAGAACTCCTGCCGGGATCGGTTCATTACCACCGGTGTGCGATGGGCGGAGAGTGTAAAGCGAAAAAATAATCGAGGCGTTTTTGAAAATTTTGTCTCGGATCCCAGTAAAAAGATTATCCTGAATAATGACAATGATGAACAGCGCATGCTGTTTGAGAGTTGCACATTAAAAGGGAAAAGAATCTGCAATCCGATTGTAGACTGGCGGGACTCTGATGTGTGGGAATATATACGCAGCGAGCGCCTGGAGCTTAATCCGCTTTATGATATGGGATTCTACCGAGTCGGCTGTTTGGGATGCCCCATGGCAGGGAAGAACCGTTGGACAGAGTTTCGTCTATTCCCGACCTACCAAAGGGCATATATACGATCATTTGGAAAGATGCTGGATGTAATCCATGTTGGCGGTGGCAAGACGAAGTGGAAGACAGCGGAGGATGTTTTTTCGTGGTGGATGGAGGAAGAGACTATAGAGGGGCAGATAAGTTTGTTTGATCGAATTGAATGGTTGGGAGAAAAGGATATTTTGTAGAATCTAAGCGATATCAAGGGGGAGCTAAGCATTGGGGTAGAGATTGGCGGAAAGGAATTCTCTACTTCAATGTTTACATAGATTAGAAAACCTAGTCAGAATTCTTGTATATAGATTACTCCAGAAACACAAAAGAACAAATGTTCTCTAAACCTGTTGCGATATACACAATACTAAGGTATAATAGAAATATGATGTAAATGTATAGATTTATAGAATAATAGATGGTAAAATGAAAATTACAATAGAGAGAGATGGGTGAGAGAAATGCCTATAGCGATGGATATATGCCCTCGACAAAAGACATGGGAAGAGTATAAATATGAAATCGAAGCGCTGAAGAAGTCAAATAACTGCAATTCGGAGAAAGAAGAAATTGCATTTGCCCGCTCATTTAGCTTTTCTGTCATGAAATTTCTGTGGCGAAATGTAAATTATAAAAAAAGGTGGGAGTGTAGGCAAATAAAGATTGTTTCTACAAGGTTGGATATTTATGCAATAAGACTGGCAAAAGATATTGCAGATTACTTTATTACATTAAATATAATGGAATATGCGTATTTAATGGGCGCTATGTATACAATGCTTTTACCTGACAGCTATCGTTCAGATAATGGAGTTTACTATACACCACCGTCTATATCAGAACGTCTTCTTGATTTATTAGCAGCAGAGGGGGCAGATTGGGCAGAAGATAAAGTCTTAGATCCGGCTTGCGGAGGAGGAGCATTCTTAGTTACAGTTGCCAATCGTATGTTAGGGGATTATAGGATAAAGGAATTATCTGCAATCGAAAAAATCGAACATATAGAAAAGCATCTATCAGGTATAGAAATAGATAGATTTGCAGCATGGATTACTCAGACTTTGGTTGACATACTGTTGTATTCGGAAACGATAGCGGCGGGAAGAAGGCTAAAGTCCATCGTTAAAGTTCAGGATACAATTCAATGTATTGAAACAGAGACAAGGCGTTTTGATGTAATAGTTGGAAACCCGCCATATGGTAAAATAAAACTGGATGAGGAAACTAGAAAACTATATTCAAGATCATTATACGGGCATGCAAATTTGTATGGGCTATTTATTGATGCATCATTAAGGATATTGCAGTCAGGAGGTTTGGTCGGATTTGTAACGCCAACTTCGTTTTTAGGGGGGAAATATTTTTCAAATCTGAGAAAGTTATTAGTTGAGGAGAATCCTCCTTTAGCAATTGATTTTATTTCAATGCGGTCCGGTGTATTTGATCAGGTCCTTCAAGAAACGTGCCTGGTTGTTTTTGGACCTAATAGAATGCGGTGTGTAACTGCGAATAAAATTAATGTGGAAAACAATATATATAGTGTTGAGCGAATTGGAAGTTTTCAAATTGAGGAAGGAATAAAACCATGGGTAATTGCCCGTGAACCGGCAGAGGCTAACATCGTTAAAAAAGTTAGAGGAACGAATACCACATTACAAGACTATGGATATAAAGTTTCAACAGGGCAACTGGTATGGAATCGGTTAAAAACACAGATTTATGAAGAACCAGAGTGTGGAGTAAGACCTATTATTTGGGCAGAGGCAATTTCGGCAGATGGACAGTTTAAGTTTAATTATCAATATAGACGTAAAATGAAATATATAAAAATCTCAGAAAGGCAAGAATTCTTAGTATGTAGACAAGCAGTAGTACTGGTTCAGAGGACTACTGCAAAGGAACAAAACCGAAGATTGCAGACGTGTATATTGCCACAGGAATTCATTGATAAATGGGACGGAGTTGTGGTTGAAAATCATGTAAATATTGTACATTCGATATCGGACGTCCCCAAAGTGTCCCAAAAGGCATTAACACTGATTTTAAATTCACAGACAGTAGATCGAATATTTAGATGTCTGTCTGGAAGTGTAGCAGTATCGGCTACAGAACTGCAGGCAATACCTCTACCACCAGTTGATAATTTAAAGGAATTGGAAGAAATAGCAGCAGTTATACATAAGGCGAATACTGATAAAGAAATGCAGGAAAAGATAGAAAATATAATTTTAAAAGCATACGGGCTGGAGGATTAAAAGACATGATTTCTGAGTGGTTATCTGGAGAATTGCCGGAGATTGAAGAGATACAGGAAAGATTAAAAGCTATTTTTCCAAGAGAAATAGATGTAAATGGTTATATAATCCGTGAAATGGGTGCAAAAACAGTATTCACAATGCTATATAGTTTTTGTGTTGATGAAGAGGAGTGGATCAGGCCAGCAACTATTACTTGTATGACGGATGAACAAGCCGTTATGCAAACGCCGGAAGAAAGAAAAGAATGGCTCGCTTTAAGCCAAAGCAAAGATGCTCCTAGAGATATACCAGGAAGGTGGTATAAACCCAATACAAGAGAACCTATAAGGGATGAGACGATAAGAGAAATGGTACGGTTGAACGCAGTTATAGAAAGAGCAGGATTAGCAACAACCTCCCCATTACCCAGATATTCTTTGCAAGCTCAGTTTGCAGATCTTTTTAATCCTAAATTACAGGGTGAGGAATTAGATTTAGCCATTCAAAAATGGCAGGAAGACTTTTTGTCAGCAACTTCGCTGGCAAGAGTCGCGTTGTCTAAACGATTAGTTTCGGCATCATCAGATGGGGTATTAGTGAACCTTCCGAATGGTGAAACTAGAAAAATGGCTTCAGGCCCAAGTAGTGAACTTGCAAAGGCAGTTGTTGAGCAGTTTGCTAAAAATTTCATGAAAGATCCGGCAGTTATCTTAATGAGTGAGTCGGCTAAAAAGTTATTACTAAAAGATGATGATTTGTGCCAAGCAATTGGTTTTGATGTAGATGTATCTACTGTGCTCCCAGATTTGATTTTAGCGGAATTAGGAGAAAAGCAGCCAATTATAGTGTTTATTGAATGTGTTGCAAGCGATGGCCCTATTAATGATCGTAGGAAGTTGGAATTGTTAGAGTTGGCGGCGAAAGCGGGATATAAAGAAAAGGACTGTGTTTGTGTGACTGTATTTAGAGACCGCTCTAACTCCGTAAGCCGTAAGTTGGTTCCATCTATTTCTTGGGGAACCTTTATTTGGTATGCTAGTGAGCCGGACAATATTATTTACTTGCGAGAGGGAAATGAAGAAAGAGCAGTTTCTATTGGTGGATTTTTAGAACTGTGAGAAAAAGAGATGCTGGTTGAGGTCCATTACTAATAGTGAGTTATAAAGGGCGGTTTGTGTAAGTGTTAAGCATACCGCTCTTGCTGTACGAAAATTAATAATATAAGGTTATATTGTTAAAGGGTTTTCAAGGGGGAGTGTAAAAATGGCTAAATATACAGATGATGATATACGCAAAGCATCAAAAATCACATGTAAGATGGCTGGAGAATATTTAGGTATATTTTCGATGGCGGTTAGTATTGGTATGAGAAACAATCTTTTACCAATAGGGTTTGCGATTCATAATGAAGAGAGGGATCGATCATACTCAGAAAGCTGGAGCTACCATATTATTGGGGAACGTTTGATAGCATATAAATACGGAAAAATTACAGAGGTTCAGGTTCAAGGTATAGAGAAGAATCTACAAACTATTATTGAACAATTTCAGGAAATGAAGAATGATCTGGTTTTTATATTAAGCGAAGACGCAAAATAGGAGACATTGATTTGTTTGAATATGCGTTTTCGCTTTTTGCCTATAGTACAAAAGAAGGGGAGGTAGATAGTGATGGAGAATACGATAAAGATTAATAGACAGAAATTGTATGATGAAATATGGGAAATATCTGCCTCCGGTGTAGCAAAGCAATATGGATTAAATTATGCTAAACTGCTACAAAGCTGTAAAGATTATGAAATCCCGATCCCACCATCGGGGTATTGGACAAAAATAGCTTGTGGAAAAGAGGTAAGTAAGGCACCCTTGCCACAATCTGATATAGATGAGATAGAAGTGCTAAAGCAAGGAGTATCACGGAAAGAAAAACGTCAACCGGAACCTACAGAGAAAATTGTTAAAGAATCTGACGAAAAATCAGAAAACAATAAAAGTGATAAGGTTAAGGCCATTGAAGAAATAAAAGAATATGAATTGGAAGTATTGCCAGATGTGTTGAATTTTTTAGATGATGAGGAACGGACAAAGGTTATAGAAATAGCTAAAGCATTAACGGTACAAAGCAATTCGCATCCACATCCTAAATTGGTTGCTTATCGTAAGAAAATATCTGATTGGAAAAAACAGGAGGCAGACAGAAGAGGGAGATATCATTCTAGTCGAGATGATATACCCTTATTTGTAAATGATGTTTCGGAAAGTTCGATGGGAAGAATTTATGATTTTATGAATGCCCTTTTTCAAGCAGTCGAACAGCTTGGGGGAGTTATCTATGAAGATTTAACTGTTAAAATTCGAGAGGATAAGGTGCGGTTTAAAATAGTGGAATCCATGGATAAAGTTCCTCATCAAATGACAAAACAAGAGGCTAGGGATTTGTTGATTTATAAAGATGCGCAAAAGCAGCACCGATGGGCATCTGAGCCTAGAATACCGAAAACTGATAATGTATATAATGGGAAAATTCGGATTGTTTTTTCAGATGGTAAATATTTTAAAGACAGTACAAAGACAAGACTAGAGAGCCAAATAGGGGAAGTTTTGATTTATATGTATCAATTGTCGGAAGAGTTACGTTTGGAGCGTGTAAAGCGGGAAGAAGAACATAAATTATGGGTAGAGAAACAAAGACTAGCCGAGGAACGTAAGCAGAGACTTGAAGATGAAAAAAGAAATACTAGGATTCTTTTAAATCGAGCAAACGATTATGAGATGGCCTGCAAGATTAGAGCATACATAAGTGCTGTCACACAGTTTCAGCCGCTTACAGAAGAAATGATTAAGTGGGTTAAATGGGCTTCGGATAAAGCTGATTGGTTTGATCCTATCGTTAGACGTGAGGACGAATTCTTCGGGAAAAGAGAACATGATAAAGCGGACGATGATAAAAATATATTTAATAAAAGTCGCTATGGATATTAAATAATTTTACTTTAAGATTGAATAAGAAAATAACGAGGTACAAATTTGAGATAATCAATGAAAATTCGAAAGTAGTGTTTCAGTAATTAAGACTTAGTGATGCTTAAATAACAGTGCAATAGCAAACATAAAGTACCTTAATCATAGCATGATTATGATTAAAAAAGTAAATAATGCTCGAAAGACATTGTAATAATTGTAAGAATGCGGTAAAGTCTACTGATGTCTAGAGAGGAAGCTCATCCTCAACCGCAAAATATAAATATACAAAAGAAAAATATCTTGGAGGATATCATATGAAACTATCAAAATTTAAGCTTCATAACTTCCGTTGCTTTGGTGATAGCGAGCAAGTAATCGACATTAATGATATTACTGCATTTATTGGCAATAATAGCGCAGGAAAAACTGCGGCATTGTTTGCGTTGAACTATTTGTTTTCTAATAATAGTAGCGATCGTATTTTAAAACGAAGTGATTTTCACTTGCCCAAAGATGTAAACCCAGAAGAACTAGAAACCCAGGATTTATATATTGAGGCAGTGTTTACTTTTGATGAATTGACGGATGGTGAAAATGGAGAAGGCTCTGTTCCTCCTTTTTTTCAAAGTTTGGTTGTTGACAATCCTGGAGCCTCCCCCTACCTTCGTATCCGTTTAGAAGCTACGTGGGAGAAAAGTAGTAATGTAGAAGGTGCCGTTGAAAGTAAGGTTTACTATATCACATGTCCGGAAGGCGAAGATATTACTGAATATAAAACTCCGGCAAATCGGCGAGATTTAGACAGAATCAGGGTTATTTATGTGCCGGCTGTTCGTGATCCTTCAAGACAACTGAAAAATGCATCTGGTACAATGATGTATCAGATTATGAATAGTATAAACTGGAGCAATACTATCAAAGCAAATATTAAAGAGAAAATCAATGAGTTAAATGCACAGTTTTTGGAAGAAAAGGGCGTTTCGATATTGGGTTCTTCTATTCATACTCAATGGGGAACTTATGATTCTGATACCAGGTATTCAAATGCTCAACTCCGTTTTAATAGTACGGATATAGATTCTTCTATTAAAAAATCGGAAGTGGTTTTTCTTCCAACGGTAACGGGAAAAGAATGTACTATTGATGATATGAGTGATGGATTGCGTTCACTTTTTTATATTTCATTGGTTGATAGTATACTTGATGTAGAGACAAAAATACAGGAAGAACTTAAATCTGATCCTGAACATGTTTCTTTTAACCATAAACCACCGATTTTGACAATAATCGCGCTAGAGGAGCCAGAAAATCATATTGCTCCGCACTTGATGGGACAGTTGATTTCAAATTTGGAGGATATTGCTAGAAAAAGTAATGCCCAAACTGTTTTAACATCCCATTCTACGGCCATTATAAAAAGGATTGATCCAGAAAACCTTAGATATTTTCGCCTTGAGATAGATAATTGTGTTACGAGAGTTCGTTCTATTACTTTGCCAGACAAAGAGAATTCGGCGGATCAATACAAATTTATCAAGGAGGCGGTCAAGGCATATCCTGAGTTGTATTTTGCCAAACTTGTAATTTTAGGCGAAGGTGATAGTGAGGAAATTATTTTGCCTAAGTTCTGGAATGCAAAGAATGGAAATGTTGATTTAAGTGGTATATCAATTGTTCCTTTAGGAGGAAGGCATGTGAACCATTTTTGGAGGCTTCTCAATGATCTAGACATCCCACATGTTACATTGCTCGACCTAGATAAAGAAAGAGATGGTGGTTGTTGGGGGCGTATAAAATATGTTTTAGATCAACTTATTCAAAATGGATATGACAGAAATAAACTATTAAAAACGGCAAATGGGGTTATGTCTACTAAGGAATTTGAGGGAATGATTGATTGGGATGTTGAGAGTATGGAATGTCTGCAGGCGTGGATTAATTATTTAGAGCATTATAATGTGTTTTTCTCAGCACCGTTAGACATTGACTTCTTAATGTTGGAGTTTTATGGACATATTTATAAAGATTTACTTAATTTGAATGAAGGTCCTAGGCTTATGATAGAAGAAAATGGACAAAAACATCAAGAGTATATTAAATCTATCGAAGCCTCAGGGAAAACATATCCAGAATATGAAAAACGTATTACAGATGATGTTCAGCATACATTAAAGAGATGTGGTGGTGAGGGAAAGACCTATACTATAGAGCAACGGAAATTAATGGTATGGTATACCTACTTTTTCTTAAATAGAGGAAAGCCTTCCACACATATTGAGGCACTTTCTAAAATTAGTAACGAAAGCTTGTTGATTTCGATGCCTGATGTTTTTAAAAGAATGATTAATGCTGCGGAAAAGGCATTACGAGGGAACATGTAATGAGGAGAATTTCATGTGAAAAGTGGATACCATGTGACGGAATTGTGCTGGAAGCAAATGCTGAAGCGGCAGTTCGGTCAAACATAAATACGTTGGTTGTTGCTGGGCCGGGGGCAGGTAAAACAGAATTGCTAGCGCAGAAAGCAAGTTATCTTTTCCAGACCAATAAATGTCGAGATCCTCAGAAGATATTGGCAATAAGCTTCAAGAATGATTCGGCTGATAATTTGAAAAAGCGAGTAATGAAACGATGTGGAAACGAAGTTGGAAATAGATTTGTGTCATTAACATATGATGCGTTTTCCAAAAGTATTCTGGATCACTTTCGTCTTGCTTTACCAGAGAGCGTTAGGCCAAATGCTTCATATTTAATTGAAGATAAAAATATTATAGAGGTTGCATTTAAAAGGGCGGGGTTCATTAATCGCAATAGCATGTCACCAAGTAAATTAAAGACGTATTATGATAAAGTGCTTTCTTCAGTTACGTTGCCCTATTCAAAAAACGACTTAGGTGAAAAGGTATGGAAATTGTTAGTGGAGGGGTTTGAAGAGTACAATGCAACGTTGTCTTTCAAAATGATAAGTATTCTTGCTGAATATATTATTCGAACCAATCCTAAAATTAAGAAGGGTATCCAACTTACATACAGTCATGTATTTTTAGATGAGTTTCAGGATACAACGGATTTGCAGTATAGACTGGTAAAACAATGTTTCTTGAATTCACGTTCTGTGATGACTGCTGTTGGAGATAATAAGCAACGTATTATGTTGTGGGCAGGGGCATTAAAAACAGTGTTTACAGATTTTGAATCGGATTTTGGAGCAATTAATAGAAAACTGTTAATGAACCATCGTTCCGCTCCAAGGCTTGTTGATCTACAAAGAATGATGTACTCTTCGCTTAATGAAAGTGATTGTGCCATTAGCGTTTCTAATAAGTGGAACCCAGATGATGGAAAAGTGTCTCTACTTATTGCAGATAATGAAATAGATGAAGCAAAAATAATTGCATCAGACGTATCCGAGAAGATATCTAAGGGAATACCTCCCAATGAATTATGCGTTTTATGCAAACAATTGCCTCAAAACTATACTTCTCAAATCATTTCGGAGCTTGAAAAATATAAAATTCGCGCTAGAGTGGAGAATGATTACCAAGACTTGATTAAAGAACCAATTGTTCAAATGCTAATTGCGATATTGAGATTAGCCGTTGATAGAAAAAGGCCACAGGATTGGGAGTTCATATTGACAATGACAGCAGACCTATATAATGTGAACTCTTTGCAGACAGACGAAGCATATTATAAAATACAAAGTGATCTAATAAAAGAAATTGAACTCCTTGATGGTATGATGAAAAATGTTATTACAGAAGATAAGTTTCATGATTTACTCAAGCAAATTGTTGATTTTTGGGGTCTGCAACGAATAAAGGCAATGTTACTAGTATACAATCAAGGATCTTATTTGATAGAGTTGTTAAATAAGTTCCAGAAATTTATATGGGAGGAACTGGAATCCACATTATTTGATTGGCTACTTGCTTTGGAAAATTTTGAAGGATTGCATTCAGTCCCAATAATGACAATTCATAAAAGTAAGGGATTAGAATATAATACAGTTTATTTTGTAGGTCTGGAAGACTCTGCATTTTGGAACTTCAAATATCAACCTGAAGAAGATAGATGTGCATTTTTTGTAGCTTTATCACGTGCTAAAGTTGAAATAATGTTTACATTTTGCAGGTATAGATTGAACTCGAAATACCCAAAACAGTCACATACTGTGATTAATGAATTTTTTGAACTTTTAAAAACACCTGGCATAGCTACAATTATTGAATGAACTATACTCGTAATGTTTAGGTATCTTAAATTTGTTTTTTATAACAACATATAATAAATTCTATGTACATAGCCAAAGGGTTTTGTAATGATAATCCTTTGGCTACAGACTATTAAGCCAACTTGATGTAGGAAGTTATTGTTGGCATTAAGTGAGTCAACAATGCAGTTCTTATCTCAAGATACGAAAGGCATCTTCAAATTTCTAAATCTATGATATAATTCGATTGCAGGGGAAGCGTAATATATAAGAGGTATATAGCCTGATATGGCAGGAAAGATAGAGTGCCCACCCAGGGCCAATTCTGCCCTGTGAACATCATTATTATCCACTCAACAAACTGCGAAGTCTGCGTGGAATTGTGTCGAAAATAATGGAGTGATAAAGGCAATGACTGGAGAGGGTAAAAAATGCTGATTTATGAATTTTAGTGCTTTGGTCTGTTGAAATCATAGGATAAATGTAATATAATATGGGAAATGAGAGCGGTTCTAGTATTAATCTATAAAGCAAGGTGTGTTTATAGTCTCTTTGAGTTGAGTTCAGAGGATGGGAAATTGTTATACAATCGTGCAAAGTTTATTTGCATCTGGTGCGCACACGCCCCATATACAAATAAACTTTGCTGGCGGTCTAATGTAGAATCGCTCTTCATTGTTGAGGGGAAAATATGGAATTATTGAAAGATAAAGGTGTATTGGAACTAATAGATGAAATAAAAAAAGAATTGAGAACAAGAAGCATCGAGGATAAGGCAATTCCTCGATTTATTTTTGTCTGCGGTGAACAAATTTTAGATGATAATGGAAATTTAATAGATGAGACTATATTAGATACTCAAAACAATATTCGTTACTTGATAATGAAGAAATTTTCTCAATATAAACATTGCGGAGAATATGAAAAAGAAAGTCGTCCTGCACAGTGCATTGTTTCTGAATATTTATATTCGGATGATAATGAGATAGATATTTTGACTTTTGAGGAGATTTTGGCTGAAATAAGTGAGTGTATAATAATTGTTTCAGAAAGTCCAGGCACATATTGTGAATTAGGAGCTTTTGCATTAAATGATTTATTTGCAGGAAAAACAATAGTCATCAATGAAGATAATCCTAAATATAAAAATTCATTTATAACAAAAGGACCAATTAGAAAAATTGAAAAACAACATGAAGAAAATGTTATCCTTTACAATGGAAAAAAAACTTTAAAAAATTCACTTGAATTAAATGATATGATTTTGAAGATATCTTCAAATGGGGTGAAATATACTCCTAATTTAAACTCGCAGGAGTTGCACTTGAAAAGCTTGATTTATGAGTTACTTAATTTAACAGAATTATTTGAACCAATTACTGCATATGAATTGCAGATACTGTATGAAAAAATAAGAGAGATTACTAATTATACAATTTTAAAAAAAGATAAATATAAAATAGCGAGTATTAAGGGAGTCATACATTTGATGGAAAAAATGAAGATTATAAATAGTTCCAATGGATATCTTCATATAAATAAAGATATTTCTTGTTATAATACGATGTTTACAATAAACCGGAAATATCTTAATGCTTTCCGAATGAGATATCTATGCAGGATATATAAGTGTGAACCTGAAAGAATTGGAGTATCTACATGAATTTATTGGAGCAGATGAATAGTGATTTAGGAATAGATATTCAATATATTAAATTTTGTTCAAAAAGAAATGATTTGTATGCCCAGTATTATATACCCAAAAAGAATGGTAAGTTGAGAAAGATATTGCAACCTTCAAAAGAGTTAAAAGTTTTACAATATTGGCTCGGAAAAAATATTTTTAAATTTTTCCCGATTTCTAAATATAGTACTGCTTACCAAAAAGGGTGTTCCGTTAAAAAAAATGCTGATTATCATAAAGAATGTAACTATGTGTTACATACAGATATTGTACACTTTTTTGAAAGTATAACTAGAGAAACTATGACCTGTTTCTTTCAAAAAAACAGAATTATTGTAGACGAACTCCAATTATCTTCAGAAGAAATAGATTTAATTATGGATTTAGTCTTGTATAAAGGAAATAATTTAGTAGTAGGGAGTGTTGCATCGCCCATTATTTCAAATTGTGTTATGTATGAGTTTGATATTAAGATGAGTAAATTGTTAGAAAGCAAAAAGATGAATTATACAAGGTATGCTGACGATATTGTTATTTCATCCAATCAGTTTATTGATGTTTCTATTATAGAGGATATTGATTATTTATTAAAAGAGTATGGTTTCAAAAGAAATACTGGTAAAACATACTTTATGAGTAAACATAAAAAAAGGGAAATAACAGGGATTGTTATAGATAATAATAACAATTCATTATCTATCGGCACAAAGAAATATTCAAGATTAAAACGGGATATCTATAATTATCTGGTTAAAAATAAGGGAAGTGTAGGTAAGATTAAAGGAATGCTGTCTTATCTTAAAGATATAAATATTGATAGGTATAAAGCATTGGAAAAAATCTACATTAAATATGATAAGAAGAATGAGCTTTTTAACAGATAACAAATTAATCTTGGATGATGAATTTAAAAGTAGAATTGAATATCTGAAATATCGAAAGATGAGTAAGTCAGATTGAACAAAAGCGGTGCTTGATTGAAAGATTGGGGAAATTTCAAAAGAATAATAGAGTGTTGTCCGGATATCAGCAAAATAACAGTTGATATGACGCTTACAAGCTTGGTTAAGAATGGCTGTATTCAGAAAAATGGAAGTGGGACCAAGACTACTATGTGAAAATTGGATAATGCAAATTAGTTGTTTCAATAAAGTTGAATGAAATTTTAATAGGGCACAAAATATTTTCCGCCAAGGCCCGGCCATGTCTTCCATGAATCTTTTTTATGCACTCGGGGAATGTCAAAACTTTGTGATTATTAACCCCAAAAACAGGATATGACATGACAAGTGTAAGGAATAATACAAAAAGTAAATTGAATTGATATAAGTAAAATTTATGAGTTACAAGAAGATTCCTTGTGATTGGAGGCAGTAAAATGATTAGTCCAGATTTGCCGATTACAAAATCTACAGAAGATATCTTAAATAGAGGCTCATTTGCGAGAAGTCTTGCGAAGACATTATCTCAGTACTCTCTTTCATCTTCGCTTACTATTGGTCTATATGGAGCATGGGGAAGTGGAAAAACTTCCTTGCTGAATATGGTACTTGAGAACATAGAAGATATTGATAACAATGTCATAATTCTCAGATTTAACCCATGGTTATGTTCTGACCCCCAACAACTCATAAGTCAGTTTTTTAAACAAATGGCTAATGCAATAAAGTTGAAGCAACCAGCAGCAGAGCAGGCTTGGAAATTAATTGATCAATATGCAGATATATTTGAGATGGCAAATCTTGTACCTGGCGCAGGGAATATTCTTGCTGCGGTTGGTAAAACTTTGGCTAAAAGGGCAGAAAAACGAGTTGTACAGCGAACAGGAAATTTGCAAAAAAGCAAAGACCAGATCATCGACAAGATGATGGAAGAGAATTTAAAAATTATTGTTTCCATAGATGATATTGATCGGCTTTCGGAAGAAGAAATCATTGCGGTATTTCAGCTTGTTAAAGCATTGGGAGATTTCCCTAATACTGTTTATATCTTGATTTTTGACTACGATGTTGTAGTTCAGGCACTTGGCAAAATACAACATGGAGATGGCAAAGAATACCTGGAAAAAGTTATTCAGGTACCTTTTGAAATTCCTGCTCCAAGTATGGAAAATATCCATAATGCTCTCTTTTCTAAACTTAATGCTCTTCTCGGAGATATTCGGGAAGAACGATGGGATAAGACAACGTGGGCAGAACTCTTTCAATTTGGGTTAAAAAAATATATTAAGTCCATTAGAGATGTGATTCGCTTTACAAATGTTTTCTTATTGAGGTATGAGCTTTTGAAAGATGAGACAGACCCGGTTGATTTGCTTGGACTTACTTGTTTGCAAGTATTTGAACCATCCGTCTATTCAAAATTACCTAATTATAAAGAGATATTATGCGGGACAAGTTATAGCTACTCATACGAGCAACAAAAGGAAGAGGAAGAAAAAACAAAGAAAATAGTTTCTTCACTGTTTTCCAATAAAGGGATTGTTACAAATTTGGAAGCTGTAAATAATATACTTGGCATTCTGTTTCCAAGGATAAAAACGGCTGTTGGTATATCATATGGTATTGGTAGAGATTATGCACGTAGAGATTATTTGATAAACAATAAGATTGCAGTTCCTGAATGCTTTGACAGGTATTTTGCGCTGGTTCTTGAAACTGATGCTATTTCTACAGGCATGATTAAGCAGCTGATTTATGAATCGGATGAGACAGATTTAAGTGAAGGGATAATGCAGCTTTATCAAGATGGAAAGATCATACGTCTGCTTGAGGAAATAGAGGCGTATGTCAACAGTAGCGGAACTTCAACAACTATTTCTGTAGAAAGAGCATCCTTGATAATCAAAAATCTTGCTCGCAATTGGGGAAATTTTAAAGTTGATGATAGTGGCTTTTTCTCTGTACCGTTTGCATGGAGGCTGCTTTTTTGTGTTAATCCATTATTGAAGGTAATGGATTCTACCACACGTTTTTCTTGTATTCATTCAGTTTTTAAAGATAAAAATGTTCAACCTTCAACACTGGCATTGTTATTGAATGATTTTGAAACTCAACATGGTCGTTTTACAGATAAGACTATAAGCGGAGATGATGCAACGTTTTCGTTGGAAGAGGTCTTGAAGTTAGAACGAATTTTTAAAAATCGTGCGGTAGAAGCACTTGATTCCGGAGACGCACTAAGACAATATCAGGGCTTGAATTTCCTATGGATGTTGGGGCAAATAGATGCTGATCTTGTTGCAAACAAAAAGAAATCAATTATTACAGATGACGCTTCACTCATAAAAATTATCAGCTATTGCACTTCACGGGGAACTGTGATAGCTAGAACGGGTTTAAAGATGTGTGATGTAGATCGGAACGCTGTGGAAGAATTTATAGATGTAGATGAGGCTTATCGACGTGTTAAAGCATTTGTTGCTACCAGTCAATTTTATCTGCTCCCTAAGGACGATCAAATGAACGCGATAGCATTTATACTTATAATAGAGCGAACTGGATCTGAATCTATTTTGAAGGATGGTATAGCAGAGGATTCTGTTATAAGAGTGTTAGATCAATTGGAAAGTCAAAAACAGACGGATAGGCAAAATTAATTTTGATAATTGGGAAGGGGGAGCCTATAGTGGAAAGGAAAATCTGAGATACCGATACACAGCTCTGCCGCTGAGTATTTAACTTATGTAGCATCAGTAGGAAGTAGCAGTGATAGTTTTGAAATGCGCTATGAGGATAAAAAATCTGGCTGATGCAAAAAATGCTTGCAACTTTATATGATGTGGATGTGCGCACAATCAATGAACATATTAAAAAAAATATATGCAGATGATGAACTGACGCGGGAGTCAACTATCCGGAAATTCCGGATAGTTCAAACAGAAGGTTTGCGGCAGGTGAACCGGGAAGTGATTCACTATAACCTGCAAATGATAATTGCAGTTGAATTCAAGGTGAACAACGACCGTGCCGTAAGATTCCGCAAATGGACTGGTCAGATTGTCAAGGATTATACAATTCAGGGCTGGACGATGGACAAAGAGCGCCTGAAAAAAGGCCATATGTTCACTGATGAATATTTTGAACGTCAGTTGGAAAATATTCGTGAGATGCGACTATCTGAGCGCAAGTTTTATCAAAAAGGTTACGGATTTCTATGCTACAGCGTTTGATTACGATAAAGATGCCAAGACTACCCGGCAGTTTTTTAAATGGTACAGAACAAGATGCATTGGGCCGTACATCGGCATACAGCAGCAGAATTGATTGTAGAACGTGCAAATGCTGAAAAAGAACATATGGGTCTGACAACATGGGAATCAGCGCCTGATGGGAAAATTGTCAAAGCAGATGTTACCGTTGCTAAGAATTATCTGAGCGAAAAGGAAATGTCCTATTTACAGAGAATCGTTTCACTGTATCTAGACTATGCGGAGTTACAGGCGGAACGAAGAATACCGATGAGTATGGAGGACTGGGCAAAGCGACTTGATGGTTTTTTGGAGTTTAACGGGAACGAACTGCTGATGGGACCGGGAAAAGTCAGTGCAGAACAGGCTAAGCTTCATGCAGAGACTGAGTTTGAAAAATATCGTATTGTTCAGGATCGATTATTTATGTCAGACTATGATAAATATTTAATAGAATTAGAACATCAAGCGGATCAAAGTGACGTGTAAAGATAAATATACCGTTTCCGCTTGGGGAGAAGTGCGCTTTCCCTCCATCATTATCATCCACTCAACAAACTGCGAAGTCTGCGTGGAATTGCGTCGGAAAAATTAAAAAATGATTAAAAAGCGAATATAAAATTCTTAAAAAAACTGGATATTGAAACCCAAAAACCGGATATTGAAACTAAAAAACCGGACATTGATATATGGGAAATATATGGAGAATCGCTGGAGGCGTTTACATCAAAAACAGTGGTCCATATTCAAAGTATGTATAATTCCTTTGGAGTAAATGTTGTATTTGGCAGATCAGATATGCAGAAAGTAACAGAGCTTGGCGCCAGCAGAGCCTCTGATCTGCTGAAAGCTTTGGTTCATGCGCAGATTATAGAAGCAGTTTCTGGATATGATAAGGGGAAATACAGGTTTTGTGAGAAAAAAAGAAAGCGTGCACCGGATATCTATACAACCAGTACTGATTATGAATTGTATTAAGCAGTAAAATGTCATAATTTTACACCAAGGACAAACTATGCTTTTTCATATCCGAATCACCGCTTCCATCAATGCGTTGGCGGTCATGGCGATGATGGGAATGGTTTTGGCGTCGGCGTTGCTCATGTGGCGGATATTCAAGTAGGGCCCAGCCGCTACCGTGTTGATGGCGTTATCCTTGGCCAGAAGGGTCCGGCGTCCGGTAAAATCAAAGCCCGCAGGTTTGTTCCCTGCGCTGATTTCCTCTTTTTCACCCAGTGCCCTGGAGAAGGCGGAGATCAGAGAGGACTTGAACAGGGCTTGCTCATCAGCAGATTGACGCATGTCAATGTGGTATTGTACTCGATGGAAACCCAGTCATAGGCCGTTATAATCATAATGGTGACATCTGGTCCCACGATAACACGGATACGCCGGGCAAGGAGTCGTTGAGCAGCTCCGGCCTCTGTCTGGCGACATGCTCCATCACCAGGGTGCGGGGACAATTCTCTTCGCCCCGTTGGCTGCTGCTGGGCTCGGAAAACCACAGGGTGCGCAGCCGCCAGGACGTTTACCACCGGATCAGGTAATCTCTTAAGACTTTTCCTGCGTTTCAGAAAGAGGCTCTGTAAACGAGTAAAAGTTTTTGTCACTTTTTTTGATCTTGTACATGGCCTGGTCGGCGCAGGAGAGAAGTTCCTTCTCGTTCAGACCATCCCTTGGATAGACACTGACTCCGATACTTGCGGTCATTTCAACAAACAGATCCTCTGAGAGCCAGAAAGGCTGCCTGATCTCAGAGAGAATCCGCTCGCAGACGTGCCGGATATCTTCATCCGCCATGATCCGGCTCAGCAGCAGAACAAACTCGTCGCCGCCCATACGGGATACGATATCACTGCCGCGCACGGCACGGATCAGCCGTCTGGCTGTCTCCTCCAATACCAGGTCACCCTTTTCATGGCCATAGGTGTCGTTGACCTCTTTGAATCCATCCAGATCCATGTAGAGGACAGCAAGCAGCTGACCGCTGGCTTCCGCCTCCAGGAGCAGCCGGGACAGGATCTTGTGAAACAGCCTGCGGTTGGGAAGTCCGGTGAGTGCGTCGTAGTTAGCCATATGGGCCAACTTTTCCTCCGCCCGCTTGCGCACCTTGATCTCCTCCAGAAGTGCCTTCGTCCGCTCGTCTACCAGAAAGCGCAGATGCTCATATAAATAGGCGTTTTCAAGAGATATGGCCAGCTGTGCTGCAATGGGCATGAGGTTTTCTTTTCTCCGCTGGTCAAAGACACCCGCGGCCAGGTTGTTTTCCAGGTAGAGGATACCCTTTAGCTCTCCCTTACTGAGGATGGGCATGCACAGGACCGACTTGCAGTGGTTCTCTTTGATATGGATGTCCTTCCCGAAGACTCTGGAGTTCTCACCGTCTTCCAGGATCACGGCTTCCAGTGTTCTTTCCACATACGATACGATGCTCAGCGGAATATCCCGGTCCTCAGCCGGCCGCTTTGATACGATGCATACATCCTTGGCCCCGGAATGGCCCTCCGCCTGGATCTCATACCCGGAATCCGTCTGGCTCAGATAGTAGATATGCTGTGCTCCCGCACATTCCAGGAGACTGTGGATCAGCTTTTCCAGGATGCCTTCCAGTTCAAGTTCCTCCGAAATGGCCTGGGACGCTTTCAGCACAGATCGCATATCCAGTGATGCGGTGGTTCGGATGGAATCTTCAGACAGGGTGTTCTGCCGGTTATCGTTCTTCCACAGGCCCGCCAGTTCCGGGTAGTCCTGCCGCATGCGGGCGCACTTTCCCTCCGCTCCCCAATGGCCATACAACTGGTAGGTATCCGTCAGGAAATGCCTGGCCGCCGACTTGATCCCCAGCCTCTCATAGCGCAGTGCGGCCACATCGCAGAGGATGGCATGATGAAGGCTGCGGTCGTGCTTTTTCGCGGCCTTTAGAGCCTCTTCGTAAAGCCGCAGGGCCTTTTCCGTACAGCCTTCCGCCGCTTTCCGCTCAGCCTCGATTACAAGATAAAGATGTCCATAATTGCAGAATGCGTCGCGGCTGCGTTCCTTCAGCCAACCCTGGTTTTCCTCCAGGACACGCAGAAGCTCCGGCCTTGCCTCCGGCTCACAGTCCCCCGTCTCCAGTACCTGGCAAATGGACAGGGAATACAGGAAATTGTGGAGCGCCACGTTGTAAAAGCTGGAGACATACGGGAGCAGGGGCACAGCGTCCCTGCACAGCCGGCAGGCCGTGGAATAATCCCGGTAGATCACAGCCGACAGGGCCCGAATGACATGGTAATAGCTGATTGCCTGCAGGTTATGGGAAAATTGCTCCAGATGGACCTGTTCGGAAAATCCGTCCCCATCAAAACTTCCGGTGAGGGAGAGCTCCCCGCGGATACTCCTGCACAGCTGCTGAAAGCTCAAAAAGCTGCCCAAAGCATGGTCGCTGCCGGTCTTCTCCGCAAACTTTACTCCGGCCTGCACCTCGTTCCACAGTTCCTCCACATGGGCCGCGCTTTCCATGACCGCCATCATGAGCCCATAATATCCATAGCAGGCGTACTCAAAGTCGCCCATCTGGGCGTTGCCCTTGATGGATTCCTTTGCATAGGGAATCTCATTGACCACGTCTTCGAACCAATGGCCGGAATGGAGCGCAAACATACAGTAGATGGAGTGGATTACTTCCCTGTACTGGTGCTTTTCGGCCAGGCGCATAGCAGACCTGCCAGCCGCGTAGGACGTCCGGTAATCCCTGCGCAGTTCCCCCAGAGGCATCATCAGATTGGAATACATCTGCAGGGCATGAGGAGTATAGCCATGCCGGAACATGCGCCGCACAGCCGTAAATACCGTCCAGTAGGAATAATCGGGCCGGAAGAAAAAGGTCGGGCCGCACAGTCGGCAGAGCAATTTGCTGATCCCGGCCTCCACCGGGTCTTCAGCTTCTTTGAGATTCAGGATATCTTCCGATCCAAGGGCCTCCCGCTCCTGATAAAAGGATGCGATCTCCTGTTCCAGGGTCAGCTGCATATTTTCGCCGGGGAAGGTGACTCCCAGCTGTCCAAGCAGGGTGCGCCCAATCTCAAAGGCCTCCTCATACCGGCCCCGGTTGGAGAAACTCGATATCTGTAGGCGGCAGTTATCTACCAGCTCAGTAGGCTCCGTCACCAGATCGCAGAGCATCCTGTAGATCCGGTCGCATTCTTCCTCTTTAACCAGATTGCATAGGGCCGTATGATATTCCCTGTAGACTTTGGTGAGGAAGGGACGGTTTTCCGGTCGCTTCAGCTCCGGCTGGGAGAGCAGGAGGTTAAGGTACCGTTCCGCCGTGTCGAAGGCGGATACCAGCCCGCACCGGTGCGCCGTACCCAGCAGGAAATCCTGAATCCGGCGCCGTTCTTCCGGATCCTCCGCCTCCCCAAGCCCCATTGCGTAGTGGTCCGCGATCTCAAACGCCCGTTCGTCCAGAACGCCTGCGGTGCTCGAGCATTCTTCATACCGCTTTCCAAGCTGGTAATGGACACTTGCCCGCGTTTTCTCAGACAGGGCCGTATAGAACACCTGCTGGAACCGGTCGTGGGCAAACTGATACATGGTCTGCAGACCGGTTTTCCCATCCTTTTCCATGGGATATACCGCCTCCTGTGCCACCGCCGTAATCAGCCTGCGGTTGATTTCACGTTCCGGCAGGCCGCAGACAGCGGACAGATCCTCCACGGAAAAGCTCTGACCGATGCAGGCACCAAAAGACAGCAGAGAGATTGTCTCCTCCGAAAACTGGTTCAGATTTTCCGTCAGGAAGTCCACTACATTTTCCTGGGCGGGGCAGGCCCGGATCTCTGCCTCCTTCCAGCTCCAGCTTCCGGTGTCCATATCCAGCTTCAGATAGCCTTTTGAATGGCACAGCCGCAGAAACTGCTTGATGTAAAATGGATTTCCCTTTGTCTTCCTATAAAGGATATCCGCCAGCACAGAAGTCGTCTCTGCTTCCGTTTTGAATATGTCTCCCAACATCTGTGCGGTGCTCTCCGGGTCCAGCCCTTTTAAGTTGAGTTGAGTGACCCGGCCGCCCCGCTGTATGATTTTATTCAGGCTGAGGGTGAGCGGATGTTCGCTGCTTACCTCATTGTCGCGATAGCACACGATAATCATTAAATCGTGGATATCCTCATTTTTGAACAGCTCTTCCAGAATTTCCAGGGAGCCCATATCCGCCCGGTGCACATCGTCCAAAAACAGAATCAGAGGATGCTCCGGCGCAGCCAGCAGGGACAGGAGCTTTTCCAATACGGTTTTGAACCTGGTCCGCTCCTCCAGAGGCCCCATGTCCTCAGGGGTTGGCTGAGGGCCGGTCAGCAGGGCCAGCTCCGCCACTTTACCGGTCAGCAAAGCCGCGTCGCCGCCCAAGTGCTCCGACAGTGTCTGCTTCCACTTGCCGATACTTTCCTCCGGCTCCATAAAGATCATGCTGCAAAATTGCTTGATAGCTTCGAAAAAGGCAAAGTAAGGTACGTTGGCGTGATACTGGTCAAACTTCCCCTGCAGAAACATACCGCTGGTCCGCTGCGCCTCCTCCTGAAGCTGATTGACCAGCGAGGTCTTGCCAATGCCGGAATAGCCGCTGACGGAGACAAGGATCCTGGAACCGGCCGCCACTTCCTGGAAGTCATTTTTCAGCTGGGCGATTTCTTCTTCCCGCCCATACAGCCGGTGGGTGAATTCAAAGCGCCGGCTGAAATCCTTTTCGCCAAGGACAAATTCCTTTTCCTTTTGGCACCGCGTCAGATCATAAAGAAGGCCCTCGCTGCTTAAATAGCGGTCTTTCGCCATCTTGGCCAGGAGCTTGTCTACAACGGCTGCAAGCATGGGCGGCACATTGGGCAAAATCACGCGAAGATCCGGCGGCGTCTTCGCAATATGAGAAAAAACCAGCTCTGTGGGGGTCTCTGCATCAAATGGATGACGCCCCGTCAACATTTGATACAAGGTTATGCCCAGAGAATAAAAATCCGCGCGATAATCCAGCTCCGTATTCATCCGTCCGGTCTGTTCCGGGGCGATGTAGCGGAGGGTCCCCTCAATATTTTCAAGTCGGGTCCCCAACATCTGTTCATGCATAAACATGGAGGAGATACCGAAGTCCAGCAGAACCACCCGGCCGGATTCCGCGTCATACATGATATTGGAGGGGTTCACATCTTTGTGGATGACGCCCGCCTTGTGTATGTCCCGCAGGCCCATCACCAGCTGTTTTGCGATCCGGTAGAAATCCGACATCTCCAGGGCACCCTGTTTCAGCAGCCTGCTCAGCGTGATCCCCGGACAGAATTCCTCCACCAGATAGCAGCGCCCGTCCAGCGTTATCTCGCCGAGGGCCTTTACCACATAGGGGCTGTCTATCCGCTGCATGATCTGATATTCACGCCGCAGCCGCGCTGCTTCCTCCTGAGTCATGGGCTCCTGGCCTCCGGTCTTAAGTACCACCCGGCTGCCGGTGCTGCCGTCCTTTCCGCGCAGCAGCTTGCTGGACGGAGAGACGTATATCACTTCTAAATTCGTATATTGACACATCACACACTCACCCCTTCCGTGAAAAGCCACTCGTCCTTATCGCCGGCCTTTGCAGCACACATGGCCTCACGGGCAGGCGCAGAGGCCGCGGACGGATGAGCGGTCAATAGTGCCTCAAAATCCCCGACAGGCATTGGCCTGGCAAAATAATAGCCCTGGGCGTAGTCACACCCGCCGTTTTGAAGCCGCTCCAGCTGCTCCTGGGTCTCCACGCCCTCCGCCACCACGCTCAATTTCATCCAACGGGCCAGGTCCACGATAAAGCGCAGGATGCCCTGGCCGGTGGGTCTTGTGATCTCCGTCTGGATAAACTTCATATCCAGCTTCAGCACGTCGACGGGCATTTCCGTGAGCATATTCAGCGAAGAGTAGCCGCTTCCAAAATCATCCATCTCAATGACGAAACCCAGCCTGCGCAGAGCGCCCAGGGTCTCAATGAGCTGTCTTGAGGTATCCGTGTACGCGCTCTCCGTGATCTCCAGGTGCAGACGGGAGGGGGAAAGTCCGTACCGCCGGACGAGACCCGTCAGGACGTCAGCCAGGTCCGCGTTGTAGATATCCATCCGGGAGACGTTGACAGATATGTTGATGCTGGGATAGCCCTTCCGATCCCATTCCTGGAGCAAAGCGCAGACCCGCTCCCAGACATATTGGTCCAGCTTGGTGATAAAGCCGTTGCGCTCAAAGATGGGGATAAACTCCGCAGGCGGCTGCAGGCCCCATTCCGGGTGGTTCCAGCGCACCAGCGCCTCGGCTCCCGCCAGACGGCCGTCCCGGATCTGGTACTTGGGCTGTAAGTAAACCTCGAACTGCCCCGTGGCCAGGGCTGTCTCCATGCCGTCCGTGATGGCCTGCCGGCGCAGCAGCGTGCCCCGCAGCTTGTCGTCATAGAGGGCAAAGTGCTTGCCATACTTCCCTTTGATGCTGTGCGCCGCCAGCAGGGCCCGGTCACACATCTGCTCTACCGAAACCTCCCGGTCCTCCACCGTGTAGATGCCGTATTTCATGATCACTTTCTGATCGCCGAAGCCGCTGTTGATCCTGCTGTCGGACTGGGTGAACATCTCGTCCGCATAGTCCTCGCGGTGCTCCAGAAGACAGGCAAACTGGTCCGCGCTCAGGCGGCCGCAGATCCCGAGATCCCCCAGCCGTTGGATGCAGAGCTCCCCCACCTGCCGCAGCAGACGGTCGCCCGCGGCCATGCCAAAGGTGTCGTTGATCAGTTTGAAGTCCTCAATGTCGGAACAGAGGATATCATATTTCACATCCGGATTCCGAAACAGGATGTCCCTGACCTGCTGGCAGAAGTATTCCTTGCTGTACACCCCGGTGACCCGGTCATACTGGATCTGATGGATGAGCGCGGAGGTCTCCCGCAGGCGGATGATGCTGGCTGCCCGGTGTAAAATGACCTGGGCGCGGTAGGGTTTGGTGATGAAGTCTGTGGCTCCGTGGGAAAGCGCGGCCACCTCATCCGCCTCGCTGTTGTTGGATGTTGTGACAATGACCGGGATCGAATTCAGCCTGTGATCTGCTTTCAGATGCTTCAGGAAGGTGTAGCCATCCATGACCGGCATAACAATATCCAACAGGATCAGAGAGATCCCCTCTCTGTATTTCTCCAGCAGCGACAGGGCCTGCTCCCCGTTTTCCGCCTCCAAAACCGTATATTTGGAAGAAAGGATGATACACAGCGCCGCCCGGTTGATCTCATTGTCTTCAACCACTAAAATTTTTCTCTCTAATAACATGATCCACACTCAATCCTTTAGATGATCTACTTGATAAACAGGTATGCCATTTTAATTGCAGATGACATATATTTGTCATTTTAAATGACAAATATTGGATAATAAAACTCTTGTATTATAGAATACTTCTTTTTTAAGCAAATTTCAAGAGATTATCCGCAATTGACAATGACATTTTATAGTCATTTTAAATGACAAACAATATGATTTCTGTTGCAAACTTACTGGCTTTACGGTATACTGGTATAAAAAAAGGAGGATCAGACTGTGCAGTTCTATGAAAAACTGATTTTTGTTATGAATCTGACTCAAACGACAAACCGGGAGCTGGCCCTGGCAGCGCAGGTAGACCCCTCCATTATCAGCCGTTTCCGCAGTGGGAAGAGAGGGCTCCCGCGCAATCTGGAGCCGCTGCGCAGCATAGCGGATTTCCTTGCCGGACGCTGTACCGGCGAATATCAGAGAAGGGCTCTTTCAGAGATGGCGGGGGTCAGGCGGGTCCTCATGGACAAGCAGGATCAGCTGTCAGAATTTTTATTTTGCTGGCTGTGCGGTGACGCGGACGGAGTGGACCGTTTCATGCGCAACTTTGAATCGCTGACCATTAAGGGGGTGGCAGCCAACCCTGCCCTGGAGGCAGTAACAGTCAGCCGTAAAGGGAATTTTATTTATGTTGGAAACGAGGGTAAGCGTGCCGCGGTGCGGTCCATGTACCAACACCTGCTGGCCCGGCAGGAGCCGGGCACACTCTGCATTCTTGCTGATGAGACCGATGATTGGCTGATGGAAGATTTTGATTTTACCTCCCAAATGCAGGCCTGGCTGCTGGACTGTATCCGGAAGGGGTATGAGATCTGCCACATCATTCCGCCGATCTACTCGGGCGATCAGATCCTGGAATCCCTGGCCCGTTGGATTCCGCTCTACATGACCGGTAAGGTAAAAGCCTATTTTTATCCTCATATCCGAGACCGTCTTTGCCGGCACACCATCATCATGATGCCCGGACAGATCGCGATCGCGTCCCATTCCATGGCGGGCGATCCCACCAGCTACGCCACAATGCTGACCACAGACCCGGGGGTGCTCCGGGCCACGGAAGCAGAGTTTCAGGCCTACCTCGCCCTGTGCCGGCCCATGCTGAATACCTACTCGGAACCCCAAAGGCTGTTCCAGTGCTTTATGAAATTCCTGTCGCCCCAGGGCTTCCGCATACAAAAGCTGATCTCCTTGTCTGCAGTGACCGCGCCCTTTGAGCTTGTAGCGGACTCCATCGAAAAAAGAGAAGATCCGAGCAGAAACGCCTGGGTGAACTTTACCTTCAGGAAATGAAACGGCTGGAACAGGAGCAGGACCAGTACAACCTGATCGATATCGTTCATCTGGCCAGCGCTGACCAGGTCCGTGCCGGCACAGTGCCCATCACCGCCACCTGCTGGTCGGTCGGCGTCCTTTGCTACACCCCGGAGACCTATATCCTGCACTTGAAGAAGATTCTCCATATTTTGGACACCCACGAGAATTATCACTTTGTCCCCTTAGAAGGGCCTGTTGAACAGGAAAGCTCCCTTATGGTCAAGGAAAATCACAGAGCGCTACTGGTGCATAACTCAGAACCCTTTACCGTCTTTGAGATCTCCCAGCCTGAGATCGTGTCCCTATACCGGGAGTACCTGCTCCGCCTGGCGGAGAAAGTGGGATACAAGGGTATTCACCGAACGAAGATTAAGTCCAGGCTCCGGGAACTGATCCGGGAGCTGGAAGAGTGACACATGAACAACGATAATTTAATGAACTTCGGACGGGAGCGCAGCGTGCGCCGCATATATGACAGAGATCTCGTCACAGGTGGTCTCCACGACGGACACGGTTGCCAACGCACAATGGAATCTGGCAGCAATCTTGTCAAACCGCATAAGAGCATCCTGGAAAAGTAGTAGTTGTGATATTTGATGAAAAGCAGATACTGAGAACAGAGCAGTATTGGGAAGCGCAGCTGCTTGGAGAACTGGTTGATCAGGCTAAAGCAGATGACAGCTATATCGAGTTGAAGAATCAGCTTAGGATAAATGCTGATGAAAAAACGATTGACTGGATACGCAATTTTATCGATAAGGGTGAAATTGCGGAGATTCCCCGTGACAGCAAGGGGTATGAGATCACGATCTATGATACGCCCGACGAATTGCAGAGAGAGATAGAAAAGAAGGCTAAGAAAAAAGACACCAGCTTGTCCAGGATCATAGCAACCTTTGATTGGGCCTATAACGATAAGAAAATGCCGTCCAACCTTCAACGATACTGGGAGGTGATGATTGGCGGGTGGAAAATGCCGTGGAATAAACAATTGGCACCTGCTAAAGAAGAAAAAACTCAGATGAAAAATCTGGCTTGGGCAGAAAAACCTTATACCATTGGAGAAGTAGGGTCAACCTATACCATACAGGGATTTGATCTGAATTTTGCAGGCGTGATTCTGGGGCCGTCCGTCAAATACAGAGATGACAAAGTGGTCTTTGACTGGGAGTGCAGTGAGAACAGGCGGGCAATTCAAAAACGAACTTTGAGCGATGGGACCAGCAGACAGTTTGCTGAATTATTATTGAGAAATGAGATCAATGTTTTGCTTACAAGAGGTGTTAATGGTCTCTATATTTATGCTCAGGATGAAGCTCTCAGGGCAGCTTTGAAGGCGGCAGACAGAGCGGCAGGAAGTGAAGATAACAATATAATTTAATGAGGAAAAGCCATGTCAGACATTTTAGAATTAGAGAATCAGGTTGCAAGATTTTGCCAGGCGAGGGATTGGGATCAATTCCATACACCGAAAGATTTGGCCATTGGTATTTCAACAGAAGCGAACGAACTGCTCGATCTGTTTCGTTTTAAGACGGAATCGGACATGAAATCCATGTTAAATGATTCCAGCAAGAGAAGGCAGATCGAGGAGGAGCTGGCAGATACGTTGTTTTTTGTACTCCGCTTTGCCCAGATGAATCAGATGGATCTGTCAAAGATATTGATGGATAAACTGGATAAAAATGAGAAAAAATATCCTGTTGAAAAGTCAAAAGGAAGTAATCTGAAATATACGGAACTTCCTTAGGCGGGGAATCTTAAAGGTCTGGCTTGCTTGACAGAAATGAGGCTTGACCATATGAGTGGGCCTGGTGTGTTGGATATTAGAGATGAGTAATAATATATGAAGTGAAAAAGGCAATCCCAAAACGCATTCGCTTAGATATTCTGGCGGATGCATTTTTTGTGCCTGGAATCAAAGAAAAACAGTCCGACAGAGAACATTATATTTAAAAAGCACCAATAATATGCGAAAAACCGAACAAAAAACCGTCACATGCCACAAAATATATGGCGATATATTGTCCATTATGAGAATGGAATATAGTACCATATAATGATATAATGTTCTTAATAAAGAACTGGTTTTTATATACGAACACATTGAAAGATACATAGGATAAAAAAGAAAAGGATGGATGAGTTATGAACGAAGGGAATCACAGAACAACGGAACGGATATTGGACGTTTTGGAGATTACTGCACAGAACAGCAGGGAGGGACTGTCATTTTCCGATATATCCAGGAAACTTGATATTCCGAAGGGCAGCCTTTCGCCGCTTCTTTCCACCTTGTGCAACCGGAGGTTTCTTTACCTGAACAAAAAAAATCAGAAATACTATATTGGGGAATCCCTGTTCTCTCTGGGCCGGTGTTATGTGGATGACTCCAATATCCTGAACCGGATTGATGAGGTGATGAAGCAGCTTTCTGTAGAAGTACAGGCAACCTGTTTCCTTGGTGTACTTTCTGATAATGAGGTCTTCTATCTGATGAAGAAGAATGCGCCTGTCAATCTCCAGGTGACGGCGATTCCCGGTTACCGGCTGCCGGCATACTGCACTGGGCTGGGGAAAGCGCTGATCGCAGAGAAGAATATTGACGAGATAAAATCGATGTATCCGGGAGGAATGAAAAAGATCACGGAAAACACAGTTACGGATTTTGATGTTTTGGCAAAACAACTGGAGGAGGTCCGGGAGACCGGCTTCAGTTATGAGAGGGAGGAGTCCTCACCATATATCCAGTGTATTGCATGTCCCATAAGGATGAAAGGCAAAACGATCGCCGCGGTAAGTGTAGCCTTTCCAATCATGATAGACAGCAGGAGGGAGAAGGAAAAAATAAAAGAGAGCTTAAGAAGTAATGCGTCAGTTATTGAACGGATCATTAATCAGGATTCTGATAAATGGATCTATTCGGAGTAAGGTATCGTTATGCAGGAGGAAGGAGAGGAATGGAAAGACGAGTAGTGATCACGGATTGCGACCATGTGGATTTAAAGCAGGAGGAGGAGGTGTTTCGCAGAAATCAGGTAGAGTTTGAATTCCTGGATTGCGGTGATACGGGGCAGTTGATCCGGAAACTGAAGGGAGTGAAGGTGATTGCCAATCAGTACACGCCGCTGACGGAGCAGTTTTTTGATGAGACAGAGGATCTGGAACTGGTGGTCCGCTATGGTGTGGGCGTCAATCATATTGATATTGATGCGGCAACCAGAAATCATGTTATCGTGTGCAATGTGCCGGATTACGGGGTACAGGAGGTGGCGGCACATGCTTTGGCCATGATGATGGGGCTTACCAGAAAAATATATCATGCGGACCGCGCTATGAGGCAGGGAAGATGGGCATATGAGGAGTGTATACCGATCTGTCGCCTCAGCGGCCTTACCGTAGGGATCATCGGATTAGGCCGGATCGGAACCTGCCTGGCGGAAATCATAAAAGGTCTGGGATGCCGGGTGATCGCATGTGACGTGCGGTCTCAAAAGAGGGTACCGGAACATGTGACAGTGGTTCCGTTTGAGCAGCTGCTGCGGGAGTCGGATATGATCAGCATCCATACACCGCTTGAGACCTCCAGGGGACTGATCGGTCTGGAGGAGCTGAAGCTCATGAAGAAAAATGCAGTTCTGATCAATGTTTCCAGAGGGGGGATCATTGATGAACAGGCATTGGTGCAGGCGCTCCGCGAACACTGGATCGCAGGCGCGGGGCTGGATGTGTTTGAAAAAGAACCGGTGGGGACGGAGAATCCTCTGATGGCCTTTGACAATGTGATCTTCAGCCCGCACATGGCATGGTATTCAGAACAGGCGTCTGTGGATCTTAAGCGTAAGCTGGCAGAAGAGCTTGTGCGCTACCTGGATGGGGAGCCTTTACAGTATCGGTTGAATTGAGAAAGCTGCGGAGGCAGCTATAGGGAGAAGGGGGGATCAATATGTTTGATATCAGGGGATGCAATGCGGTAGTGACGGGAGCCAACAGGGGGATCGGACGGGCTGTGGCAGAAGGGTATGCGAAGGCGGGAGCCAATGTGGCGATCATAGACCTGGAGGTGTCTGAGGAGACGGTAAAGGCCATAGAGAGCTACGGAGTCCGGTGCAGCGCCTACCGGTTTGACTTATCAAAATGTGATGAGATAGAAGCACTTGCCGAGCAGATCATCAGGGAGCAGGACGGGAGGATTGATATTCTCTACAACAATGCAGGGACTCAGAGACGGTATCCGTGTGCCGAATTCCCGCAGAAAGAATGGGATTTTGTAATGGATGTCAATTGCAAAGCGGTGTTCTATTTATGCCAGGTCTTTGGCCGCCACATGCTGGAACGGGGATATGGAAAGATCATTAATACGGCCTCGCTGCTTTCCTTCCAGGGAGGTCTGACGGTTCCGGCCTATGCCGGCAGCAAGGGAGCCGTCATGCAGTTCACAAAAAGCCTCTCGAATGAATGGGCTGGTAAGGGTGTCAATGTGAACTGCATCGCCCCGGGGTATCTGGCAACCGAATTAAACACAGCGATCTTAAACGACCCGGTGAGAAACAGGCAGATCCTGGAGCGTATCCCGGCAGGGCGCTGGGGTCAGCCGGAGGATATTGTGGGAACAGCAGTCTTTTTAGCGTCAAAAGCGTCTGATTACATAGATGGCATTGTGATTCCGGTAGATGGGGGATGGCTGGGCAGATGACAGAAAGAAAAAAAGAAGTTTTGGATTCCATAAGAAGAAACCGGCTGGTTGTCATAGCAAGAGATATTATTCCGGAAGATGTGTTGGAATCAGCAAAGGCATTATATAAGGGCGGCATCAGGTTGATGGAGATCACATTTTCCCAGGAAACAGGAAGGATGGAGGCTACGGCAGAGTCCATAGCACTTGTACGGAAACATCTGCCTGATGATATGACCGTAGGAGCTGGGACGGTCCTGACGCAGGAGCAGTTGATCTGTGCACGGGACGCAGGAGCAGAGTTTATCCTGTCGCCGGGGGCTGATGAGGCGGTCATAAAGCTTACCAGAGCTATGGGACTCGTCTCGATCCCGGGAGCGCTCACCGCAAGCGAGATCTATGAGGCTTACGCATGGGGGGCTGATGTGGTCAAGCTGTTTCCGGCGGGCGTTATGGGAACCGGTTATCTGAAGGCGGTCCGGGGGCCGCTGAGCCATATTCCGCTTATGATGGTAGGCGGGATCTCGGAGGATAATATCGGTGAGTTCCTTAAGGCAGGAGCTGTAAGCTTTGGTGTAGGAAGCAATATTTTGAAACGGGAATATATCAGGAACCAGGATTATGAAGCTGTGACGGAACTGGCCAGGACGTATTTGAGCAGGATAAAGGAGGCGGGGGATGAGGCGATACTGGATAACCGTTGATACAGGCACGACCAATACCCGTGCCGTACTCTGGAAAGATGATGGACAGGCGCTTGGGATGAAAAGTGCCGCGGTCGGAGTCCGGGATACTGCGCGGGATGGCAGCAATGAAAGGCTGAAACGGGGAGTGCGGGAATGTATGGAGTCCCTGCTTTCAGAATTCAGGATCGGATATGATCAGGTGGCGCGGGTCGCTGCAAGCGGAATGATCACATCCAATGTCGGGTTGGTGGAGATTCCTCACTGTACAGCTCCGGTGAGCCGGAAAGGCCTGGCTGAGGCAGCGGTGGAAGTGCTCCTAAAGGATGTATGCCCGCTGCCGATCCTGTTTATACCGGGGGTGAAAAATGATGTCCCATCGGTGACAGAAGCGTGTTTTGAGGCGATGGATATTATGAGGGGAGAGGAGGTGGAGTGCTGTGCGCTTTTAGAGCTGTATGGTACAGGCCGCCCCTATGTGATCATTATACCCGGATCCCATACGAAATTTGTGACGGTGGATAAAGACGGCAGTCTGAGAGGATGTTTAACGACTCTGTCAGGTGAACTCTTATCTTCCATTATTCACGATACGATCATTGCTGATGCAGTGGGGAGAGCGTTTGTGGAAGGAGAAGAATACGACAGGGAGATGGTGCTTCGGGGTTACCGCGCTGCCTGCCGGTGCGGAACCGGGCGGGCCTGTTTCTCAACGAGGATCCTCAGTCAGTTTGCGGGGGTGGGGACCAAAGCAGCTGCCAATTTCCTTTATGGGATCCTGATGCAGAATGATATATTTGCGGTTCAAAACAGCCGGGCGATCCAGACGGACAGCAGTATGACGGCGCTTGTTATGGGGGACGGCGCTTACAGCCGTGGTCTCGCAGATATTCTAAAAGAGGAACAGGTTTTTACGCAGGTCACTTTGTGCCAGTCTGCGGGAGCAGTGCCGTATTCCGCAAAAGGCGCGTATGTCATAGCAAGACTTAAGGAGGAGGGAAAGAATGAGTAAGTATCTGGATGACTGGAGGGTGGGGGAGGTATTCCTCACGCCGGGAAGGACGATCGGGGAGTATGAAGTTTCCGCTTTCGCCGGACTGACGGGGGATTACCACCAGAACCATACGGACGCGGTCTACATGAAGGACAGTATTTTTGGAGAGCGGATTGCCCACGGGCTGCTGGGGCTGTCCATTGCCCACGGGTTAATGATGAGGCTGGGCCTGATCACGGATAATTCCATCGCGCTTTTGGGGATTGAGGACTGGAAATTCCATAAGGCGGTCCTTTTGGGCGATACCATCCATGTGAGGATCACAGTCCAGGAGATCCGGTTCAGCCGCAGCAAAGAGGACCGGGGGATCTTAAAGCTGTTTTTTGAAGTGATCAACCAAAAGGATGAGGTATGCCAGTCTGGTGTGAAAGTCCTGATGATGAAACGAAAGGCAGGGGAGGGACAGAAATGACAGAAAAAGTAGTTTCCTTTGAACAGGCGGTTTCCTGGATTGAGGATAACAGTACCGTATTTGTCTGCGGGATCGAGAATATCATGCTTCCGGACAGGACCTTGAAGGCACTGGAGGACAGGTTCCTGGCTGAGGGGCATCCCTGCGGGATGACGGAGATCCACACGACGATCCATGGGATGGGGGACGGTGTGGGACTGGAGCGTTTTGCCCATCCCGGTATGGTAAAGAGAGTCATTGGGAGCGGCTTCAGTTTTCTCAAAACCTCCAAAATGACAGCGATGCTCCGTGAGAACAAGGTGGAGGCCTATGTGATCCCCATGGGAACACTTTTTGAGATCCTGCACCAGACTGGGGCGGGAGAGACCTGCACATTTACCAGGACAGGGATCGGAACATTTGTGGATTGCGACGTGGAAGGCGGCAGAATGAATGAGATATCATCAGAACCGATCTGTGAGAAGATAACCATAAAAGGGAATGATTATCTCTGCTACCAGAATCCCAGGATTGACGTGGCGATCATACGCGGAACCACGGTGGATGAGGACGGCAACCTGACTGTGGAGCAGGAGCCGGTCAATGCGGGGGTCCTCTCGGCAGCCATGGCGGCGAAAGCCAGCGGCGGCAAAGTGATCGTGCAGGCGTCGCGCCTTGCCAGACGTGGTTCCCTGCATCCCAGAAAGGTGCTGGTACCGGGAATCATGGTGGATTATATCGTCATCGATCCGGAGCAGGGCATATCGGGCGGAGCCAGCGTGAATCCGTCCCTGACCGGGGAAATAAAGATCCCGGTGTCGGAGCTTCCGGCCCTCAGTCTGGACTGCAAAAAGGTGATCGCCCGCAGGGCAGCCATGGAGATCGGGGAAAATGATCGTGTGATCAATCTGGGAGTTGGAATCCCGGCCAATATCCCCATGATCCAGGTGGAAGAGAAGGGGGGGATTGAGAGCACCTTTTTCCCGGAACACGGTTCCATCGGCGGGGTTCCGGCAGAGCGGAAGATCTTCGGCGTGAACCGGAATCCCAGCGCGATCCTGGACTCCTCGTTTGTGTTTCCCTATTACAGGGGCGGCGGGCTGGATATTACATTCCTGGGGTTTGGAGAGATGGACCGTCACGGCAATGTGAACGTCAGCAAATTCAACCATATTGTGCCTGGATGCGGCGGTTTTATCGATATCACGCACAAGACGAAAAAACTTGTTTTCTGTGGAACCTTCTCTGCGGTAGGGGCTGAGTTTGAGATCGGAAATGGAAAGCTGACCATATTAAAAGAAGGGCAGCAGCCCAAGATCGTGGACCAGGTGGAGCAGATCACCTTAAACGGGCGCATGGCTTATGAACATGGACAGGAGCTTCTTTATATCACTGAGCGGTGTGTATTCCGGTATGGGGAAGACGGACTGGAGCTTTTAGAGGCGGCGCCGGGGATTGACATTGAAAAAGATATTCTGGATCGTCTCCCGTTTGTTGTAAAGGCGGATCAGGTAAAACGGATGCCGGATGATATTTTCCGATGATGTTAGGAGGTCAGATTGAAAGAATTGTATGAGAAGATAACCTGTGACGTCCTGGTGATCGGCGGAGGCGGCGCCGGACTGGCGGCTGCGATCAGCGCAGCCAGACAGGGGGTGGATGTCCTGATAGTCAGCAAGGGGGAGAGCGGAAAAAGCGGAGCCACTTACTATGATGTGGCGGAGATAGGGGCGTACAATGCACCTGAAGCCGGACAGGGGGACAGCCCGGAGTGTTTTTATGAGGACATCGACCGCGCCTCTCTTGGGGTGTCTGTTCCGAAGCTGAGCCGGATACTGGCAGAACAGGCGTCGGAAACCCTGGAATATCTGACAGGGCTTCCGGGAGGGGACAGGGTCTTTGAGCGTATCGGCGGCAGTTATAAGGTCTTCCAGAGCTGTTTTACCAGTAAGCCCAGAGCACATGTCATGAAGGATCATTTCCGTCCCCTGTTAGAAGTACTGCGCCGGGAGGCCTCAAGGCTGGGCGTCAGGACCAGGGACGGGATCACGGTAGCGGAGCTGTTGGCGGATCATGAGGGGTGCCATGGGGCGTATGGCTTTGATCAGGAGAACCGGGAGGTGGTTGTCCTGGCTAAATGCGTCATTCTGGCCGCAGGCGGAGCAGGACAGCTGTTTGCCCACAACATGTATCCCCATGATGTGACAGGAGATGCCTACGCCCTGGCATATCAGGCGGGAGCCGAGATGGCAAACCTGGAATTTGTGCAGATGGGGATCGGAGTTGCATATCCATTCATTAATCTGTTTGAGAATTACCTGTGGGAGTGTTTTCCCATCCTGGAGAACGGGAGCGGGGAGCGTTTTCTCAAAAACTACCTGCCCAACGGGGTTACGGAGCAGGAAGTGCTTCGTGATAAAAGAGGACATTTCCCATTCAGTGTGCGGGACCGGTCTGCTTATGTGGAGATCGCAGTACAGAAGGAGATCAACGCAGGGCGGGGAAACAGCCGGGGAAATGTGTTCCTGCGGCTGGACACACCGGAAATGCGCGAATGCTTGAGCTGCCACAATCAATTTTCGCTGATGTGGGAGACCACCAGACAATGGTATCTGGCTAAGGGCATCGATATCGGGCGTACTCCTCTGGAGATTGCCTGTTTTGCCCATGCTGTCAATGGCGGAGCGCTGATCGACGAGCACGGGATGACCTCGGTAGAGGGGCTTTATGCGGTAGGCGAAGCTGCCTCCGGACCTCATGGGGCAGACCGCTTAGGCGGCAATATGTCAGCTGCATCACAGGTGTTTGGAAGGATTGCAGGAGAACACAGTGCATTGCGGGCAAAAAGAAAAACAGGATATCCGGCGGATATACCGGGTCTGGATCGCCGCCGCAGTTTTTGGAAAGGTCTCCATTTGCCGGGTGGAGCGGCGTTTGAGGACATAAAAAGGCAGATACAGGCGGAGACGGACCAAAGCCTGCTGATCATCAGGAATGAAGAACGGCTTCGGAGGTATATGGACTATCTGGACAGCTTGAAAACAGCATGTCTGGACGGTAAATATGCAGGGGAACTCCCGGTCAGCCAGATGGTCAGTCTGTGGCATATGATGAATACGGGGTTACTGATGGCCAGAGCGGCGGATGCCCGGAAAGAGAGCAGGGGCAGCCATTACCGTGAGGATTATCCTGAGCTGGACCATGACCAGGATCAAATGGCCATACAAAAAACAAATAAAATCGAAAGATGAGAGAGAACGGAGGAGTATCATGAGGAGAAGTGTATTAAAGTTAACGGCAATGATGATGGCGTTCATGATGACCGCAGGGATGGTAACGGGATGCGGCGCGAACGGGGCAGAGAAAGCTCCTGATGCAGGGGCAGCGGGAAGCTCTGCGGCAGGGGCTGAAACGACAGGGACGGCAGCGGCTGAAGCGGGAAAGGACAAATATGTGATCGGTTTTTCACAGACCGGCACGGAAACGGAGTGGGTTACTGCCATGTCGGCGGAAATTATAGACTCGTTTAAGGAAAGCCCGCAGTTTGAACTGCTGTTCTCTGAATCCCAGGCGATCCAGGAAAACCAGATCAAGGCAGTCCGCAGCTATATCCAGCAGGGCGTGGACTTAATCGTTTTGCGGCCCACAGTCACAACTGGCTGGGATTCTGTTCTTATGGAGGCGTCGGAGGCAGGGATTCCGGTGATTCTGGCTGGACGCCGGGTAGAAATGGCTACGGGTGACGTAGAGGACTACTCTCTCTGCTATGTGGGACCAGATAATGTCAGAGCCGGGGAATATCTTGTGGAGGCTATGGAGCAATGCTGTGAGGCACTGGAGGCCCCGGTCAATATTGTTGTGCTGGAAGGAACCGTGGGGGCATCGGCGGCGACAGAGAGAAATACCGGTATTTTAAATGCGATCGGCAAACAGGATAAGCTGGTGGTCTACGGTTCCCAGTCTGCGGAATGGACCAGGACCAAGGGCAAAGAGGTTATGGAAGCATTCTTAAAGTCAGCAGAGGCAGAGGGCGTAAAGATCCAGGGTGTCCTCGCCCACAGTGATGATATGGGGCTGGGGGCGATCCAGGCAATCCAGGAGGCCGGATTGGAACCGGGCAGGGATATTTTCCTGATGGGTGTGGACGGCGCCCGGGGTTCCTTTGAAGCTATGGCGGAAGGCAAATACAATGCCACTGTGGAAAATCCTTTGGGATACGGGCCGGCGCTTCTGGAGATCTGCCAGAATTATTTCCTGGAAGGCCAGGCTCCGGACTCCTGGGTAGTACTTGACAATATCGTGTGGTTCCAGGAGCAGGCGGCAGAGGAGCTGCCAAAACGGACATGGTAATGATGATCAAGGGAGAAGGCAGGTATGGACGAAAAAAGAAAAGTGCTTGTGGAAATGAAGGATATATGCAAACAATACCCCGGAGTGACGGCACTTTCTAACGTTTCTTTCACGCTGAGAGAGGGAGAGATCCACTCTCTCTGCGGTGAAAACGGCGCAGGAAAGTCCACGCTGATCAAGATCCTGACCGGATATGAGCACAAGGATGGCGGCAGCATTTTTCTGGAAGGAAAGGAGATCGCTCCGCAAACTACGCTGGAGGCGCAGAAGGCCGGGATCAGCACGGTATATCAGGAAGTGAACCTTTGTCCCAACCTGTCTGTGGCGGAAAATATTTTTATTGGACGTCAGCCGGCGGACCGGTTTGGACAGATCTCCTGGAGCCGGATGAGAAAGGGCGCAGTGGCTGCTATGGCCAGACTGAACATGGAACTTGATGTAGACGCCCACCTGGAGGAATATTCTGTGGCGGTACAGCAAATGGTTGCCATAGCACGCGCAGTGGATATGGAGGCCAGGGTGCTGGTACTGGATGAACCGACCTCCTCCCTGGATGCCAACGAGGTGGCAAATCTGTTTGATGTGATCCGGAAGCTTCAGGCGCGCGGGATGGGCATCATCTTCATAAGCCATTTCTTCGAGCAGGTTTTTGAATTGTCGGATACCATTACAGTGCTACGCAATGGGCAAAAGATCGGCACCTATGATATTCAGGAGATTGACCGCCGGTCGCTGGTGGAAAAGATGCTGGGACGGGAGCTGGCAGCGTTTACGGAGACGGCAGAGAGTGAAAAGCACAGGAAAAAGGAACAGACACCCGTTTATTTCAGGATGGAGGGAGTGGGGAAAAAGGGCATGATCCCGCCTCTTGACGTGACTGTGGAAAAGGGGAGTATTGTGGGGCTGGCAGGGCTTTTGGGGTCCGGGCGCACGGAGACAGCGAGGCTGCTGTTTGGCGTGGACAAAGCGGACAGCGGGACCTTTTATCTGGGAACGAAAAAGACCAGAAATGCTTCGCCTCAGGACGCCATCCATCATGGCATGGCATTTTGTCCGGAAAACAGAAAGACGGAAGGCCTGGTCCTGGAAATGACAGTGCGGGACAATATTATCCTGGCGCTTCAGGGGAAAATGGGGATGTTTCATTTGATCCCGAAACGCAGGCAGCGGGAGCTGGCGGATGAGTACATAAAGAAGCTGAGGATTGCTACGCCCGGAAGCAGCCAGTTGGTGGGAAATCTGTCTGGAGGCAATCAGCAGAAGGTACTGCTTGCCCGGTGGCTGGCAACGGATCCAGACCTGTTTATCTTGGATGAGCCGACCAGAGGGATTGACGTGGGAGCCAAAGCGGAGATCTTAAATCTTGTGCTGAAGCTGGCAGAGGATGGAAAATCAGTGGTGTTTATCTCCTCGGAGATCAGCGAGGTGATCCGGTGTTCTGACAAGGTTTATATTTATAAGGACCGCCATATTGTAGGGGAACTGGAGGGGGAGCAGGTGACGGAGGAGCGCGTCTTAAGCTGTATCGCGGAGAGTACGGCTTCCGGCGCCAGTTAGAAAACGGGGAAGGGGGAATGAAAATGAAGCAAAAACAAAGTATTTGGAGAAGTTTTCTGCGGCGTCCGGAGTGTCTGGCTCTGGCAGCGTTACTTGGCCTTCTGCTGTTTAACCTGTTCTTTACGAAAGGATTTTTCAGTATCCAGATCCGGGACGGGCATCTCTATGGATCTCTGATCGATATTGTAAAGAGGGGCGCTCCGCTTATGATCACCGTTATGGGGCTTACGATGGTGATCGCTACAGGCGGGACTGATATTTCTGTGGGGTCCATCGCGGCGATCACAGGCGTCTTCACAGCTTCGCTGATCGGCGGTGATTTTGCTTTTGAGGCGGGGGCGGTGAGTGGTTCCAGAATCCCGCTGGGGGCAGCCATTGCAGCAGGACTTCTGGTGGCTGCGATGATCGGCCTGTGGAATGGCTTTTTGGTGGAACGGATCGGGATACCGCCATTGATCGCCACGCTGATGATGCAGGTGGCTGGACGCGGGATCGCAGAATTGATCGCAAGCGGGAAGATCCTTACGATCTACTACAAGCCATTTTATTATATTGGTTCCGGGTGGCTGCTTGGGCTTCCGGCTTCTATATTTTTGGTGGCGGTCCTTGGGGGCCTTGTATGGCTGCTCCTTAGGAAGACCGCATATGGGATGTATCTGACTGCGATCGGTCTGAACAAAACAGCGTCTGCATTTTCCGGGATCAAAACGCGGATGGTGGTGTGGAGTGCGTTTGTGTTCAGCGCGGTGATGGCGGGTATCGCAGGCATTGTCACATCATCTGAGATACGGGCGGCTGATCCGGTCAATTTGGGCCTGTACCTGGAACTGGACGCGATCCTGGCCTGTAATCTGGGCGGTAATTCCATGAAGGGAGGCAGATGCAATCTGGCAGGAAGTATTATTGGCGCGATTCTGGTTCAGACACTGACTACGACGATTTATTCAAAAGGGGTACCGTCCGAGACGATTCTGGTTTATAAGGCTCTTGTGGTGATCTTGGTGGGGCTGATCCAGGTGACGGACTGGAGCCTGGTTTTAAAACGGGGGAGGGATAAGCGTGAAGCTGTTTAAGACATTACGGAAATATAGTATTAACACGGAACATATTACGCTGTGGGCTGCTGTGATCGTCTTTGCTGCATTTTTCACATTTGGAAGCCTCCGCTATAAAAACTTTTTTGCGGTCCAGACCATCTGCAATATTCTGATGGATAACAGCCATCTGCTGATCGTAGCCCTCGGAGAAACTCTGGTGCTGGTCTCTGGCGGGATCGATCTTTCCGTTGGCGCGCTGATCGCTTTTAATTTCACGGCGTCTGCATACATGCTGACAGTGATGAACCTTCCTCTGACGGTGGTGGTAGCTGTGGTCCTGCTGGTGGGGACGCTGGTCGGGTTCCTGAATGGGTATCTGATCTCGTACAAAGGATTTCAGCCGTTTATCGCTACGCTGGCAACCCAGTTTCTTGCCAGAGGGGCTTGTTATATGATCAGCACAGGCACGATCGTGATCAGCCATCCGTCTGTCCTTAAGCTTTCTGTTTTTAAACTGAGGCTGCCGGGCGGATATATTACCTTTGGCGTCCTGGTGTCGCTGGTGATGCTGGTCCTGTTTTATATCCTTACGAAAAAGACAAGATTTGGACGGAACGTCTATGCGATCGGGGGAAATGAGGTTTCAGCTAAAATGCTGGGAATTCCCGTGAAACGGACCAGGATGTATGTGTATGCCGTGTCAGGCTTTACAACCTCTGTGGCAAGCCTGGTATTTGCAGTGTATATCCTGTCATCCTATGGGCTGCACGCGCAGTCGCTGCATCTGGATGCGGTCTCTGCGGCAGTGATCGGCGGGACATTGACCACGGGAGGTGTGGGAAGTGTGATCGGTACATTGTTTGGGGTGCTGACTACCGGGATCATCCAGACGATCATCACATTCCAGGGGACATTGACCTCTGGATGGTCGAAGATCACAATTGCAGTGCTGCTGCTGTCGTTTATCTTACTGCAGCGTTTCATTATCTGGCAGAGAAAACGGAACCGGAAGATGAAACCGGTAAAGCTGCTCCAGGGCGGAAACCTGATGGAAGAGAAGGGAGAATTATAGAGAGATGAAAGCATTGGTTTTTGAGGGGACAGACCGGGTGGTTTATCGGGAGGTTCCCATGATTGAACCGCGGGAGGGATGGACGCTGATTCAGGTAGCCTATGCCGGGATCTGCGGGAGTGACGTGACAATTTTAAAGGGCAGGCATCCCAGGGCAAAAGCGCCTCTGATCATGGGACATGAATTTTCTGGTTATATTGCATCGGAGAATCCAAAATATGCCAGGGGGACACTGGTGACGGCATTTCCCTATTTATCCTGCGGTGTCTGTGAGCGGTGCAGGAATGGGCAGTTTCATGTCTGTGAGTCTTTGAAGCTGATCGGGATTGATTTAGACGGCGGGATGGCAGAATATGTGCAGGTACCGGATGAGATGATCTGTCCGGTTCCTGAGGGAGTGGACACTCAGATGGCGGCATTTATCGAGCCGGTGGGCATTTCTGTCCATGCGGCGCGGAAAGGGGGATACCGGCCGGGGGACCGGGTGCTGATGTTTGGAGCCGGAGGGATTGGGCTTTCTACGGCGATCACTCTGCGCAGCTTCGGTGCGGAGAAGCTGATGATCTGTGAGCCCAATCTACTGCGCCGGGTTATGGCGGAGGAGCTTGGATTTGAAGTGCTTGACCCGGAGCAGGATATTGTAGAGCAGGTTTACAGCAGAACAGACGGAATGGGGGCCGACTATGTGTATGACTGCGCGGGAGTACAGCCGGTGGCCGATCTTTTGCCGGATGTGGTAAAGATCAATGGAAGGATCGTTGTGGTGGCAGGGTACAAGGTACCTCCCGTTATTAATTTCCAGAAGGGTATGTTCCGGGAGTTTGATATCCAGTTTGTCCGCAACTGCACCCGACAGGATTTTGAGATCGCTACGGATCTCGTAGGGAGGGGACTTGGATATGAAAAGCTGCTCAATTATACGTTGCCTCTCAGCCGTGGAGAAGAGGGGTTTGCACCTCCGCCGTCCGCCTGCAAGGTGATGTTTCAGGTCCTGTGATGCATCCATAACCACTGGCATTTTCCTCACGTTCATGCTAAAATAGAAGAACAAAGATAAAAACACAACGCAGGAGTATTTCACAGGAATACTTCTTGCAGAGCTGGTAGGTAGTCCAGCCGCATTCTTTTGCATCGCCAGTCCATCAGGATTGAGCGCTGCCGGAATGTAAGTAACCCTCCTCCTTGGTCGTCCGTTCTTTGTGCATTACATTCTTAAGGAGGAATTGTTATGGACAAAGTATCGGAGACATTGAACGTAGTTTTTGAGGACCCATTCTGGATCGGCGTGTTTGAGCGTGTGGCAGATGGGAAGCTGACGGCCTGCAAGGTTACTTTTGGTGCGGAGCCGAAGGATTATGAGGTGTATGACTTTATTCGGAAACACTATGTTCATCTGCGGTTCAGTCCGGCTGTGGAGGCGGCTGTAAAGGCGGCAGGACGAAGTCCCAAGCGGATGCAGCGTGAGGTGCACCGGCAGGTACAGGATACCGGTATCGGCACCAGGTCGCAGCAGGCGTTAAAGCTGATGCAGGAGCAGGCAAAGACAGAGCGCAGGACTCTCAGCCGTGAGAGGCGGGAGGAAGAAAAGCAGCGCCGGTTTGAGCTGAAGCAGCAGAAAAAGAAAGAAAAGCATCGGGGCAGGTAATCCTGCCCCGAACTTTATCTGCGCAGAAAGAGCGGAGTGCAGGACAGGAGGAATAAGATATGACCATAGCTGAAGTGAGTAAAAAATATGATATGACTGCGGATACCCTGCGATATTATGAACGGATTGGGCTGATCCCCCGCGTGCCGCGAAACAGGAGCGGCATCCGGGATTATGATGAGGCATCCTGCATGTGGATCGAACTGATGAAATGCATGCGTGCGGCGGGCGTACAGATCGAAGCCCTGATCGAATATGTAGCCCTTTTCCAAAAGGGGGATGAGACGCTGGATGCCCGCAAAGCGCTGCTGGTGGAGCAGCGGGAGCGGCTTTTGGCACGCATGGAGGACATGCAGCGGTCTCTGGAGCGGCTCAATGATAAGATTGAGCGGTATGATCAGGATCTTGCGGCGAAGGAGCAGCAGCTTCAGCGGGAGTTCCATATCACTCCTGAAAAACGCGCCTGTAATGATGCCTGAAATAAGCAAGCCCGAGGATGTCCGCCAGGATCCAGCCGATGGGGACGGACCACCAGATGCCTGCCACGCCGAAAAGCGGTATGGAGGACAGGGTATAGGCCAGCAGCACGCGGGTACCCAGGGAAACAACCGTGAGGATGACCGACATCCCTGGTTTTCCCAGCGCCCGGTAAAGTCCGTACAGTAAAAAGAGACAGCCGATGCCGCAGTAGAACGCCCCTTCAATATGCAGATAGCGGATGCCTTCTGCCAGGATGGCAGTCTCCCTTTCGTTGACAAAAAGAAGCATCAGCGGGCGGGCAAAGATCCAGATGACCGCAGAGATAAAAAGGCAGAAGACGACGGAGGTCAGGACGGCGCCTTTGAATCCCGCGCGGATCCGTTCTTTTTGGCCTGCGCCGTAGTTCTGTGCGATAAAGGCAGAAAAGGCATTGCCGAAATCCTGCACCGGCATATAGGCAAAGGAATCGATCTTCACAGCGGCGGCGAAAGCGGCCATGACGGTGGTTCCAAAGCTGTTGACCAGTCCCTGCACCATCAGGATGCCCAGATTCATGACAGACTGCTGGACGCAGGTCAATACAGAAAAAGCGGCGATCTCTTTTAGGCCGGAGCGGGTGATCCGGCAGTGTTTTTTCTGGATGCGTAGCTCCGGGCATTTTGCCCAGACATACAGGGCGATCCCGATACCAGAGACATACTGGGCGATCACCGTGGCTTCCGCAGCGCCTGCAACGCCGCGTTTGAGCGACAGCACAAACCAGAGGTCCAGCGCAATATTCAGCGCGGCCGATACCGCTAAAAATAAGAGCGGGATGATGGAATTGCCCAGGGCGCGCAGGAGACAGGCAAAGTAGTTGTACAGAAAAACCGCGGTGATGCCGCAGAAGATCACCACAAGGTACTGCCGCATCATGCCCAGTAAGGATTCCGGGACATTTAAGAAGACCAGGATCTTATCCATGGATAAAAAGACCAGGATATTGAGCAGGATGTTTATGGCGGCGATCAGTAAGAAGGACGTGAAGATACTGTTCTTCAGCCCGTCAAAATCTTTCCGTCCAAAGTGGATGGAAAAGACAGCGCTGCTGCCCATGCTAAGTCCCAGCAGGATGGAAGTCAGAAATGTCATGAGCGCAAACGCGGAGCCAACTGCCGCCAGTGCATCCGGTCCAAGAAAACGGCCCACGATCAGTGTGTCGGCCACATTGTAGCATTGCTGTAAAAGATTTCCCAGGATCATGGGCACGGCAAAAAGCAGCATGGTCTTCATCACCGGTCCCTGTGTTAAATCTCCTTTCATTATCCCCACATACCTTTCTTAACGTAATAATAAACTTTCGTTTTGTAAGTATTATAAGGGTTAGAAAAATATATGTCAATTAATAGATTGCATTTTGTACAGCAGACGGATTGCATTTTATATGTGGCGCATATATAATAAAGCCATGTACAGTCTGCCGGGGCTGCGTGATCCCGCCCTGTCAGCGTACTAAAAAATAAAAGTGAAGACGGGGTGAGTTTATGTTTTTGGATGGTTTGGATGAGCTGGACCAGAAGATTGTCCAGTTGTTGATAGAGAATGCGCGCATGTCTTATTCAGAGATCGGGCAGCAGGTGGGGATCTCCCGCGTGGCGGTCAAGACGCGGATCTTATCCCTGGAAAAGCGCGGTGTGATCGAGGAATACACCGCCATCATCAATCCTCAGAAGATGAACGGTGCTGTGTCCTGCTATTTTGAGATTGAGACAAGCCCGGAAACCTTTGCACAGGTGACGGAGATCCTGAGCAGCCATGAGACCATCACCCAGATTTACCGCGTAACCGGCAGGAACAAACTGCATGTCCATGCGGTCGCGGCATCCGGGGAGGAGATGGAGCGCCTGATGGCGGAGGTGATAGATCCGCTTCCGGGCGTCATCAGCAGCAGCTGCAATATGATATTATCCCGTATCAAGGACATCAAAGGACTGCGCCTGTAACGGGACCCGGTGTCAGATCTTGAAGAGCATTTTCCGCAGTGGTATCCCGGCAAACACCGCAAGGATCGTAAGAATAATGTCCTTGGGGATGAATGCGACCATTGCATAGGTAAATACAGCGCCCACAGACATGTCGCCGGACAAGGCGGCCCACTGCAGGCAGCCTATGGTTTCGGCTATGGCAAGGCCAAGAAGGGCAAATGCTACGGTAAGCAGGGTGTTCAGCCTAGGATTGCCGGTTTTGGGACGGATGCCGCTTAGGGCAGCCATGATCGGCCAGGACCAGATGTAGCCGCCGGTCAGTCCCACCAGGGAACCCATGCCGCCGCGGAAATTGGCAAATACCGGGAGGCCTACCGCTCCGATCAGGACATAGGTGACGGCAGCCAGCAGCCCCAGACGCCAGCCAAGGGCAACGCCGATCAGGGCAACGCCGAACACCTGGACGGTGATTGGCATGCCGGTAGGCATGGGAAGGGATATCTGGGAGATCGCCGCCAGCAGTGCGGCAAACATTCCCCCTAAAACCAGCTCCTTCGTGGTAAAACCGCGCCGGGCGCCGGAGGTGCATTTCGATGAATCCGCATAGGTTGTACTCATAGTAATATCTCCTTTTATGTAATGACTTGCTTACTGTATGTTTAAACATAAAAAAGGTATACCATAAGCAAAACGAATTGTCAACCACTTTGATAACAATGGTTAACAATTCGTTTTTTGATTTATTTCTGTTGACTTTTATTGCGGATCAGAAGCCTGAGCGGTCAATCCTTATCCCGGATCTCGCTGTGCAGGGCCTGCAGGGAGTGGACGTCGCCCTGACCGTGCTCCTTGATGTAGCGGATGCCCTTAGCGGTGGCGTTTGCCGCGGCAATGGTGGTCATGTAGGGGATCTTCCCTTTGATGGCGGCTTTTCTTAAGTAGCTGTCATCGTGGAAGCTGTCTTTGCCGATCGGAGAGTTGACGATCAGCTGGATCTGCCCGTTGGTGATCATATCCAGGACATTGGGGCGTCCTTCATAGAGCTTTTTCACACGCTCTGCAGGGATGCCGGCCTGGGAGATCAGCTCGTAGGTGTTGCCGGTGGCCACGATCTTGAAGCCGTCCTCATGGAAGCTTCTGGCAACTTCAACGACCTCAGCCTTATCCTTGCGGTTCACGGAGATCAGCACAGTGCCTTCCAGAGGAAGCTTGGTCTGGGTAGCCTCCTGCGCGCGGTAAAATGCTTCGCCGTAGGAGCGGGAAAGTCCCAGCACCTCGCCGGTAGAACGCATTTCCGGCCCAAGGATCGGGTCTACCTCCTGGAACATATTGAACGGGAATACGGCCTCCTTCACTCCAAAATATGGAATGTCCTGCTCCTTTAAGGTGGGAACCGGGGAGGGACGTCCGGTCAGCTCTGAAGTGATGATATCGGTAGCTAACGGTACCATCCGGATGTTGCAGACCTTGGATACCAGCGGAACCGTGCGGGATGCGCGCGGATTGGCTTCCAGCACGTAGACCTTGCCGTTCTCGATGGCGTACTGCATGTTCATCAGTCCCTTGACATGCATCTCCTCCGCGATCTTGCGGGTGTATTCCTTGATGGTCGCCACATTTTCCTCAGAAATGTGGACGGACGGGATGATGCATGCGGAGTCGCCGGAGTGAACGCCGGCAAGCTCGATGTGCTCCATAACTGCAGGAACAAAAGCGTGCTCCCCGTCGCTGATAGCGTCAGCCTCACACTCCATGGCGTGGTTTAAGAACCGGTCGATCAGGATGGGGCGGTCCGGAGTGACACCGACAGCCGCATTCATGTAGCTGACCATGCTCTCATCGTCATAGACCACCTCCATGCCGCGTCCGCCCAGCACGTAAGAAGGACGTACCATGACCGGATAACCGATCTTTCCGGCGATCGCCAGGGCTTCGTCTACGGTGGTAGCCATACCAGATTCCGGCATGGGGATCTCTAACTTCTCCATCATGGCGCGGAACAGGTCGCGGTCCTCCGCCAGGTCGATGACGGAAGGAGCTGTGCCAAGGATCCGGACGCCGTTTTTCTCTAAGTCGGCAGCCAGGTTTAACGGGGTCTGTCCGCCGAACTGTGCGATCACGCCTACCGGCTTCTCTTTCTTATAAATGCTTAAAACATCCTCCAGGGTCAGAGGTTCAAAATACAGCTTGTCGGAGGTATCGTAGTCCGTGGAAACCGTCTCCGGATTGCAGTTGACGATGATCGTCTCAAAGCCCAGCTTTTTCAGTGCAAGAGAAGCATGGACGCAGCAGTAGTCAAACTCGATGCCCTGGCCGATCCGGTTCGGACCGCCGCCCAGGATCATGACCTTGGGTCTGTCTGTCCCGATCGGATTTTTGTCGGCAGCGTTGTAGGTGGAGTAATAATAAGCGCTGTTTTCGGTGCCGCTTACGTGCACGCCCTCCCAGGCTTCCTCCACACCCAGCTCGATCCGGCGGCCGCGGACAGCGCTCTCATCAATGCCGAGGATCTGGCTCAAATATTTGTCGGAGAAGCCGTTCTTTTTTGCGCTTGCCAGCATCTCATCAGAGGGCAGGCTGCCGCGGCAGGAGGCCAGCGCTTCTTCCTCGTCAACCAGCTCCTTCATCTGCTCGATGAACCAGGCCTTTACTCTGGTGATCTCGTGGATCTCCTCAACGGTAGCGCCTTTGCGCAGCGCCTCGTACATAATGAAATGACGCTCGCTGGACGGAGCAGACAGCATCTTTAAGAGCTGCTCTTTGGAGCGGCTGTCAAAATCCCGGGCATGGCCCAGACCGTAACGTCCGGTCTCCAGGCTGCGGATCGCCTTCTGGAATGCCTCCTTGTAGGTCTTACCAATACTCATGACTTCACCGACTGCGCGCATCTGCGTGCCGAGCTTGTCCTCCACGCCTTTAAACTTCTCAAATGCCCAGCGCGCGAACTTGATCACAACGTAGTCGCCGTCCGGCACGTATTTGTCCAGGGTGCCGTATTTGCCGCAGGGGATATCCTTTAAGGTCAGTCCGGTTGCCAGCATGGCAGATACCAGTGCGATGGGGAAGCCGGTGGCCTTGGATGCAAGCGCGGAAGACCGGGAAGTACGCGGGTTGATCTCGATCACGATGATCCTGTCGGAAACCGGATCATGTGCAAACTGCACATTGGTACCGCCGATGACCTGTACGGACTCCACGATCTTGTAAGCCTGTTCCTGGAGACGCTTCTGACATTCCTCAGAAATGGTCAGCATCGGTGCGGAACAGAAGGAATCTCCGGTATGTACGCCCAGCGGGTCGATATTTTCGATAAAGCATACGGTGATCATGTTGCCCTCTGCGTCGCGGACTACTTCCAGCTCCAGCTCTTCCCATCCCAGGATGGATTCCTCCACCAGCACCTGTCCAACCAGGCTGGCCTGCAGGCCTCTGGAGCAGACGGTCTTTAATTCTTCGCGGTTGTAGACCAGACCGCCGCCTGCGCCGCCCATGGTGTAGGCCGGGCGAAGCACAACCGGGTAGCCGAGCTCGTCGGCAATCTTTAAGGCTTCCTCCACGCTGTAGGCAACCTCACTGCGCGCCATCTCGATCCCAAGCTCGTTCATGGCCTTTTTAAACTCGATGCGGTCCTCGCCCCGTTCGATGGCGTCAACCTGGACACCGATAACCTTGACGTTATATTTGTCCAGGATACCGGCCTTACTGAGTTCCGAGCAAAGGTTTAAGCCGGACTGACCGCCCAGGTTGGGCAGCAGGGCATCCGGTCTCTCCTTGGCGATGATCTGTTCCAGCCGTTCCACGTTCAGTGGTTCAATGTAAGTGACATCTGCTGTCTCCGGATCGGTCATAATGGTAGCGGGGTTGGAATTGACCAACACGATCTCGTAGCCCAGATTCCTAAGCGCTTTACACGCCTGAGTCCCGGAATAGTCAAACTCGCATGCCTGTCCGATAATGATCGGGCCGGATCCGATAATAAGTACTTTGTGAATATCAGTTCTCTGTGGCATAAATTACATCCTCCTTGTTTTCTTATACTTATTATAATAGAAAATTGAAAAACCGCAAGGATATTTGAGAATGACTTTTTATGCATAATATGGTATACTATGAACACTTAGCGAGGCAGGGCCGAGCTTAGTGAGAATGCATGCCTGGACACTTAATGAAGGCGAGCCGGAGGCGAAGGCTGAATTTAGTGACCATGGCATAATTAAACATTATTAGTAATATGAGAATAATACGCAAGGAGAGACAGTGACAATGGAAAAAAAGAAAAAGGGGTTTCAGATGCCGCACACGTATATTATCATATTTGGTGTGATCCTGTTTGCGGCGGTGCTGACCATGTTCATTCCGCTGGGGAGGTTTGAGACAAAGGAAATCACATACACCATAAATGGTGCGGAAAAGACCAGAACCGTTCTGGACCCGGACAGCTTTGAGTACGTCCTGGACGAGAACGGGAACAGGATTACAAAGGTTGCCCCGCTGTTCGGAACAGAGGATTTCGGCGGACAGGGTATCTTAAACTATGTATTTGAGGGCATGACTGTGGGGGATAAAAATGGTACCGCAGTCGGTATTATTGCATTTATCCTGGTAGTGGGCGGCGCTTTCGGTATCGTGCTGAGGACCGGGGCGGTGGAGAGTGGGATCATGCGGGTCATCGCCATGACGAACGGCAGGGAGATCCTGCTGATCCCGATCCTGATCACACTGTTTTCCCTGGGCGGAGCCGTGTTTGGCATGGGAGAGGAGGCCATCCCGTTCGTGATGATCCTGGTTCCCATGTTCATTGCCATGGGTTATGACGCGGTAGTCGGGATCATGTGCACCTACGTGGCGACGCAGATCGGATTCGGTTCTTCCTGGCAGAATCCCTTTGGGCTGGCGGTGGCTCAGGGTGTTGCAGGGATCCCGGTCATGTCCGGCGCATGGTTCCGTATCCCACTTTGGATCTTCTTCACGGCTTTGGCCTGTGTATTTACCATGCGTTATGCCGTCAAGGTGAAGAAAAACCCGCAGAGTTCGGTAGCATATGAGTCTGATACAGAGTACCGCGAGGAGTTTGCTAAGAAAGGCAATGAGATGCCGCCGTTTACCCTGGGCCACAAGCTGGTGCTCCTGACCATTGCAGGCTGCATGGCATGGACGATCTGGGGCGTTATATCGGAAGGGTACTATATCCCGGAGATCGCATCCCAGTTCTTTGTGATGGGTCTGGTGTCCGGTATCATCGGCGTTGTGTTCCACTTAAACGATATGAAGCTGAATGACATTCCACGCTCCTTTGACCGCGGAGCCGCGGATCTGTTGGGCGCAGCCATGTGTGTCGGTATGGCGCAGGGGATCATCATCATCCTGGGCGGTACCAGCGCCACGGATGGTACGGTACTGAATACGATCCTGTATAATATCAGCAACGGTATGAAGAACTTCCCACCGGTCATTTCCGCGTGGTGCATGTATGTATTCCAGTCCATATTCAATTTCTTCGTAGTATCCGGTTCTGGACAGGCAGCGCTCACCATGCCGATCATGGCGCCCCTTGCAGACCTGGTAGGCGTGCAGCGTCAGGTGGCGGTGCTGGCTTACCAGCTGGGCGACGCGTTTACCAACTTCATCGTGCCGACCAGCGGATGCCTTCTGGGTGCGCTGGCTGCTGCAAAGCTGGAGTGGGGCCAGTGGGCAAAGTTCCAGATCAAGTTCCAGGCAGTGCTGTTTGTGTTTGCTTCGATGGCAGTCGTGCTGGGCGTGGCGATCGGATTGTCATAAATCCGTGAAGGTCCTGTTTGACAGATAAACATAGGAAAGAGGATGTCTCTTGAGCTGTTTTCAGCTTTGGAGATGTCCTCTTTTGACATTATAAGGAAAATAATGCCGAAAGAAGTGATTTTATAGGGGATCTTTGGTAAAATTAAAAAAAGTCCAATGATAGGAGCAGCAGATATGGGATTGTTTGATAAAATGAAAGAACCGGTTTTTTTAAAAGAGAGCAGTGATGCGCAGAGACAACTGGAAGTGTTAAGAGCATTGGAATCTAAGCTGACGCAGGAGGGCAGGGAGAAACTGCGTCAGGATATCAGATATCTGGAATATGGAATCCAGGGAGAGAATCAAATTGCTTTTGAGTTAAAGAACAGCCATATGCCAATGTATATCCTTCATGATATCTATTTAGAGGATGGTGAACTGAGTGCGCAGATTGATTATCTTGTGTTTACCAAAAAGCTCTGTTTTGTAATTGAGTGTAAAAATTTGTATGGAAATATCGAAATCAATAATAATGGTGATTTTATCCGCACGATGGAGTTTAACGGAAGAAAGAAAAAAGAAGGGATATATTCTCCGATCACGCAGAATGAACGGCATTTGGAGTTAATGAAAAAAATGAAAACAGAGACAAGAACGAATCTATTTTCAAAATTTATGACATCCAGATATTTTGATGATTTTTACAGAACGGTTGTTGTGTTGTCAAATTCCAAAACAGTCCTCAATGCCAAATACGCAAAAAAGGATATAAAGCAAAAGGTGATTCGTGCTGACCAGTTGGTGTCCTTTATAAAAGAGCAGTACAAGCTGTCAAAGGAAGTAGAAAATTCCGATGCAGACATGAAAACATGGGCAGAGTCCTATCTGAAACTGCATAAAGCAGTGGAGAAAGACTATACGAAAAAGTATGAACCGTATGTGATCCAGAACACTGCGGCAGAGATGGATGGTCCAGTTTTAGAGCCGCCTGCAGGCAGTGCCGAAGAGACTTCCATGATGGAGGAGAAAACGATTGAGGGAACAAGACTTTATCAGGAACTAAAAGCTTACAGGCTTCGCAAGAGCAGAGAAGAGAAAATAAAACCTTATTATATTTATAATGACAGTCAGCTGAAAGATCTGATCATGAAGATGCCGGTGGATAAGCAGGCACTGCAAAAGGTGTCTGGATTTGGGCCGGTAAAGGCTGAGAAGTATGGGGATGATATTTTAAAAATCATTGCAGAGTGCAGGGAAAGATAAAGAAAGCGAAATGCGATAAAGTGCTGACAAATACAAAAGATCTATTCTGTTAAGAGCGCTGTATTAGCTATTGGAGGATAAAATGATTATTAATAAGTTTATTGAAATTTTTATAAACAATATTGATGTGAAAGATATTATATCTGGTAGTGTAGTTACATTTATGTATCCAGCAGTTAATACCCTATTTAGATGGTTAAAATCATCAGGTCTTATGGCAGAAAAAAAGCATAGTTATAAAGATTTAGTGTATGTTTTATATCTCGTTTTTAACTATTTTGTTTTTTCAATATGGGCGTACAGTATTTATATAATGTGTGCAGACATAAGAGTAATTATTACATATAAAACTATTATTTTGTTCACAATAATTACTGTTGTTTACATAATTGTTTTGTTTTTAATAATTAAATTATATTTTAGAGAAAGAGATAACATAACAATATGTTTACTTTTGTTGCCGTTTGTTGCGGCAACATTAATATATTTACATGTAGTATATAACAATATAGTTTTGCTTTCCATTTCCGGGATATTATTGGTTTTTGCCGAGATAGCAGGTATGTCTCATTTTCAAAAATTTGTTATAGAATATATACATAAGTATGCTGACATAAAATTAATAAATGGGGAAAGTATTTATACTGAGAGCAGAACAATGCATTTTTATAACTTGAAGAATATAATTAAAATAGATTGTAGTGATTTCTATATGGTGATTCCGTATAGCCAAGTCGTGAAAATTCAATATTCTGGTGAAAGGGATCGAGTAAAGGAGGACGATATAGTAAAAATTATAATTGGAAAAATTGTATCATGGTTGAAACAACATAAAAAGAATTTAAAGTAATAGCTGTGGGATTGCTTATAAATTATAGTGTGATCGAAGAGGTGTTGATTGTTTGGTTATAAAAACTAACAGGGGATCACCTGTCAGTCCCCAGGCAGATCCCCTGTTGCATGTTATTCCTATGATTATTTAACCAGCTTATACTCCACGCTGACGGATGCCTCCACGCTGACCTGTCCCGGCATAACTGCCATGTCGGCGGCGGCAGCAGTCTCTACTGCTTTATTGGCAGAACCTGCGCTCCGGTAGGAGGAGTAGCGTATGTCGGGGTTATATCCGCTCTCCACGACGCGGACAACTCCGTCGATGGACATCCCGCTGGCTTCCGCGATCGCCTCAGCTTTTGCCTGGGCCACTGCCATGGCTGCTTTTAAAGCTTCCTGATAGCTGGCGTCATAGTTGCTGGAGAAATAGCTGACGGAATCGATGCTGTTGACTCCGGCGGCTACGGATTGGGACATAATGGCGCCTGCATTATCGATCGGGATATCGGAGACCGTGATCGTGGTGGTCATCTCATAACCGGTGATCTCCTGGTTGCCGGAATTCCAGTTGCGGATCGGGCTTAAGCCGTAGGAGGAGGTCTGGATGGAAGTCTCCTCGACACCGAGTCCCTTCAAGGTTTCAATGGCAGAATCTAAGTCCTTTCCATTCTTCTCCTGACAGGCGGCAGCAGTGTCTTCCCGCGTGTATACAGAATAGATGATCTGTGCCATATCCGGCACTACCTTTACTTCCTCACGTCCGGCTACGGTGATCACATGATCCTCGCTGTTGACGTTTTCAACTTTTATCGTGCCTGGGATCTGGGTTGCCCCATTGCATCCACTTAAACTTAATGCAGATAATGCCACAGCTGCGGTAAGCCCGGCGGTATAAATGGTTTTTTTCATATTTTGCTTCATAATTATTCTCCCTTTCTTCTTCTTGCTTTGATATCATATTATCAGAAAATACAGAAATTGGTATTTCTTTTCTCTTAATATTCAGGGTCCGATTTATTACAAAAACCAGGACACTGTTAATAAATCTTAACTTGTTCTTCTGCTAAAAACATTTTATAATGAAGTCTTATTTATTATGTTTTCCAGTCTGGATTTGTGGGTTCCGGACTGTGGGGAAAGGGGTTTATTATGGAGTTGATGATCATTGTTGTGCAGGAGCAGGATTATGAGAGTCTGGCCAGAATCCTTGTGAAGAATAAAATACTGGCGACCAAATTTGTCACAGAAGGATTATATCTGAATAAGAGGAATGTCACGCTGATGATCTGTATTGAGAAGGAGCGGGAAGAAGAGATCCTGGAATATATCAGGCAGAGCTGCACAGAGCGTTACGAAGAACGCCAGGTGTGGGAATATAATGGGAAGATCATGACAGATGTGGTCAGGAATGTTAAAATAGGCGGCGCCACCATATTTATTTCGGATGTGGACCGCGTATTGAAATATTAATAACGGATACATAACAGAAACCGATAACAAAAACAGCAGCCTTCCGGTAAAAGAATCAACTGCAAATCTTTTATGGATATGATATAATAGGAATCCATGAGAGCAGTGAGCAGTGCAAAAGGGCGGAGGCAGATTTTTATTGTGCCTGCACAAATAATCTGCACCGCCCTTTTTGTGCAGCCAAACCAAAGAAAAGGGGATAGAACATGAACGAGTTGACCCAGTTGAAACAAAAAGTACTCTATACCGCGAAACAGGCGTATGAAGAAAAACTGATGGCGGGTACCAGTGGGAACATGAGCGTCTATGAACCGGAACAGAAACGGATCGTCATCACGCCCAGTTCCTATGACTACCGCATCATGGAGGAACAGGATATCGTGGTGATCGGCCTGGATGGAACCGTGATTGAAGGATGTCACAAGCCGTCTTCAGAGTGGAAGATGCATGCAGAGATCTACAGGCACCTTCCGCATGTGAAGGCCGTCGTGCATACCCATTCCCCCTACGCGACCAGTTTCGCGGTGAACCACCAGGAGATCCCGGTGATCCTGATCGAGATGATCCCGTTTCTCAAGGGCAGCCTGGAGGTCAGCGATTATGCAGAACAGGGCAGCGCGCAGGTGGGCTTAAATGCGGTTCCGATCCTGGCCCGTAAAAACGCCTGTCTGATGGCGAATCACGGTGTGGTAGCTGTGGGAGCCACCATAGAGGAGGCGTATATCAACAGTGTTTATGTGGAGGATACCGCCAAGATCTATCACATGGCACTTTGTACAGGACGTCCGGTGAGAATCTCCGGCTATGAAGAATAGCGAAGCAGGATAGAAAGATAGAACCAGGAGATAAACGAGCAGTCAATAGATGGTAGACATAGACAAATAGACATAGACAGAGAGGATGGATGAAGCCGATGCGCGGAATATATTTTGACGGAGAGCGGGCCGTCTACAGAGCGGACCTGCCCATGCCGGAACCGACAGATACTCAGAGCCTGATACGCATTCTCTGCGCAGGGGTCTGCAATACGGACCGTGAGATCTTAAAAGGCTACAGGCCTGATTTCAAGGGCGTTATGGGGCATGAATTTGTGGGTGTTGTAGAAAAGTCAAGTGAACCGGAGTGGATCGGGAAATATGTGGTGGGGGAGCTGAACGCAGGCTGCGGACACTGTATCTACTGCCGGACCGGACGGGAGAAACACTGTATAGAACGGAAGGTCATTGGCATGGAGGGAAAGGACGGATGCTTCGGTGAATATATGACGCTGGAAACTCATCTGCTCCATGAAGTGCCGGAGGGTTTGTCACCCCGGACCGCGCTTCTGACAGAGCCGCTGGCGGCTGCAATCCAGATCCCGAAGCAGGTGCACATCGACCCTGGGACCAGCGTGGCGGTCATCGGAGATGGGCGGCTGGCCTATCAGACCGCCAGTGTGCTGTATTTATATGGAGTGGATTTAACCGTGTATGGAAAGCATGAAGAAAAGCTGGAACAATTTGCGGGTCTTGGAAGGACGGCTGTTGTGAGCGGGAAGGATTTTCCCGATACCTATGAGATCGTGGTTGAGGCTACCGGTTCCCCGTCCGGGCTGGAGCTGGCGTCAAAGCTCGTGCGCAAGCAGGGGACCATTGTCTTGAAAAGCACCTATGCCGGAAAGGTCTCTGTGGATATGAGTTATTTTGTGGTCAATGAGATCACGATCGTGGGGAGCCGCTGCGGCCCCTTTGAACCGGCTTTACGGCTGCTCAAAAACGGATTGGTAAAGCTGCCGGATGTAGAATTTTATGACCTGAAAGATTTTGAGGCCGCCTTTGCATCACGGGCCTTCAAAGCCGGATTTGATATCGGCGGGGATTGATCGGACAAAATCAGTTAAAAAGCTGAAGAAAAACTTTTCCAGATATTTACAGGATATTACATAACAGGAGGAGCATCACTCTATGAACAACGAACAGAACAATCTCAGACAGATCGAACAGGTGACGATGATCGACAATGTAAAGCTCAGTGACGACAGATCATCCGTCATCATCATCGACCAGACTAAGCTGCCCAATATTACTGAGTATCTGACCCTGCAGACCCCTAAGGATCTGTATGACGCGATTTTTGAACTGAAGGTACGGGGGGCTCCGGCGATCGGGATCTGTGCAGGCTTTGGCATCTATGTTCTGGCCCGCACGATCGGAGCGGAGGACTACGATACATTTTACAACAGATTTGCAGAATATAAAGAGTACCTGAATTCTTCCCGTCCGACAGCAGTCAACTTGAGCTGGGCGCTGAACCGGATGGAGAAGGTGGTGACCGGGCATCGGGATCTGCCGGTAAAAGCAATCTTAAACCTGTTGGAAAAGGAATGCATTGAGATCCAGGAGGAAGACCGCCGGATGTGCCGTGCGATATCGGAATATGGCCTCTCTCTGATCAAAGACGGGGACGGGATCCTGACTCACTGCAATGCCGGTCCGCTGGCGACCTCTCACTATGGGACGGCGCTGGGGCCTTTGTTCCTGGGAAAAGAGCGGGGCATGGAATTTAAAGTGTTTGCGGATGAGACCAGGCCGCTTTTACAGGGAGCCAGGCTGACCTCCTATGAGCTTTGCAAAGCGGGGATCGACGTGACCCTGATCTGTGACAACATGGCGAGCCTGGTGATGAAAAACGGCTGGGTACAGGCCTGCTTTGTGGGCTGCGACCGGGTGGCTGCCAACGGCGATGCGGCCAACAAGATCGGCACCAGCGGCGTAGCCATCCTGGCAAAGCATTACGGGATCCCGTTCTACGTGCTGGGGCCAAGCTCTACCATCGATTTAAGCTGCAGGACAGGGGAGGACATCACCATTGAGCTGCGTGATCCCGATGAGATCCGGAAAAAGTTTTATGAGCAGCCCATGGCTCTTCCGGAGGTGAAATGCTACAATCCTGCTTTTGACGTGACGGACCACACTCTGATCAGCGGGATCATCACGGAAAAGGGGATCTGCCGCGCGCCGTACACAGAGAGCCTTGCAAAAATATTTGAGGAATCATAATGCTATAAAGCGGCAAAAATGAACATATAGGGCAATGAGTGTGGAAATAGAACGGAAAAAATAAGAATTGGTTGTAATTCCCGTCATTTTGTAGTAAAAATATAAGTGTGGCATGTAAAAAAGATGCTATTTCTAAACAAAGGAGAGGACAGATTATGAAAAAAATACTGAGTGTATTACTGAGCACAGCTATGGTCGGCGCACTGCTGACAGGATGCGGCGGAAGCAGTGCTTCCGAGACCACGAAGGCCGCGGAGCCGGCTGCTGAGGCGACAACCGCGGAGGCGGCAGGTCCGTCTGCAGACGCGTCAGACGGAGAGCCGGCAGCCAGTGCGATGAAGATCGCCATTGTCAGCAGCCCGTCCGGAGTGGACGACGGTTCCTTTAACCAGGACAACTACAACGGTATCCTGGCATTTATCGCCAATAACCCGGAAGCAGATGTTACCCCGGTCCGCGAGGAGACAGGCGATACCGCGGCGGCGATCCAGGCAGTGGCGGACATCGTGGCAGATTATGACGTGATCGTATGCTGTGGCTTCCAGTTTGCAGGCATCGGCAGCATCGCGGTGGACAACCCGGATGTGAAGTTCATCCTGGTGGATTCCAATCCGGCAGACGCAGAGGGCAGCGAAGTGACCTGTGACAATATTTACGCTATGACCTTCAAGGAGCAGGAGAGCGGTTTCTTTGCAGGTATGGCGGCAGCTTTGGAGTCTCAGTCCAAGAAGGTTGCAGTGGTAAACGGTATCGCTTACCCGTCCAATGTAAACTACCAGTATGGTTTTGAGTCCGGTGTGAACTATGCAAACGCAAAATTCGATACCGGTGTGGAGATCGTGGAGATCGCTTCCTACGCAGGCACCGACGTGACCAATGCCAATGTAGGCGGCAACTATGTGGGCAGCTTTGCTGACGAGGCAACCGGCAAGGTTGTGGGCAAGGCGCTGATCGACCAGGGCTGTGACGTGATCTTCGTAGCGGCCGGCGGTTCCGGCAACGGCGTGTTCACCGCAGCAAAAGAGGCAGCCGGCGTCAAGGTGATCGGCTGTGACGTAGACCAGTACGACGACGGCGCTAACGGTTCTGACAACATCATCATGACCTCCGGCTTAAAGATTATGGGCATGAACGTTGAGAAGCAGCTGAACGCCATCAAGGACGGCACCTTCAAGGGCGAGAATGTTCTGCTGGGCGCAGACACCGATTCCACCGGTTTCGTAAAGGCGGAAGGCAGACACCAGATGTCCGCGGATACCGTGGCGAAGCTGGACGAAGCTTACGCGCTGGTGAAGGACGGCACGATCGTTCCGGCGGCGAATTTCAACGACATCCAGCCGGATGATTTTCCGGGCCTGAAATAAGTGAAAGGATCAACCAGGATCAGGACAGCATGAGCGATTATGATTCCGGCTTGTAGATGTTCTATGAGCCGGAGTTTTTAATTCATAGGAAATAACTGCGCGGCAGCACGAGAGTTTTGCGGGCGGAACTCTTTGTGCCGTTTATAGGAGGACGGGCATGTCGGAATACATCATTGAGATGAAACACATTACGAAGCGGTTTCCGGGCATAGTGGCAAATGACGATGTGACACTGCAGATCAAAAAGGGGGAGATCTTTGCGCTTCTGGGCGAGAACGGAGCGGGCAAATCCACCCTGATGAGTATGCTGTTCGGAATGTATGAACCGGATGAGGGAGAGATCTATATCCGGGGAAAGAAGGAGCAGATCACCTCCCCCAGCTATGCCACGAAGCTGAATATCGGCATGGTACATCAGCATTTCAAGCTGGTGCAGAATTATACGATCACAGAGAACATCATTCTGGGGCTTAAGAGCCAGGATAAGCTGTTTGGGTTTCTGCCCTGCGTGGACATAAAAAAGGCGGATGAAAAGATCGCGGAGCTGTCCAGACAGTACGGCCTGGAGGTCAACCCCACCGACGTGATCGAGGATATCAACGTGTCGATCCAGCAGCGTGTGGAGATTCTCAAGATGCTGTACCGGGAGGCGGAGATCCTGATCTTTGATGAGCCGACAGCGGTCTTAACTCCCCAGGAGATCGAGTTCCTTCTCGGTATCATAAGGGGCCTGCGGGACAATGGCAAGACCATCATCCTGATCACCCACAAGCTGGAAGAGATCAAGAAAGTAGCAGACCGCTGCGCTATCTTAAACCGGGGAAAGCTGGTGGATGTGCTGGATGTGGCGTCCACCTCCACCAGGCAGATGGCCAATCTGATGGTGGGGCGCGAGGTCAGCTTCGAGGTGGAAAAGAGTGAGCCGCAGTACCGGGAGACGGTGCTTGAGGTGAAGCATTTGACCGTAAAGAACCAGGATGGCTTTGAGGTGGTGAAGGACGTGTCCTTTTCCATCCGTGGAGGGGAGATCTTTGCGATCGCGGGCGTATCGGGCAACGGACAGGTGGAGATCGCCGATGCGATCGCCGGGCTTGAGAAGGCGGCGGAGGGTTCTGTTTTCCTGAACGGAAAAGATATCACCGGTTACAGTATCCGCAAACGGACCTTGGAAGGGATCTCCTATATCCCGGAGGACCGGCAGAACTTTGGACTGGTGCTGGATTTTACGCTGGAGGAGAATCTGGCCCTCAAGAATTATTTTAAAGAACCGTTTTCCAGAAAAGGCATCCTGAATCAGTCAGAGTTTGACCGGTATGGCCAGGAGCTGATCGACCGGTATGATATCCGGAGCGGACAGGGCATTAAGACGGTCGTGCGTTCTATGAGCGGCGGCAACCAGCAGAAGGCGATCATCGGGAGGGAGATCGAACTGAAATCTCCGCTGATGATCTTCGTGCAGCCCACCCGCGGCCTGGACATCGGGGCCATCGAAAATATCCATAAACAGATCATCAGCGAGCGGGATGCAGGCAGGGCGATCCTTCTGATCTCCTTAGAGCTGGACGAGATCATGAACTGTGCCGATACGATCGGCGTCATTTATAACGGACGGATGCAGAAGATCGCGGATGCCAGATCGCTGACCACCAATGAGGTGGGAGAATTTATGATGGGGGTGAAGTCGGATGCAAAATAAGAAACATACCATCAAACGGGGTATGGTCCGCCTGCTGGGGAATGAGCGCTATCAGGCGGTTTCCATCCCGGTGTTTGCGATTGTCTTAAGCCTCCTGGCAGGAGCTGTGGTGATCCTGTGCCTGGGGAAGAATCCGCTTACGGCTTACCAGAACCTGCTGCAGGGCTCCGGCCTTCTGCCGAAAGCCAGCTATGCGGGATACAAGAGCATGCTGACTGATTTTACCAGCTTTATGAATGCGTGGACGCCCATGCTGTTTGCATCTCTATCCGTGGCGGTGGCGCTGAGGGCGGGACTTTTTAATATCGGCGTGTCAGGACAGATGCTGACGGCGGGCTTTGTCACTACGCTGGTGGTTGGTTACAGCTCCCTGGCTGCCCCTGCGGCGAAGCCTTTGGTGCTGGTCATCGGTATCATGACCGGCGCGATGGTGGGCGGTCTGATCGGCTGGCTGAAGCACCAGTTCAACATCAATGAGGTGGTTTCCTCCATCATGATCAACTACATTGCCCAGTATGTGATCAGCTTTTTTATCAATACCTATTTTGTCAATCCGGTGTCACGCCAGTCCAATGCAGTCTCCAAAGCGGCAAGGCTGACCCTGATGGATACGCCGGTGGGGAATCTGAAAATGGATATTCCGCTGGGGATCGTGCTGGCGGTGATCACCGCTGTGTTTATCAAGTTCCTGCTGGATAAGACCACCTTCGGGTACGAGTTAAAATGCGTGGGAACCAGCCGGAATGCGGCAAAGTATGCAGGCATCCGCGTGGGAAAGAATATGATCATGGCGATGGTGGTGTCCGGCGCGCTGGCAGGGCTTGCAGGCGTTACTTACTATCTGGGATATTTCGGTTCGATCCAGCCGAGGGTTCTGGCAAGCACCGGTTTTGATGCGATCGCAGTGTCGCTGCTCGCCAATTCCAATCCCATCGGGATCATCTTTTCCTCTTTTTTGATCACGGTGATCAGCAAGGGGAGTACTTACATGAATTCTGCATCTGGCCTGGAGTCGGAGATCGCATCGGTCATCACCGGCGTGATCTTACTGTTTTCCGCCTGCGGAGCATTTATCCGCTATAAGGTGAAGACGGCGAAGGACGATCTGGAGGAGGAAGCGGCGCAGGCCGCGGCAATGCCAAATGCGCCGGAGAAGGATAAAGAAAGGGGGAATGGCTGATGGAACGGATTATCATTGACGGGCTTGCCTTTTCCCTGCCGCTTTTTATCATGGCGATCGGAGGCATTTACAGTGAGAAGAGCGGCGTGACCAACCTGGCTCTTGAGGGGCTTCAGGGCGTGGGCGCCTTTACGGGCGCGCTGGCGGCGGTATTGATCGCAGGAAAGTTTTCCAGTGATTCCCAGATCCCCTACTATATGGCGATGCTGTTTGCGGTGCTGGGAGGGATGACCTATTCCCTGCTCCATGCGCTGCTCTGCATCCGGTTCAAGGCAAACCAGGTCATCAGCGGTGTGGTCATCAATATCCTGGCTATGGCGCTGACGGCATTTCTGACAAAATATTTAAACCGCAGTGTGTTCGGCGCGGCTTCCGACAAGTTCGTGCTGGGAGTGTCGGCAAAATGGACGGTGCCGGGGCTGTCACAGATCCCGGTACTGGGAGCGGTATTTAAAGATATCTATCCCTTTGAGCTGATCATCCTTGTGGCGGCGGTTGTGGCATGGTATGTGATGTACAAGACCCGTTACGGCATGAATCTGCGGGCATGCGGCGACAATCCCCATGCGGTGGACGCGGCTGGTGTGGATGTGGGCCGGGTGCGCCTGATCGCAGTCATGGTATCCGGAGGGCTGTCCGGACTGGCGGGCATCAGCTTTGCCTATTCCATTTCGGCAAACTTTTCTTCCAGCATTTATGTGGGATACGGCTATCTGGCGATCGCTGCCCTGATCTTCGGCAACTGGACGATCCTGCCGACTTTGGGGTCCTGCCTGCTGTTTGGGTTCGCCCGGTCTGGGGGATACTTCCTGGTACAGAAATTACAGATGCCCAGCAGTTATTCGGATCTGGTGATGACGCTGCCCTATGTGGTGACACTGCTGTTGCTGATCTTCTTCTCCAAGTACAACCGTGCTCCCCGCGCGCTGGGCGAAATCTATGATAAAGGAAAGAGGTAAGGGATGAATATTCGTTTTTATAATGCAGGGATTCTTACGATGGATGGACGCGCAGAAGATCCCATGGAGATTTTCATGGGAGAGGTCTGGGTGGAAGGCAGCCGGATCACTTATGTGGGGAGGGAGAAAAGCGTCTGCGGCGCCGGGGATTCTTTAAACGCTCTTGAAACGCCCGTCTGGGACCGGGAGATCGATGCCTGCGGCAACCTTTTGATGCCGGGCTTTAAAAACGCCCACACTCATTCTGCAATGACGTTTCTGCGCTCCTACGCGGATGACCTGCCCCTTCTGGACTGGCTCAACCAGCAGGTATTTCCCATGGAGGCGAAGCTTCTGCCGGAGGATATCCTGTGGCTCTCCAAGCTTGCCATCATGGAATATTTAACCAGCGGCGTCACGGCGAATTTCGATATGTATTTCCATCCGGAGATGATCGCAAAGGCTTCGGTGGACTGCGGGTTCCGCACGGTGATGGTCAGCAGCTTCAATGATTTTGTCTCCAGCCTGGAGGAGATGGAGGAGAACTATAAAAAGTACAACCAGTATCACGATCTGATCAGCTACTGCCTGGGCTTTCACGCCGAGTATACCACCTCGGAGGAACGGCTGAAGGGGGTTGCGGCGTTGGCGGAGAAATACAAAGCTCCCGTATTCGCCCACAATTCCGAGACGAAGGCGGAGGTGGAGCAGTGCGTGGAGCGCCACGGCATGACGCCGACGGCGTATCTGGATGCGCTTGGAATGTTCGCTTACGGGGGCGGAGGATACCACTGCGTCTATATGAGCGACGGGGATCTTGAGATATTCCGGAAAAGGGACTTGACGGTGGTGACGAACCCGGGCTCCAACACTAAGCTTGCCAGCGGCATTGCGCCGGTGACGGAGATGCTAAAGCGGGGAATCCGACTTGCCGTCGGCACGGATGGTCCGGCCAGCAACAACTGTCTGGATATGTTCCGGGAGATGTTTCTGGTGACCGGCCTTGGGAAGCTGCGGGAGGAGAATGCGGCGGCGGTCCCAGCGGACCAGGTGCTTGAGATGGCGGTGGGCGGCGGAGCAAAGGCCATGGGACTCACTGACTGCGACTGTCTGGCGGAGGGGAAGCTGGCAGATCTGATCATGATCGACCTGCACCAGCCCAATATGCAGCCGCTTAACAATATCATAAAGAACCTGGTCTACAGCGGAAGCAAGCAGAATGTGAAGCTGACCATGGTAAACGGAAAGATCCTCTATGAGGATGGGCGGTTTGATATCGGCGTGGATCCTGAGGCGGTCTATGCAAAGGCCAACGAGATCATAGGACGGATGACGGCAAAAGCATGATGTCAGAAGGCGGATGACAGAAGGACAAAACAGAAGAATGACAAAAAAGACAGAGAAAATGATCATGCAGGAGACGCAGCTTGGCGGTGTCTCCTGTACTTTGGTCCGCTCCGCCAGAAGAACCATTGCGATCCAGATCTCCCCGGACGGCAGTGTGGCGGTCCGGGCGCCCAGGCGGTGCAGCAGGGCGGTTCTGGATGAGTTTGTGGCGGAAAAGCGGGAGTGGATCATGAGAAAGCAGGTGGAGCTTCGGGAGCGCGCCGCGCTCCGGCAGGAGAAGGAAGAGCAGCAGCCCCGGCTTTCTGAAGCAGAATATCAGAGATACCGGGAGCTGGCTGGCAGAGTGATTGCCCGGAGGGCAGAGGAGTATGCCCGCCAGATGCAGGTGACTTATAAAAGGATCACCATCCGGGACCAGAAGACCCGGTGGGGAAGCTGCAGCGTGAAGGGCAATTTAAACTTTAACTGGCGTCTGATCCTGGCGCCGGCGGAGGTGCTGGACTACGTGGTGGTCCATGAACTGGCCCATTTAAAAGAGATGAACCATTCCGGGCGGTTTTGGAAGCAGGTGGAGACGGTGATGCCTGACTTTGCCAAACACCGGCTCTGGCTGAAGCAAAACGGGGATATGCTGATGGGGCGCTGAAAAAACAGTTGCGTCCCGTCTGCACCTGTGGTAAAATGTCGGGAGTTTTGCAAAAAAGCAGATGGATGGGCGTGAGCAGCGGCAGGCTGCTGACGGAATCCATATAAGAAAGGAATAAACTCCCATGACAAACGACATGACAAAGGGAAATCCGGTCAGACTCATTCTGGCCTTTATGATCCCCACTTATCTTGGGAATATTTTTCAGCAGTTTTACAATCTGGTGGATTCCATTGTGGCCGGGCGCTATATCGGTGTCAATGCCCTGGCAGCGATCGGGAGCACCACCTCGCTGATCTTTCTGGTGATCGGATGGTTAAACGGCATCACCAGCGGATTTGCCATCATGGTGGCACAGAGCTTCGGAGCGAAGGATTACAAGAAAATGCGGCATTTTGTAGCCATGTCTGTGATCCTGTGCCTGGCGTTTGTGGTGGTGATGACGGCGGGGCTTCTGGTGCTCAACTACCCAATTCTGAAGATGATGAACGTGCCGGATGATATTATTGGCGACACGGCTGCCTATATGGCGATCATCTATGCCGGCCTTTTGGTGACAGCCGCCTACAATGCCTTCGCGGCGGTGCTGCGGGCATTGGGGGACAGCAAGTCCCCTCTGTATTTTTTGATCATTTCTGCCCTGGTCAATGTAGTGCTGGATGTGGTGTTTATCGTAGTGTTTCGCATGGGAGTGGAGGGCTGCGCCTATGCAACGGTCATCGCACAGGGGATCTCGGCGCTTCTGTGCCTGGTTTATATTGTCCGCAAATTTGAGATCCTGAAGCTTGGCAGGGAGGATTTCAGGCGGGATTTTGCGGCCATGGGACAGCTTCTTGCCATGGGTGTACCCATGGGCCTGCAGTTTTCCATCACAGCGATCGGAACCATCATCGTGCAGGGGGCTGTCAATGTGTTCGGCGCGGTCTATATCGCGGGTTTCTCGGCTGCCGGAAAGATCCAGAGCCTGGTGACGTCGGTGTTTATCGCCTTCGGCGCAACCATAGCAACCTATGTGGGCCAGAACCGCGGCGCGGGACAGATGGAGCGGATCCGTCAGGGAGTGCGCAGTACCCAGGTGATGATCCTGATCGGGAGCGCGTTTATGTTTTTGATCATCCATTTCTTTGGAGAGCCGCTTACCTATATTTTTGTGGACAGCTCCCAGACAGAGGTGATCGCGGCGGCGAAGCTTTATTTTACGACGGTGGCATGGTGTTATCCGTTTTTGGGCAGCATCTTCCTCTACCGGAATGCGCTCCAGGGGCTGGGGTATGGCTTTATGCCCATGATGGGCGGAGTGTTTGAGCTGATCGCCCGTTCTGTGGTGGTGGCTTTTGTGGCCCGCGCGGGCTGGGGCTTTGTGGGAACCTGCGCCTCCGACCCGGCTGCATGGGTGGCGGCGCTGATCCCGATCGTGCCATATTATTTTTACAAGATAAAAAAGATCATGCCGCAGGTGTCATAGGCCGGGACGTCCCTGGTACTGGTCTAAATATTCCCGCAGCCATTTGTATTTTTTCTCCGGAACAGGGAGCGTGATGCTGCCATGGAGTTCAACCGTATAACGGCGCAGGGCAGTGATGTAGTTTACGTTGACTAAAAAGCTGCGGTGGATCTTGAGAAAATAGCCGGGCAGGATCTCCTGGACTAAGGACAGAGGCTGGCAAATATGCAGCACCCGGTTCTCACAGATCAGGCGGGAACTGATATTGTCGGCTTCCACATAGAGAATGTCGCGGGGCTTAAGATAATACCGCTCTGCTCGCTGTCCGGTAAATACCAGGTTTGGCTCTGGGCTGCCGGAGCCTGCTGCCGTTTCTGTGGATATGGTGCCGTGAATGTGGAGGAGCTGAGGCTGGTCATGTTCCAGTTTCCAGAGAAAGGTGACGCAGTGTATCTGACTGGGATTGGCATTGCAGGTGCAGAGAAGCGTACAGGATACGTGGTCACAGTACAGAATACGGCAGCATAAAGAAGACGGGCAGACTGGACGAGGCATCAGAAAGGCAGACATGGATGCTGTCACAGAAGTCCTTCCGGTCAGGAGTTGGTTGTCCTTGCTGCGGATCCAGGTAATATCGGGATGCAGGAAGGGGATCAGGAGAGAAGGGTCATTCTTGTAGAAGTTCTGTACAGAATGAAGCGTGGTAAGGTAAATGAACTGCAGCTGCTGTGGTTTCATAGAAGTACCTCCGTTTGCGGGCTGAATGCCCGTTTTTTGTTTTGTTTACATAATTCTAAAATATCTGAAAAGGAAAATAGGCCGTATTATTACCATAATTACAATTTATTGTCATTCACTTAGTCTGGTGGGTCAATCACAAGAAAATCTTGAAATAAAGTGTCAAATTAAATATAATAAACAAAGAAAATTACAAATAAATAAAAATAGAAACACAAACTGTCTAAAAATAACCGCAAATTCCGTGCGGTGCAGAAGGGGAGATGTCATGGAAGCAGAGAGACGGATGATGCAGGAAAAACAGGACAGGAAGAGCGGGAGAGCATCAGGAATACCAATGCACCAGATGGAAGTGTTGGGAAACCAGGCGATGCTGAACCGGACAGGGATCCCGGACACGCTTAAGGCCAAAGTGGAGGCTCAGAGCGGCATATCCCTGGATACGGTGAAGGTGCACTATGATTCCCCCAAGCCCGCTGCGGTCCAGGCATTGGCGTATACCAGTGGGGACCAGGTGTATCTGGGACCGGGACAGGAGAAGCATCTGGGGCACGAGCTGGGGCATGTGGTGCAGCAGATGCAGGGGCGTGTGAGGCCGACGGGAATTGTGAACGGACTGCCGCTCAATGACGATCCCGCGCTGGAGCGGGAAGCGGATACCTATCGATAATATGCCAGAAGGCATGAAAGGAAAGGAGTAAGGTATGGCAGAGTATTTATCACCAGGCGTGTACGTGGAAGAGTTTGATTCCGGAGGCAAGCCCATGGAGGGAGTGGGGACCAGTACGGCAGGGTTCATCGGCGTGGCGGAAAAAGGGCCTGTGGAGGGGCTGCCCCAGCTGGTAACGAATTTCTCCGATTTCAAGCGGATCTACGGAGGATATCTGTCCGCCAATGAGTACGGGGATTACCGTTTTCTGGCTTATGCGGTGGAGCATTTCTTTATCAACGGCGGAGCGCGGGCTTTTATCGCCAGGGTCTCGCCGGGGGATGCGACCTGCGCGTCCGCCCAGGTACCTGCAGAAGGGCCGGTCCTCGCCATGACGGCGGCAAATCCGGGCATGTGGGGCAACAGCCTCCGTGTACTGATCTCTCCCTCAGCCAAGGCGAAAACACAGATTTTCGAGGTGCTTGAGACAGCCTCGGGCACCAGCTATTCGGTGAAGAGCGGAGCCGGATTCTTTCCGGGGGACGTGGTGGCTTTTCATGACGGGACCCAGGTGGTCTATAACCGGGTGGTAAAAAGCCAGGACAATATCATGACCTTTGCAGAACCGTTTGCCGTGGATGTGGTAGACAGGGAGCTGCTCCCGGAAAAGACGATCTCCACCTGTGAGTTCAACATGGAGGTCCGCTACGAGGATATGGTGGAGAACTATGAGAATCTGTCCTTCAACATTGAAACGCCCAATTACGTGGAAAAGAAGCTGGCGAAATCCGATCTGGTCTCTGTCTCCTATCTGGGCGGCGCGGATGCGGCAGCGGTGCCTCCCTATACCCGTCTTGCAGGCGACGCGGCGGTCCTCTCGGTGGATTTTGCAGGCGGCAGCAACGGCAATGCCCTTGGCATGACAGCGGCTGACTTTATCGGCACCGATAACGGGGCGGGGAAACGTACCGGCATCCAGGCTTTTGTGGACAACGATGTGGTTTCCATCATTGCGGTCCCGGGAGTTACCGACCCCAACGTACAGCTGTCCCTGGTGGCCCACTGTGAGAATCTTGCCAGCCGGTTTGCGGTGCTGGATATTCCGAAGGAGGCCAAGAAGGTGCAGGATATGATCAATCACCGGAATATCTTTGACACGACCTATGCGGCGCTGTATCATCCGTGGCTGACGGTGTTTGATCCTCTGGACAAACGGAATATCTCGATCCCGCCGTCCGGTTCTGTGATGGGGATCTACGCCCGCAGCGACAATACCCGCGGCGTGCACAAGGCTCCGGCCAATGAGGTGGTGCGCTCCTGCGTGGGTCTGGATGTGCAGTTCAACAAAGGAGAACAGGACATCTTAAATCCAAAAGGGGTTAACCTGATCCGGGCATTCCCCGGTATGGGCATCCGGGTGTGGGGCGCAAGGACTGCCAGCAGCGACGGAAGCTGGAAATACATCAACGTGCGGCGGCTGTTTATTTTTATAGAGGAGTCGATCAAGGCAAACACCAACTGGGCGGTATTTGAGCCGAACGACGAGGTGCTCTGGGTGCGGGTACAGCGCACCATAGAAGTGTTCCTGACCAATCTGTGGAGGAACGGCTCCCTGGCAGGGACAGCTCCTGACCAGGCGTTCTTTGTGAACATCGGGCGCAGCACCATGACCCAGGATGATATTGACAATGGGCGGCTGATCTGTGTGATCGGCGTGGCGCCTGTGAAACCGGCCGAGTTTGTGATCTTCCGCATCACCCAGAAGACCGGGGACGCCCAGTAGGTTTTTGCGGAACCTGGAAAATATGAAGGAGAGGAGCAGTAGCATATGGCAGACGGATACCCGCGGGCAAAATTCCGCTTTAAGCTGGAGATAGATGGATTGGAGGCAGGAGGATTTTCGGAGGTGTCAGGCTTTGACGCGACCATTGAGCCGATCGAATACCGGGAGGGCGACATGGCGACGGAGACGCCCCTGAAGGTGGCCGGCCTGCGCAAGTACGGCAATATCACGCTCAAGAAAGGCATCATTTCCGGACAGGTCCTGTATGACTGGATTGTGAAAGGACTGACGGGAGCCGTGGAGCGCAAGACGGTGACAGTCAGCCTGTTGGATGAGGCGCAGGCGGTGGTGGCTTCCTGGCAGGTGATCAACGCATGGCCTACCAAATATACAGCGCCGGATTTCAACGCCACCTCCAATGAGATCGCTGTTGAGACGCTGGAGCTGGCCCATGAGGGGATGACGAAAAAATCGTAATTGGACAGGAGGATGAAGGATGGAAAGGTTTGTGACCAGCAGCCGGTTTGAGGTGTATATCGGACAGGACAGCTACGGTTTTTCCAAAATATCAGGCCTCCGGGAAGAAACGGAATATGAGAGTATCAGGGAGGGCGGCCGTAACTGGAGCCCTCTCTTTTTTGAAAAGGGGAAGACCAGACCGGATATGCTCACGCTGGAGGGCGGCGTCCGCACCCTCGGCGTCACCCGCAGCATCAACCGGCTGAAGCGGGGGATGAAGCTGGCAGGCGTGGTCATCATCCTGGGAAGGAATGAAACGAATTTTAAGGGATTCACATTTGATGAGGGGATCATCACGAAGATCGACTACGGGGATTTGAACGCCTTAAGCAATGAGATCCTGATCAAGAGGCTGGAGATCGCCCATTCGGGCCTTTATGAGACAGAGGTGTAAACAGAGCATGTCATCTTTACAGAATGCAGTGATCCGGGTCTACCGGGGGAAACCATCGGACCCGGAGACCATTAGCTGCCTTTTTAACCCGGCGGAATATAAGATCACAGAGAGCGCCGGATATACAGAAAAAGGGGAGCGAGGGAAAAACCGGTCGTCCAGGCAGTTCGTGGGAGGCCGGAGGGCCAGCTTAAGCTTAAGTCTTTATTATGATGTGACGGAGAACATGGGCGGGCTGTCCGCGGAGGAGAAGGGGCGGGATGTGCTGGACTATGTGGCGGAGATCAGCGAGCTGCTAAAGATCGAGGGGAACTTGCACAGGCCGCCGGAGATCGAATTTGCGTGGGGCGGATTCTCCTTCCGGGGAGTACTGTCCTCCCTGAATACGGAGTACAGTTATTTTGCCGTAAGCGGAAAGCCCCTCAGGGCAAAGCTGGATCTGACGATCGACCGGGTCCCGCCCCAAACAGAGGATAAGAAGAACCCCAACCAGTCCCCGGACCGGAGTAAGTACCGGGTGGTGACGGAGGGGATGAGCCTGTGGAAACTGGCGTGGGAGGAGTATGGGGATTGTGAAAAATGGAAGGAGATCGCCCGGTATAACAATCTGGAGAACCCTCTGGATATCCGGCCGGGACAGGAGCTGGGGCTTCCTGCACTGACGGACGGGGAGTAAGAGGCATATGGGAGGAATGGTACTGTGGCAGGGCATGGTGGGGAAGATTTTTTGGTTCCTGCGGTAAAGGTGACGCTGGGAGGACGTGATCTGGTGGAAGAGCTGGGCGCGTGCCTGGAGCAGGTAAAAGTGGAGCTTGACCTGCGCGGGGAGAGCAGTGCAGAGATCGCTCTCTGGGATTGTTATGATATGGACGGGCATACGGTCACGTCCGGGCTGAAAACGGCTTTGATGCCGGGAAGCCTTTTAGAGGTGTTTCTGGGATATCAGTCTTCCACGAAAAAAGTGTTTTCCGGGTATCTTTACTCGGCTGGGCTGGACATATCGGAGAAGGGCTATACCGTCCTCCTTAAGGGCTGTGATGTAGTGCGTCTGATGAAGGAGTCCCGGCATACGAGATGTTTCCAGAATGATACCCATTCTGCTGTTTTCCGGGAGGTGATGAAGCCTTACGCGTGGCTGTGCAGTGTGAGCGCGGATGATACGGAAGCGATGGCTGCGGGTGAGGTGAGGATGCAGGATGGTGAAGATTATGGATTTGTGACTGAGGAGCTTGTGGGAGCGGAGACGGCAGGCTGGGAATTCTACGTGCAGAATGGGACGGCATATTTTGCAAAAAGTGAGGAAAGCCCGGATGCTTCCCTTACCCTGAAGCCGGACAGCGGCGTGAGGAAGCTGTCTGCCTTCTGGAGCTTTTTAAATACAACGGTCACTGTGCAGGGCTGCGGCAGTGATCATACGCTATATACGGCTGACGCCGCGGCAAAGGCTGCGGTTTTGGATAAAAAGGCGGGGGCTGGTGCATATTTCCGGAGGATTCCCTGTCTGGACAGCGGGGAAAAGGTGAAAGCCTGGGCCGCGGCGGAGGCGGACGGCCTGAAGGGGAAGACGAAAAAAGCGTCTGTAAGCCTGGCGGGAACGCCGGAGCTGCTGGCGGGGAACTATGTAAGCCTGGAGGAATTTGACAGCTATGTCAACGGTCAGTACCGGATCGTTAAGGCGGTCCATGTGCTGGATGAAGAGGGCTACCGGACGGAGGCTGAGCTGGAGGGCGGCTGAGCGTGGGCGCCGGACGGCAGAGCTGCCACCGGCGAAGCGGAGGAAACAGACAGGAGGTGCAGACCTTGGATGGCGTGGTTACGGGGATTGTAAAGAATAACTGGAGCGAGGATTTTCCAGGAAAGCTGATGGTGGAGTACACGCTGGGGGAAGCCGGAAAGATGGAGACCGGGTGGCTCCCGTTTATGACAGGATATGCAGGGCCGGGATACGGAGGCTATCAGATGCCGGAGATCGGGGCCGAGGTGGTGATCGGGTTTCACAGCGGAGATTCCCGCCGTCCGATCGTACTGGGCTGTCTGTGGAATCAGACAAATACGCCGCCGGAGCAGACTTCCAATGAGAAGAACAGCAAAAAGCTGTGGAGGAGCCGGGAGGGATATCAGGTGCTCCTAAACGAGGATGAGGACGCCCTGGAGCTTTCCTTTTCCGACCCGGCAGGGGAGCATACCATGACGCTGTCCTCAAAGGAGGATGGGCTTTTGACCTGGAATCTCAAGACAAAGACGGTCCTTCAGTTTGCAGGGGAGGATTTTCTCACCATAGAAAAAGGCATGATCACCATCGCAGGGCCGGTGACTGTGAAGGCGGAAAGCATTGGGTTTGAGACGGAAAAGGATATGACGGCTAAGGTGGAAGGTGCGGCAAAGCTTACGGTCTCCGGAGCGGTGACTGCGGCATCGGAGGATGCGGTGACGATCCAGGCGGGAAAGAACCTGGAGCTGAAGGGGAAAGGTGTATTGCTGAACCCGGATGACAAGACGGAGATCAAGGGCAGGAATGTGGAAGTGAAGCCCGGACAGGGTTATGCCTTAAAGACCAGCCAGGTGAAGCTGGAGGGTATGTCCCTGGAGATAAAAGCGTCTGCAAGCGGCAAGGTGGAGTCGGGTGGGATCCTTCAGGTGAAGGGGCAGATGCTGAAGCTGAACTGACGGGCAGGCTGATGGAATGGACAGGGTGGAAATATGGCGGAGTATAAGGGATTTCTCGGAAAGGGCCTGGCATTCCCGGTGGCGCCGGAACCGGCGACCGGGCGGCTCAGAGAACGGAGCGGTGAGGAGGATATCCGGGAAGCGGTCGGGATCATACTGGGTACCAGAAAAGGGGAGCGGGTCATGCGCCCGGAATTCGGATGCAGGATCCACGAGTATGTATTTGGGACCATGGATTATGATACCCTTCGCCAGATGGAAGGCGCCGTCACTGAGGCGCTGATCCTGTGGGAACCGAGGATCGAAGAGATCCAGGTCCGGGCAGATCCTGATCCGGACAGGGACGGGACCGTGCTCTTGACGGTAGCTTACAGGGTGCGGAGCACAAATAACCAGTACAATCTGGTGTTTCCATTTTATATGAGCGAGGGAGCCGGAGGTGTTTGACCATGGATGTGTCAGATCCATTGCGGGAGAGTGAAAAAATACTGGAGGAGATCAGGCAGCTGGCCCTGTCCTACACGCCGGACTGGAGGTTTGCAGAGGATCTAAAGGAACCGGGGAGCGTGATCGCAGCGCTTTTTGCCGGGCTGCTTGCAGAATCAGAGGCTTCGTTTGGACAGTTCCTTTTGAGAAACCGGGAAGAGTTTTTTAAGCTTTTGGGAATGTGCCCGAGGGAAGGGGAGCGGGCGTCAGGAGAAATGACCTTTGGCCTGGTAAAGCCGGATATGCCGGATGCGGTGGTGCCCGAGAAAACGGTGGTGCTGGCGGGAGGACCCAAAGGCCAGACAGCCTATGAACTGCTTGAGGCTGTTTATGTGGTGGGAAACCGGCCGGGCAGAGGCCGGGTGCGGGCGCTTCAGACCGGAAGCGGGGGCAATCTGCCGGAAGGGACCGGTTATAAGCTGGAACGCTCTGCCGGGTTTGTCTCAGAGATCGCAAACCCGCTGCCGCTGACGGGAGGCGCAGATCAGGAGACCCTGGAAACCGCCATAAAACGGTGCGGCGCAGCCCTGCGCCACCAGTACCGGGCGGTAACACCGGGGGATTACGAAAGCCTTGTGCGGGAGCTGTGCCAGGAGGTTGTGCGGGTCCGGTGCTTTCCGGGATATGACGGCGGCGGAGGCAGGTATCCGGGGGCGGTGACAGTGGCGGTCCTGCAGAAGGGCAGGATGGGTGAAAACCATTATTATTACGGAAAAACGGCGGAGATCCAGGCGTATCTATATGCGCACAGCGGAGCCATGGTGCGGGAAAACGGGCTTTTTGTGGTCCTGCCGGAATTTATCAGGATGGATGTCTCGGCGGAACTTTTGTGCCTGCCGGGAGTTGCGGGGAGCCAGGCTAAGCGGCTGGCGAAAGAGGCTCTGGAACATTTTCTGGACCCGGTGGACGGCGGTGTGATGGGAGAAGGCTGGAGCTTTGGCGGCCTGCCGTCCTACGGTCAGATAAAGACCTGTCTGCAGCAGGTCCCCGGGATATCTCAGCAGCGGCGCATTACGGTAGAGTGGAAATGGATGCGGGACGGCCAGTGGGAGGACGTGCTGCCCGGGGCGGCAAAAGAGATTCCCTGGACGCTTCCGGTGAGCGGACAGCACAGGCTTCGGGCGATACCGTTTCAGGAGGAAGGGGAGGATGGATCATGCAGACATGGAAGGATACCATAGACCGGCTCAGACTAAAGATCGCAGGTATGGATCCGGAGTGGAGTGATCATAACCTGCATGACCCGGGTATCACCATCCTGGAAATGCTTGTCTGGATGCAGCAGAACCAGCTGTACCACGGGGAACAGATCAGTGAGGAGCACCGAAGGAAGTATACGGAGCTTTTGGGGATCAGCCGCCGCAGGCGCTGTCCCGGAAAGACACTTGTCACGGTGAGGACAGAGAATGCCCTTTATCTGGAAGCGGGGACTGGATTTTATGCAGATACCATCCGGTTTGAGACCCGGGAAAGCCAGATGGTCCTGGAGGGAGTGTTTTTAAAGCTTGAGACTTTTTGCGGAGGATCCCGCACGGTGCTGGAAGGAAGCTGGATGGCGGAAGGCAGGGGGATCTGTCTTCTGCCCTTCGGGGCCTCTCCGGAGACCGGCGACTGCTTTGAGATAACTCTTAAGGAGTGTCTGAAGACCGACAGGAGACACCGCCTTTTTTTGAAAACAGGTCCGGCGCCGGATGCCCTGGAGTCTGCGCCGGGAAGGAAGAATCCCGTGGATGAAACGGCTTATGACGGACACGGCTACTATCCCCTGGCGGAAATCCGACTGGAGTATCTGACAGAGCAGGGCTGGAGGGCGGCAGATGTGGAGCGGGATGACACTTACGGGATGGTGCAGGACGGAAGTATCTGCTTTTTTCTGAGAATGCCCATGAAGCAGGGCGATCACCGGCTGCGGTTTCGTCTGGAGCGGTGCGATTATCTGTGGCCGCCCTGTATCACCAGAATCAGCCTGGCTATGGCGGAGGTATGGCAGCAGGAAACGGTAACGGAAGCCCTGGAATTTTTCGGGCGCGGGCTGCCGGGCCAGCAGTTTGACTGCGGGATGCGGGATCTGTGCTGCGAAAGCCTGACTGTGGAGACTTCCCTGGAGGAAGCTCCGGAGCGGATGACAGTCTGGAGGCAGGTGGAGGACTTCCATCATTCTTCCTGTGAGGACCGGCATTACCGGGTGAAGGACGGATGTATTCTGTTCGGGGATGGTTTTTGCGGCAGGATGCCGGAGGGACGCATCCGGGTCAGCGGCCGGGTCCGGACGCTTGGGAAGGCAGGCAATGTAAAGGCCGGGGCGATCACCTGTATGGAAGGGGAAAACCCGGTTCCGGTCATAAACGAGGATGAAGTGACCGGAGGGATGGACGAGGAAAGTCCGGATGATGTTTTCAAACGGTTCCTGTCCGGCACAGAGCGGAAAAAACGGGCGGTGCTGCCGGAGGATTATGAAGAGCTTGTGATGGGCATACCGGGGCTTTTAGTGGATTCCTGCGTGGTATTTGCAGGGGATGTTAAGAAACGTGAGCTTGTGGTAGTGGTAAAGCCCGCGGCACCGGACGGACAGGGGCAGTTAAATGAGGCGTACCGAAAGAACCTGTACCGGTATCTGGAAGAAAAGCGGATGCTGGGTACACGCCTTTTTGTCCGTTCTCCGGTATACTGCCCGGTGTCCATTGTATGCCGGTGCCTGGTTAAGCCTCAGTACCGGAATGCTGGAAAACTGGTGGAGGATTGGATACGGGAATGGATGGGAACGCGCGGCTTTGGGCAGGGGATTTCCTATGGAGAGCTGACCGGAGGACTGGAGGCGCTCCCCTGGGTTTTAGAGGTACATTCCTTAAGCATTGTAAGTGGACGGCAGGGCCGCCGCAATTCTAAGGGTGACCTTTTGCTTCCTCCGGATGGGCGGATGGTGTTTGTACAGGCTGAATGTCAGGTGATGAGCGGAATGGGGCAGGAATAATGGACTATTATCTTTTTAACAAGGAGCAGGACTACCGGCGCGGACAGTATGAGAATGTAGATTTTGATGAGAGAAGGCTGAAGCTTTTAAGAGCCGGGCAGCCGGGACGTTTTTTATCCAGGACCCTGGATTCCTGGGAGAAGGAGACCGTATGGCACCGTCTGCTGGTCCATTCGACAGTCGGAGGGAATATGGCGGTTGTCATAAGCGTCTATGCCACGGATTCCGAGGCGGCGAAGCTTATGACGGAGGAGCAGGCGGCGCGGCATATGAGCCTGGAGAGCCGTATGTCGGCCATGTCGGCCATGGAACAGCTCACCACAAGGAATCCGCAGGATCTGCTGCTGCACCAGGTGAAGGGCCGGTATCTCTGGATCGGCATGACGCTGTGGGGAGATGGCGCCCAGGGGCCGGAGGTATCCCTTGTGCAGATTTTTTTCCCCAGGGAGAGCTGGAACCAGTATCTCCCGGAGATCTATCAGACGGGGGAATCTGGATTCCTGGTCCGTTTTCTTGCGGTCTTCCAGACTTTATACGACAGGCTGGAGCGGGAGATACGCGGCAGCGCCCGGCTTTTAGACCTGCAGTCGGCTCCGCCGGAGAGCCTGCGTATCCTGGGGGACTGGCTGCACGTGGACAACAGCCATCTCTGGACGATAGAGCACCTGCGCCGGTATCTGGAGCGCGGGGCAGGAACTTATGAAAACCGGGGGACGGCAGCTGCGCTGGAGCGGAAGGTAGAGATATTCGCAGGGGAAAAACCTATGATCCAGGAGGGGATATGGGGAGAGCCGGCATACCGGTTCCGGATCTTTTTATCGGAGCAGGCGGTCCCGGACCAGAAAACCTATCTGGCTCTGGGGCGGATCATCCGGGAGGGAAAGCCTGCTGATATGGAGGCGGATCTCATTATCCTCAGGCCATGGACGGTGCTGGGACAGCATGTCTATCTGGGGGTAAACAGCTATTTAAATGACTATCAGGAGGCGGTCCTTGACGGACAGGCAATGATGGGGAGCGCCATGTTTGGAGGGAAGGACATATGAAGAATCTGACATATCTGCCGTTTATCCGTAATCGGTATTTTTATGGAAAGCTGCTGACTGCGGAGGATTTTTCGCAGGAACAGCAGTACGGGAACGATAAGCGGCGCATGATCAACCGGTGGCTGTTCGGCGCGGGGATCGTGTCGGGGCTGGAGGTGATCCGTGTGGATGACTACAGCATTTCCCTGGAAATGGGGCTGGCGCTCGATAACACCGGGCGGGAGATCGCGGTGGAGACGCCGGAGATCTTAAAGCTGTCTTCCCTGGAAGGCTACGAGGAGGCCACCATGGAGGAGGGGGAGGAGTCCCTGTACCTGTGCATCTCCTATGCGGAAGAACCGATAGAGCCGGTACAGAACGCGGCGAACCGGGCCGTGCACACGCTGGAGGAAGAGACCTGCAATAAGGTGCGGGAGGGCTATGCCCTGTACGTGACGGATGATGAGCCGGAGAGCGTGGACAGATGGGAGACAGGGATGGACGAACTGCGCTATGTTTATGACAGGGCGGAGCGCATCCATCAGGAAAAATACCGCCAGGGTATCTATCTGGCCAGGATCGGGCTGGTAAAGGCCGGAGAGTTCTACATGATAGACCGGGTGGAGCCGGTGCCCTTTGGGGAGTACATTTGCTGTCAGCCGCTTCTGGCGGGTCGCATCAGAGAACTGGCAGAGAGGCTGGACGATCTGGAAATGGCACGGCAGGAGGACAGGGCAGCTGGTAAAAATGCGGGCGGACTTAAAGAAAACAGCGGAAAAAGAAAAGATATGGAGGGAGACTGGCAGTTTGCCCAGGGAAGGGCAAAGCTTTCGTTTCCCGGCGGAGGACATGCGGGGGACATTGCATTTTCCCCTGAGATCGCCCATGGACTGGGACTGGGTGAGACGGAGATCATTTTGCATATAGAACAGGGCCAGTACCGTTTCGGAGGCGCGGCCGGTATCTTTGCAGACGCGCAGGGACAGCAGGAGGAATCCTTCCCGGAGGCGGCATACGCAGAATCCGCTTACCGCTTAAAACCATCGGACGGAACATTTGTGATCGCCGTGCGCCTGAAGGAAAAGTGGGCGTCCGATACGGTGGAAGTGGGATGGACGGCAATCCGGAAACGGAGCCGCAATGAATTTAAGGCGGGGGAGGGCAGGATATTCATAACGCCCCAGCTCCTCCACATCAAGGTGAGGGAGAGCGCAGGACTGCAGGCGGTATGCGTGAATATAGAAGATCCGGAGCTTTCCTGGAGCGTAGTGACGCCGGAGGGCGGAACGGTCGGGGAAGACGGCGTCTACCGTGCGCCCAACCGTCCGGGAGTTTATGAGATATGCCTGAGGAACCGGGATCCGGAAGTCCGGGCAAATGTGTTTGCGATCGTGAGGGAATAACCAATGATGTTTGAGGGACAGAACGCAGTTTATGAAGTCATACAGACTCTGCCGGAGACTGGCGGCAATCTCCATTACCGCTGCAGGCGGCAGGGGGAAGAGATGCTCTGCCATCTGGCAGGAGCGCCTCTTGGGGAGGATATCCTGTCCAGAGTCGCCGTATGGCAGGAGAATCCGGCGTTTGCGGATCTGATGGATTATCTTATCCTGGAGGACCGGATCTATCTGGTGTTCCCCGACCCGTCAGGTTCATCCCTCAAAGATATGCTGGAGACCATGACGCCTTTGCAACGGTTTTCGGCAGGACAGCAGGTGATGGAGCATTTTCTGATACAGGATATGCCCCTCTGCCTTCAGTGGGGATTAGCATGCCCGGAAGCTGTCTATGTGGATGCGGATGCGGGTAAGCCTGGTTTTTTTTATCTGCTGGAATCTGTGGCGGAATATGGGACGGTCACGGCCAAAACGGCGGTGGGGCGTCTGTTTGAACTGCTGGAAGTGCTGTTTTCCGGGGAGATATGTGATACCTGTCCAGAGGCGGCTGCGTTTCTGGAGCAGGGAAATACGCGGGAACCATTGGACCTGATGACAATCTACACGGAGTACTTAGGGCTGCTTCCGGCCTTTAGCCGTATCCAGAATGGGCCGGGCGAGGAGGCAAAAGAAAAGGAAACGTTGTTAGCGCACCTGAAAAAGCTGTGGAAAAAGTGGAGTAAGATCCTGCTTTCTGGAGTGAAGGTGGCTCTCGGCGTGATGACACTCTGCGCGGCTCTGATTCTGCTGCCTCAGGTATGGGAGGAAAAGATCAGTCCGGTCCTTGACGGTATGATGCTCTGGAAACAGGTGTATGTGGACGGGGAAACGCTGCCGCTTTCGGAAGCAGGGGTCTCCACGGAGGAAGCCGGCGGAGCGGAAAACGGCGGGGCAGAAAATGACGGGGCGGGAACCGGCGGAGAAGATGCAGCCGGGCGGAAAACTCTATACTGGGAAAATGGAAGCATCCGCTATCAGGGCGGTATGCTGGACGATCAATATGAGGGGGCAGGCACGCTTTATTATGCGGACGGTTCGGTGGAGTACCAGGGGACATTTTCTTTTGGAAAAAGGAATGGGGAGGGGACTTCTTACACGGACACCGGACTGCTCTTATACGAAGGACAGTTCAGCAACGACCGCTATGAGGGAGAGGGGCGGCTCTATGATAAGGAATACGGCTCCCTTCTCTATGAGGGCGGATTTCAGAGCGGCAAGTACAGCGGGGAAGGGACCCTCTACCAGCCCCTTTCTGACTTCCCGCTCTACGTAGGCGGGTTCCGTCTGGGGCATTACGACGGAAAGGGACTGCAGTACGATGAGAACGGCTGTATGCTGTATGAGGGGGATTTCCTCCTGGGGGTCTATCATGGCAATGGGACCATCTATGATCCGGAAACCGGCGGGGTACTGTTTGCCGGAGCATTCCGGAATGGGATGCCGGTGCTGACGGATGGGCTGGGAGAAGGGGAGCTGCCTCCGGGTGAATTGGGCGGGGAGGCGCTGCTGCCAGAAGAACTGGGCGAGCCGGGCCTGTTGCCGGGCGAACCGGGCGAAGGAGAACTGCCGCAGGGAAAACCGGGCGAAGGGGAGTCACTGTCAGGCGGAACAGGGGAGAATACACCGCTGCAAAGCGAAACTGGAATGGGGACAGATGAGGCAGCCAACGTAGAACAGCTGCCGGAACTGCCGGGAATGGAGACGCCGGATGGGAAATCCCCGGTGATCGGTCCGGTGGGTGATAGAAGCCAGTTTTCAGACGATGGCCCCGGCGCGCCGCGAAAGGAAGATAACAACGCAGAGACAGCTGGTCTATTGCCGGAAAGGAGCTAATACAATGGAGAGAAAAATACCCTGGTGGTTTAAGCGGACGGAAGATCCGGGACGGGATACCCTGCGTGGGGACCATACTGCCAGCGCTTCTGTCAGCAATGGGATACTGCAGCTGTTGAGGCAGCACATGGTCCCTGACGTGATCGGTTCCCGCGAGGAGATCGGGCTCTGCACGCCGGAAGCACATGGAGATCTGGCGCTCGGCCTTTGCCTGTACGATATCCGGGAAAATGACGAGATGCGAATCAACGGGATGATCCCGGTGGATGAGGATCATCAGCAGTTTCCGCCGATGTATTTAAATCTTTATTATATGCTCACGGCATATTCTTCCATTGACATCCGTTACCGGGAGGAAGAAAACCACCGGATCCTCACAAGGGCTATGCAGGTGCTTCATGATCACCCCCTGCTGGACGGCAGTACGCTCCGTCCGGTCACGTCCTCTTCTCCAGACACCCTGCATATCCAGTATCAGAATCTGACCATGCAGGAAAAGCTGGAGATATGGCAGGGGAGGAAGCAGGAATGCAGGCTTTCCCTCTACTACTGCGTGGCTCCGGTGAGGCTGGATTCTACCGTCACAAAGAAGATCACCCGGGTGAAAGAGATCTGGACTTGACAGGAGGCGGAAGATGGAGCAGATTCAGAAAAATGACCGCTTCCATGTGCGGAGAGCGGCGGTGGCGGTGCTGCCTATAGACGGATACACGGGGGAACCGGTGAAAGCCCCGCTGCTGTCAGCTCTGCGTGTGACCATATCCGATGGGGCGGTCCCCGTAAGAAAAGCAGAGGGCATATGGGTGTTCTGGGATAATGGGACGCGCCTCAGGACTGTGACGGTGCAAAGTCCCTGGTTTGATCAGGAGGACATACAGCTGGATATGGAGGAGTGGGGAAGCCGGGAACAGCTGGTACTGGAGCTGTGGCTGCATCCGGGACCGGCATATCCCTATCCAGCGGAGGAATGATATGGAGAGAAAACGGCAGATACGGTGGATTGCGGCGGCAGTGTTCTTTTTATGTGCACTGCTTGTTTTGGACTGGCGGCAGGCGCATTTTACGATCAATGGGGTCAGTGACATGGTGTGCACGGATGACGCGGTCTATCTGATCGATAACCATGGTAAATACTATCACATGGTCCGTCTGGACAAAGAGGGACGGATGACAGGGCTGATACGCAGACCGAAGCTTTCCGGAATGTGGTGGAATGTCTATGATGACATCAATGTGGATACAGATGGGACCGTATATGTCTACGAATACGCCAAGACCATGGATAAAAGCGAGCCCAGCTCCATCGTTTACCGCTGTGATTTTGAACATTCCAGACTGGAGAAGGCGTGGGAGCTTCCGGCGAAAAAAATGCTTAAGGTGCAGGTTATGGATGGAGTGGTCTGCTTTCCTGCTGCCTTAGAGGAGGAGACGACCGGAATCTATAAGATGGAACCGGAAGGAGAACCGGTGCTCTGCGCGTCGGTCCCGGTCCCGTATGACCATATGGTGGATATTTTTTATAAGCCGGGACAGGGCGTTATCTGCACCGACTGGAACGGACGTTTTTTCCTGGACGATAAAGAGCTGTTGGGGGACGTCCGTGCGGCGCGGGATTATGTGCACGTGACGGCAGGTGAGTCCGGCATCACGTTCACAGATCTGAAAGATGGCTGGGTGAAGCGGCTGGGCTGGGATATGGGAGAGCCGGAGCGGCTGCTGCCGGTGGATCAGATCCGTCTGCTTGATCCGGGGCGGCAGGTGGAGGATATCTTTCCATTTCATCATGAGGAGGACGGGTCCTTCTGTGCAGGGATCGACAGGAGTACCGGGAGCCGTGCAGCGGGTGAGTTCGGTCCGGACGGAGCAGAGTTTCGGGAACTGGAAAGGGTTACATTTGCCTGGGATATCCGGTTGTTGAGAGGCGTCCGGTCGGCTGCGCTCCTGGCTCTTTTCATGGGTGCAGGCTGGACGGTGTGTGCAGTGTTTTTGAGGAGGAGCGGCGGTCTGGTGCCTGTGGTCATCAAGCTGCTGGGAATCCTGGTGCCGGTATTTGCCCTTGCAGGCGTTATGATGAGTCACAGCATAGAGGTATCACTGCGGGAACGGATCGTCCGGATGAACCATGATCTGATGTTCGTTATGGCGGACCGCATTCTGTCGCCTGCCGGCATGGAACAGCTGGGAAAGATTGACAGGAGCCTGGGCGCGGAGGACCCTGTATACCAGGAGCTGTGGGGAGAGGGCAGCAAAAGCAGCTTAAGCCGGGAGATCTTCAATGTGTCAGATGATGAGATCGAGCCGGTGATCGTCAATACCTACCAGTGGATCTTTATGCTGGAACAGGGAGACTACCGGTATCTGAAGGTGGAAGGAAAGCATCATTTCGGCAGCAGGGTCCGGTACGAACGGGACAGGCTGGAGATGGAAAAGATTGCAGAGGCGGCCTCCCGCGGCGTGATCATCAAGACAGAGTACAATGACTTTACCGGTGATTTTATCGCCCTGTATATTCCTGTGAAAAATGAAGCCGGAGAGGTGACCGGAGTGATGGAGAGCGGGGTGAATATGCGCGTCGTGCTCTATGAGGTAGAAAAGCAGATGAGGCAGATCCGGTTTTTGCTGCTGGTGCTGATGCTCCTTCTGTGCACGGTGCTCTGCGCGGTATTAAGCATCTGCCTGTCACCCATACGGACCTTAAAAACCGTGATGGAGGATGTGAGCGCAGGGAATCTGGGGCGCACGGTGCAGGTGCGCGGCAGGGACGAGGTGGCTCAGATCGCCGGTGCATTCAACCGGATGTCGCTCCAACTGACGGAGCAGGTTGCATTTATCCGGCTCTGCTCGGACCGGTATGCGGCATTTGTACCAAAGCAGGTGCTCACGATCTTAAAGCGTGCAGACATCACAAAACTGCATCTGGGGGATCAGGAGGAAACCCTGGCAGCCGTGCTGGAGGTGGGGAGCGGCCCCTTCCGCCAGAGCGCCCGCACCATGGATGGGGATACGCTCTACCGGCTGATCAATGACAGCCTGGCGGAGATGATCCCGATCGTGGCGGAGAGCGGCGGCGTGGTGGATCACATGAAGGAGGATGGGCTTACAGTCTATTATCCGGAAGGCGCGGATGCGGCTCTAAAAGCGGCTGTTTCCATCTGCCAGCATTTGAACTTTTTAAGAGAAAAGGACAGCAGTCTTCCCCAGTACACGGCTGCTCTTAACTATGGTCCGGTGAGGGTGGGGATTGTCGGAGGGCAGGAACGGATGGCGGCGACCACCATTTCAGAGATCATGACTATGGCTGGTTTTTACAGTACGGTGGCGGAAAAATACGGGTGCAGGATCCTGGTGACGGGAAGCCTCGCGGGGCAGGTGCCAGGTTTTTTATCCTCCTATCATGTGCGCAGACTGGGGTATGTCTATATAAAAACTACCGGGATGCTGGAGACAGTATATGATGTCTATGACGGGGATGAACGGTCTTCCTTTGACAAAAAAGAGCAGACCGGGGAGTTGTTTGCGGAAGCGCTAAAAGACTACCTTGCACAGCGTTATTATGAAGCCAGGCTGAAATTTGCAAAGGTCCTCCGGCTGAGTCCGAAGGACAGGGCAGCGAGGGAGTATGTTTTCCGGTGCGACGCTTATTACCGGTCGGGAGAGACGCAGGAAATGACAGCATGGCTGGAGCAGTACGGATAAAAGTGACGGAGGGACTGTATGGGATTTTATGAAGCGTTTTTTAACCCGGAAGACACGGACCGCCCTTACGGCTCGGAAAAAGAGGCGGTGGCAGAGGTTCTGGCGCTTGTTGACGTATTCTTAAATATTGCGGCGTGGGGACGGGATGAGGTGCAGGAACGGCTGGATATGCGCGGAGTAGTCATTACCCCACAGGAATTTCGCATGGCGCTGGAGGACCGTATGTTTAAAAATGAGGAGGAACTGGGCAGCTCCGACAGTTTGAGGAAATGAGCCGGGCAGAGACCAGACAGGCATGGAAGCATGTGGAGGGAAGGCTGCGCAGGAGCCGGGAGGCGGGAAAAGAACCAGGGATCGGTGCGCTGGCGAGTAAAAACGGCCTGGACAGGCAGGAGACCTTCTGTTTCTATCTTGCTGCTGCGGTGGAATATGACCGGAAATATGAGCGGATATACGGGTATCTTCAGGATAATGTGGCGGCAAAGCTGCCCACGGTGGGGCTGGGGCTTTCCCTTACGGCAATGCTTGAGGCAGCGATGACCGGAACCGGGAAACCGGCGGCAATAGAACAGGCAATGCCTGAAACCGGGAAACCGGCGGCTGCAGAGCAGGGGGAAGGCATGTATGGGAGATTCATGAACCGGGAGAAAAGCCCCCTCTGGCAGGTTCTGCTTGCGGAGTCATCCGGGGAGGAGAACGCATCCCGTCTGTCCTGTCCCATGCGGCTTAAGCAGCCGGTACTGGAGGTTCTTATGGGGAGCAGCACAGTGGATGAGTTTGTAAGCAGGCAAAAGCAGGAGCTTCCCAAAAGACAGGGGAGCCTGGGAGGCTGCGCATTTCCGGTGCGCCTGGGGTATGAGTGGGAAGACCTGGTTCTGGAGGCCCCGCAAAAAGATCTGCTGCGCCATATCTGCGACCGGGTCCATTACCGCAGGGTAGTCATGGAGGACTGGGGATTTGCACGGAAATCCCTTTATGGAAATGGGATCTCCGCTGTTTTTTACGGATCTCCCGGAACGGGAAAGACCATGGCTGCCCAGGTCCTTGCCGGTGAGCTGGGACTGGAGCTCTACAAGATCGACCTGTCGCAGCTAGTCAGCAAATATATCGGTGAGACGGAGAAAAACCTGGGGGAAGTATTTGACGAGGCGCGCAGGCGGAATATCATCCTGTTTTTTGATGAAGCTGACGCGCTGTTTGCCAGACGCTCTGAGGTCGGCAGCTCCAATGACCGGTACGCCAATATGGAAACCGGATATCTGCTTCAGAAGCTGGAGGAATATGAAGGGGTCACGATCCTGGCGACCAACTTCATCAATAATTTGGACGACGCCTTCAAGCGCCGGATCCGTTTCTTCGTCAGGTTCCCATTCCCGGACCCGGACATGAGGCTGCGGCTCTGGAAAAAGATGATACCGGAGCAGGCCAGGATAGAAGAAAAGCTTGAGCTGGAGCGGTGGGCCGGCAAATTTGAGCTGACCGGCAGCGATATCCGGGAGATTGTCACGTCGTCGGCTTATCTGGCTGCGGCAGACGGTCGGGGGATCCGGAATGAAGATGTGCTGGAAGCCCTGCGCCTCTACTACCGGAAGCTGGGAAAACGGATGACAAAGGAGGAACTGTAGGATATGGGAATGTGTGTGTGCGGGGGTGCAGTCCTCCAGTGTTCCTTTGGGGCCGCTCCGTCGGTCCTCAATGTGCTGCCTGCGGCCAGGGTGATGAGTTCCATGGCGCTGGCGTCCATCATGGACAATCTGCCCATGTCCAATATCCTGCCTTTCGTGATGTGCAGCAGCCCGGCAAATCCCATGGTGGCGGCGGCAACAGCGGCGGCGCTGGGCGTTTTGACCCCGATGCCCTGCCTTCCTGTCATACCGGCTCCCTGGACACCCGGCGCCCCGACCGTGCTCGTGGGAGGAAAACCGGCGCTGACCTCAGATTCCACGCTGATGTGTGCTTACGGCGGCGTGATCAAGGTGAATTTTCCGGGGACGGTGAATATCATGACCGGATGAGCGTCCATGTTCAGCCAGGCAGGTTCTGCTTCAACTGCTCAATACGCTTTAAGGTTTCCTGTTCGATCTGCAGCATCCGTCTGGCTGTAGTCAGGAAAACTTCCCCCTGCCTGGTTGGGATCACAGCGCCCTTTGTTTTTTCAAACAGCGTAACGCCAAGCTGGCTTTCCAGATTTTTAATATGCTGGCTCAAGGCAGGCTGGGAAACATAACACTGCTTCGCCGCATTTGTAATATTCTTCTGCTCTGCAACTGCAATCATATATTCATAAATCTTAGTATTCATTTAGACAGCTCCATTCAAATGTTCTGATATATGATCAAGAAACTGCTGGCCCAGCCCGTTGATTGATAACATATCCGGAGTATCCTTGCGCGCCTGCAAATATTCCAGATAATACAGGTACTGCTCCGCCTCCGTTGGCTGGTGGTCTTCTGAAAATATCATCCCACTGTACAAATAGACCGGATCTGGAAGATGAAAATAGCGGATGTCGGCATCGTTTATGCTGGCGTTTAAAAGCTGGAAGCCGGCATAGCTCCCGGAGGAGAGCAGTGAGGTAATGGCGATGGCATTGCCGGTCCGAAGCAGGGTGGGCGGGGAAAAACCATAGCGCCGGCATACCTGGTCGGCGACCTGGCCAGCCACTGAGGTGGAATCGAACCGGACAAACAGCACATCATTGAGGGAGGCAAGCTGTCCGGCTGAAATTACGGCAGGGCTATTCCTGTTTGAAGACAAGCCCCTGCAGAAGGGATGGTAGCTGGGGAGCACGAGCAGGACTCTGTCCGGATCAGGGTGGCGATCCTGGTCTGCGGCATCAGGTCAGGGGAATAGAGATTGATGACGGCGGATAATTTCTTCTTACGGAGCTTTTCTAACAGGTCGGAAGCGCTGCTCTCTGTTATGGAAAGATCCAGGGTGGGGTAGCGGCTTAAGAGGCCGGGATAAAAAGAGGCCAGCTCCCGTCCGCCCCGGTAGGGCGACATGCCGATGTGAAGCTTAAAGGTCTCGATCCCCTTTAAAGTATTCAGGGAGCGGAGCATCTGGGTCTGAAGCTCCCTCATCCTGGTGACGCCGCTCCGGTAGATCTCACCTGCTTCTGTGGTACGGAAAACAAGGCCGTCCCGGTAAAAGAGAGGGACGCCCAATTGATCTTCCAGGCCAGAGATATAACGGCTGAGTACCGGTTGGGAGACGCCCAGATAGCGTGCTGCCAGAGAGAGGTTCCCGATCTCGGCGATGGATATAAAATAATCAAAATGTTTTGTGTTCATAAAAGCTGCCCCGGTAAAATCTCATTTATATGGAATCCACTATATCATGAGATGGAAAATAAAGTCAATGTGATTATGCTTTTTACTTATGACAAATATGTTGTATAAATATTGGAAAGACAGAATATGTCTGTGATATTATGGAATTACAAACAGATATCCTACATTTATCGCGCGGAGATGCAGAATATTAAATTCTATTTACTTATACTAACAGATTTACGAAGGAGGATTTCATATCATGGGTAATTATCAGATGGCGATCGTATTGGCAGTGCTGGTATTTATGATCGTATCATTTTTGCTCCACAGATTTTCTTATGGTCTGACTGCAATGACCTGCGTGGTGGCGCTGGTGCTGACCGGTGTGATCGATGTAAAAACGGCCTATTCCGGATTCGCGCATACGACGACGGTCCTCGTGGCAACGATGATGGTTGTGGCAGGGGCCATTGGAAAGACAAGCCTGGCTGAGCGCGTCCGCAAAAAAATGGCTGTCATCCAGGGAAAAAACGGCTTTATGCTGGTTTTGCTGATGGCTCTTTTTACGATCGTTTTGACACAGCTTATGGGGCAGACAGCGGTTATGGCAATCATGCTGCTGATCATCCAGACGCTGGATGATGACAGCGAAATGTGCCAGTCCAGAATGATCATGCTGATACCGGCGATCATCTGTGCGTGGTTCGGACGTTTCCCGGTGGGAATGGGCGCGGCCCTTCCGCTCTCTACCAATGCTTATTATGAGGGGCTGGTAGGAGGGCACAGCGAGTACCTTTTGGGGATGCTCGATATCTTTAAGGTCGGTATCATCCCTTCGATCGCTCTGACTGTTTACAGCCTGTTTGCCTGGAGGCTGATCCCCAGGCAGCAGATCAATGCCTCAGCAGTCGATACGGGAGCGGCGGACAGCCGGCAGGGCGCTTCGGTGTCCGGAAGAAAAGAGATCATCATCGTGGCTGTATTCCTTGCCGTTATGCTTGGTTTTGTATTCTCAAAGCAGTTGGGCAACCTGATCTATGTGATTCCGGCTGTGGGCGTTCTGGTGCTGATCTATACCGGAGTTATCACCACAAGGGAGGCGATCAATACGCTGACCGGCGATATGATCTGGATGGTGGCAGGCGTGCTGGTGATCTCAAGCGCCTTAAGCTCCTCCGGCGCAGGTGAATTTGTTGGAAATCTGGTGCTCCGGATGATGGGGGAGAATCCAAGCAGCCTGGTGGTGATCACGGTATTCTGTATCACAACGGTCATCATGACGACGTTTCTTTCCAACAACGGGACCACGGCGGTCATGGTGCCGATCGCAGCCAGCACGGCGTTGGCAGGCGGAATGAACCCCAAGGCAATCGTGCTGGTGGTATTCTGTTCTTCCTGCCTGGCGATCGCGTTTCCTACCGGATGCGCGGCGGCCACCATGGGCTTTGCCATCGGCAACCACAATCCGATCAAGGTCCTTAAATTCACCATACCGTATCTGCTGATCGGCATGGTCACCCTGATCTTAAGTGCAAATCTGTTCTTTCCGGTATACGGATAGAGCAGGGAGAGGAGATAAAAATGAGTTTGACAGCAGAAGAAAAGATGAATTTAGAGGAGATCCTGAAACGTACAGGCGCCCACCGGGAGGCCGGGGAAGCAGAGAAAAGAGTGCCGGATGCTTATGCGGCATATCAGGAGCAGGTAACGCGGCAGGAAGTACTGCTTGAGGTTTTGGGTGCGGCAGTGCCGGTGAGATGTGTGATCTCTGCGGCGAAGGACCTAAAACCGGGCTGCCCGGTCCATGTGAATATGCATGGCGGAGGATTTATCCACCTTCAGGATGGGGATGATGACCTGTACTGCGCCCATGTGGCGGCAAGGATCCATGGGGTGGTGGTGGATATCGACTATGCCGGTTCCAGAGAATACCCATATCCTATGGCGTTTGACCAGAGCTATGGGGTGATGCGCTGGGTCTATGACCACTGCAACGACTGGGGGGCAGATCCGGAAAAAGTATCCATGGGAGGCCACAGCGCCGGTGGATGCCTGGTGGCAGCGATTGCCTTAAAAGCGGCAAAAACAGGCGATTTTAAGCCCTGTCTCCAGATCCTGGACTATGCTGCCCTTGACAATTATGCGGCGTTTGAGGAAGGCGGAAGTGAGCGGTCCAGGGCATTTTCCACATATTACTGTGACGGCAGCCTGGAACTTTTAAAGGATCCATATGTATCCCCCGCCTATGCGTCTGAAGATATGATGGGCGGACAGCCCCGGGCGCTGATGATCAATGCGCAGAACTGCCCCTTCTGCCAGATCAATGAAGAATACGGAAGGCGGCTGATTGCAGCAGGCTGCGAGGTAAAGATGAAGCGTTTTTTAAACAGCCGTCACGGCTTTACGGTCCGTATGGTGGACGAATGGGAGGAAGCCCAGGAGCTTATTATCCGGGAGATCCTCTGCGGATGAAACTCAAAATACACTTTACATCTGCAGAAAATGTGATATACTGTACCACGTACAATAAAATAAGAAAAGCAGAGTAGGTTTGTGTGCGTCAAGTGCCAGCCGGACAGGGAGTTGCCGGCAGGACGAAAAGGGATGGAGTGCTTTCATCCCTTGCGGTACACAGACCGCATCCCGCTGCGAAGTGGATAGATATTTTATCTCCTTTGTAGTTCGAGAGGTCTGCAAAGGAGGTAATTTTTTATGAAGAAATTAGCAACTTTGTTCACCGATTCGTATCATGAATTCCGGCATGTAAGGACGATCACCACAGCGGCCATGTTCGGCGCCCTGTCCATTGTGCTTGGGTATTTTACGATCGTTATAGGTGACTACATCAAGATCGGATTTTCCAGTATCTCCAATCAGTTTGTGTACTACCTGTTTGGCCCGGTGGTGGGCGGCTTCTTCGGCGGAGCGCTGGATATCTTAAAGTATTTGATCAAGCCCACCGGCCCATATTTTCCAGGACTGACCCTGGTGCCGGTTCTGGCAGGCGTGATCTATGGGAGCTTTTTCTATAAGAGGCCCATCAGTCTTGTGCGGGTGCTGGCGGCAGAGCTTACGGTGTCCATGGTCTGCAATATGCTGCTCACCACAGCATGTTTGAGCGTCCTGTACGGAAAAGCCTTCACGGCCCTTCTGCCCATGCGGATATTTAAAAACCTGATCATGTGGCCGGTGAACTCCCTTTTGTTCTATACGATCGGAAAGACGCTGGAGGCTTCGGGGATCTTCCGTGTGTTAAGGACTCCGGTGGAGATAAGAAGGGCGCCGGTTACAAAAACAGATATAAAATAACAATAGGATAAATCACAAGAAAGCAAAGGGAGGATCCTGCCATGTTCACAGTTGACTTTTACAGCGCTGTCAGCTCTGTCATCACGATCCCCCTCTGCTTTCTTTTTGTGGCGATCCTTACCTTTGAGTGGCGGTTTCCGGCCAGGACCATGCGGACCCTGATATCTGTTTTTATCATATTTTTGACGGCAGTGGGTCTTGCCTGGTTTGCAGTCTGCGGCGTCAATAAGACCACAAAGCTTTACTTTGCTGTCTTTGAAACGCTTTCCATTATCGTGGTCAATATTTTTATTTCAAAAAAACCGGTGATCCATCTGCTGTCTACAGGTACCACCGCCTGGATCTTTGCGCTGATCAGCGATGCGGTCTGCGGCACGATCGTCCCGGAGGCAGGGCTTGCCCATGTTCTGGTGAAGGTGGCGTCCTTCCTTGTGATTGCCTTTTTTCTGCTGTTCTTTTTCCGTCGGCCGCTGCTGGAGGTCCAGCGGGGAGTACAGCGTGAAAAATGGCTGTGGATGATGATTGTGCCGCTGGTGATGTGCGTGACCTTTTTTTACGTGGTACAGATGCAGGGGCCGGTGTATGAAAATACTGCGTTCCGTCCGGTGGTGCTTGCCCTGTGTTTTTACGCGGTCAGTGTTTATGTGTTTTTCTATTTTACGCTGCGCAGCCTGCACCGGCAGTATCAGATGCAGTCAGAGGCAGCAGTGATGCAGGTGCATCTCTCGTCCCTTAAAAAGCATGCAGAGACCATGAAGACCATGAGCGACCAGCTCCATATCATCCGGCATGACCTGCGCCACTATGTCCACATACAGACCGTATGTCTGGAAAATGGAGACTTGGACGGGATGAGAGAAGCGCTCGCTTCCGCGTCAAAATATATTCAGAACCCGGGGACTGGCCATATGCTGTGTCAGTATACCGGTCACAGCCTTATTGACGCTGTTCTTTCGTATTATGCGGACTGTGCAGAAACGGAGGGGATTGCATTTAAAGCAGGGCTGCATCTGCCGGCAGAACTGGGAGATATTTCAGAATTGGCTGTCCTGCTGTCCAATGCCGTGGAAAATGCGTATCACGCCTGCTGCGCTATGGATCCCGGTTCCGTGCGTGAGATAAAGATCACTGGAGGAGTGAAAGGGCAGCAGCTTTTCTTGAGATCGGCAATACCTACTGCGGTGAGGTACACTTTGACGAACGTGGATATCCGGTTGCGCAGCAGGAGGGACATGGCTACGGGACACAGAGTATTACCGCCTATGCGGAGAAAAGCGGAGCAGTGCTTGATTATGAAGCGGAAGACGGATGGTTCCGGCTCCGGTTCCTGACAGCGTTGTCTTAGAAGAAGGGTTTTTGTACATAGAAAGGCCAGAACCATGGATCGCGGTTCTGGCCTTTGTGCAATCGGCGTTTGTTTGATCTGTATCAGGTTTACAAACGGCTTCCCGGGAGCAGTTTACTTTGCAACGGTGCCGCCCTGAGATTCAATATTCTTGCGGATCTGTAACATCCGCTGGTCCGTCTCTGCGATCACCTCTGCGCACTGGCGCAGCTCTTCGCTGATGAGATCGGCGGCGTCGCCCATGTCTTTTTTGTACTTGAGCTGATGATCCAGACTGGCCCAGAAGTCCATGGCGATGGTGCGGATCTGGACCTCCACCCGCATGTTCTTTTTCTCTTCAGAAAAAAAGACCGGAACCTCAATGATCAGATGATAGCTTCGGTAGCCGTTTGGCTTGGGGTGTTTGATATAATCCTTGATAGCGACCACGGTGATGTCGTCCTGACTGACCAGCATATTGGCGACCGCATAGATATCATCCACAAAAGAGCAGATGACCCGGATACCGGCCACATCGTCCAGATTATCCACCATGGATTCAAGGGATACCGGAAGACCGCGGCGGGTCAACTTCTCCACAATGCTGATCGGTTTTTTCACCCGGGACTTGATCATCTCAATGGGGTTTCGCTGGTTCCGGACGGAAAGCTCGTCGTTTAACACCTCCAGCTTGGTCTTCACCTCGCGGATCGCGCAGGTATACATCATCATGGCGGTCTGGAATTCCCGTGCCTGGCTGACTAAGGCTTCTGGAACAGGTACCAAATTTGGTACGTTGACTGCAGACTGTACTAATTCACTGTTGGGATTTATGTTTATATTCATTGGTACACCTCTTACAATATTCTAATATCATTATAACAGATTTTCATGTCCAGACAAGGCGCAATTCCTTAAATTTTCAGAAACAATTGTTTGACTTTTGGGCTTTATCTTTTTTTGAAACTGTGGTATCCTTTTTCTTAGGGCTGTCCGGCAGAATCTTTGGGGCAGCGAAAGAATTGGAGGTATTTCAAATGAGCGAAAGTTGTACACATAATTGCAGCTCCTGCGGTGAAAGCTGCAGCAGCCGTACTCAGGAGCAGACCAGCTTTTTAGAGCCGTTAAACCCGCAGAGCAATGTTAAAAAGGTCATAGGCGTTGTCAGCGGCAAGGGCGGCGTAGGCAAGTCCCTGGTGACTGCACTTATGGCAGTCAAGATGAACAGTAAAGGAAAACATACGGCGATCCTGGACGCCGATATCACGGGGCCGTCGATCCCGAAGGCGTTTGGCCTGGGCACGGACGGCGTCAGCATGACTCCCGACGGGCTTATGGTACCGGCCACTACGGCGACCGGGATTGAGATCATGTCAGCCAACCTGCTTTTGGACCGGGACACAGACCCGGTGATCTGGAGAGGCCCTGTCATTGCAGGCGCAGTCAAGCAGTTCTGGCAGGAAGCATTGTGGAATGACGTGGATTATATGTTTGTGGACATGCCTCCGGGAACCGGCGACGTTCCGCTGACCGTATTCCAGTCCCTTCCGGTCAACGGGATCATCATTGTGACCTCCCCGCAGGAGCTGGTTTCCATGATCGTGGCGAAGGCGGTCAACATGGCGAAGAAGATGAACATCCCGATCATTGGCCTGGTGGAGAATATGAGCTACCTGGAGTGCCCGGACTGCGGCAGGAAGATAGCAGTATTTGGAGAAAGCCATATCGATGAGATCGCGAAAGAGTTCGATCTTCCGGTGCTGGCGAAGCTTCCGATCGATCCGAAGATCGCAGAGCATGTTGACAACGGCAGCATCGAGTATCTGGATGAGAGCTGGATGGACGAAGCGGCAGAGAAGGTGCTGGCGCTGTAAGCACGGCGATCCTTCGGCAGCGCCCGGACCAGGCGCCGGGCGGTTTAATAGAGATATAAGGACAGGGTTTCGGTGATGCGGAACCCTGTCTTTTTGTAGAGGGCAAGCGCCGCTTTGTTGCTGCCGGAGACCTGGAGGATCACGCGGCGGAACCCTTCTTTACAGAGCAGGGGAAGCAGGCAGCGGATCAGTGCATATCCAAAGCCCTGCCCTCTGTACTGGGGCAGGATCTCCACATGATGGAGGCAGACGCAGGCATCAGATACCATAAAGGTCCGGCAGGAGCCGAGAAGGACCGCGCTGCCGTCGTCAGCCATATGGATGAGCTCCCAGACGGTGTCGGCGGAACCGTCCAGATCAGGGTCAGGACAGGCTTTGCGCAGGAGACAGGGAGGTGCAGCTGCCAGGATCATATCCCCGCACCTCCCTTCCGTAAGCTCCAGCTCCATCTGGTATTCCTCAGAAGCCAGTTCGGCATCCAGGGCCTG